>DDFO01000003.1:0-7907 GCA_002337215.1 Phycisphaerales bacterium UBA1926 | reverse complement strand
GCCCGCCCCACTCCCACACCAGACCCACGCGAAACCCCGAGATACCCGGGGCCGTATACCCGGTATGCCGGAAGGGGATCATCACTGCGGCCAGGCCGAATGCCCACGCTGTGGCTACGACCTCTGCGGCGAGACCGACCGCTGGACCGACACCTGCCCGCTCGAGAGCACCTGCCCTGAATGTGGACTCGATATCCGCTGGACGTACGTGTTCGGCCCGATGCAGGCCATGCCCAGGTGGAGCGTCGAACACCCGACACGGCGGTTCCCACGCGCCGCGGCCGGGACGTTCTTCCGATCGCTGCTGCCTCGACGCTTCTGGCAGTCGCTCGTCATGTCATCGCACGCCGGCCTCGGGTCGCTCTTCGCGTACGCCCTCATCGGAACGATCGCGGTCAGCCTGCTCGCCGCCNNCGTACTGGTAAACCACAGAAGACTTACCAATGCCGTGGCGACCACGGAGCAGGACAGGCAGGCGAGCAGCGCTCACTGCGGGGGGGACGAGGAGAAGATTCTTGAAGTCAATAGCCATGTTTTTTCCTAGTTAGGGGGCTTACTCGCCCCATCCATTATCTATATAGTACCATACCTGACCGCTGAAGTCAAGCAAAATAATCATCACTTATATACTAAGTATCAATCCTTGGGAACTTCGGGATCTTTCATTTCAGAAAGTTCGATGTCACCATTTACGTATTGCTGAAGCTGGTTCCTTTGGAAGTCATCGAAGGTCTTAAAAGCGCGCTCAGTTTGCTCTTGGTTAGCAGCGAAATGGGTCTTGGTGGCCTTCTTGAGTTCCTTCGCAGAGAGAAACTTGTCCTTGCTGAAGTCAGCCTGTCCGGCAGAAACCACTTCCCAGTCCATATTCTGGTTTCGGTCGTCGCGGTCAGCCTGCTCGCCGCCGTACCGGAACTCGCGATCGACGCGAAATTCGGATTCCTGCAGAACTACATCACGCCGACCCAGCACCCGTGGAGCACCCCGACCCGGCTCGACGCGACGTATCACGGACTGAGCATCATCCTCGCCCCGTTCGGCACGTTCTGGTGGTCGCGCTCCAACTGGCCGATCCCGGACATCGAATGGGAGCTCTTGCTCCCGCCCCTGTTCGTCGCGCTCTGCCCCGCGGCCTACCTCTGCCTGCCGTCCACGCTCAACGCGTGCAAGGTCCGCAAGACGCATGTGGCCAGAGCATTCCTGCTGAGCATCCCCGCCGCGATCTTCAGCTTCGAGCTGCTCTATCTCGGCCACATACTGCTCATCACCGGGTTCTCGAACGCCACCGGGCGGTTGCTCAGCTTCCTCTATTTCATCGAACCCATCGCGGCCGCGGGGGTGCTCTGGATACTCCCGCTTTTCGCCCTGCAATGGACGTGGTGGCACGCCGTGAACAAGCGATACCTCCGACTCCCGAACCCCCGAGCGATCACACTCGCGATGCTCGCCATCGCGGCACTCGCGACCCTGATCCCGTTGTTCGCGTTCACGCCGGCCGGGGTCCAACTCGTCAGAGTGCTCGGCCTTGCCTGAAATCGGGTGCGCCGTCCAAACGGAGCGGTCGTCACAGGAGCCGAGCCATCTGTCGGCCCATCTCAGCCACCCGCTCTTTGGCAATCTCGATCGGCTTCCATTGCATGCTCAGCCCGCCCGACGCCGCCTTCGGGATCACGTGGAAGTGCACGTGCATGACCTCCTGGCCCGCCTCCGACCCGTTGTTCTGCAGCACGTTGCATGCGGAGACGCCCGTGACCCTCTCGACCGCCCGCGCGATCCGGGGCAGGACCTTCCCCACCGCCGCCGCCGCGCCGTCGGAGAGTTCTCCCAACGTTTCGGCGGGTTCCTTGGGGATGACGAGCACGTGCCCCTCAACGAGCGGATTGATGTCCATGATCGCGATCACGGCCTCGTCCTCAAAGATCCGCTGGGCGGGGATTTCGTTCCGAATGATTTTGCTGAAGATCGAATCGCTCATCTTTCCATTCTAACGAACCACCCGGGCCCGCCGCTTTTCACACCTTGGACCCCGCGAGACGGACCTCCGACGGAAAACGCGGGTTGTTTTAGGGAACACTTCACAGTTCCCCCTCTTTGTGGTATTTTCCATCAACGTCCCGCCGTCCGCGGGACGCCGGGCAAGGGGGATCACTGATCATGACGTGTGTTGTTTCTTCGGTGCTGGCCGCTGCGCTGGCGTGCGCTCTGACCACCGAGGCACAGGCCCAGCCATACGCCATCGACTGGTCCACCATCGACGGGGGCGGCGGGACCGTGCAGGGCGGGTCATACTCCCTGAGCGGCACCATCGGGCAGCCCGACGCGTCGGCACCATTGGCCGGCCCCACCTACACGTTCACCGGCGGGTTCTGGCCCGGCGTCGGCGCCGTCTCGACGGCCTGCAACCCCGCGGATCTTGCAGAACCGTTCGGCACACTCGATCTCTCCGACATCTCGATCTTCGTCACGGCGTTCCAGGCCCTCGAGCCGGCCGCTGACCTCGCGCCCCCGTCCGGGGTGTTCGATCTCGCCGATATCACCGTCTTCGTCACGGCGTTCCTCGCCGGGTGTCCCTGATCGCCAGCGCTGACGCGGAAACCGTGTCGGCCCACTGCACTGTGTTGATTTGAATGTGTTCGATCGCCCGTCGATACACGCGCGGGCATGGAGGAGGAAGTCCCATGGGTTCGTCACGCCTGTCTCGCCGTCTCGCCGGCCTCGTCGCCTTCGCCTGCATCGCGGGCACCGCCGCGCCCGCACTGGCGCTCGCCGACCCCGGCACCGGGTTCACCTACCAGGGCTCGCTGAGCCAGAACGGATCGCCCGTCACCGGGCTCCGCGACATGCGCTTCCGCCTCTACGACGCCGCGACCGGCGGCACACCCATCGAGACCGTGCAGGCCTTCAACGTCGACATCTCGGGCGGCCTGTTCAGCGTCGAGGTCGACTTCGGCGCCGGGCCGTGGACCGCGAACGAGCAACTCTGGGTCGAGATCGAGGCCGGCCCCGCCGATCAGTCGCAGTCCTACGAGGTCATCGGCCGGCAGAAACTCACCGCCACGCCGTACGCGCTCAACACACGCGGCATCGATGTCGAGGCGAACAACAACATCACCGTCGGCGCGACACTGAGCCTCGAGAACCCCGCCGAATCAACCTGGTCGGTCTTCTCGGGCAGCCAGGGACGCTTCGGCATCCAGGACACCACAGGACCAAACACCCGCTTCCTCATCGATTCGGCCGGCAAGGTCGGCATCGGGACCCTCGCCCCCGCGCGGCTCCTCCACTTGGATGATGGGTTCGTCATCGGCTCAGACACCATCCAGCCCAACACGGATCTGCTCATCTCCTCGCAGGACGCGGGCCTCACGATGGTCAGCGATCAGTCGGGCTCGGTGGGCTCGTTCCTCGACCTGATGGAGCAGGACGGTGCCGGGGCGCTCATCGACAACTGGTCGATGATCAGACGCACCCCCGCAGAGAACAGCCGGCTCGAGTTTCGCTACGGCCCGAACCGGGGCGCGAGCGTCAACGACCTCGTCATGTCGATGCTGCCCAACGGCAACGTCGGCATCGGCACCGACGAACCGACCTGGGACCTCACCATCGCCGGCACGGTCGGGGCCGACGAGGCACGTATCGACGAGGCACGTATCGTTGAACTCAGGGCGACCAAGGGCGCGGTCGGCCTGTTCGCCTTTGGGCGGGCGGATACCGAGCTGCAGGTCGTTCGCGACTCGGGCCGCGTCGGGCTCCGCGTCGAACCCAGCGGGGTGAACTCGGACGCCGAGGCCGCGATCTTCAACGGCGATGTGCGGCTGGGCCATGTCGAGCCGGGTAACCAGGACACGCTGTTTGTCAACCGGATCGAGGCGAACCCCCGCGCCGGTACAACCGGCCCTGACTTCATGTCCATCATCGCCGGCGGCATCTTTATGCCAACAATCGTCGGTGTCGGTGGCACCATCTCAAACGGCGAGACGCAACTGGTTGTGCAAGCCGATGACGATGCGTTCAGGACATCGATCTTCAAGGCATTGACGCCCGCGTTCGCTGAAGTCTTCGACATCCGCACCAACGGGCTGGTCGTCTGCAACGGAGGCGTGATCTGCGCGAGCGACGAACGCCTCAAGCACGACATCCGAACGATCAGCAGCCCGCTCGACAGCGTGCTCGCGCTCAGGGGCGTGACATTCGCCTGGAATGATGACCACCCCTCGGCGACGCAGGGCGAGCAGATCGGGTTCATTGCCCAGGAAGTCGAGCGCGTCCTGCCCCAGCTCGTCGAGGAGGGCCCCGACGGGATCAAGGCGATGAACTACGCCAACCTGACCGCGGTGCTCGTCGAGGCCGTCAAGGAGCAGCAGGCCGGCATCGAGGCCCGCGACGCCCGCATCAACGATCTCGAGGCTCGCCTCGACGCGCTTGAGGTACAGGCCGCGTCCGCGGACAAGCCGGGGCTCTTCGGTGCCTCGGTCCTCTGGCCCATCGCCCTCGTCGGAGGCGTGGGCGGCCTGGCGCTCGCCTCCCGCAGGAATCAAGGCCGCTCCGAGCACCAGCAGGGCTGATCTCACCCGCTCCGACCGCGTCCCGCATTAGGCCCGCGGCAGGCTCGCGTGCCCGGGAGTCCGTCTATCATACGAGGCTCTGCGCTTCCGTTGCGCGGACGCTGACCAACGCCCGAACCGCATCGAGGCTGCCTATGCCGACCTTCGTCCTCAACGGCCAGACCATCGACTTCGAGCCCGGTGACAAGATCATCCAGGCCGCCACGCGCGCCGGGGTCGAGATCCCCCACTACTGCTACCACGAGGGGCTGTCGATCCCCGCCCAGTGCCGGATCTGCCTCGCCGAAGTCTGGGCCCCCAACCCCCGCAACGAGAACAAGCTCGAGCCCATGATGGGCGGCAAGCTCCAGCCCACCTGCTCCATGCCCGCCGCCGAGGGGCTCGTCGTCTACACCAACAGCCCGAAAGCCATCGCCAACCAGAAGTCGGTGATGGAGTACCTGCTCATCAACCACCCGCTCGATTGCCCCGTCTGCGACCAGGCGGGCGAGTGCACGCTGCAGGACTTCGCCTACAAGTACGGCCGCTCGTCGTCACGCTTCGAGGAGACCAAGGTCAAGCAGCCCAAGAAGGACCTGGGCCCCAACGTCTACATTTATTCCGACCGCTGCATCATGTGCACCCGCTGCGTGCGGTTCGCCCGCGAATGGCCCGAGACCAGCGAACTGCTCATCGACGGGCGCGGCAACAAGAGCCAGATCGACGTCTTCCAGGGCGAGCCCCTCGACAACGAGATCGCCTCCAACGTCATCGATCTCTGCCCCGTCGGCGCCCTGCTCGACAAGGACTTCCTGTTCACCCAGCGCGTCTGGTTCCTCAAGAGCACGCCCGCGATCGACCCGATCACCGCGAGCGGCGACAACATCTGGGTCGAGCACAACCAGGGCACGATCTTCCGCTTCAAGCCCCGTACGAACATGAACGTCAACAAGTGGTGGATCACCGACGAGGTCCGCTACGGCTGGAAGTTCGTCCACGCCGACAACCGCATCGCCCAGCCCAGCCGGCGCCAGTACGGCTCGCTCGTGCACTGCGAATGGACCCGCGCCTACGACCAGGCCCTCGAAGGCCTCAAGGGTGCATCCGTCGACGCCGGCAAGCGCCTCGCCCTCATGATCAGCCCCATGCTGACGAGCGAGGAGGCCTACCGGCTCGCCACCCTCGCGCGGTCCATCGACGAGCACGCCATCCTCGCCCTGGGCCCCGTCCCCTTCGACGGCGAAGACAAGCACTTCCCCCCCTCGCTCAGCACCGACGACCCCGAGTTCGAGAAGAAGGCCTTCCGCAAGTACGCCGAGAAGGCCCCCAACGCCCGGGGCGTGCGGCGCGTCCTCGAGGCGATCACGGGCGACACGCCCCTCGAAGCCGAGGGACTCGCGAACCACATGAACGAAATCGGCGCGATCATCGTCACCGGCAACTACCCAAGCCAGTGGGCGACCGACGACCTCCTGTCCGCCCTCGAATCCCCCTACGTCCTGCTGATCGACACCCTCGACAGCCGGCTCCGCGAAGTCGCCGACGTCGTCCTACCGGGCGCCACGTTCGCCGAAAAGGCGGGCTCCTTCGAGAACGCCCGCGGCGCCATCCAGGCCTTCGAGCAATCGATCCCCTGCCAGCACGACGCCAAGAGCGAGGGCCAGATCGCGACCGACCTGCTCGCCCTCCTCGCCGGTGAGGATCTCACGACGCCGAGTTACACGACCGACTCCTTCGTCGTCGACGAGGGCCCCGGACAGGTCCCCAGCGCGAGCGACGTCGCCGCCCTCCCCAGGGCGAGCCTCTTCAACGCCGCGACCACGCGGTCGGAGATGGCCGATTCCCACAGCGGTCTCAAGGCCGTCGTCACCGACCTCGTCACCCCCCCGGCCGCCCGCAAGGTCGAGACCGACATGGCGATGGTCGAGCTCTGATCGAACCCGCGTCGACCCGTCCGCCCACTGAATTTCCAACGAGCCCCTCGCGCGAGCGAGGAGGTTTTCATTCATTCATCGCTCGATGTGAGCCCGTCCCACCCGACGTTCGCGCGAGGGGCTGTTTCCCGGCCATCCCGGGAGAATCTCCCTCTCCAGGCCATGATCCAGAGAAGGTCTGAGAACCTCTTTTCTCATTCGGGCTCGTCCCTAGCCTCGATCCGACCGATCTCTCGCCTACTGTTCCGCACTGCCGGAGGGCTCGACCGCCCGACTCGGCCGCTGATCCAGCCTGTCCTGCAGGCCGATCAACGAGCACGAGCGGGAACGAGAATCCATCGGCGTCGCCCGCGACCACGCACCCTGCAAGGGAGCACCACCGCGGGCCAGCAACGCCGGCCCCCCTCCGCACCAACCGTATTGGTTCGCAGGCCCCAGCGACATCATGACGCCCCCGGCCATCCCCACGCAGGGATATCCCCATTGACAGGGAGCAGGCCGCGGGCCCACGCTGCATCGACGCAGCAGGAAGTTCCGTACCCTTGACGACCATCCAGAACCCCAGCCCCTTCTACGACTCGACCGCGGTCGACCTCATGCCGACCCCCGCGAACGACGCGCAGGACCACGCACCAACCAACGGCACGCCGATCAACGCCACACCGTCCAACGAGCCCGACGCCCCCTCCATGTGGGACGAGGAACTCGAAGACGCCCACAAGCCCGCCACGATCGCCGAGTCCAAGCCCAAGGCGAAGCCCGAGTCCAAAGCCGAAAACAAGACCAAGCAGAAACCCCAAGCGAAGAGCAACGCGGACGGCGACCTTATCCGCCGGGGCGGCGCCCAGTCGCCCGAAACCGAGACCCCCGAGATCAAGGCCCACAAGGCCCATGACGGCTCGGTGAAGTTCGCCGACCTGGGCCTCGATGACCGCATCCTCGACGCCGTGACGGCGGAGGGATACGAGACCCCCACGCCCATCCAGGCCCGCTGCATCATCCCCGGCATCGCCGGCAAGGACGTGCTGGGATGCGCCCAGACCGGCACCGGCAAGACCGCCGCCTTCTCGCTCCCTCTCCTCCACCGCCTCCTCAACTCGACCAAGCGCCCCCTCCGGGGCCCGGGCAAGCAGAACCAGACCGGCAAGCGCGTCCCCCGCGCCCTCGTGCTCAGCCCCACCCGCGAACTCGCCGACCAGATCGCCGAGTCGCTCAAAACCTACGGCTCGCACACCGACCTCCGCGGCACCGTCATCTACGGCGGCGTCAGCCAATTCCGCCAGGTCAAGTCGCTCCAGCGCGGTGTCGACATCCTCGTCGCCACGCCCGGACGCCTGCTCGACCTCATGGAGCAGGGCCACGTCGACCTGAGCAACATCGAGCTCTTTGTCCTCGATGAAGCCGACCGCATGCTCGACATGGGTTTCATCCC
>DDFO01000034.1:45998-46239 GCA_002337215.1 Phycisphaerales bacterium UBA1926 | reverse complement strand
GGGAGTCGGGGGGCGGGGCGGAAACAGATGACGCGGCAGAAACGGACCGCGAGAGAGAGGGCCCGGCGCGTCGGCCGATCCGTCAGGGGCAGCCGTCGATGTACGCCTCGACGAAGATCTGGATGTCGCCCAGGTCCAGGATGCCATCGTCATTCAGATCCGCCGCGAGATCCTGCGACGAGAACGCGATCACGAACACAGACAGATCCGCAAGATCCAGGATGCCGTCGCCGGTCAGGTC
>DDFO01000034.1:32827-45898 GCA_002337215.1 Phycisphaerales bacterium UBA1926 | reverse complement strand
ATGCCGTCGCCGGTCAGGTCGGCCGGGCACGCGGGTCCGCACGCGTTCAGGTTCACAGGCTCTCCGAAGATGAAGTCGTCCATCGCGACGACGTCAGCCCCCGGCTCGCCCTCAAGCGGGACGCTGTCGATCGGCGTGTTGCCCGAGTAGATCGTGACGCTCGAGACGACCGCGTCGTCGTACGAAACGCCGATGAACGAGAGCGACTCATCGCCCTCCCCCGCCGGTGCCTCGTAGTAGCCGAGCAGGCCGCCCCACTGGTCGAAGAGCTCGATGCTCGCCGAGCCCTGGACGTCGACGTCGGTGAACACCACGCCGAAACCCCGGGTCATCGCCCCATCTGCTGAACCCGGGATGAAGAAATCGACGTGGGTGACGGTCGAGCCGAGCGGGGTGAAAAGCCGCTCGGGGCTGAACGTGCCGAGCAGGGCGCTGAGCCCCGGGTTGATGTTGTCGAACTCGACGCCTTCGCCGCTCGCGGCCGTCGCCGAGAGCTGGAACCCGGTGCCGGGCGTGGTGAACTCAACGCCCCGGGCCCGAGGGAAGGCGTTGAAGTTGAAGAAGTCGCCCGGGAACGCGTTGGGCGCCGAGATGGCGTCGGGCGCCGCGTCCCAGTTGATCTGCCGGCGACCCTCGCAGAGCGTGCCGGGGTTCGGGGCGTTCAGATCGCCCAGTTCGGCGCGGAACGCCTCGACCGTCTCGAGGATCGACGCGGCGTCGGCGCCGGCGCCCGAGTAGACGGATGCGTCCCCGGCGCCCGCCGCGCCGGCGAGCCCGCAGATGGAGGTAAGAACCGTGGTCAGAGTGATAGCTTTGTGTGTCAACACGTGAGTCTCCTTCGTTCGCGTATGTTGCGTTGGTTCGCACCGTCTTTTCCCGAAGCGGTGCCGTGAACCAAGGTTCTTCCAAACCCCGTGCGTTGAGGCCGACGAAAAAAAATTCCGTGCTCGATCCCCGTGCGCTCGGCCGGAGCCCGGGCATCCCAACCGCCTCGCGATCCAAAGACGCGCCGCCGACTCGCCGCGCCTCTCGAATGTCCATCGCGCAGCCGAGGCCCGGCGTCATGCCGGGAAACACTCGGAGCGAGCGACCAGCACCGGCGGGATCGATCGATGGCCGATCGGTCCGTGAACCAACCTGAAACCCCAGCGAGGCGGTGCCAACCGACGAACCAACCGAACCCGCGACCAACCCCCACGCAAGACCCCGCGGTCGGGTGCGGGCGAGGGATGAAAATGTCACAGACCCTTTCGACATCATTTGATCCGCAATAACATATTGATGAGGAAGCACAGATCCCCCCCGGCCACGCGCGGACTGATGCCGGCGCCTCCGGCCGCGCGTGGGTGGACTGGGGAACGGGCCGTCCACGCTTTCATACACAGGACCGGCCAGCGCGCCGCGTCATGGCCGGGACCACGGGAAAGGACCGAGCCATGTGGAAGCAGCATCTCGCACTGATCACCGTGACGGGTCTGACCTCCGGCACCCTCGGACAGGGCTGCGACCCAACGGATGTGTTCGTCGCCCAGATCCGCTTCGCCACGGGTGTCAACCCGCGGAGCGTCACCTTGGGCGACTTGGACGGGGACGGCGACCTCGACATGGCCGTCGCAAACTCGAACACCGATGACGCGAGCGTGCTGCTCAACAACGGCTACGGCAGTTTCGCCGCCCAGACCCGCTACGCCGCGGGCGACAGGCCGGAGAGCGTCGCCCTGGGCGACTTGGACGGGGACGGCGACCTCGACATGGCCGTCGCAAACTCGAACACCCATGACGCGAGCGTGCTGCTCAACAACGGCGACGGCACCTTCGCCGCCCAGACCCGCTACGCCGCGGGCGACGGGGCATACAGCGTCGCCCTGGGCGACCTGGACGGGGATGGTGACCTCGACATGGCCGTCGCGAACGCGACCAGCGACGACGCGAGCGTGCTGCTCAACAACGGCGACGGCACCTTCGCCACCCCGAGCAACTACGCCACGGGCGACGGGGCGTCCAGCGTCTCCCTGGGCGACCTGGACGGGGACGGCGACCTCGACATGGCCGTCGCGAACGCGAGCAGCGACGACGCGAGCGTGCTGCTCAACAACGGCGACGGCACCTTCGCCACTCCGAGAAACTACGCCGCGGGCCACATTCCGAACAGCGTCTCCCTTGGCGATCTGGACGGGGACGGCGACCTCGATATGGCCGTCGCGAACCTGTCCAGCAGCGACGTGAACGTGTGGCTCAACAACGGCGACGGCACCTTCGCCGCCCTGTTCGACTACACCGCGGGCCTCGCGCCGGGGAGTGTCTCCCTTGGCGACCTGGACTTGGACGGCGACCTCGACATGGCCTTCGCGAACGTGTATGGCCACGACGCGAGCGTGCTGCTCAACAACGGCGACGGCACCTTCGCCACCCCGAGCAACTACCTCGCGGGCGACTACCCGGTGGACGGCTCCTTGGGCGACCTGGACGGGGACGGCGACCTCGACATGGTCGTCGTGAACGGGAACAGCGACGACGCGAGCGTTCTGCTCAACAAGTGCGCACGCCCGTGCAACCCCGCCGACCTCGACAGCAACGGCCTGCTCGACCTCTCCGACATCACGGCCTTCATCGACGCGTTCGTCGCCGGCTGCCCGTGAGATCGCGGGGCCGCGTCGGGGGCTTTGTCACCACGGACGGGGGGGTGCGTCCCAACCCGCTGCGCTGCAGGACCGACGAGATCCGGCGGGCGCCACGGGTGGACGACGCGCGCGATAGGTGAAAACCCGACCAACGAACGACGACCCCGACGACCCCGACGACGCAAGCGACGGCCCCGATGCGATTCACCATATTCCTGCTGAGTTCCGGGGCTCCGTTCGAGCCGAGTCCCCAAACGGTGCGAGGGGGATTCGAACCCCCGAGGCCCGAAGGCCTACCGGTTTTCAAGACCGGCGCATGGATTCACAAACCCCTGCTATCAGCGTGCTTAGCACGCCACCCCCCGGAGTGCGGCCAACGGCGCGCACAGTTGACCCGGAATCCGCCCCCGATTCACCCGATCCGACGCCCCCCGCTGATCCCGACCTCGCCCGTCTCGCGGCGGCGTGGCCCGAGTTGAACTCAGCGATCCGGGCCGCAATCGTGGTGCTAGCGGAATCTCATCTCACCGGGAGACGATGACACAATCAACGTGGCAAAGGAATCAAGGCTCATACGGAGCGATTGGATTCCAATTCCCGTCCGGACAGCCAGCTTCCCACACTTGCAGATCGCTGTTCCAGCCACCGCTGCAATTGTTTGTGAATACCGAAGCCCCATTCATCGCCTCGGTGTAGCCGTTCGTGTATACGCGGACAAGTGTGTTCCCAGCACCCGGCACCACAGCGGCGACCTTCGGCACAAGTCCACCTTGCAGTGAATCGGCTCGCGATGACTCCAAATCAGTCAACGCGTTCTGTGACCCACTCTGTCCGGCCAAGAGCCCGACGGCCAACACCCCCACCATCCCGATAGTGGCAAAACGCCAGCGGGCAGTGGATTCCTCTAGTTTTGCGATGCGTTCTTCGATAGTTTTCATACGCCCAGCCTAGTTGATGCCATAAAACGTGCAAGACAATTCATCGCGATCGCGTCCGCGAGAGAATTAGGTCCGTAGAAGTCACGCGCGCATTGGTCAAGAAACCCCGTAGGCTGGCCCCATGCGTTGGGCATGGCTGATCGGTGGTGTCGGCTTGATGCTCGCGTGGGCGGCGTGCGTGCCCCGATCGTGGGCGATGCCCTCAACGGTCGTCAAGGGATTAACACAGATCCATTGCAGATCGTCACGCGTCTTTGTTCAATCGATGCGTCATTGGGCGGTGGTGGATACCGGGGGCATGCTCTCACACAAGAACCGCAGACGGGAACGGGTCAGTTACGACGCGAACCGGTAATTGGGAGTGCTTTGGCATACAACCGTCAGCCGGAACGGATCTGTTACGACGCGAACGGGCGAGGGGGTCTGCCCCATGCGGTACCCACCAATTCAATCCTAGCACTTGCAGCAACGAACCTGTACAGGCGCGGGGTCGTCCAGCTTTCCGATCCCATTCGCACTCAGTCGAATCAGCAATGCCCCGGTCGAGACCGTGGCCCAGTTGTCCGGCAGCCTCGGCATGATCACCGACTGATGACAGGAACCATCACGGCGCGGGATGCGGGGCATTGATCACGGGACGCCATCCATACTTCGGGTCGTTGCCCTGAACTCCAGTTCCGGTGCCACCCGCGTAAAACGACTGAGTCGCAGCATCCCAGTTCTCACCCTTCGGAACACGCATTGTCTCAGTAGTCCCATCGCTCCAAACGCGGATGAGCCGCCAGTTGTAATCAGTGTTCTCTCCACCCGAGGCGATTCCCATCACCTTCGGCTCGGCTTCAACCAGCATTGCGTCCAGCAGCGTTGTCTCCAGATTGGACAACGCCTTGCTCGACCGGCCTTGCCCGGCCATCAGGCCAACGGCCAGCACCCCCACCATCCCCACGGTGGCGAAGCGCCAGCGGGCGGTGGACCTCTCGAGTTTCGCGATACGTTCTTCAGTGGTTGTCATGCCAGTCAGAATACTGGCGTTACGGTCTGTCACAAGGCAAAAACCACCCCCCGGTCCTCGATATGTCAGTCGAATCGGATCAGCGATGCCCCGGTCGGGACCTTGGCCCCGCTGTCCGGCGTCGTGTCCGGCATTGTCCTCAGCAGGGCCTCGACCTGGGCGGCGTGCGTGCCCCAATCGTGGGCGATGCCCTCGACGGTGGTACTTGTCACGGTCGGCATCCTCACACGCCCCGCGGCCCGCCTCGGTCGGTGGCTCGCCCTGCCCGATCGGTAGCCCTCACGCGCGTACTGCTTCCGAAATCCCCCCCGCCTCGCGTGCGGGCGTCTCCCGAAATTCTCCCGGCCCGTGCGCGTGTACTGGCCGGAAAACTCCCCCGCTCCCGTTTTCTGGCCGTTTCCCACGGGTATCGCTCGCGCGTGGGCTTGTCCCAAAACCCCCGATAGTCTGACTCGCGTGGTCCGCTCAGCTGTACGAAAGCACCCCGTTTACGGACACCCAGCAGAGAACAAATCGATGAACACTGCGATGTCTGCTAGATCCAAGACCCCCTGCTCAATCCCAGCAAGATTCGCCAGATTTCTCTGATTCAGATAGGCGTCAATGAACGCAGACAGATCTTGAAGATCCACCACTCCAAACGGCTCAGCGAAATCGACGGGGCTACACCAAATGCGAGCTGGTACAAAATTCCCTGCGATCGAACTCTCATCTTGCGAGTAAGCCTCAAAATAGAAGTCGCCATCACCCGAAGCAAAAATCGGCTCCGGAGGATTTCGATGCGATAGAATAAAATTTCCAAACCATTCATCGCCTACTTTGTATAGGTTCCAGGAAACGCTCCCGTCATATTCCCTTGAACCGACATAGTCATATGCAATTTCAAACTCACCGAGTTGATAAACTACTAGATTTGATTCCATTGACCCAGACGCCGTCACGCCAAGAACAACATTCGCGAAACCAAGCACCCAATCCTCGTAGAACCCACCAGTGACCGGCGTAGCGTTACGCCATGTACATTCGTCAAGTACTACATGCGCCTCACCGAAGCAAAATGAATCGTTGTTCTCCAGAATGTGCAGATTCTCGCTTTCGAAATCAGCGCGAAAGTCAACAAGCGACGCGGACGGGAAGCCGGGCTCGGGTTCCACAATTTCGATAACGATAGTGACCGTTGCCCGCGGCCGATGGTTCCATTCTGTGGTACATGAACCATCGGGTCCAACAATGGTATTCCGCGGCAATATCGCGTCTGCCTCAAACTCGAAAGACGCACGCATAGACTGTGCGTCGGCAAAGTTCCCTAGAGATACCGCGAGTACCGGAATCAGCCAAATTTGCCGCATGATCTTTCCCTTCTGAAAACTGATCGTTGGTGCTACAGTCTATCGATCGACATACCTCGAACAATCAAAATCTTCTCGTTTCAAAGGTCGCTAGTCACTTGAAAGACTCATAGGCACTGCCCAAAATCGCCACCGATATTTTTTCACCACTTCACGCTCCCTGCCCGCATGATTTCAACATCGAGACTGGAAACAATTTCGATCACCCGGCCGAGCGTTGCATTGCCTTCGTCCGGCACCACCCCCTCGGCCCATTCCGTGGCGCTAACCCCCGACGGCAGTACCTCCTCAGTGATCAACTCGATCCTCGCAACCGCATCTGATCGAGTCACAATCCCCGGGCGCGGTACACCATCACAGACGATCCAGTATTCACTTAGAACCCCAGCGACCTGCGCGGCGGCGTCCATAATCCGGTGATGATCGCGGCGTTTCTCGGCTTTCAGAATGCGCGCTGCCAGCTTGTACCACTCGACCCATGCCGCGGGTACACGATCATCGGTCAACGAATTGCCACGCACACGCCCGACCCGCATCTCATTGAGAATCCGCCACGCGTCATCGTGACGTCCCGCTTTGAGAAAGTACCTCGGAATCCGCAAGCAAAGTGAATCACTGGTACCTGCGTCCGCCCACATTCCGTAGACCTGCATCATCACCGCAGCGGCATCGTCCGGGCGGCCATCCCGATTGAGTTGGGTAGCAAGCCGCGACAGTGCCGAGGGTTCGCCCGCATCCTCGCGAACGGGTGCGCCTTCGTCCAACACCTCGACAGACAGCACCAGCAAGCCCGCCTTGCTCGCGGCCGCGCGTGCGACGCCCTCCGATTTTGCAAAGATCGCACGAACGCCGTCCGACGCGTCCCGCTTCCAGGCTCCGCGAATGAGATAGTGGGGCATCTCCAGATTCTAACGGGTAGCATCTTGCATTGGGTAGCGGGCTGACCCCCCGCGTACGGCTGGGCTGGGCGTCGATTCACCGTCTCGACGCTCGCTCGGTCGGCCCGGATGGGACGGTATGCATGGCCCCTGCAGACAATTCATCAAGCGGTCCAATTCGCGGTCGTCCGTCAAAGGACAATCTGTATCGCGGGGATTTGGCGTTTCACAATATCGAACTTGCACGCTTGCTAGCCCATCAAGCCGGTATGTGCGGGTCCGCCGTTGCGCTATACCTCGGCGAAACAGAACCAGACTGGAATCGGATCGCAGATGCTGCGCGGGGGTGCATTGCTGGCGTAGAGGATGGCGTAATGCACCTTTCACTCTTAGCGCCAATCACAGACGAACCGGGTTTGGCGATGCAATCACAATGGGCCGTTCGGTGGTCAACCTCACTCCACTCGCTCGGCGGACGAGTCAAGCCACTCTTGACTTGTGCAAACGAGAATGATGCATTTCGTTCGATTCTCGAAAAGTCCGACGAAATCAGAACCAGCAACGCCATAGAAGTTGGCGAGCGCGCCGACTCAATCATGCCGCTCATGTACGAGTTAGACAGCCTGAGCGAGCGTCTTGAATTGGACCTCGTGCATGGCAGTGTCGGCGGCGACGCCGAGAACGAAACGGCACAGGCCGGACCAGCACCGAAAATCACCGGATACACAACTGCTGAGCTTCGTGAACACCTCGACGCCCTCGACATTGGTATCTCATCCGAGACTTTCCGCAAGATCCTCCTGGTGTCTGTATTACCGGGCAATCCAACTGGAGCCGCGGGACACCTTCGCACGTTCCGAAACTCTGACATCAACAAACTTGCAGACGCGGCTGAACGCGGCGGGCTGATCGACGACAAAGGGTGGCGACCCCGGGACGGAAAGAGAATCGCGGCGGCATGGCGAGAACTGGCGGCGGCAAACTCGGCTAACGCCTAGTCCCATCCAAGCCCCAACTTGGGCTTAAGCCCAATGCAAGCCCCATCTTGAACAAGCGAGCTTCCTCTTAGTTTCCGATGCGTCATGGTTGGGGCGTGAATACTCAACCACAACACGACATCGTGACCCTCGCAGAGTTGGCCCGGCGGCTGAAACTCTCGAAGGCTTGGCTGCACCGCGAGGCGAACGCCGGACGCCTCCCCTCCCTCCGCGCTGGAAAGCGACGGCTGTTCAATCCGGCCGCGGTGTCGGCAACGCTCGCGGAGCGTGCCGCGAACCCGAACGAATCCGAGGGGGGTGCCGAATGACCACCCCCGCCGATCGCACCAACACCAACACCGAAACCCGCCTCGCGGTCCGGCCCGCCGAAGCCGCGCGGATGCTCGGCATCTCACCCCGCAAGCTATGGGAACTGACGAACCGCGGCGAGATTCCCGCGGCGAAGGCTGGGCGCGTTGTGCTGTATCGCGTCACCGACCTCGACGCTTGGCTCGCGGCACAGATCGCGAAGGGGGTGCGCCGATGACGGAACCCCGATGGAATGACGCGCCCCCGCCTGGCAACGGATCACGCGTCGGAAGATTGGACAACGGAAAGAATACCAGCCCACCGCTCCCCCCGGCGCATCACAACGCCCCGCCCGGCACAAGCGACGCGGCCGCGCGTTGGATCGCCCCCTACACCGGACCGATGCGGGAACGGGTCTACGCGTTCATCCGCGACCGCGGACCGCTGGGCGCAACCGACGACGAAGGCGAGGCGACGTTGGGGATGAAACCCCAGTCCTACACGCCCCGACGCGGCGAGCTGGCGAAGGCGGGACGCATTGTGATGACGGGTGACAAGCGGCCGACCGCGAGCGGGTGCAAGGCGGCCGTCTGGATCGCATCTGAACACGCGGAGCCCTCGACCGACCCGACGGAAGGGGGCGACGCATGAAAGCCCCTGAGCCCCGTTCTACGGCCGCACACGCGGCGGATGCGGTGGGCGTCGGCTGGCGCGTCATCGAACTGCGCGCTGGATCGAAGAAGCCGAAGAAACCGCGCTGGCAACACAACCCCACCGACGACCCGGCCGCGGTCCGATCGTGGTGGGATGACGACCCGCACGCGAACTACGGCGTTCACCTGGGCGCGTCCGGGCTGGTGGTGGTCGATGCCGACGGCGACGAAAGGCGCGCGTCCCTCGAATCCGCCGAACGCGACCTCGGACCACTACCGCCGACGCTGACAGTTGAAACGCCGAACGGCTCGCACCGCTACTACCGCGACCCCAGGACGATCCCGCGGCGGCTGGGCTGGCGTCCCGGCTTGGACATTCTCGCGGGGCGCTGTTACGCCGTCGGTCCGGGTTCGATCGTGAACGAGCGGCCGTACCGGCTGAGCGGTTGCGATTCGATCGACGCGGCGCGCATTGCCGAACTGCCCGACGCATGGAAAACGGCGCTGCGCTGCGCGGATGATGAATCGTCGCACACCATCCCCCCCATCCCCCCCATACCCGATGGGATTGATGGTGTGGATGGTGGCTATGGCGTTGATGGTGTCGATGGTGTCGATGGTGTCGATGGTGTGGCCGACGTTTTCGCCCGCTATCCGCTGGTGAAGCGCCACACCTCGAATCGGCTGATTTTCGAACTGGCGCGGAATGTTCGTTCCCTCTCCGCATATCGCGAAACGACGCGGCCGCCCGCGCCCGTGACCGCTGCCCTCCGGCGGTGGTGGGAAACCGGGCAGGATCACACCGAACGCACCTGGGCGGAATGCCTCGCCGACTTCACCAGCGCGTGGCGTCGGATTCGATTCGATCGCGACGCGCTCGCAGACGCCCTAGAAGCCGCTGAGGCGATCGGGTGCGATCCGGTGGTGTCCGACACCCTCCCCGACCCCTCGGACGCCCCAGCGCGCCGTCTCGCAGCGCTCGCGGCCGAATTGAGTAGGCGAGCGGGCGGTGGTGCGTTCTACCTCGCGCAATCCGAAGCCGGGCGCGTGGTCGAAATCACACGCGAGCGGGCGGGCAGTTTCCTCCGCATGTTCCAATCCCTCGGTTGGATGGTGCTGATCGAACCCGGCAGCTACGCGGACCGGCGCGCCAACACCTACCGCTGGCAACTCCCCGACGGCTTTTCCGATGCAACGGGTGGCGCTGGCTCGCACGATCACGCATAATCAAGACGGAAGGTGGACACGATGAGCAAAGCGAAGCGAACGAACCGACGCGGCAACGGCGCGGGCGGGCTGTTCAAACGAGCCCCCGGCGCGAGTTGGACGGCGCGCTATTTCGATCACGAAGGGCGGCGGCGCACCCGATCGACGGGAACGACCGACAAAGCCGCGGCCGAACGCATCCTCGCAGGCTGGCTCGCGGCGGCGGCACTCCGACGCGAAGGCGTCATCGACGCGAAGGCGGACGGCTACGCCGAAGCAGACCGGCGACCGATCACCGATCACCTGGCCGACTACCGGGCGGATCTGTTGAACCGCGGGCGGACGAAGCAACACGCCCACGAAGTCCACGCGCTCGCAACCCGGATAACCGACCTCGCGCGGGTCGATCGTCTCTCCGGGCTGACCGCGGACCGCGTGGCGAAGGCTCTGAGCAAACTCGACGACGACGGGAAGTCTCAACGCACCCAGTTGAAGGCGCTCCGATCGGTGAAGGGGTGGACGCGTTGGCTGGTGTACGCCCACCGGCTCCCTACCGATCCGCTCGCGTCTCTCCGTGGAATGACAGTCACGAAGCGCGTTCACGAGCGGCGCGCCCTGACCGGCGACGAATCCGCCCGGTTGATCGACGCGGCCGAACGCGGCGCGCCCTGGCGTGGGCTGAGCGGACGCGACCGGGCGGCGCTCTACCGGATCGCCCTCGGCACCGGGTTCCGACGCGGCGAGCTGGCGAACCTGACCCCCGCGGATTTCGACCTCGACCCCGACGCCCCCACAATCACCGTCCGGGCGGCCTACTCCAAGCGGCGGCGGGACGATGCCCAACCCATCCACCCCGACCTCGCCCGCTGGCTCGCGTCCTGGCTGGCTGAGCGGCCCGCACACGCTCCGCTCTGGAAACTCCACCGTGACACCGGGCGGATGCTCCGAACGGATCTAGAGGCCGCGAGAGCGGCGTGGGAAGCCGAGGGGACCACCGACGCCGACCGCGACGCGCGCCGACGCGAGCCGAGTTTCCTCCGCACACCCGACGCGGCCGGGCGGGTGGTCGATTTCCACGCCCTCCGGCACACGTTCGTTTCGGGCATCGTCGCGAGCGGGGCATCGGTGAAGGTTGCGCAAGAACTGGCCCGGCACTCAACCCCGACGCTGACGATCGGCACCTACGCCCACGTTCGCCTCGCCGACCTCCGCGGCGCGCTGCCGACCGTCCCGACCTCCCCCACCACCACCGAAGCCGAGGCGGGCGCGCTCGCGGCGACCGGGACGGACCACCACCGCCCCACCGACGCCGAACCCCCGCAAACGCCATGCGGCCAACGGCGCGCACAGTTGGGACGCGATATGGAGCAAACGGGTGCGGGCCGATGCGACGACGACGCGCGCGCCGCCACCCCCGACGGGAACGCCGACGATGACGTAAACCCACTGATATTTGCTGAGTTATGCGACTCGACGCGAGCCGAGTCCCCAAACGGTGCGAGGGGGATTCGAACCCCCGAGACCCGAAGGTCTACCGGTTTTCAAGACCGGCGCATTCAACCGCTCTGCCATCGCACCCACATCGACGCGAGCGTTCGCCCACGCCGGAGAGCCGCGGCCGCGACTCCCGAGAAAAACAGGATAGGTCCCGCGGCCCGTTGGCTCCCGGCTACCGCGCCGGGTCGCACGAACTCTTCTGGAATATTGTGTAAGCCGGGCCCGTTCGGCCGCGACCAACAGCGACAACACCTCGCCAGCTTCTCAGAAAGGCCCAGCATGCCTGCATTCATCGACGATTCTCGGCCAACCCATCGCCTCGTGGGCATCCTCCTCACCCTCGGGGCGTCCGCGTCCGCGTTCGCCCAGAGCAGCGTTGAGTACGCCTTCGAGTTCGTCGCCGAGTGGAGCGCCGCGACCCACCCCGAGAGCTTCCCCCCCAACCCCCACTTCTCGCCGGTCATCGGCGCGACGCACACCGCCGACGCGGCGATCTGGGAGCCGGGCGGCATCGCCTCCCCCGGCATCGAATTCATGGCCGAGATCGGCGCCACCGGCACACTCGGCAACGAGGTCGCGGGCATGATCGTCCTCGGCCAGGCCGACCAGTACCTCAACCTGGGCGGCATCGGGCTCTCGCCGGGAAGCCGGGCCCGCACGATCACCGTCGACGCCGCGTTCGACCACGTCTCGCTCGTCACCATGATCGCCCCGAGCCCCGATTGGTTCGTCGGCATCCACGGGATCGACCTCCGCGAGAGCGGCCTCTGGGCCCGCGAACTCGTCTTCGACCTCGACCCCTACGACTCGGGGACCGACGCCGGCACCAACTACACATCCGCCAATTCAAACATCACGCCCCACCTGCCCATCACCAACATCGCAGACGAGTTCCCCTTCGCAGGGTCGCCCCGCATCGGAACTTTCCGACTCACGCTCCTGAGCGACGCCGCCTGCTCGGTCGCCGACGTCGCCGAGCCCTACGAGACCCTCGACCTCACCGACATCGGCGTCTTCGTCGGCGCGTTCACCAACGCAGAGCCGCCGGCGGACTTCGACGAGAACGGCGTCTACGACCTCGCCGATATCGGTGCGTTCGTGAACTCGTTCACTGCCGGGTGCCCTTGAGCGAGATCGCTGGCACGAGACGCGCGACCGCAACTCTTCGCCTGATCCGCCGTAGAATCTGCGGATGCAGACCACCTTTGACGACATGATGCGGACCCTCGACGACCCCGCGAAGCTCCACGCCGCGATGGTTCACCTGCCGATCGCGCTCGCCCTGCTGGCACCGATCTTCCTGCTCGTCGCGGGGGGCCTCCCCGGCCGTCGCCGGACGGGCTCTCTCCTCGCCGTCCTCGCCTACTCCATGCTCGCGATCGCGACACTCGTGACGATCCAGTCCGGCGAATCCGCCTATGACGACATCGGGAACGTCTCCGCATCGCTTGGAACCCTGGCGCACGACCACGGCGAGATGGCCGAACGCATCTGGACCTGGGGCGCCGTCGCCGCGATCATCGCCGCGTTCGGCCTGCTCAAAGAAAAGAAGAAACTCGCCCTCGCAGGTGTCTGGACCGCCTTCGCCTTCGGCCTCTTCACCGCGGGATGGACCGCCGTTGCCGCACACC
>DDFO01000034.1:21577-32769 GCA_002337215.1 Phycisphaerales bacterium UBA1926 | reverse complement strand
GGCTGGTCTACGAACACGGCGTGGGAACACCCGACCTGTCGTTCATCGACGACGACGGCGAGCAGCAAAACACCGGTGACCCCCGCGTGGATTACTTCCTCGCCAATGTCCGCCCCGTCCTCGTCGACCGCTGCATCGGCTGCCACCGCGACGGCCGAGAAGAAGCCGGGCTCAACATGTCCTCGATGACCAAGATCCTCGAGGGCGCCGACCACGGCTCCGTCCTCAAGCCCGGCTACCCCGAAGCGAGCATGATGATGACCGTCATCCGGGGCAACCACCCCGAGATCGACCGAATGCCCAAGGGCAAACGGGGACCGCTTACCGACGAGCAGACCGAGGCGATCCGGCTCTGGATCGAACAAGGCGCGGTCTGGGCGGAGTAAACCCGCTCATTCGAACCTCTCAAATTGTGCGCATAAACAAGCCCGGGCCACAAGGCCCGGGCCGATGTGTTGCCGCGAACAGCCACACCCAAAGAGCGGGAGCCGTGGAGACACCGCAAAGCGGTTTCTCCACGATGGCAGTCCCAGCCATGGAGAAGGCTGCGCCATCTCCATGGCACCCCGTGACTGATCTGCCGATCAGCTGATCTCGATCTTCCGAGGCAGCGTCTTCTGCGTCTTGGGCAGCCGCAGCGTCAGCACGCCGTCGGCGAGCGTCGCGTTGACCTGTTCCGAATCAACCGTCTCGGGGAGCGAGATCCGCCGCGAGAGCGTCCCGAACCGGCGCTCGCGCCGGAAGTACCGGGTGCCGTTCTCTTCGGTGGTTTCTTCGTGCTCGTCTTCCTTGCGAGCGGTGATCGACAGCACGCCGTCATCGACCGAGACGTCGATGTGCTCGCGCTGATACCCCGGGAGCGAGGCCTCGATCACGAGGTCGTCGCCGCCGTCGGAGATGTCGATCGCGAGCGGACGTGACTCTTCGGAGAGCGACTCGGCCAGCGAGTGCGCCACCCCATTGGCAAAGCCGAACGGGTCGCGGGTGAGCGTTCTGAACATCCGGTCCACAGGGCCGAACACCGGATCACGATGCATGAGCTGTGACATTGGGTCCCCCTTTCATGCTGGGATAGGTCACGAACTGAAATCCTGCTCCGGCACGACCGCCGGGGCACGCAGAACGATGTTGCAAGCCGTGTGCCATTCCGGGGGCCGTTGGACGCGGGGCCGCCCGCCCAGAACGCCTGCCAACCCGGTCGATGGAGGTGCCGCTTTGGCAGCTTGCTCGCTGTTCTCAGCGGATTTACTCCGAACCCGCGCGGTCCCCGCTCAGCATCGCCACCCGCAGCTCAATCCGCTTGAGCTCTCGCTGCAGGCCGACCCGCTGGATCTCCATCCATGCCCAGATCTTGATCATCGCGTTCGCGAGCACCGAGAAGATGCAGACAAGGCCCCAGTTGAGTTTCGCGCCCAGCGCCGCGTCCGCATCGGTCACGAAGAACCGATACCCCCCGTAGAACATCAGCGCCGCGAACACGAAGCCCCAGAACCAGGCAAACCAGGTGAAGACCCCGCGCCGCCCGCGGAAAGTTCCCGCGATGTCCCGGAAGATCGAATCGTCCGGCACCTCGCCGCTCAGCAACGCCGCATCGTCGGCGAGCAACGCCTCGGCAAGCTTGCGATCGTGTTCGTTCATCGTTCGTCCTTTCTATTCGCCCCGTCATCAGAGCACCCGTCTGTGGATTCAACCGCAGACCGAACCGCCGCCCGGGCCGCATGGAGTCTCGATTTCACGGTCCCCACCGGCAAACCCATCGCCGCGCCGATCGACGCGAGCGGGAGCCGCGCGGCGTACCTCAGCGAGAGCAACGCCCGGTCGTCCGGGGCAATCGCTCGCAGCGCAAGCCGCACACCCTCGACGCGCTCGTCAGGAGCAGCCCCCGCCGGTTCAGGACCCGCCCGGGGTTGGTCGTGCGCTGCGAACGGGCCACCAGGCCGCGTCGTCCGTTTCCGACGCACATCCCGGCATTTATTCGTCACAATCCGCATCGCCCAAGGGCCGAACCGCTCGGGATCGCGGAGCGACCCGATCTTCCGGACGATCGCGACCCACGCCTCCTGCGTCGCGTCCGTGCCCCCGTCCCGGCCCCTCAGCAGGTGGGCCGCGTGCGTGCGCAGACGGCCGTCCCACCGCTCGACGAGCCCACGCATCGCGCCCGCATCGCCCGCTTGGGCCTTGAGCACGAGCATCGCGTCGATCAGCATGGCGTCGTGGTCGTCCAATCGGGACTCCGTTCGCGGTCGGGGTGACGCCCCGCCCGGCATCATCATGACGGGGCAGGGAACCGACGGTTCACGGATCCCACGGAATTCCCGCCCGGTTCAACCGAATAGCATGACGGCGTGAACGAACCCGTGCGAATCACCGATGTTGCCCCCCGCGACGGCCTGCAGAACGAGCGGGGCGTGATCCCAACCGCCGAGAAGGCCGAACTCGTGCGCCTGCTCTCGACCACCGGCGTCGACGAGGTCGAAGTAACGAGTTTCGTGAGCCCCAAGTGGATCCCCCAACTGGGCGACGCGGCCGAACTGTTCGAGATGCTGGTTGCCGATCTCGATGGTGCCAAACCCGAAGGCGTGCAGTGGTCGGTGCTGGTCCCCAACGAGCGGGGCATGGCCGGGGCGCTGGCCGTCAACGAGCGCGCGCGGGAAACCGCGGGCCGGACAGCCATCGACAAGGTGAGTGTCTTCACCGCCGCGAGCGAGTCGTTCAGCGAGAAGAACACCAACGCCTCGATCGAGGAAACCATCAAACGGTTCCGCCCCGTCATTGCCGCCGCGAAGGACGCGGGGCTGCGCACACGCGGGTACATCTCCTGCATCATCCGCTGCCCCTACGAGGGCGACATCGACCCCGAACGAGTCGGCGACGTGACGTGGATGCTCGCCGAGCTCGGGATCGACGAGATCGATCTGGGCGACACCATCGGGGCCGCGACGCCCGAGACGCTCACGCACGCGCTCCTCGCGACCATCGAGGCGCTCGACGGTGCGCGCACCAACGCGTTCGGCGAGCCGACGGTCACGCTGCACCTGCACGACACGTTCGGCAACGCGGCCGAATGCGTGCGCGAGGCGCTGATGCTGGGCGTGCGGTCCTTCGACGGCGCGGCCTCGGGGTTGGGCGGCTGCCCCTACGCCTCGGTGGACGGCGAGCGCGCACCCGGTAACATCGCGACCGAACTGCTCGTGCGCACCATCGCGGACGCGGGGCAAACGACCAATGTCAACCCCGCGAAGCTCGCACACGCCGGGGCGCTGGCCGAGCGGATCGCGACGGCCGCGCGGATGCGGTCGGCGGGCAACGCGGAGGGCGCGTCATGATCCGGATCGAGGACGACGGCACCGTGCGCTCGATCGTGTTCGACCGCCCCGACAAACGGAACGCGCTGACCCCGGCGATGCTCGACGGGCTGGTCGCCGCCGTGCGCGCGGTGACGGTCGGCAAGGGCGACGACGCCGCGGTGCGCGCGATCCTGCTCCGGGGCGAGGGCAAGAGCTTCTGCGCGGGATTCGACCTGGACCTCTGCAAAGATGATGGCCCCGAGCAACCGACCATGCTGGCGCTGCTCAGCGGGCTGTCGTCGGCCGTCGAGGCGATGCGGGCGTGCCCGCGCCCGGTGGTGATCGCCTGTCAGGGCGCGGCGGTCGCGGGCGGGTGCGCGCTGCTGGGCGGGGCGGACTACGTGATCGCCGATCGTGGCGCGAAATTGGGCTACCCGGTCGTGCGCCTCGGGATCTCACCCGCGGTATCGGCACCGTTTCTGATCGACGGGGTGGGCGCGGGGAACGCCAGGCGTCGGCTGCTGGATTCGGAGTTGTTCGACGGAGCCGCCGGCTCGCGCATGGGGCTGGTCCACGAACTGGTCGAGACGCGGGACGAGGTGCTGCCTGCGGCGGCCGACGCTGCGCGCACGATGGCGTCCCGCAGCGTGCACGGCATGAAGACAACGAAGGCGTGGGCCCTCGTGTGCGGCGGCGAGAAGAAGATGGCGGGGCGCGCGGCGCGCGCGCTGGATACGTCGCTCTCGCTGGTGACCGGGGACGAAGCGCGGGAGCGGCTGGCGGCGGTCTGGAAGTAATTGGTCAAGCAAGGAACGAGAGACGCGGATGAGTGAACTGGCGACACTGGAAATCGATGGGCCGATCGCGACGCTGACGATCAACCGGCCCGAGCAGCGGAACGCGATGAGCGTCGAGATGCTCGAGGCGCTGCACGTGTGCGTGGACCGTCTCGAAGAGGCCGCGGGCGTTATCGTCACCGTCATCACCGGCACAGGGCGTGCGTTCTGCGCGGGGATGGACCTCAAGCAGATCGTGATCGACAAGTCTTCGGGCGGGAGCGGGGAGCCCATGCTCCCCAAGCGGCTGCTCGCGAGCCTCGGTCGGCTCACGGTCCGCATCCGCTGCCTGCCCTGCGTCGTGGTCGCGAAAGTCAACGGCGCAGCGATCGGGGGCGGGTGCGGCCTCGCCTGCGTCGCGGACCTCGTCATCACGCACGCGGACGCGAAACTCGGGTTTCCCGAGGTCGATCTGGGCCTGTGCCCGGCGGTGGTCGCGCCCTGGCTCGTGCGCAAGATCGGGGGCGGGCCCGCACGAGCGGTCCTGTTGCGGGGCGGTGTGATGAGCGGCGCCCGCGCGGGCGAGATCGGCATCGCGGATGTCGTGTGCCCGACCCGGGACGATCTGGACGCGGCGACGGACGAGGTTGTGCGTCGGTACGCGGCCGCGGGTCCTGAGGCGCTCGCGGCCACCAAGTCGCTGCTCAACGACCTGGACCGCTCGCGGGACAAGGACCTCGTGCTGCGGGGGGCGCAGTTGAGCGCGACGATCGTGGCGACGGATGCGGCGCAGGCGAATCTCGCGGCCCGGCTGAAGTAACCGTCGGTTGAGTTTCGACGCCATCGCTGCGAACGATCGATCAAAAGTGGACTCTTTGGTCCCGATCCCGCCCCTATTATGCGGGTGCAAGGAGGTTCGCGATGACCAATGAAGGAACGGCCGACCGTGTGATCCGGGTGGTGCTCGGGATCGTGCTGATCCTGGTCGCGTGGCAGTTGCTCGGGTTCGGGAGCCTGTTCGGGATTCTCGTCGGGATTGTGGGCCTTGTGCTGCTGGCGACGGGGGCGGTGGGAATCTGCCCGGCGTATTGCCTGCTGAATGTGCGGACCTGCCCGGTGAAGCCGAACGCGTCGTAAACCTGCTGGGTCTCACTCTGCGGTGAGCCGACGCACGCAGGTGGATCAGGGCCCGGGTCGCGACGGGTGAGAACGAGCGCTATCGTGCGCACGCGTCGCGGCGCAGCCGCGGAAAGGCTCACGGAGGACCCCATGCCCATCGAACCGCTTCCCATCCACTACGGCCAGGGCGATCACGCCGGCATCTGCATCATCGAGCTCGACCAGCCCGGCAAGTCGGTCGTGGTCTTGGAGCTCGAACTGATCCAACGACTTGAGGCGGCGCTCGACGCGCTGCCCAAGGACGCGCGGGGGCTGGTCATCGCCTCGGCGAGCGAGCGGTCGTTCGTCGCGGGGGCGGACCTCAAGTCCATCATGGCGATGGACGACGGGCAGCTGCACAAGTACCTCGAGTACGGCGCGAGCGTGTTCGGCAAGATCAGCCGGCTGCCGTACCCGACCGCGGCGGCGATCAACGGTGCAGCCCTGGGCGGCGGGCTCGAACTCGCGATGCACTGCGACGGGCTGATCGGGGCACCGGCGCCCGACGGGAAGCCGTACCCGGTGGGGCTGCCGGAAGCCGGGCTTTCGATCTGCCCCGGTTGGGGCGGGACGCAGATGCTGCCGGCCCGGATCGAGCCGGGGTCGGCGATCCTGATGACGGCGGTCGGCAAGCCGATGAAGTTCGACGGCGCGGCCGAGGCCGGGCTCTTCGACGCGGTGTGCGAGAAGGCTGGCGATCTGCGGAAGGTCGCGGCGAGCTGGGTGGCGGATCGGGCGAACCCCGACGGCAAGAAGAAGCTCGATCGGGACGGCGCACCGAGCGTCTGGATCGGCCGGGGCGAGTGGGCGGCCGGCGTGCTCGAGGCGCTCGACGCGCTCAAGATCGACCTTCCCAAGACGCAGTCGGCGGCGGCCGTCGCGGAGTGTGTGGACGTGGGCATCGCGTCGGGCTGGTCGGCGGGGATCAAGAAGGAGCGGGAGCACCTGGTCCGGCTGCGGCACACACCCGAGGCGACGGAGGCGATCGAGTCGTTCTTCGCACGGAGCGGGTCGAAGTCGTCCGGTGACAACGCGGGGAACCAGGCCGCCGAGAAGCCGGCGGCGAACGCCTGAATTGGTACAGATACCCGATTATTGACCGTACTAAACGCGTAAGAAGCGACAATTTCGCACGTTCTGTATTAGCACAGTTTGCCCTGCGTGCATCCGGTGGCAAAGATCGGGTGAATCTCTGGGCAGGGAGCCGAGCGATCGGCGGTGTGGCCGGTCTCATCGGTACATGGGACCGGGTTCCCTCGGCGGCGGTCGCGGATCGCCGGCCGGCGGATGAGTCGTTGGGCGTGATGCCTCGGCCTGGCCCGGGGATGCCCGCGACCGGCGAGATCGATTCAAAAACAAACGGGGCGATCGGCCCCGAGGAGACACTGGCATGGCTGACCTGAAGCAGATGAAGGGCCTGAGCGAGCAGGACCGCAAGACGATCGAAGAGGCCGAGGCGTTGCTTGGTGCCGACTCGGCCGAGCAGGGCGTGGTCCGCACGATGTTCGCGGGCGGCGTGCGTTCGGACCTGCTGTTCCCCTACCCGGATCGCGCGATCGAGCACCCCGACGAGGTCGCGGCGTGCGACCGGCTGCTCGCGGAGCTCGAGGACTACCTCAAGAACGAGCACCCCTCGATCGAGATCGACCAGGAGCAGCACGTCCCCGAGTGGGCGCTGCAGCGTCTGTTCAAGATGGGCGTGCTGGGGATGACGATCTCCAAGGAGTACGGCGGGCTGGGCATGGGCATCACCAGCTACAACCGCGTGCTCGAGATGATCGGCAAGTACTGCGGGTCGACGGCGGTGATCGTCTCGGCCCACCAGTCGATCGGGTGCAAGGCGCTGATGCTGTTCGGCAACGAGGACCAGAAGAAGAATTATCTCCCCCACCTCGCCAACGACTGGCTCAGCGCGTTCTGCCTCAGCGAGCCCAACGTGGGCTGCGACGCGGGGGGGCAGGAGACGCGGATCGAGGTGAGCGAGGACGGCTCGCACTTCATCCTCAACGGCGAGAAGAAGTGGGCGACCTCGGGGGCGATCTCGGGCCTGTTCACCGTGATGGCGAAGCAGAAGATCGACGGCAAGGACAAGGTCACCGCGGTGATCTGCACGCCGGACATGGAGGGGATCGACCTGTACAGCCCGAACCGCGCGAAGTGCGGCATCCGGGGCACGTGGCAGGCTCGGATCCGGTTCAACAACGTCAAGGTGCCCCGCGCCAACCTCCTGCACAAGGAGGGCAAGGGGCTCAACGTCGCGCTCACCTGCCTGAACTACGGCCGCTGCACGCTCAGCGCCGGCATGCTGGGCGGTGCGAAGCGGGCGAAGGACCAGGCGATCAAGTGGGCGCAGACGCGCTACCAGTTCGGGCGCGCGCTCGCGGACTTCGAGCAGGTGCAAGAGAAGGTCGCGCGCATGACCGCGTACTGCTACGCGATGGACGCGATGCTCTACATGACGACGGGCTTCCTCGATCGCGGCGACGAGGACATCCGCGTCGAGACGGCGATCTGCAAGACGTTCTGCTCGGAGATGGGCTGGCGCTCGGTCAACGACGCGGTCCAGATCATGGGCGGCGAGGGGTACATGACCGAGAACGAGGTCGAGCGGATCTTCCGCGACAGCCGCATCAACACGATCGTCGAGGGCGCCAACGAGGTCATGCAGCAGTTCATCTTCGGGTGGGGCGGCAAGCCGCTGGCCGAGCACATGCTGGGCCTCAAGCTCGCCGCCGAGAACTTCAAGTTCAGCCCCGCGATCGTGAAGGCGGGCATCCCGATCTTCACGGAGGTGATCCTGGGCATCCGCCGCCGCCCGCCCCACATCGACGGGCTGCACCAGAGCCTTGTCGAGCAGGGCAAGCGGGTGAGCAAGTGGATCAGCGAGTTCACCTACCGCTACAAGGTCACCGGCAAGAAGTACGACACGAAGATGGTGGGCGCCCAGTGCGCCCAGGCGCGGATCGCGGACGCGGCCATCTTCCTGCATGCCTGGCTCTGCACGCTCAGCAAGCTGGATCAGGACATCCGGGCCGGGCACGGCGGGCTCGAGTTCGAGCGCGACAAGCAGGCGGCGCTGCACTTCTTCGACATGGCCGAGCTCGAGATCCGCAACGCCTTCGCGAACCTGGAGGCGAACGCGGACGAGAGCATGAAGATCGCGGCGAAGGCGGCGCTCGACGTGAGCGATCAGAAGCCCGCGAGCGATTTCGTGATCCCCGAGAAGACGCCGACCGACCTGCTCGGCAAGGGGCACGAGCCGGACCAGACCCACATCAAGCAGTTCCACGCGATCACCGGCCAGTACGTGTCGGGCGGCACGGGCCGCGAGGGGATGAGCAAGATCGACGAGGGGTGATCGCTCGGAGGGCGTCGCCTTGGATCAGTCAAACCGAAGAGACAGGGCCCGGGACGACCGGGCCCTTTTTCTTTCTGCCCGGCGTGTGACCCCTTCGATACGATCGACAATGGTCACGCCGGGGATGCTGGTGAGCGTCGGCATGACAACATCCGCAGCGGGTTGGCGCGGGGCTGGAACGCCTGCCCCTCCGCGCCCATCGTCTCGGCGAACAGCCCGTGTTGGCCTACGCCGATGCGGTAGTCGTGGTAGAGCCCGCCCGTGTAGCCGTTCTGCGGGAGCAGCGCGTCCGAGATGCCCGCCATCTCGTCGACCGCGAGCAGGCGCCCGAATGGCGACCAGCTGTACTGCTCGACGACTTCGCCCTCGTCGCTCGCCGGGGGCGGGTTGGTCGGTCTCCGGTCCAAGGCGGTGGGCGAGCCTGGCGTGCTGGTGACGAATCTCGATGATGGGACCTGGGCCCCCGGGATCATGGAACTCGAACGCCGGATTCTTTCGATGTTCCGGACCACCCGCGACGGCATCCGGGGCCGGGACTGGTAAACGGGCCCCACGAGCCGGGCTCCCGGTGGTTCGCGAGCGGGCATCGCCCCTACAATCATCTGGGTTGCTACACACCGGGCGTGGTTCGTCTCACCAGTGCGAACCAAATCCGACCATCCGGGAGAGCTCATGCCGATTGAGACGATCTACGAGGCGAAGATCGAGTATCTGCAGATCCTCGACGAGGAAGGCAAGCTCGACAAGAAGCTCGCGAAAGACACGCTGACCGACAAGCAGGTCGTCGAGGCGTACGAGCAGATGTGGATCTGCCGTCAGCTCGACGAGATCGCCTTCAAGCTCCAGCGTTCGGGGCGGATGGGCACCTATCCCCAGAACAAAGGCCAGGAGGCGAACGCCGCCGGGTCGGCGATGGCGATGGTCCGCGGGACGGACTGGGTCATCCCCTGCTACCGCGAGAACCTCGCGATGCACCTGCACGGGATGCCCTACCACCAGATCCTGATGCACTGGATGGGCGACGAGCGGGGCAACAAGATCCCCGAGGGCGTGCGGATGACACCGCTGAGCGTCCCGATCGGGACGCACATGCTCCACGCCGCCGGCATCGCCTGGTCGATGAAGCTCCGCAAGGAGAAGGGCGCGGTCATCACCTACTTCGGCGACGGCGCGACCAGCGAGGGCGATTTCCACGGCGCGATGAACTTCGCGAGCGTCCTCAAGGTCCCCACCATCTTCTATTGCCAGAACAACCAATGGGCGATCAGCGTCCCCTTCGAACAGCAGATGGCGTCCGAGACCGTCGCGCAGAAGGCGTTTGCCTACGGCATGCCGACCATCCGCGTGGACGGCAACGACATCTTCGCGGTCTACAAGGCCGTGAGCGATGCACGGAAGCGTGCAATCAACGGGGACGGCCCTTCGTTTATCGAGGGGCTCACCTACCGCCTCGGTGACCACACGACCGCGGACGACGCGCGCCGCTACCGCGACCAGAAAGAGGTCGAGGCGTGGATGGAGAAGGACCCGCTGATCCGCACACGGAAGTACCTCGTGAGCAAGGACCTCTGGGACGACGAGAAGCAGGCGGCGCTCGGCGAGCGGGCCGACACGATCGTCGGCGAGATCGTCAAGAGCGCCGAGGGCGTGACGGACCCCGACAAGAGCGAGTTCTTCGACCACATGTTCGCCCAGATCCCGAACGATCTGCGCGAGCAACGGGACACGATGCGGACCTCGAGCCTCGGGATCAACCCGGATCAGATCGGGCTCAAGGCGCACGCCGAACGTGTGTGACCCGATCGAAGGCGAACATTTGAAAAGACGAGTCGCAGGGCGAATCGCAGGGAACGCGAAACGAAGGGAACGCTGATATGGCAATCGGGAACACAGACAGGATCAAGACCGCCGCGGGAATCGGGCTGGTGCTCGCGGGCATGACGCTCGCGGGCTGCACGCAGACCCACCAGTTCGGCGGGATGCTCCACTACGGCAACCTCATGTCAGACGACGCCGCCGAGACATCGGAGGCCGGCGCCAAAGAGCAGATCCTGGCGCTCGCCGAGTCGTACGGCCTCGAGACCCGCTACATCGGTGACAACAAGATGCACTTCGTCGCCCAGGCGCCGACGTACACCGTCAGCCAGCCCGACGGCGCGGTCGAGGAGCGGGCCGACTCGCGGCTCGTGCACGTGCAGGTCAAGTTCGGCGACTCGCTCGGGAGCAACGCGTACCGCTATTACTGCTGGGTCGAGGGGAACGAGCCCGTTCTGTTCGAAGCCGAGGACAGGGCCCGCTTCGCGCTCGCCCTGCTCGCGGTCCGCGAGATCTTCGAGAAGCCGATCGCGACGGACTTCCTGGGGAACTGATCCCGCCGTCGCCCCGAGAGACGCCCATGCTCATCAAGTTCATCGATCACAAAGACAAGACACACTGGGTCAACCCGGCCTACGTCAAGTCTGTCAAAGAGAAGGGCGCCGACAAGGCCCAGATCGAGGTGAGCGGATGGGCGATGGGCTTGGTCGTCAAGGGGCAGGCCGACGAGGTCGCGGGGCTGATCAACCTCGCGATCCAGGAGGCGGCGCTGATGGGGCTCGGGCCGCTCGCGAGCGG
>DDFO01000034.1:4931-21514 GCA_002337215.1 Phycisphaerales bacterium UBA1926 | reverse complement strand
GCTCGCGAGCGGCTCGCCGGGAACGCCGACGCCGGCCCAACTGGCCGACGACGAGCAGCAGAACGATTCGACACACGCGGCGATCATCTCGTCGGTGGTGATCGGGGGATGACCCGCCCCGCACACCCCGCGGGTCGGCCCCTTTCAGGAGAACAGGCCTCATGGCACAGATGACACTCGTCCAGGCAATCAACCACGCCCTCGACTTCGAGATGGCACGCGACGACCGCGTGATCCTGCTCGGCGAAGACGTCGGCGCGAACGGGGGCGTCTTCCGCGTCACCGAGGGCCTGGCAGACAAGCACGGCCACGACCGCGTGCAGAACACCCCGCTCGACGAGTCGGGCATCCTCGGGGCCGCGATCGGGCTCGCCATGGGCGGCATGCGACCCGTCCCCGAGATCCAGTTCGAGGGCTTCCTGGGACCCGCCTACGACCAGATCGTCAACCACGCGGCCCGCTACCGCAACCGCACACGCGGCACCATCACCGTCCCGATGACCGTCCGCGTCCCGGTGGGCGGGGGCATCCACGCCCCCGAACTCCACAGCGACTCGCCCGAGGCGATCTACTCGCACTCGCCGGGGCTCAAGGTCGTCATGCCCTGCACGCCCTACGACGCGAAGGGCCTGCTGCTCAGCGCGATCCGCGACCCCGACCCCGTCATCTTCTTCGAGCCTAAGCGGGTCTACCGCTCCTTCCGCGAGGAAGTCCCCGAGGACGACTACACGATCCCGATCGGCGAAGCCAAGGTCGTCAGCGACGGCGACGACCTCACCGTCGTCACCTGGGGCGCGTCGGTCTTCCAGTGCCTGGAAGCAATCGACAACCTGCCCGACGACGTCTCGGTCGAACTGATCGACCTACGGACGATCGACCCCTTGGACATCGACACGATCACCGAGAGCGTGACGAAGACGGGCCGGTGCGTGATCGTGCACGAGGCCCCCAAGACGGCCGGCATGGGCGCGGAGATCAGCAGCCTGATCCAGGAGAAGTGCTTCCTGCACCTCGAGGCCCCGGTGCAGCGGGTGACGGGGTTCGACACGATCATGCCGTACTACAAGCTGGAACTGGAGTACCTCCCGAACGCCGAGCGGATCGGGAAGGGGATCACGGAGTGTTTGGCGTATTGATGCGCCGTTGAATGGACGGAAAGGCCCATGGTCGTGGCGAAGATGCGATACCAGTCCGAGCGGAGCGACTTCATAGTCGTTGCGCTGTGGTATGCCGCGTTCATCCTCGGCTATCCGATTCGCGTTCTGCTGAACCTAGTTGTTCCGCTCCCGAGTAAAAAGACACTCCGCATTCTCCGCCGATCGAACCAGACTGCGGCGATGTGCATGCTCGTCAGTCTCGTTGGTTTGATCATGCTGGTTGCCTCACTCGTGCTGCTCGGGATGCTCAGCATGATCTGGCCGGCGATAAAGAACACAACTGATTTCAATGTGCTCCCGATCTGGGTCACACTGCTTGCGATCCTCTTCGGAGGCATGGTCGTCATGACCGGCCTACAGGGGTATTTGAAGAATTACCCGTCTGACCAATCGGACGACTAACCACACGGATACACGCATGGGAAACATCAAATCCTCCAACCCCAACATCTTCATCCTCCCCGATCTCGGCGAGGGCGTGCACGAGGCCGAGATGATCTCGTGGAAGGTCGAAGTCGGCCAGACCGTCAAGGAGCACGAGATCCTCGCCGAGATGGAGACCGACAAGGCCCTCGTTGAGGTGCCCAGCCCGCGGGCCGGCACCATCAAGACCCTGCACGGCTCCGAGGGCGAGATCCTCCACGTCGGCAACCCGCTCGTGACGTATGAAGGGGGCGCGGATACCGGCACGAGCAACGGGTCGGCAAAGACAACCAACGCGAAGCCCGCCGACGACGACGCGAGCGGCGACCGCGAGGACGCCGGCACCGTGGTTGGCAAGGTGGGCGACGCGACCCCCGGCATCGGGTCGGGCGACGGCAAGGCGCTCGCCGCCCCGGCCGTCCGCAGGCTCGCCCGCGACCTGGGCATCGACATCAACACCGTCGCCGGCACCGGCATCGCCGGGCGCGTGACCGCCAAGGACGTCCGCGCCGCCGCGGACGGGAGTGCACCAACCAGAAGCGGGACCAAGAGCGAGTCCAAGGCCTCCAGCCCCGCGCCGTCGGCTGCGCCCGCGGCATCTCAACAGTCCGCGCCATCCATCCCCGCGCAGACGCGCCAGCCCATGCCGGCCCAGCCGAACTATCAGCAGCAACAAGCCGCCTACCAGCAGCAGGGCTATCCCCAGCCCGCCCCCATGCAAGCCCCCATGGGCCAGCCCCAGCCGTACGCCCAGCCGGGTTACGGCCAGATGCCCTACGGCATGCCGATGCCCATGATGCTCATGCCCGTCCCCATGATGTACCCGGGCTACGGCATGCCCGGCGGCAGCCAAGCCGGCGTCCCCGCCGCGCCCGGCTACACCCCCGCCGCGACCGGCCGACCCATCCCCGACCCCGCCCAGCAGTCATCGGTCGAGCCGGGGCAGGCCGAGGGCCGGATCCCGTTCCGCGGCGTCCGCCGGACGATCGCGAGCAAACTCCGCGAGTCGGTCAACACCGCCGTCCACTTCACCGTGGTCGACGAGGCGGATGTCACCAACCTCGACGCCCTCCGCCGGCGCTACGCCGAGCAGACGGGGCAGAAGATCTCGTTCCTCCCGTTCGTGTGCGCCGCAGTAACCCGCGTGCTCAGCCCGCTGCTGGGCGGCCGCTTCGGCGCCCTCAACGCACGCGTCGATGACGAGGCGGGCGAGGTGGTCCAGTACGCCGCGGTGCACCTGGGCATCGCCGCCGACACCGACTCGGGGCTCATGGTCCCCGTCGTGCGGGATGCCCAGGGCATGAACGTGGGCCAACTGGGAACGGCCATCGCCGACATCGCGAGGTCCGCCCGCGACCGCTCGATCCCCGCCGATCGGCTCAAGGGCTCGACCTTCACGATCAGCAACGTGGGCAGCCACGCCGGCAAGTTCGCGACGCCGATCATCAACTACCCAGAGGTCGGCATCCTCGCGGTGGGCAAGGCCTACGACGGCGTCGTCGTCCGCGACGGCCAGGCCGTCGTAGGCAAACTCATGCCCCTCAGCCTCGCGTGCGACCACCGCGTGATCGATGGCGCGACCGCCGCCCTCGCCCTCGCGGAGATCGTGAAACTGCTGAGCACGGAGTGCGAGTCGCTGGTGTAGCGAATAGTCAGAGCAGCCGTGCCGTTCACGCGTCCGACTCATACAGACTTCGGTTGTGCCAAGTCAGGCGGCGGTCGTCCGCGAATGACCACGACGGCTCGACCGTCGAGACCGTTCTTCACTCGCACCCGTCCACGAACGACGCCACGAACACCGCCAGATCCCCGAGATCCACAACACCCCAAGGCGGGCTGAGATCCGCTCGGCACCCGCCGTCCGTGAACCGCGTCACGAAGCGTTGGATATCCGCGAGGTCCAGCACACCGAACGGCTCCGCCATGTCTGCCGCGTTGCAGGGCGCGTCGTCGCCCGGCCCGCCCACCGCGATCACCCGCGGCCCGTCGAACACCGACACCCCGTACGAATCGAACAGCCCCACGCGGAACGCCTCGCCCCCGAGACCCGTCCCCACCGCGGTGTAGGTAATCAATCCGAACTGCGCGACCGCCTCGAAGCTGCACACCTCGACAGGGTTCGACAGGTCCGACCCGAACTGAGCCGCGTCGATCCCGATGATCGCGCCGCCCAAAAGGTCGGGCGACATCGAGACGTCGGCCCAGTCGCCGTACGCGAAGTCCGTCACGATCACCTCCTCCCCGCAATCGAACGGGACGAGATCGAGCGTGACGCTCCCGAAGTAGGGCGCCCCCGGACCGTCGCCCATGTCCGCGACGAGCCGGTAGCGGACCGTCTGCCCCACCACCACGCCCGATTGCTCGCCGGGCCCGATCTCCGCACCGCCGATGTCGGCATAGAGATTCATCGACAACGGAACGGCTTGTGCGCCCGCGTCCGCCGTGCAGAGAGCCACCCCGACAAGCAGACACACCGTCGCACCGAATCTTCCCGCCATCATCGCTTCCTCCTTGGCACTCCCCCGTGTACGCTCAGAGACCGCCCCCCAGCCTACCGGCGCGGGGCGATTTCTCCGAACGACATCGTGAAAAAATGCCGTGTTGAGCGAGGGCGATCGCGAGCGGCCCACACGAGCCGATGAGCATGAGATCCCGAGAAGAAGGAGATGACATGGACCACCGACCGAACCCGCTGAGGACCGCGTTGCTGGCCGCCGCTCTCGCCGCTTCGTCGGCCCACGCCGACACCTTCCTCTACGCAGCAGAGGACGGGGGCAACTCCGACTCGTCGCTCTCCCAGTTCGACGCCAACGTCACCTGGGGCAACACGTTCACCGTCGAGCCCAACCCCAAAGGTGGCTCCTTCGACACCATCACGACCGTCCAACTCGCGCTCGCCCAGGCCTTCGCCGATTCGGCACGCCCCATCGAGATCCTGATCTACGAGGACCCCGACGACGACACCCCGGCTTTCGATCCCGCCCGCGCCGTGCTCATCAGCCGAACCACAACGACCGCCATACCCACCCCCGACGGCGAGCCCGCGAACTACGCCATCACCCCCACCACCGTCGAAGGCCGCTTCTTCGTCGCCGTCAACATGGACGCGCTGCAGAACGAGCCCGTGCTGCGGCAGGACTTCTTCGAGCCGGGCGATTCGGCCTGGACGTTCTACAACCCCGCGGGCACGCCGCAGCTCGTGCTGGGCGACAGCCTGTTCATCGGCAACAACATCGACTTCGGCACCGGCACCTGGGTCGTCCGCGCCCTCGCGTGCGATGCGACACCGAACTGCAACCCCGCCGACCTCGCTGAGCCCTTCGGCGTGCTCGACCTCGGCGACATCGGCGTCTTCGTGAGCGCGTTCACCGCCAACATGGAACCCGGCGACCTGAACGACGACGGCATCTACGACCTGACCGACATCGGTCTGTTCGTCACCGACTTCACCGACGGCTGCCCGTAACTCGAATCTGATCCCGTTGCACTCCGGCCGGGCCCGCACACACGCGGGCCCGGCTCTTTGTGATCCGCACGCCAGCGACGCAGCGCTGTCTTCACTCCGTCTCATCCACGATGTCGTGCACCCGGAGCCACGCCAGCGCCGGTTTCCACTGCTCCACAAACGCGACATGATCCGGGTGCTCGACGTACCCCGCGTAGTCGGTCTCGGTCTCGAAGCCGATGTACAGCCCGACGTCGTAGTCACCATCCACGCTGTCCCGCCCGACGTCGAGGTGCCGCCCCGCCGCATAGGACTCCACCCCGGGGATCCCCGGGAGCATCGCGTCGCAATCCGCGAGCAACTCGGCCCGCCTCGACGGATCCTCGAGCTTGAGGAACACGACGTGGCTGATCCGCGCGGGCCGCGCAGGCCCGCTCGACCCGCAGGCCGTCAAGCCAGCAAGCGACACCGCCGCCGCGCTGATCACCCCGAGAGACACAAGAGAATTCGCCGACCCTGCCGCCATCATCATCGGTCCTCCATACTGCCCGTTCACCCGGCCGATTCCCGCGCATCCACCAGCACCGGCTCGACGCGACCGCTCCAACTGCTCACCTTGGGCTCGATCAGCACGTCGAGCAACTGACCAGAACGGAACCGCGGCAGATGCTCGGCCCACTTCCACGCGACCGTGCGCACGAACGCGTCGCCCTGCCGCAGCCGAACGCCGAGGTGCGCCCCCGTCTTCCCGAACGGCTCCGCCCGACCGTCCACACGCACACCGCGGAGCCGGAGCCGGACGCCCGGGTTCGAGCGCCCGAACGGCGCGAGCCGGTCGAGCCGCTTCACACAGTCCGGGGTGAGCTCCGCGAGCGTCGCGTCGCAGTCGTACTTCGCCGTGCGCACAAGATCGTCGGGCGAGAGCCCCGTGTTGGCCCGCTCGATGAACGCGTCGGCGAATCGGCCGAAGCAGGCCGCGTCCATGCGCAGCCCGATCGCGACGTCGTGGCCTCCGAACCCGCCTGAGACGTTGCCCCCGCCGTCCTCCTTGATGAACACATCGGCGCACGCACCGACGGCGCCGTGGAGATCGAAACCATCGATCGACCGGCCCGACCCGGTGCACACAAACCCGCCCGCCCCGCCGCCGATCGTTTCGCCGTCGCGGGCCGGCCTCCGCTGCATCAGGATCGCGGGCCTCGCGTACGTCTCGACGAGCCGGGAGCACACGATGCCGACCACCCCGGGGTGCCAGTCCTCGTGGGCGAGCACGATCGCACGCTTCGCGTCCCCGGTCATCCCGCCCGCCTCAGCCAGCGCGCACGCCTGCTCATAGATCGTCAGCTGCGTCGCGCGCCGTTCCTCGTTGAGCCGAACGAGCCCGCGCGCGATCTCCGCCGCCCGCGCCCGGTCCTCGGTGATAAAAAGCTCGACCGCCTCACGGGCGTGCCCCATCCGCCCGCTCGCGTTGAGCATGGGGCCGAGCCGGAACCCGACGCCCTCCGCGTCGATCTTCTCACCCAGCAAGCCCGCCTCGTTGATGAGCGCGGTCAGGCCTGTGATCTCCGTCGTCGTGCACCGGCTCAGCCCGAACCGCACGATCACGCGGTTCTCATCGACCAGCGGCACGACATCCGCGACCGTCCCGAGGGCCGCGAGCGCGAGCAGATCGAGCAGCAGCGTGCGCACGCCGTCGGCGACCTTGTCCGACCCGTTGTGCATGGTCGCCAGCCGCCACGCGAGCTTGTAGGCGACCCCCGCGCCGCAGAGCTCGCCGAACGGGTACGCGCTGCCCGGCAGCCTCGGGTGCACGAGCGCGAAGCAGCCCGGCACCGGGTCGCCCTCGCCGGGCGGGTTGTGATGATCGGTGATGATCAGATCCAGACCGGCGTCCTTCGCCGCCGCCGCGGGGCCGACCGCGGTGATCCCGCAATCGACCGAGACCACGACCTTCGCTCCCCCCGCGGCGATCTCCTCGAGCGCCGCCGAGTTCAGCCCGTAGCCCTCCTCGACGCGGTGCGGGATGTAGGTCGAGACCTGCGCCCCGGGCTCGATCGCCCGGAGCATCCGGTACAGGATCGACGTCGCCGTGATCCCGTCCACGTCGTAGTCTCCATAGATGCAGATCGGCTCGCCGGCTTTCGCGGCCGCCAGCAGCCGCTCGGCCGCCCGATCCAGCCCCGGCAGCGCCGACGGATCGTGCAGGTGCAGCAGCGACGGGCCCAGGAAAGCCGCACGGTCCGCGACCGCGCGGACCCCGAGCACGCGTTCGACGAGGTCGCCGCCCCCACCGGCCGCCGGCCCGCTCCCACGGGCACGCCACGCCATCGTCCATCCGCGTTCACGCTCCGCTGCGACTGTTTCCACCAGGGCCTCCGTGCATCCCGGCCGTGCGAGCCGTCGAATAAACCGACCCCCACGCCTTCCCCCTAGGCTACCCCACCCCGGCCCACCGCAACGGCCGCCCCAGTCATCGACGCTCCGAATCGGCCCTCAAAGAAGCCTCCACCCCAATCACCGGATCCTTATCGCATGGTCAAGCTCAACAAGATCTACACCCGCACCGGCGACGACGGCACCACAGGCCTCGGCACCGGCGAACGCGTCCCCAAAACCGACGTTCGCGTCACCGCCTACGGCGAGGTCGACGAGGCCAACGCCGCGATCGGGCTCGCCTTCAACGCGGCGTGCGCCGACGAATCGGAGACCGCCGCCGACACCGCCGCGCTCCTCCGCCGCACGCAGCACGATCTCTTCGACGTCGGGGCCGATCTGTGCATCCCCATCAAGCCCGAAGAAGATCCCGAGATGGCCCTCCGCGTCACCGAGGCCCAGGTCGACTTCCTGGAGGGCGAGATCGACCGCTTCAACGCCCGTCTCACGCCGCTCACGAGCTTCATCCTGCCGGGGGGCACCCCCCTCGCCTCGGCCCTCCACCTCGCCCGCACCATCACCCGCCGGGCAGAACGGGCCACCGTCGCCCTGCTCATATCCCAGCCCGACACCACGAGCCCCGTCGCCGCCCAGTACCTCAACCGCCTGAGCGATCTGCTCTTCGTGCTGGGCCGGGTCGCCAACAGCGACGGCAACACCGATGTACTCTGGGTACCGGGTGCCAACCGCGAGAGCGGAACACCCGACCAGAAATCCGGGGCCGACGCCTCGGAATAAACTTGCGGTGCGTCAGCCCGGAGCGGTCGCTCTCTCGCCTGACTCGGCCTGATCGCCCGTCTGACAACGCCCAGCGCCCCCTCAGGAATCCCCACGCGTGAAACTCCCCGGAGGCAGAAAAACCGGTGCACGCGGAAACGCCGGCAAACCGCCGGGCGGGAAGCGGCCCGCCCGCACGCGCGGCCAGCCCGCCGACCAGGGCCCCGAGACGATGGAGTTCCGCCGGGAGTTCGAGGCCAACACCGACAAAATCCTCCGGGGCAGGCTCCTCTGGTTCATCGTGATCTGGGGCGGGATCAACACGATCTCGAGCATCCCGGGCTGGATCGCCGCGGCCGATGTCCTCTTCGGCCTCGGCATCTTCGGTGAAGAGTTCGCCTTCGCGCTCAACGAGGTTCTCGACGTCGGCGTCTTCGCCGCCGTGCAACTGCTCTGGACCGCGGTCTATGTCGCCGGGCTCATCTTCACGCTGAAAGGAAGGCTCACACGCCAGCAGGCGGTCTGGGTCAGCATCACCCTGATCGCGGCCGACGGGATCGTCGGCATCGCCCTCCGAGCGAGCGGCATGGCCTTCCCCGCCGGGCTCCTCGCCTTCGCCTTCAGCCACCTCGTCGCGTCGCTTGTCTTCCCGTGGACCGCCAAGCAGGCCGCGCTTCCCGCGATCATCGTGCTCGCCGCCAACGCGCTCAGCAAGGCCCTGATCGAATCAGACGGCACCGCCGGCGAGATCGCGCTGCTCATCGTGATCAGCCCGCTCATCGCCACGCCGGGCTGTCTGATCGCCTGGTACCGCCACTCCCGCAGGCTGGGGCAGCACCAGCACCTCTTTGTCCGCAAACGCTACGTCTCGCTGCGACAGGAACTCGCCTCCGCTCGCTCCATCCAGGAGAGCATGTTCCCGAACCAACGCACCGGGCGGAACGTCAATTTCACCTACGAGTACGAGCCCATGCGCCAGATCGGGGGCGACTACCTCTTCGCCAGCCACTGCCCCACCGACGACGGCACCGACGAGTGCCTCTCGGTCGTCCTGCTCGACGTCACCGGGCACGGCATCCCCGCCGCGCTCACCGTCAACCGCCTGCACGGCGAGATCGAGCTCCTCTTCGCCGACGACCCGTTCATCGATCCGGGTGACGTCCTCCGCCGCCTGAACCGGTACGTCTATCTCACACTCGCGCGGCACTCGATCTTCGTCACCGCGATCTGCCTCAAGGCCGACCCGAAGCACAACACCCTGAAATACGCCAGCGGGGGCCACCCCCCCGCGTTCCTCCGCGCCGTGGACGGCACCGTCACCGATCTCGATTCCACAGCGTTCGTGCTCGGCGCCTGCCCCGACGCAGAGTTCGATCCCGAACAGGCCTCCATCCCGTTCGGCCCCGGAGACTCGGTCATCTCCTACACCGACGGCGCGACAGAGGCGAGGCGGGAAACCGGCCAGATGCTCCGCATCAGCGGCATGCGCAGGCTCCTCGCGACCCGCGCCCGGGTCGAGCCGGGCCGCTGGCCCAAGCTCCTGCTCGAAGCCGTCGCCAACCACCGCGAGGGCCTCCCGCCCGAAGACGACACCCTCGTCGTCGAGATCTACCGCGACCTCCGCGACACGCGCACCGAAGAAGAACGCGAGGTCAACTCGGCCCCCGGAGCGCGTACCGGTCGCGGAGCACCACGCGCCGACCGTCAGCCCCAACCGTCCTGAAGTACACCTCGACCGACGCCTCGCCCTCGCCCCCCGCGGCGATCGCGCGAAGCCACGCGGGCAGTTCCCGCAGCGCGAGCCGGTACGCCCGCGTCGACGGGTCGTAGAGCGACGCGTTCCGCGTGAGATCCGCGAGATCGATCTCCCATTCCTCGGTCCCCGAACCGTTGGGATCGCTGACCCGGACCTCGAGCCGACCCGCGCCTTTCACGGTGTCGCCCCACTGGTCGATCAACTCGAAGAAGAGCATCACGCGATCGCCCTCCTCGGGCGTGCGCTCAAAGTGCGTCAGCGACAGCACCCGCACCCCCGCGGGAGAGAAGGGCGACGCGACCACCGTCCCCGAAGGCGGTGTCACGACCGGGCGATCCGGGTTGTTCTCGGTGTTGATGCACCCCGCCAATCCACCGACTGTAACTGCTGCACCCAATGCGATCAGCAAGTGCCCTCGTCTCCACGACTTCGCACGCATCGCTCGACAATTCCGAACAGGAGTCCGCGTCATACCGACAGATTAGCCGGCGAGATTCTCCGATGCATTCACCCTGAGCATCAAGCCGCCACGAAAAAGCGGGCCATCCGGCCCGCCGTGTGGATCTTGCTGGGTTGCGTGCTCAGGCCGCGAGACGGATGTCGTTGCCGGTGATGGCGAACGCCGTTGCCCCGCCGGTGCCGAAGTTCACGAGGAACTGGGCGGGCTGGCCGCGGGTCTTGGAGCGGACGGCCGTGATCTGGTAGACGATGCTCGACGAACCGGCCGGGATCGTGCTGTCTTCAAAGGTCCGCTCGCCGGGGACGCCGACGAACTCGAAGGGGCCCGTGCCGAGCCGGCGCTGGATCTCGTAGACGGTGCCCGACGCGCCGGCCGGGTTGTCGCACTTCCACTTGAGACCGAGGGCCCCGGTGGCGGCGAGGCCGACGATGAACTCGTAGGGCTGGCCGGGGGGGCCGACGGGCCCGGGCTCGGCGGGCGCGGGGATCTGGGCGAGGGTGTAGACGCTCGGGTCGTCGTTGCTCTCGGCGTAGTTGCGGATGGCGCGGATGAGGCTGGAGCCGACGGCGGCCATGGCGTCGGTCTCGATGTAGAAGTTCTGGGTGGCGGCCTTGGAGGCCTCGCGTGCCATCTCGGCGTCGAGGTATCCGGTCCGGGCGTTGGAGACGAGGGTCTGGAATGCGAGGACGGCGGCGGGGTCGAGGCCGATGTCGGCGGCGTTGGTGGCCCATGCCGCGAGGTGTGCCTCGTAGAACTCGATCTTGCCGATGCGGGTGTTGGGGATGACGCCCATAGGTTTACTCCTGTGCGAAGATGGCAGGGCGTGCCGAAATGCACGCCTCGATTTCGGGACGGCTGCCGCGCACTCAGGCATGACGGATTCCCGCGCCGATCACAGCCGGCCACGGGTCAGGGCTGGTGGTCGGACGAGAAGCACTGGAGCTTTGGTGGAATGCTAACTATTTTCTGAAATCGACCAGCAGGCTGTACAACCGACTCAAACCCGACAAACAAGCATGCCTCTTCATGCCGAGTCTCAGAGAGTTAATCCCAGTCGTTGGTCAGCGTGACGTCGTGTTAGACCTCGAACACCATGGCCTGCGCCCCATTCAGCGATATGTTTATCCGCGGGAGTTCCGACTACCGCTAGTCATCCTTACGGTCAAAGCGGAAGGTCGATGACTTCGATCACCGTCAATCCGCCACGTAGACCGTCGTTGGAAAGCGTGTACACGCCGCTGAACTGCATCTCGACATCACCTACCATCTTTTCTCCATTCCAACAGCGCCTCTCCCCCACAATCCCCCAAACGATCTGCAGACCTGCTTGAGCTAATCCTGCCTGCAGCCGTTCCTCGTCAACAACGCACGGTGCCGTTTCGCCTGCGTTCGGAAGAGGGGCCTGAGTAGTAATTGCAACACCAGCCGGTCCGACAAAGGTCGCGTTCTCGCCTGACCAACGAAGTTTCAGTAAATCACACAGCTTCGGGGACGGCACGACTGGACCGCCGAGTTGATCCCAGTCACAGGTTGCCCTCACGTGCAGCACTTCGTCGTTCCCGGTTAGCGAATCCGGCTCCTCGCACCACTTGGATACTTCAGCAAATGCACCTCCATAAGGATACTCACCAATCCACCCGGCACCGAGTGAGACGCCGCGTATACCATGACCCCAAAAGTTGAGCTTTCTGATGCGACCCAGAAATCCCGGGGCGTCACTCTTGTTGACGAGCCAAGTCCGAGCGTGAATCCACATCTCGCTACGGCCATCCCACCCGTGTCGGATCCGCAGGATGCGTGGCTCTTTCCAACTCCAATAGCCATCAAGAACAAGCCATCGACCTTGATCACCGGCTCGCTGGGCGGAGAGCAAATGAATCGGGTCATCCGGTCTTTTCCTTACCCATGCAGGACGATCTGCAAGGAGTTCAAGGTTCTCGAACGGGTCGCGATAAGGAACTGAGTACTTCCATGGGACCGCAGACCGCGGCGGAGGCGCCTGTGATCGCTCATCCTCCTCGTTGTACATGGCCAGTCCAGTAGAGGGTTCTGCCGATGGATCAAAGTCCCGCCGGAAAGTCTGCCATGCACCTTCGAAGCTTTGCGGCTCCCCGTTCCAATCTGAGCACATGTGATAGTGATCGGAGATGTACCCCAGAAGCTCATGCAGCGCAATCCACTGGTACTTCTTACCGATACGCTCTATCTTGTGCTCATCGTGCATCCTGCGATAGTCGTTCTGACGGTCGTCGTACGCACCAAATAATTCGCCCGTCCAGCCAAGTTCCTTTACACGCTGAAGCACCCACCGTCGTGCTCGTAGGTCATCGAACCGAACCGCACGTCGATCATTCGGAGCAGCCTTCTCTTTGATCGTATCAAGAAAGCTTTCTACAGCCGACCCCATGATATATCGCCCAAAATCCCCGTACCCACCCATGCCCTCCGGCCGCACCGATGATGCGATTCTCCACCATTGCTTGTCATTCTCGATCTGCTGTGCCTCAGCCTCAGCGATGATGGACGGCATCGTCGAGCTATACGGCGGGCGAAATGGCTGGGACAAGTTGGCCACACTGAGACAGTCGTTGTGGGCCGCCGCCTCAAGCAACGCCCGCGCATAATCTCTCAGCAGAATGTGCGGACGCACTTCGATAGTCTCAAACATGAGACGACGTACGATTGACGCCAGTTGGCACAACCACTCGCCCGGCGGCTCCCGCATCGCCACGCCGCACGCCACGGCATAGACACGTTCGACGACATACGGATCGTCGACAGTATCGAACTTCTCGACCAAGCGGCTAGTAACTTCCAGACGACCACGAAGAATTCGTATGGCAGCGAGCCCCGCTCGCGATCGGAAGGCAACCCTATTGCTCGATCCAAACCAAAGAAGCACCGTGGCGACGAGCTCAGCTTGTTCGTCGGACACCAACTCTTGCGGCACCTGGATCGCCCATTCAAGCAGGCTGGATGGGACCGCATCCGCTTCACCAGCCAGCTGGGCAACTGGAATAGTCCACATGACGTCCCGCTTCGGCAGCGTCATCGCTGTGAGTTTCTGATGAAGAAAACGAGCATTAAAGGGGTGACCGGGTATCGTTGATATGCGCAACAACGCTTCGATGAACGAAGCGGCCGGCCAGTATCGCGATGCCTCAGGCAAGAGCTTGGCTGTAGACTCGGTGATCGACGTGCCGCTGCGCCAAGGAAGCGAGTCCATCAGATCAGCCAAGACATCGCCACGATGCTCGATGTCGGCCGGGAGGACATCGATGAGTTCCACGCCGAACGTCTCCGGAACGAGAATGGCGAGCGCGCAGGCGACACCGCGGTTTTTGAAATAGGTTTTCCAGCCTCTCATCCATCCGAGCCGGCCACTTTCCTGCACCAGTTCACGAAGAGCGTCAACGTCGGCGGCCTCATCGAAAAGACCACGTGCGATGAAGTAGTCGGAAAAACGCTCGAACGCAAAACGCACGACAAGAGTGGGGTCGTCCTCCCAAGGACGATCGACTCTCTCGACGATGACGCCGTTCGACAGGAGGTGCGTGTAGAGCGAACGCGTTCGTTTGGCAGAGGGCGAGTGCGGCTCGATCGCAGCTCTCGCAATCGCTTCCGTGACAGCCAACCCATTATTGCTGCGAATCTGCTCGGCGAGCGCACGAACCGCCTGCCGGACGTGGTGTTCGTCACAATCGATATCCTGCTGGATCTTCTCGGCGAGACGCGAAACTCGCCGCTCCATTACAGCCTGAAGCGGAATCGGCCCGGCTGGCAACGACTGGTTCTCAAACGCTCGACAGAAAGTATCAAGAAACAGAGGGTTACGAAACTCATCCAATAAAGGAGGAAAGTGCGGCGACTGAATGCCATAGGTTCTAAAGTATCGTTCAACAACCTCTGCCAGCACGTCGCCGAGCCCGCGGTGGTGGATCAATCTCCAGTTGTCGGGCGCGTCACCCTCGAAATCATCCGGCATGGTTATGCCGACAAAGTCGCTCCGGCACGAGACGACTAGTCGCACATGCGGGTACTTCCGAACTTCTTCGGCTACCGAGTGGAGGTGGCTCTTCCAGAGGCGTCGTTCGCCGCTCTCGTTGAGTGCATCAATGAACAGCAATGCCGGACGCGACACAAGCGAACCGGCAACATTCAGTGCGCCGAACAGCGAATCCGCTCCGCCCTTCCATCCAATCTGCTCGCACAACTGAACCAGCGGCGGCCGACTGTCGAGGAGCTGCTCGCCCAGGACGAGAACTGCAGGCTGGCTGCGCTCCCGCGCCTGAACGATGCAGTGTGCGAGCAGGTGGCTCTTGCCGGTGCCGGCTTCCCCTATGACGAGGGCGAATTGAGAATCGGCATCGCTGTAATCCCCAAGTGAATCGACCCAATCATGGACCGCACGGGTGAAAGTGTCGACTCTGTACCGAGGAAATTTGTCCCGTTTGGGCTCACTTTTTTTTGTTGATCGTTAAGAGCGGAGGACAGTTTGTAAACCAGTCCTAGGAGTTTCCGGGCCGGACCCAGAACTTGCTCTACCTGCTTTACCCCATAAGATGGATACTCGACGCGAACGACTTCATCGATGGCCTTTCGCACGAGATCAATGCAATCTCCGTGCAAATCGGGTAGCGCGAGATGCCCGAGCAACTGAGTGAAACTGAGGCATGCCTCGGCGAAAGCCGAGTAGCGATCTTCAAGTGAGCGATGAGACGAAGGCGACCAGACGAATCGGTCGAGTTCGTATCCGACGTTCGCGTCCACATGGCGGTTTGGCTGATAGCGCTCACCGAGCGTCTTCAGCGATGCTTGTAGCGGGCGATCTTGCCACGTGTCATCAAACAGATGTGTCCCAAACCAGTAATAGAGCAAGTCGAAATTCTGCGGATTTTTTAGAGCAGTTTCGATTTCAAATCGTCCGCACCAAACAAATTTAACACCGGATCCATGCGGCAGCTGGTGCCATGACTTGACATACTCATTCCATCGTTCAATTTGTCCCGAGGTCTTCTTTTTGCCCGATCGGCCCTGCGTTCTGTCCAGGGGAACGTAAATATGGTACTCGCTCAAATCCGGATGCTGTTGCAGCGCAGTCTTCGCCGATTTATCTATTTGCCGCCACTGGCTTGAACCAAGTTTCTCAAAGAACTTGGCCTGCATACCGATTTCTCCTTCGTTTTCGGTCTGGGCGTAAGCCTCGACGCCGCCGTCGCCGCCGGAACCATTCACTCGCACAAGCTGCCTCGAAAGGTTTTGCGCACGCGCAAAGAGTTCTACCGCAAGTTGCTCATAGCCGCCATGTTGCGTGCCGTCGTAGGTGCGGATTCGGTGGAAGTCGATTGTCGGTGGTGTATCGCTCATGATCAGCCACAGGTTAAGTATCTTGCGTTGTACGGTGCCTTTAACACGGGAGCCGCTGATGCCGGGTCGTACTTGCGTCCGACCACGCGGTGGGGGTGATCCCGAAAGTCGTCAGCGCGACCCGGAGCGGGAGACTGCGCCTTTCGGCGGTGAGATTGCCTCGCTCTTGGCGTTTCTGCTGATCGCGTACCGGCCATGGTCCCAGGCCGCGGTGCCGACCGACAGCCGCCTAGCTGTCCAGTGTACGGGATCTGGGGGGGCGTGTGCAGCCGAGAATCTCCAAGGCCTTGTCTTCCCCCCTTTTACCGGCTGCCCCGCAGCGTCCACCCCGTTTATCCGCCCGTGCGCCACGCGCACGCCCGTTGTTGATCCACGAACTGCTCTTGTTGATGCCACAACGAGGACCGTTGATCCATCAACCGCTCCTGTTGATGCCACAACAACGACAGTTGATCCGCCGCACGCGCTCGTTGATGGACAGAACCCCGCGGTTGGTCCGCCATCTCTTCCCGTTCGTCCGGCACACGCTCGTGCGAGCCGATCGGACCGTCCCGTCGATGGCCCGGGCGCTGCACACCGCACCACCCGGCAGCGCGCAAACCCCACCACCTCAAGCAATTCTTTTTTTCTCAGGATCCCCGCCAACCGCGACGCGATCACCGCCGCCATGTGCGCACAGAAACGCCCACCCGCACCCCGCTGCGGCCGCGCCTCCAACCCCGTCACGAATGCCGTGGCCCCTCACCGAACCGGCAAGAGCAACACGGGAACGGACGCAGGACAAACCCACAAACAGGCCCGACCAGTGCCTAGTGCCTAGTGCCT
>DDFO01000034.1:0-4827 GCA_002337215.1 Phycisphaerales bacterium UBA1926 | reverse complement strand
TAGTGCCTAGTGCCTAGTGCCCAACGCCCAACGCCCAACGCCCAACGCCCAACGCCCAACGCCCAACGCCTCACGCGGACACGCCCAACGCCTCCACCCGCGTGTACTGATCCAGGTTGCAGACCACCCGCTCGCCATCGTCTTTGACGATCTCGACGCGGTCGAGCCACAGCTTCTTGTCCTCGCTGTGCGCAAACCACGAGCCCGTCTTCGACTGACCGAAGGCCGCGACCGCCCCCTCGACCCGCGTCGTCATCGTCCCGCTCAGCCGCGGGATCTGCTGAACAACCCGAACCCGCTGCCCGATCTCGAACTCGAATGCTCGTGCCATAGCTCCAGTTTATCCACCCCCCGCCACCCGGGGCACCGCCCGACAGCACGAGAAGCCGATACGACGCCGGATCTTCGAAATTCTCCGATCGAAAACCACACATCTCCGGTACGCTGGGCTGTCCGACACGGGTACCGATGCGCCGGCGGAAACGCCGGCGCCGGGGGGAAAGAAATGCGTGGAATCGTCTTCTACACCGCACCGCTCGCGGTGTGCGCGCTCGCGTCCGCCGCCGATCTGTCCTTCACCGACGTCACCGACCAGGCGGGCATCGCCGTCCACCACGGCTACCTCATCAACGCCTCCACGGGCCGAGAAATGGGATCGGGAGGCGCCGTCGCAGATTTCAACAACGACGGCTGGCAGGACATCTTCTTCCTCTCAGGCGGGCACACCCACGACAGCCTCTTCATCAACAACAAGGACGGCACCTTCACAGACCGCGCCGCCGCCTGGGGCCTCCACACACTCCCGCCACACATCGGGTCCGCCGCCCTCGCCGCCGATTTCAACAACGACGGGCGCACAGACCTCTACATCACCAGCCACGGCCAGGCCGGCAGCTTCGGCCAGACAGGCAGCCACCGCCTCCTCCTCAACCTCCCCCCAAACGACCAGAACCAGCCCCGATTCGCCGAGCTCGCCGTCCATTGCGGCGTCGAGACCACCGCGCTCTTCGCCACCGACGGCTTCGGCGCCGCCGCGGGCGACATCGATCTTGACGGCGATCTCGATCTTGCCGTCGCGGGCTGGCTCCCCTTCGGCCACAACTTCCTGTTCCGAAATCAGGACATCGACCGAGGCTTCCTCCCCATCTTCACCGACGACTCAGACGCGATGAACTCCCCATACGCCACCGCGTTCGGCCTCAGCAACCACGGCTTCAGCCCACGCATCGTCGACACCAACAACGACTGGCGACCCGAGATCCTCTGGACCAGCGATTTCCGCACAAGCCGATACCTCCGCAACAACCCCCCAGCCGCGGGCGAAACAGACAACACCTTCACCGACATCACCGAACAGGCCGGCATGGGCCTCGATCAGAACGGCATGGGCGTCACACAGGGCGACTTCAACAACGACGGCCTCATCGACTTCTACGTCTCCGCCATCGAGCAGCCCGACTATCTCGGCAAACCCCGGGAGGGCAACCGCCTCTACATCAACCAGGGCAATCATCAGTTCACCGAGATCGCCCAAGCGGCGGGTGTCCATGACGGCCACTGGGGCTGGGGCACCACCGCCGTCGATGTCGACCACGACGGGGATCTCGACCTCGCCGAAGTCAACGGCTGGCAGCCCATCCCAAAGTTCGCCGACCAGCCCGCGCTCCTGTTTGCCAACGACGGCACGGGCCTCAACTACACCGAGATCGGCGCACAGACAGGCTTCGATTACGCCTCCGACGCCCGCGGCATCGCCCGCATCGACTACGACAACGACGGCGACCAGGACGCCCTTATCTTCACCCGCCTGGGCCGACTCACCCTCCTCCGCAACGACCTGATCTCGGAGGAAAACCAGCCCGCCGACGCCAACTGGCTCCGCGTCTTCATCGACACCCGCGCTCGCTCGAACCTCGCGCCGGAGGGCATCGGCGCCACCGTCACCGCCAAGACCGCCAGCGGGTCACAACGCCGACTCGTCGACGCAGGACCGACCTTCCAGACCTCCGAAGAACGCTCCGCCCATTTCGGTCTCGGGATCTACGACACCGTCTTCATCCTCGACGTCGAGTTCCACGACGGCACGCTGCTCCGCTACCGGAACGTCCCCGCCAACCAGACGCTGACGGTCACCCTGCCCGCCTGCCGGGCCGACCTCGCCGAACCCTTCGGCGTGCGCGACCTCGCCGACATCCATGCGTTCGTGGGCTACTTCCAATCCGGTGCGCGCGCCGCCAACCTCGCAGACCCGCTCCCGGATCCCCACGACGCCCCGGTCCTCGACCTCGCCGACCTCGCCGAGTTCATCAGCCAGTTCCTGAACTGCGATTGACCGACGTCGCGCGCGAGTCGCGGCAACCGAACCTTCTCCTCCCCCGTCGCCGCCCCATGGCGGACCGAAGGAGGTGGCCCGCGCAGCGGGTCGGAGGGGGTTCCGGATAGATCATCCCGCGATCACGCCCTCGACCTCTGTCAGAATCGCGCGCGCCATCTCGTCCGTCGGCGCCTCGGCGATCAGCCGCATGATCGGCTCCGTGTTGCTCGCGCGCACATGCACCCACACGCCCTGCTCGGGGAAGTCCACCCGCGCCCCGTCCTGCAGATCCACCGTGGCACGGGCGTCCCGCCCGTGGGGGTCGCCCCCGTCGCCGCCGTAGTGCTTCGCGATCTTCTCCACCGCGGGCTGCGCGTCCGCCTTGCTCGCGATGTTCACCTTCTGCTTGACGATCGCATACCCAGCCCCACCGGGCGAATACGAATCGATCTGCGCGACCAACTCGCTCACGGTCTTCCCCGTGCGCACCATCAGGCTCAGGACCAGCGCCATCGACCCCAGCGAGTCGCGCACATACACGACCTCCGGCCAGATCACGCCCCCGTTGCCCTCGCCCCCGAGCACCACGTTCTGCCCCTCGGACTTGAGCTTCTTCATCACCTCAACAACATTCGCCTCGCCCACCGGCGTGCGCACAACCCGCCCGCCGTGCTTCGCCGCGACATCGTCGATCATCCGCGAGGTGCTCAGGTTCGCCACCAGCACGGCGTCCCCCGTGGCACGGGCGCCCCGCCCGTGTTCTCCGTCGCCTCCGCCCATCGCCGAAAGCACACTCTCGGCGCACAGCGCCAGTGTGTACTCCTCCCCGATGTACCGCCCGTTCTCATCGACGATCGCCAGCCGGTCCGCGTCCGGGTCCTGGGCGAACCCAATATCCGCCTTCAGCCCGGGCACCGCGTCGCAAAGCCCGCCGGCGCCCGACAGGTTCTCCGCCGTGGGCTCGGGGGTATGCGGGAAGATGCCGGTATCCTCTCCGTGCAGTTGCACGAAGCCAACCGTCATCATCTGCAGGAGCCTCGAGGCCCCGTGTGCCCCAGAGCAGTTCACAGAATCGAGCACCGCCAGACGGGGAATCTTGCCGCGTCCGCCCCATCCATAAAACCCGCCGACCGCCTCGAGGACATCGCCCGCGTGCACAACCGCGATGTCCGGATCGTCCGAGTCCCGATATCCCAGCTCCGACGCCTCGGTCATCCATGAGACCTCGTTGTTCTCGAAGCGCGCGACGATCTCCGAGGCGGTGCTCGCTCCCGGCGCACTCGCCTCACCGTCCTCGACCAGCAGACACTTCAGCCCATTCCACTCTTGGGGGTTATGGCTTGCAGTGACGATCATTGCAGCGTCACAGTGCCGCATGACTGCCGTCACCCCAGCCGCCGGTGTCATCAGCACGCCGCAATCCAGGACCTCGCAGCCAACCCCCCGCAGCCCAGCCGCGGCCGCGTCGAGGAACACCCCACCACCGTCCCGCCCATCCCGACATATCAGCACCTTCCCCGCGCCGCCGAGCCGCTCATTGAGCCACCCCCCAAACGCCCCCGCGTACCGCACCGCCACCTCGGGCGTCAAGCTCTCGCCCACGATCCCACGCAGCCCACTCACACCCACGATCAACGGCGCATCACTCATCATCATCTCCACAGACACAAGCACTCAATCGGGGCACGCGCACCACGCACCGGCCAGCAACTCTAGTGCCACGAGCCTGACAAGCGACAGTGCCGCAGCGTGTTCCACAGCTCTGCCGATCCGCCGCGGAGCCCACGCCTCGGAATCAACGCATGCCCCTTCGGGTGCCATGGAGACGGCGCAGCCTTCTCCATGATCGCCCTGTCGCATGCGTGGAGAAACCGCTCCGCGGCGTCTCGAAGGCACCCCGAGCGGCCTTCCGTGTGCCACGGCCATCCTGGCCGTGCCGATCCGAATCCGACTCCCGCACGGCCAGGATGGCCGTGGCACACCGAGGGACCGGTTCAAGAACGCCGCGAGACCCGGTGCCTCCCCATCGCCCACTCTCTTTTTGCCCATCGACCGCTCCCTATCCTCACCCCATGTACGACTTCTTCCTCGGCAAGTGGGGCCTCGACTGGGCCGCCGCGATCTTCATGTTCATCAGCATCTACCGCCTGGGCGAGCACAAGCGCGACGGGTTCATTCACGCCGCCCTCGCGAGCATGTTCTGGATCGCGTTCAATGTGAAGGTCGAGTCCGCCGCGGGAATCGTCGCCAACGCTATCATCCTCGCGATGTCGGTCCGCAGCTTCCGCAAGGCCGCCAAGCCCGCCCCTGAGGCCGACGCCGCCTGAATCGTTCGAGGTCGATCTCCGCTGCGCCACGGCCATCCTGGCCGTGCCGATCCGGCGCCGACACTTACACGGCCAGGATGGCGCTCTGTCAACACCATCCCGCCATTCTCATTCCCCGCTCGGGTGCCATGGAGACGGCGCAGCCTTCTCCATGATCCGCTCCTCACCGGCATGGAGAAACCGCTT
>DDFO01000059.1:9248-10019 GCA_002337215.1 Phycisphaerales bacterium UBA1926 | reverse complement strand
CGGATCGACCACCGAGATCGACACCGCACCCGCAGGCTCGTTCACCATCGACGCCGACACCGAAGCACTCACCGCCACCCTCGACGGGTTCTCCGCCGATCTCCTGAACGGCGACACCATCGCCTCCTCGCTCGACATCTCGTTCCTCTACGAGACCTTCCGCACAATCAACCCCTCCAGCCTCTACCCGGGAGGCATCGCCCTCCCCCTCTCCTTCGACGCCGGCGAACTCACGACCCTCACGCTCACCCAGTCCGCACCCGCCGCCCCCGGGGCCCTCATCCCCCAGGGCGACGGCTCGTTCACCTTCGCCGCCGCGGTCCCCGTCCAGTTCACCATCGCCGGCTCAACACTCGGCGGCGCCCCGATCGACCCAGGCCCCACAGACATCATCCTCCCCATCGCCGGAACCTACACCCCCAACCTCGACGGCTCCGCAACCGTCGCCCTCGAACTCGACCTCGCCGACTTCTCCGAATCGATCGACACCTCGGGTCTCCCGCCCCTTCCCGAGATCCCCTTCGATCTCCCCACCCTCACAGGCGACACCGCCTCCGTCCTCCTCAACCTCGCCCTCAACACACTGACAATCGAAGGCAGCGGCGCCGTCTCCATCCTCGCCACCGCCGAACCCGCCGGCTGCAACCCCGCCGACATCGCCCAGCCTTTCGGCGTCCTCGACCTCTCCGACATCGGCGCCTTCGTCAACGCGTTCATCACCCAGGACAGCGCCGCCGACCTCAACACCGACGGCATCTACGACCTCGCCGA
>DDFO01000059.1:8266-9172 GCA_002337215.1 Phycisphaerales bacterium UBA1926 | reverse complement strand
ACCTCGCCGACCTCGCCGCGTTCGTCACCGCCTTCCAGTCGGGCTGCCCCTAAACAGAGCAACAAGAGAACAGAACATCGACGCCGAAGGGCACACGTAAACCGCCACCCTCGCTGAGCGGACGCCGCGTCGCCGCTACCCAAACAGCCCGCCCGATTCGTCGATCACTTCGTCCAGCAACCCAGCGTCATCGTTCTTCACCCGGTTCACCCGCGTGCTCACCGGGTAGTACGACCAACGCCGCGAATCGTCAGGCCGGCACACCGCCTTCAGCGGCGCAACCCGCTCCACCCGTGGGTCCACCCACATCGCCCAGTCCACCCGGGGCACCACCACCGGCATCCGCTCGTGCAACGCCCGCAGCCGCGTGTTCGCGGGGCACGTCAGCACCGTGCACGTCTCCAGCCGCGAACCGCTCGCCGGATCCGTCCACGTCTCCCACAGCCCACCCATCGCGTACGGCTCTCCCCCATCGCGCATCGCCGCGAAAGGCTGCTTGAACCCCGTCCCGCCATCCTTCCACTCATAAAACCCGCTCGCCGGAATCAAACACCGCCGCCGCCGGAACGCATCCCGGAACGCGGGCTTCTCATCCGCCGTCTCGCTCCGCGCATTCATGGTCTGAAACCCGATGTTCGGATCATCCGCCCACGACGGAACCAGCCCCCACGTCAGTTTCACAAACTCGGTCCGCCCATCCCGCGCCAGCACCGTCGGGATTCCTTGCCCGGGCCCGATGTTGAACCGCGGCAGGTGCAGCGCGAACCCCGAAGGCCAGTGCGCGACATCGAACATCGCCGCAAGCCCCTCGGCCTCCATCTTCAGAAAGAACCGACCGCACATCCCGCGAGTCTAACGCGACCACCCCCGACCCCGAGCCACAGGTGCCACGACTCGCCGCAACGC
>DDFO01000059.1:2825-8157 GCA_002337215.1 Phycisphaerales bacterium UBA1926 | reverse complement strand
CGACTCGCCGCAACGCGGCGCAGCCGTACCCCGCCCCGAGAACCCCGCGCACAAAAACCGCCCCACAAGGGGCGGTAAAAGACCGAGAACTCCGATGGCTCACATCCCCGTCGTCACACCCACAGGCTGCGGCGTCACCGCATGCGTCGGCTGCACCGCCACACCAAGCGGGATCCGCTTCCCATCGGGCCCCTTGGGAGGGATCCGGTCTTCATCGATAATCCGCTGGATCGCCATCACGCCCTCGATCAGCGTCTCCGGACGAGGCGGGCACCCCGGCACATACACATCCACCGGGATGAACTGGTCGCACCCCTGCACCGTCGCATACGTATCGAACACGCCACCCGTCGAGGCGCACGCCCCCATCGAGATCACCCACTTGGGCTCCGCCATCTGCTCATACAGCCGCTGCAGCACCGGGACCATCTTCACGCTGATCCGCCCCGCGACGATCAGCAGGTCGCTCTGCCGAGGGCTGAACCGCATGACCTCCGCGCCGAACCGAGCGAGGTCATACCGGCTCGACGCCGTCGCCATCAACTCGATCCCGCAGCACGCCGTCGCGAACGGCAACGGCCACAGGCTGTTCCGCCGGGCCCAGTTCACCACCCGCTGCAACTGCGTCGTCAGCACCGTGTCAGTCGAAATCGCGGCTTCTATACCCATGGGTATCCACTCCTGAACAAATCACAATCGGGCAAGTGTAGGATGGTTTTCGACAATCGCGAGGATCGAGATGCGAAAGAAGTCGACAACTCGCCCCAGACCGGGAAACCCGCCAGAAACGTCTGAAATCCCCGTCTTTGTCGCCGCTCCAGAGGTAGCACGAAGGTGGTACGAGCAATGGCATGATGCCGCCGATGAAGTACGCAATCCCGAGGAGCGAGCCGCATTCACGGACCTGCTCGATGCAGCAAAGAAGTCAATTGACTCCGACGACCCTATCGACACTTCTCTGCTGCTTCGCGCCGTGAACTCCACTGCCAAAGATCCGAGATCGCTCGCAATCCATCTGTTGCACGACCTGCTCAAGACCCAGCCGAACGCTGCTGACACCCTGAATTGGTTCTTCGCGAACACCAACGCAAACGGGCGTGCGATGATCGCCCGAGGACTCAGCGGTGATCACCCAGCAATTGCGCATGCTGATCTGATCGAGTTCTTCGGAAAGGCGTTGCGTGATCGATCCGCATGGGTGCGCGAATGCGCTGCCGTGGCACTCGGTTACCGAAGGATTGAAGACGGTCTTCCACTTCTGACTCAACTACGGAGCGATACGAAATCGACTGACGAACAGGAGATGCTCGATCAGATGATCGCGTACATCAAACGCGGCTACCACGTTATCCCGCCAGAAGATCCAAACGACGATCGGTACACAATCATGTATGTCCAAGAGTTTTCATCGGGCCAGATTGGTAGGCCGACGTTCTGGGTAAGCAGCCGGAGATTCAGAAAATACGGGGCGGAGTTTCTCGTGCGCGTAAACCGCTTGCGTTACGACCGAGAGCACGAATGGCGAGACGAGGACTAGTCCCCGTTCGGCCAGTCAATCCCCTCGATCGTCGCGATGACCTCTTCCAGGTCATCGACCCGGAAAACGCACGATGTCGGCCGCCCGTTCTCCGCAGGCATCAGATACGCATACCGAAGGTTGATCCGGTGGTCCGCCATCGCCGTCGCGATATCCCGGATCGCCGCCGGCCGGTTCTCGATCGAGACCGCCAGCACGTCGGATTCCACGATCGGCCCGACCCCTGAGTCAACGAACGATTCGCACACACCCCGCATCGCCTCCACAGGCTCGGCCACGACCCGCACAAGCCCCTTGCCGTTGTGCTCGCTCACCGAAACCGCGAGCACGCTGACACCCGCCGCGACAGCCGCCCCGAGTAGCCCCGCAAACTCGCCGGGGCGCTGGTCAAGATACACCGAAAATTCAGTCAATCGCGTCGGCTTCATAGGTCCCGATCTGTGCGCAGAGTTCGAAGAATCGTGCGGAGACACTAGGCAACCCCGCGTTCAGCGTCTCCCCGCGCCACCGACCCAATTCCTTGTCATCAGACGCGGTTCAGGCCCGAGAATCATCCGATCCTCGCCCGACTCCGTCCCCCATCTCCGCAATGACGGCCGACAGCGTCATCCCCTTCACCGCCTCCCGAACCCTGGCATCCACCACCGCCGATCCGCCGTGATCGCCCCCAGCCCGCGTCCGCCGCGCCGCTTCGAGCACATCCGCAATCGCGATCTTCTCCGCAGGCCGCGCAAGCACATACCCCACCTCGCCCGACCCGTTTTCCGTCGCCCGCGCCACGCCCGTCCGCTCCAGCCCCGAAACGAGCTTCGCCGCCGCCGACCCCGGCACCCCCGCGTCCTCCGCGAGCGCCGCGATCTCGACAGCCTCCCCACGCTCGAACGCCCCGGCCAGCACCGCCGCGAACCGGACCGCCACCCCCGGATCAACAAGCCCCACGTCCTGCTTCTCCGCCTCCTCGCTCCACACGCTGAAGTGCTGCAGCGAGTACGCGATCTGCAGCCCGAACAGCACGATGATCCATGTGATATAGACCCAGAACAGGAACAGCGGCAGCAACGCAAGCACGCCGTACAACTGCTGCAGGTTGTCCACCGCATTGGCGACGTACGCGGTGAATGCGTTCTTCCCGATCTCCCATCCAAGCCCCGCGACCGCCGCCCCGATCAACGCCGGTCGGAAATGAACCCGCGCGTTCGGCACCGTCATGTACGCGAACAGCAGCAGGATCGTGTTGATCACCACGCTGACCACGAAGTCCACGATGTTCCCCGCAACCCACCCCTGCGCCTCTCCCTCCGCCTTCCCGATCGACGCAACCCAGTCGCCAACCCGGTCGCCCACCGAGAATGTCGCCAGCAGGAACACAAGCCCGAGCGTCAGCGTCGTCCAGTAGGTCGTCACCCGCTTCACCCACGCACGGCCGTTCGGCACGCCGTAGATCTGGTTCAGCGACCGCTCGAGCTCCACCAGCATCGCGATCGCCCCGTACACAAGCACCAGCAGCCCGACAAACCCGATCTGCGAAAACGGCAGACTCGTCACCCGCTCCACGAGACTCGTGATCCACTCATCAAGCCGAGTCGGGTCCACCGAAATCGCTTCCGCCTCTACCACCCGTGCCGGCGCCCGCTCGGCCGCACCCGCCGACTGTCGCCTTTCGGCACCAGAGGCCGCGCTGTCCTCCAACGCGATCGTGTCCAGCCCGATGAACGCGATCACCTTGTTGATCTGCGATTCGAGCTCGACATCCGACAGAAACTGCCCCATCACCGACGCGCTCACCACCAGCACCGGGATCAGACTGAAGATCGTCCGGTACGACAGCGCCGCAGCCATCCGCGGGATCTGGCTCTTGATCAGACCACGCAGCCCGAGCCGAACGACCCGCGCCGTCCGCCGCCATTCCTCACGCTCGCGCCCGATGAACGCGAAAAGCTTCGAGATCGGATTCGTCACGCGGGCTTCCTCCGCCCACTCTCCGCGCTCCGTCCGGCCTGCGCCGCCGCACGCTTCAATGCCTGCACCTCGCCGCGTGTCAACTCACGCCAGTACCCCCGCTGCACGCCCTTCAACCTCAAGGGACCCATCGCGATCCGTTCGAGCTTCTTGACCGGGAACCCCAGCGCCGCCAGCATCCGACGCACCTGACGGTTCCGCCCCTCCCGGATCGTCACCTCAACCACAGTCTTGTCCGCCTCCCGGTGCACCACCGCGACCTCCACAGGCCCCGTCTTGCTCGCCCCGATCGTCTTCCCGTCCCGGCGATCCGTCAGCTTCACGCCCTCTTCCAGCGAGCCGATCGAATCCAGGTCCACCTGTCCCTTCACAAGCGCCCGGTACACCTTGGGAACCCCGTACCGGGGATGAGTCAGCCGGTTCGCCAGGTCCCCGTCGTTGGTGAGCAGCAGCAACCCCGTGGTATCAAAGTCGAGGCGTCCGACCGGGAACAGCTGCCCCGCCCCGGGGTGATCCACCAGATCCAGCACCGTCCGCCGGTCCGCGCCGGGCTCGTCCCGCGCACTCGTCAGCGTCCGTGTGGGCTTGTTGAGCAGGATGTAGATCGGGCGTGCCGGAGCCGGCAAAGGCCGGCCATCCACCACGATCCGGTCTTCTTCCGGGTCCACCCACGCCGGCAGGGTCGCCACAAGCGTCCCGTTCACCTCGACGAGACCCTCCTCGATCATCCGCTCGCAATCGCGCCGCGACGCGATCCCCGCGTCCGCCATGACGCGCTGCAACCGCTCGCCGCGCGTTGCGTCCCGATAACCCGAGGGCGCCGCGTCCGAGCCCCGTCCAGCTTTTCCACCATGTCCACGCCGCGTCATGCACCAGTCTAGGAACACCCGCCGACCCGCCTACCACCGAATCCCGGATCATCGCCGATCCCCTCGGATTGCAGACAGCAAAGACAGGAGGCCGATATCCCAGATGCCAATAGAACAGGCCGGCCGGCCCCGACCCACGCCAGCCAGACGGAGACCGCCGCATGAACACCGCCCCGACAGGAACGACCGGCCAAGCCGACCGCCTCCGAGCCGCGATGAACAACGCCCTCACAGAGCGCAAGCCAGGCGGGTCATCCCGGAGCGAAGAGGTCTTCCTGACCCCGCGGATCATCGACGCCGGTGCCTACACGGAATACGCGGACACCATCCGGTCGCTCCTCGCCGAACTCGATGCCCGCGCCGCGACACTGACCGAGACATCAACCGACACCGACAAGCTCTGCGCCGTGCTCCGCAAGGCCGCCCAGCAGCTCAAGATCCGGATCGACATCGCCGCCAAGGCGGACCGGTCCCTCGAAGCACGCGCCGCGTCCGCCCAGCGCGTCGTCACCGCGATCAACGACGCCACCGGCAACCAGGCCGATCTGGACGCACTCGCGGAGCGCATCGTCGCCCGCCGGCAGGCCGCGCTCGAAGCGCGCGTCACCAAGTCACTCGCCTCGCTCGAAGCCAGCCTCGAAACAAAGCTCTCCCGGAAGCTCGCGGACGCGGAGCGCCGCGCCTCAGACGCCGAGCGGCACGCCGCCGATCTCGAGAAGCGGATGAGCCTTCTCTCAGAGAAGCTCCTCACGCTCACCATCCAGGCCGACACCATCGACACGCGTGCGACCGAATCGCTCGAAGCCGCCGAGACCGCCGCCGAACGAGCGACCGCCAACGCCCTCAAGGCGACCGAGCAGCTCCGCACCGTCGCCAACAGCATCAGCGAGGCCGCCAAGCGCGACACCGCCGACATCGAGTCCAAGCTCGGCCCCGTCCGAGACCTCCTCGACAACGCCTCAACGCT
>DDFO01000059.1:2168-2655 GCA_002337215.1 Phycisphaerales bacterium UBA1926 | reverse complement strand
GCAGACACCATCGCAGACGCAACCACCACCACCGAACGACTCGAAACCGCCAACGACGAGTCGAAGCGCCAGATCACGGCCTCCCAGGAAGCCCGCGACACCATCGCCGGCACGATCGACGCCGCCACCGAAAGCCTCGCGTCGCTATCAGCCAAGCGGGTCGAGCTCCGCGATTCAATCGAGGAGGACATCGACGCCCTCGCCGCAGAAATCTCCCCGCTCGAGCGCGCCACCAGCACGCTCCGCCGGACCCTCGACGAGCTCACCGACCGCACGCAGACGATCTACAACGACATCACCAGCGCAAGGCAGGACGCCGAACTCGCCGCAACCAGCGTCGCCGAGGCCATCGCGTCGAAGGACCCCACAGCCGAGGCCGAACGCCGCATCACCGCGCTGCAGGAAGCCGCCCAGGCGATCACCGACCAGACCCTCAAGCAGGTCGAAGAAGCCGCCGAGTGGCTCGCCGCCCTCGCCGCGCAAACGC
>DDFO01000059.1:1174-2108 GCA_002337215.1 Phycisphaerales bacterium UBA1926 | reverse complement strand
CGCCGCCCTCGCCGCGCAAACGCACCCCACCCAGCAGATCCAGCAAGACGAAACCGCCTAGGCCGCCTCAGCCGCTCACGCGCTCGACCAGCGCCGCCCGAGCTCCAGGTCCGGCACATCCGCCAAAGGCGACCGCTCCCCCGGCATCTTCGCCGTCGAGGGCATCTCCATCGCCAGCCCCTCCCCGCCGATCCGCCGCGCGATCTGCTCGATCGTGTCCTTCACGTTCTGCCGACGGGCAAAGGCCACGATCGCCATCTCCAGCCGCGTCGCCGTCGGGTCGCCGATCAGCCGCTTGATGTCCTGCATCACCAGGAACGTCAACGAGGGCAGCAGCGTTTTCCCCGAAAGCGCCCGGTGCCGCTCGCTGATCTCCTGCATCAGCCCGTAGATCAGGTACGCGTCATCGATCACGCCCGCAAGCCCCACCGAGTCCGGGATGAAATCGAACTCCTCGTCCAGATACTGGATCGCCGTCTCGAAGATCGGCGCCACCTGATCCTTGATCCCCGCCTCCTCCGCGGCCCTCAGCGTCGCCTCCACCACGTCCGGCGCCTCGCGCACAAACCGCGTCACCACCGAAACAGCCGTCCCCGCGATCGACGCCGCCTCCGCGGCCGACTTCGAAGGCATCCGTTCCCGCACAGCCTCCAGCACGATCGTCCGGAAGCCTCCATCGCGCTCCTCGGCCTCAACCGCCCCCTCGATGTCCGCCCGCACCTTCGAGATATCCACAGCCTCGCCCTTCCCAGAACGCATTCAACCGCCAAAGGCCAACCCAGGCCCACACCGACAGACACCAACACTACCATGCAATCCACAAACACGCACACACGGGACCACCCAGGCACCCACCCAGACACCCACCCAGACACCCAAGTCACTCCAACCAACGCGAGACACCGATGAAGATCCACGAATACCAGGCCCGCGA
>DDFO01000059.1:341-1018 GCA_002337215.1 Phycisphaerales bacterium UBA1926 | reverse complement strand
ATCCACGAATACCAGGCCCGCGACCTCCTCTCCGCCTACGGCCTCCCCGTCCCCCCCGCCGAGATCATCACCGACGCCAAGGACGCCGCCGCCGCCTACGAAAAAGCCTCCAAGTCCGGCAACACCGACCTCGTCGTCGTCAAGGCCCAGGTCCACGCCGGAGGCCGCGGCAAGGCCGGCTTCGTCAAACTCGTCCGCTCCGCCGCCGAAGCCACCGAGGCCGCCACCTTCATGCTCTCCAACCGCATGGTCAGCAACCAGACCGGCCCCGAAGGCCTCGCCGTCACCAAGCTCCTCGTCGCCGCAGGCGTCGACATCGACCACGAGTACTACCTCGCCATCACCACCGACCGCGACACCCGCCGCAACGTCCTCATCGCCTCCGCCGAGGGCGGCGTCGAGATCGAGAAGGTCGCCGAAGAAAACCCCGACGCCATCCTCAAGCAGCCCATCGACCCCCTCATGGGCCTCCAGCCCCACCAGGCCCGCAAGATGGCATTCGATCTGGGCCTCAAGGGCAAGCAGGTCGGGCAAGCCATCAAGATCATGACCAACCTCGCCCGCCTCTTCGTCGAGAAAGACTGCTCACTCGCCGAGATCAACCCCCTCGTCCTCACCCCGGCCGATGACAAAAACCCCAACGGCCAACTCCTCGCCATCGACGCCAAGTTCAACTT
>DDFO01000059.1:0-142 GCA_002337215.1 Phycisphaerales bacterium UBA1926 | reverse complement strand
CAAGTTCAACTTCGACGACAACGGCCTCGGTCGCCACCCCGACATCCGCGCCCTCGACGACGACGAGCACGCAAACTCAGTCGAACTCCGCGCCGAACAGCACGGCCTCTCCTACATCCCCCTCGACGGCAACATCGGCTGC
>DDFO01000024.1:15252-25364 GCA_002337215.1 Phycisphaerales bacterium UBA1926 | reverse complement strand
GCGACGCGATCGCGCCGATCAGCAGGCCGTGCAGGCGGGGCGGCGCCGCGACGATGCCCTTGTTGACCTCAAGGCCGCGCCCGTGCGAGAAATCGAGATCGCGCCCGAAGATGTCGGTCACCGCGGCGCCGCTCTCGCTGGCGATCAGCGCGCCCGCGGCGTGGTCCCAGATCCGCTCGACGTAGCCCTTCCGCGTCGGCAGGCGCAGGTACGCGTCGGCCTGCCCCCGCGCGACGACCGCGTACTTGCACTGGCTGTCGAGGCGGACGGGCTCGCCCACCTCCTCGCCGTGCTTGGTCCGCAGGATCTCGAGGATCTCGCCCACCTTGCCCAGGTCCGTGTGCGCCTTCTCGACCGATGCGCACACCGCGATCTCTTCGCCCTCCGCGTGGTCGAGGCGGGTCAGGCGGATCGGGTCGTCCGACGGATCGCTGGCAGACGCCTCGTAGACGCCCTCGTTCCGCAACGCCATGTAGAGGCACCCCGCGGGATCGGGGACGTCGAGCGGCTCGCTCATGTCGCGCGGGAGGTTCGGACAGCCCATGACCCCCACGCTGGGCGTGCCGTCCTCGACGAACGCGAGCGCGACCGCGTACTGCTGGTTGCGCAGGAAGCCCTTGGTCCCGTCGATCGGGTCGAGCGTCCAGAATTCGCTGTGGTCCGTGTCGCCCGCGCCGATGTCGATCGCGGCGAGCATCTCGTCGGCGGTGATGCCGGGGCGGACCTCCTGCACCGCGGCGAGCGTCGCCTCGAGGTGGGCCGCGTGCCCGTCCTCGCGGAGGAAGGCGCTCGCCTCCTCGGCGACCAGCCGGATATCGCCCAGCCGATCGCGGAGCTCGAGCGCCACGATCGCCTGGCTCGCGAAGTCGGCGACCGTCACCGGGCTGCGGTCGTCCTTGGTGATCGATCGGACCTCGTCCAGGGCCGACTGCACCTGCCGGCAGACGCCCGAGGCGCTGATGACCGCCTGCCGGGCGGCCTCCATCATCGTTGCGTGATCCGCCATCGTGTTCCCTTGTCCTTCTGTGTCGCCGGGTCTGTGATCCCGCGCGGGGCCGCCGGGTTGCACCGATCATCGAAAAAAACCACACTCTCCGACGGACGATAGCCCGCCGGGCATCCCAATGGACCGGACAACAGCCCGTGCAATCAGACGGGTCTTCGGAGACGGAACATGAATCCAAGAACGAAGACAGCCCTCGCGGGGCTGGCGGCGGTCGTTGCGCTCGGCGTCGCGGGGTATCTGGGCTACTCGGCGTTCGGGGGTGGGCGCACGGTCCGGTCCGCAGCGGACGCCTCACGCGACAGCGGGACAATGCCCGGCGGCGTTGGGGGCGACCTGTCAGGGGGCCCGGGATCCGACGGGAGGAGCGAGTCGGGGCCGGGCGAGCGGCGCGTCGAACTCGACGGGCCACCCCCAGCCTGGATGCAGGCGTCCCAAGACCGGGCGGCGGCGTACAGGCAGGACTTCGAGTTTCCTGACGCCGACAGCGCGGCGCGGTCCTTCGACGACGGCGCCGTCGACTTTGCGCTGCGGGCCGAGTCCGACGAATCGCTGGGCACCCTCGGCATCTCCGCGCGTCGCGGGCTGGTCGATTCGTTCAAAGCATTCATGCGGCCCCTGCTCAACGCCGACCGGGACGCCTTCGAGCGCGCGCTCCGCGACCTCGGCGCGCCGGACCCGCAGGGCGGGATGGCGCTCTACGACCGGCTGACCGGCTACTTCGAGGGCGCACGCGTCGCGGTCGGCGCGGCCCAGATCCGGTCGATCGACCCGAGCCAGCCTGGCGCGATGCCGATGGGCGCGCCCAACATCCCCAACCTCCCGGAGGGCGCGACCGCGATCCCGATGATGGTGGGCGTCATGGAGATGCGCGACGACGCGACCGGCGAGACCACGACCATCCGCGAGGTGAACATCCCGCTCGACGCGGTATTCCCCGGTGCGCGTGATGCCGCGATCAACGGCGCGCGCACGACCGAGGTCTGGGCCCCGGCACAATTCGCCAAGACCAAGGGCAGCAAGGCCGACCTCGGGCCTTCGATCTACTTCGTGTACGACGAGCAGGCGAGGTCGTGGACGCCCGTCGCGATGCGGGTTGCGCTCGCGTCGGAGTCGGCCGCGACGAAACTCGAGACGATGATGCGCAGCCGCCGCGGCGCCATTGAGGATTGACTGTAACACCCGCCCGGAGGGACACGATTATGCGCACAATTCACCACACACACCGCGCGTTCACGCTCATCGAACTGCTCGTCGTCATCGCGATCATCGCGTTGCTCATCGGGATCCTGCTCCCGGCCCTCGGCAAGGCCCGCGTCGCGGCCTATCGCACGCAGGGTCTCGCGAACGCGAAGACCAACGCCGCGGCGATCCAGATGTACGCCGACGCGAACGACGACGCGTACCCGTTCATCCAGCCGGGCGAAGACCCGATCGGCGGGATGGGCGGGGGCGGCATGCGTTTCATCACGGTCGAGTGGTACCCCGCGGGGACGCTGATCGCGACCAACGACCTGTTCATGGTCGGGTGGGCCTGGCCGAGCCTTGTCTCGGACATCATCCCCTGGGAGGAGGGTTACCCGACGTGGGTCAGCCCCGGGATGGAGACCGAGCTGCCCGACGCGGACGACTTCGACTTCGGGGGCTCGAGCGGGCAGGAGCCCCACACGATGGTCTCGTGGCGGCTGAGCCACTCGTTCCTCGCGGACCCCGGGCTCTGGGCCGAGGGCGGACCGAAAGGGAGCAGCGAGGAGATCGACGCGATGATCCGCGCCGTGCGCACGCACGAGGTCGCGTTCACCTCGAGCAAGGCGATGCTGTGGGACACGCACCTCGCGTTCCTGCCCAAAGAGCCGGCGGTCCGTGAGGGCCACTGGGACGCGGCGACGCCGATGGCGTTCCCCGACGGGCACGCGGATTCGAAGAACCCGCTCGACGCGACGCCCGGCGTGGGGAACGTTCTCGGCGAGGGGTCCGACGAGCGTCTGAACAACACGCCCGACGGCGTGCGCGGGGTGGACTACTGAGCGCAGTCGGGCCGGCGACGGAGCCGGTGCGGGGGTACGCTCGTCGTATGCCTCGTCTCTTTCACAGCATGGCGCGCACGATCGGGGACGTGGCGGTGCGCGCCGAGTCGGCGCTGCTCGAGCGGCCCGCCGAGACTCTCGACGGGGTCGGCGTGCCGGTCCTCGTCGCGAGCCACCGCCGATCGGGGACGCACCTGACGCTCGACCTGCTCCGCCGAAATTTCCCGGCGTGCCGGCCCCGGATGCTGCCGCTGGAGAACCCCCACTTCTCGTACCTGAACCTCGACCGGTTCGAGCCGACGACGACGCTGCCCTGCTCGCAGCGCGAGGCGTTGCGGATCCTCAGCAAATCGACGCGTCCGCTGCTCAAGACGCACGCCGAGCCCGGCTTCGCCGACGTCGCACCCGAGCACGGGGCGTTCGTGCGGGGCGTGGTGGATCGGTCCAAGACGATCTATGTGCACCGCGACGGGAAGAAGGTGCTGTGTTCCATGTGGACGTGGCGCCGGGTGTTCGACCCGGTCGCGCGGGTGCCGTTCGGCGAGTTCATCCGCCAGACCGACGAGCAGGGCCGATCACGCGCTCGGGTGTGGGCGGACCACGTGCGCGCGTGGCGCGAGACGCCCGGCGTGCTGATGGTCGAGTTCGACCGGATCGTGCGCGATGCGCCGGCGCTGCTCGCCGAGCTCGGCGCGTTTCTCGGGGAGACGCCCGAGATTCAGGACCCGCCGCTGCCGCGCTCCAACACGACTCGGCTGCAGAGTTACATGAGCCGGCTGACCGGGAACCTGGAGAGCACCAACCAGCACGCCGCGGGCGATCGGCCCCCGAAGCCCGAGGAGGTCTTCGTCGGTGAGGATCTCGCGTTCTTTGATTCGGAGACAGCGCACCTTTCGGCGGGGGGCTGAGATCTACCGCGGGCTGAGGAAAGGCGGCGGCCGGGCGGTCGCTCAGTTGGTCTTCCGGGGCGTGTTGCCCGGCAAACCCGGCCCGACGGCGTCGGGGTTGGGCGGGCCCTGCGGGCCGACGAGTTCCGTGGGGTAGATCCGGAACCGGCGGACGACGATGAGCGCGATGCCCACGGCGTAGACGAGCAGGCAGACGCCGATGGCGATCATGACGCCGACCGGGAAGGCGTTCTGGAAACCGCCACCGGTGCTCATCCAGTTCTGTGTGGCGGGTCGGGTTTCGACGAAGCCGCCGTCGGGCTCGCCGTCGCCGGCGCCGTTCGCGGTCGCGTGCCCGGGCGACCAGTTCTGGTTGTGGGCGTGCCCGCCGCCGGTGTTCCCCGCGGGCTTGAGGTCGTACTTGTCCGGCGTTCGGCGGACATCCTCGACCAGATCGAGGATGTCTCTGAGCCCCGGGTCGTACGACCCCGCGCCGTCGGCGAGGCCTGTCAGCTCGGCGATCTTCCGGATCGCTTCTTTGTCGTCGGCGGGCAGATACTCCTCTGAGGACTCACCCTGCGTGAGCGTGCCGGTCTTGGTTGTCAGGTCGTAGCGGGCCGAGACGGGCCATCCTTCGGGCGGGCGGATGTTGATGGTGACGGCGGTGACCCGGGGCGAGTTCGACCCGCCCTGGGCGGAGGCCTGTGCGCCAGCGAACTCGAACTCGACGCTCCCGTTGTACGCCTCTGTGCTGGAGGATCCCGCGTAGTTCGCGTCGAGCATGTCGGACTCGAAACCGAAGCGGAGCCCACTGGCTGAGTCGCCGTTCTGTCCGGTGACCGCGAGGCTGCGCGGGCTCCAGTCGGTGGAGAGCGTTGTCGTCGCGGTCTGCTGTGGGAACGAGTTGCCGTAATTGCCGAGCACGGAATAGACCGCGGTGTCCGGACGCGTGCGCACGAGTTGCACAGCGTCGGTGAGTTCGCCGGCCTCGAAGCCGACGTATGCGGGGCCGGTGTTGATCCCCGCGGCTTCGAGCGCTTTGAACGCCGCGTTGCGGTCGAATGCGACGCCCGTGTCGCCTGTGGTGGGGATGGACCACGAGCCTGTGGCGGGGCCGATATCGATGGACGCGGAGGGCCCGTTGTCGGGGAAGACGGTGAGGGTGAGCGATCCCGAGCGGACGGGGGAGCCGAACGCGAACTCGAGCTCGCCGTCGAACCGGACCTCGTAGCCGTCGGTGTTCGTCGCGACGGTGCCGTCCGTGCGCACGCTCTCGATCGTGTGGCTGAACCGCTGGCGCGTGGTGTAGTTGTTCGCCGAGAACGAGCTGACGATCGCGGTCGCGGTGATCCCGGCGGCGGCGGCGAGGAGCGACCAGGAAACGATGACGGACGCCATGCCCGGGCGGTTGCGCTTGGCGAGCCCCAGGCTGAGCAGGCCCGCGTAGGCGTACTTCGTGCCGCATTCGGGGCAGCGGAGGGGGAGGGGCGACGATTCGGTGATGTCGGCGACTTCCTGCGAGCACCGGCCGCACACGGCGACGCGGCCCCGGCGCAGGCCCCGCGGGAGCGTGAGGCCCCGGACGACCACGCTGATGAGCAGGACGCCCGGCAGCGCGAAGACGATGATGAAGGGAATGATCGTCATCCACATATAGCCCATGACCCGAGTCTACTTGCGGGGGCGTCGGGGGGTTCCGGTTTCCGGGATTGTGTTCTGCGTGCGGGGCCGCGCGGAGTTCTGGACGGACCAGGGCGGCGGGCGGTCGATTGATCAGATTTTCCTGATTCTCATCGGGCGCGCTGGGGCGGGGTGTCGCCTGGAGAGGTGATGGGCCGGCGAACCGACTCCTTCTGTGTGCGCCCGTGGCGCGGGCTGTCTGCGCCCATGGAGCGGGCATTGCGCGCCCATCGCGCGGGCTATTCGATCGGAGAAACATGATGCGTGAGCAGAGCGGGCGAGAGCAGAGCGGGTCTCGAGAGAGAAGCAAGTCTGGTGCGTCCCGGTGTGGCTGCCGGATAAACCGGGTGGTTGTCGGCTCCGTGATGGGGATCGGATTGTGCCCCGACACACTCGGTGCGCCGGGCGATGAGTTGTGGCGCGCGTTGCCCGAGGTCGGCTATGACGCGTTGCAGTTCGGGAGCGCGGTCGATCTCAACGGCCCGCTGGCGCTGGTCATCGGCGAGGGGATCTTCACGACGCCGACGCCGGGAGGCGCGTTCATCGTTTATGCCGAGACCGGAGACCAGCTCGCGCTGCTGCCCCAGCCGGTGCGTCCCGAGGGCGGCGCTCCGATCGACGCGTGGTTCTATGGGGGGGCGATCAGCGGGCCTATGGATCTGTCGGCGGTGAAGCCCGGTGCCGGCGCGGCGCGTGTCGCGGTTGTCGGCACGGCGGAGATCGCGCCGTGCGCCTGCTATCGGCCGTTGGTCCGGGGGTTCGAGCTTTCTGATCCCGCGTCGCCGACGCTGCTCTGGTCGGTGCGACCCGATGGCTTTGAGTTCGACGACGCGTTCGGCGACGCGATCGCGATCGACGGCGGGCTGATGCTCGTCGGCGCGAGCGGCGACGACGACAACGGCCCGCTCTCGGGCGCGGCGTATCTCTTCGATGTCGCGACGGGGACGCAGCTCGGCAAGCTGCTCGCCGACGACGGGGAGGGGCTCGACCAGTTCGGCTACTCGGTCGATCTGGACGGCTCGCTCGCGATCGTCGGCGCGCGGTGGGAGAGCGAGGTTGCGAACAGAGCCGGGGCGGCGTACGTGTTCGACATCACCGACCCGGCGAACCCGGTGCAGGTCGCCAAGCTCGTCGCCCCCGATGGGGGCGAACTCGACTACATGGGCTGGGACGTCGCGATCCTCGACGCGGAGGGCTTGTCGCCCGCGCTCGCGGTGGTGGGCTCGATCTTCGATGACGATCTCGGGCTCGACTCGGGGGCGGCGTACGTGTTCGGACTCGCCGATCCCGCGTCGCCCGTGCTGCACGGCAAGATGCTGGCGCCGGACGGCGGCGCGACCGACGACTTCGGATGGGGGGTCGCGCTCGAGCGCACGGGCGACGGCGTCGTCGGCGTGATCACGGCGCGGACGGATGACGAGGGCGGGCCGGGCGTCGGGTCGGCGTACATCTACGACTTCGCGGATCCCGCGTCCCCCTCGCTCGTCGAAAAGGTGCTCCCGAGCGTGGTGACCAGCAACGACGTCTTCGGCTGGTCGGTCGCGCTCGACGGCGGGCGCGCGATCGTCGGCGCGCCCGGCGCGGACGACCAGGGCAACTCGTCGGGCGCGGCCTATCTGATCGACGCGACGTTCGGGCCCTCGGCGTGCAACCCGGCGGACCTCTCCGAGCCGTTCGGGACGCTTGATCTCGCGGATATCTCCGTCTTCGTCGGCGCGTTCACGACGCAGCAGCCGCCCGCGGATCTCAACAACGACGGCGTGTTCGACCTGGCGGACATCTCGGGGTTCGTGGGCTCGTTCTCGGACGGTTGCCCCTGATCCCGATATGGTCGGCCCCTCTCGACAGGGATCGACGCGCTTGGATCGGGCTCCGGATACTGGTACTCTCGTGCGATTGCCCGGCTCTGACCGGGGAGCGGGAAACCAAAGCCGGGAGGGAAGAGATGAAACTGTTCGGAACCCAGAGGACGGGTGTGTCGCGGTTCTTCGCGCTGAGCGGGCTGGCGGCGGGATTGGCATTGGGTCTGGCGGCCGGCACCGCGAGCGCGGTGCCCGTGGGCCCCGAGTTTGTGTATCAGGGCAAGCTGTCGGCCTCGGGCGATGTGTACAGCGGACCGGCCGAGTTCAGGGTTCGCCCGTACGACGCGGCCGCCGGCGGTTTGCAGGTCGGATCGGAGTTGCTGCTCGGCGCGACGGTGACGGATGGCGTGTTCACGCTCGATCTGGATTTCGGGCCCCTGGTCTTCCTGGGCGACGATGTCTGGCTCGAGATCGACGTGCGGACGCCCGCGGACGGCGGGGCGTACACGACGCTGTCGCCGAGGCAGCGCGTCGCGCCGGCGCCGTACGCGAAGTTCGCGCTCGCGGGCAACGAGGGACCGGCGGGTCCTGAGGGTCCTGAGGGTCCTGTTGGTCCACAGGGCGCACAGGGGCCTGTCGGCCCGCAGGGCCCGAATGGTCCCCAGGGGCCGCAGGGCATCCCCGGAGACGAGGGTCCTGTCGGTCCTGTCGGTCCGGTCGGCCCCCCCGGGACGACGAGCTGGTTCGGGCTGATCGATATCCCGGGTCCCTTCGCGGACGGGGTGGACAACGACACGACGTACGTCGCCGGGACCGGGCTCGCGCAGAGCGGTTCGGTGTTCTCGGTTGCCAACAGCGGCATCGGCGATACACAGTTGGCGTCCAGCACGGCGAGCCTCTCAAAGGTCTCGGGGACGCGTCTGCGGATCGATAGCGGGTTCACCGTCCGCATGCAGGATACGACATCCAGGCTCGGGATCGCGACCGCGGCCAACTCCGTGAACGCCTCGCTGCAGGTCTTTTTCGGCGATGAGGTCACCTCGGCCGGGCTGGGCGGCATGCTCGTGCTCGGGCCCAGCACGAGCTCGAACCTCGCGTTTGATCGCAACGAGATCCAGGCCCGCAGCGGGATCGGCGGCGCAACACTGCTGATCAACGAGGACGGGGGTGATGTCCGGATCGGCGACTCGGCGATCCCCGCAGAGGTCGGCATCGGGACGAACGCACCGACCGACCGGTTGCATGTCAATGCCAGCGCGGGCCAATCGGCCTTGCGTGTGCAACAGGACGGGGTGACCCGCCTTCGCATCAACGCGAACGGCGGCATCGCGATCGGATCGAACAACACAGCCGTGCCCGCGGGCGATACGCATATCTCGGGCAACCTCGGCATCGGGGAGACGACACCGACCAAGAGATTGGACATCGTTGCGAACAACTCGTCCGACGGAATCCGTCTCCGCTACAGCACGAGCGAAGTGAATTTTACGCCGAGTCTGCTTCTCTTTGAGGGGAACGGCGAGTTCGGTGCGGCCAACGACCTGTCGGTTACCTCGGGTGGGTTCGCCACGCTGAATGCGGGCAACGATCTGATCCTGTTCTCCCAGAGCGTTGCCCGGCTGACGGGCCAGAACCAGGCGATTGTGCGGGGCGAATCGAGTGCCACCGTGGAAGCAAACTCGACCGTCAACATCACCGCGGGCAGCACGATGAATATCAGCTCGGGTTCGGTGATGGCGCTGAACGGCAGCCGCGTCGAAGTCGAGGGCACCGAATTCATCGGCAACGACGTCACGATCGCTGACGATCTCACGGTCAACAACGACATCATCGCCGCTTCGCAGTTCACCGTGGGCGGGCCCAAGGCGTTCGACTTCGAGATCAACTGCTACGGGACCGCCGGTAAGCCGGGCGGCGGGCTCTGGTCGGTCTTCTCAGACCGGCGGCTGAAGACCAACATCGAACCCATGGAGCGTGTGCTCGATCGATTGCTCGCGCTCGAGGGCGTCCGCTTCGAGTACAGGGACCCCGACCATTTCTCCTATGTCCCGGGCGAGCAGCGCGGCTGGATCGCCCAGCAGGTCCAGGAGGTCTTCCCGGAGTGGGTCGAGGAGAACGACGACGGGTATCTGTACCTCAGCCCGGTCGGCTACGAGTCGATGGTCGTCCAGGCAATCAAGGAGCTCCGCGCCGAGAAGGACGCGGACGACGAGAAGAACGCGAGTCGGATCGCGAGGCTCGAGGCAGAGAATGCGGAACTCCGCGAGCGTCTTGAAAGAATCGAAATCCTGCTCGGCGCCGCCGCCGGGCGAGTCGGGGAGAGCGAGTGATGATTGCACCGATGTTTTATGCCGCCGTGATGGTCTCGGGCGGCGCGGTCGGTCTCGGCGGACCCGCGTACACCATCGACACATTCACCATCGACGGGGGCGGCGGGACGAGTTCGGGGGGCGTGTACACGCTCTCCGGCACGATCGGCCAGCACGACGCCGCGGCGCCGACGCAGGGCGGCGCGTACACACTCACGGGTGGATTCTGGGGGGGCGTGCAGACATCGCCCTCGCCGTGCAACGCGGCCGACCTCGCCGAGCCGTTCGGCGTGCTCGATCTCGCCGACATCAATGTGTTCGTGAGCGGGTTTGTCACCCAGGACCCGGCCGCGGATCTCGACGACAACGGCATCTTCGACCTCGCCGATATCGGCGCGTTCGTG
>DDFO01000024.1:14453-15134 GCA_002337215.1 Phycisphaerales bacterium UBA1926 | reverse complement strand
CGCCGGCTGCCCGTGATCCGGCTCGGCCCCCCGACCAGCGGGGATTTGGTGCTTGCGGCGCGCAGGAGAGAGACATGATGTTACGAACAGCCCTGTGCACCGTCCCGGCCGTGTTGGTGTCCATCGCGGCCGCGGACGTGAACACGTACTCGGGCGTCAATGCGATGTATCAGACCGTGCGCGATGACTTCACCGCCGATCACCTCAGGCTCACCGGCGTCGCGGCACAGGTCGAGACCTTCGACACTCTGAATCCGTCGCTGCCGGTCGAGGACATGCCCGGCAATCCGGGTCGGTTTGCCCCCGAGTACGCCGACGGATCCCCCGCGCCGTTCCCGGTGATCCAGGTGTTCATCGGTGCGCCGTCGTCCCCCCACTGGATGGCGAACTTCGGGAACGGCCGCCCCGCCGCGTCGTCCTGGGTCATCCGTCCCGACAACCCGGGCGACTCGATCTACGCGTTTGCGCAGACCAATGCGCAGGGCGATTGGGTGCGCGTGATCGGGGAGGACGCCGCGGGGAACGTCGTTGTTTCGCTTGATGCATCGAATGCCGGCGTCTCGTTTTGTGGGTTCATCTCGACGGTCCCGCTCGCGCGTGTTGTTGTCTCCCCGTTGGGTAACGGTGATTTTCTGAACGGGATGGACGACGTGTTCGTCGGGGTCGCGCCGGCCGGCCTCC
>DDFO01000024.1:764-14331 GCA_002337215.1 Phycisphaerales bacterium UBA1926 | reverse complement strand
GTGCTCGATCTTGCCGATATCGGAGCGTTCGTTGAAGCGTTCTCGACGGGTAACCCGCTCGCGGATCTCGACGAAAACGGGATCTTCGATCTCGGCGACATCGGCGCGTTCGTGGGCGCGTTTATTGGCGGGTGCCCCTGACGCGGGTCAGCCCGGCGCTGGGAACAGCACCCAGTCGCCGTCCGGCGTGTCTTCGTCCGGCTCCTGCAGCGGGGCGGCATAGACCCGGCCGCCCGGCCATTCGACATAGGTGTCGCGGGGCTCGGGGCGCATGTCGCGTTCGGTATCGGGGTCCATGCGTCCGCCGTCATCGTCGCGGTCCGGGCCCATGGAGTAGACGAGAATCGTCTCGTCGCCCGGCGCGATCGCGATGGGCTCACCCGTCACCGGGTCCTCGGGCACGAACGGGATGTACCGCGGCGTGAGGTCGGAGGCGGTCGTGGGCCACGCGCCGATCTCGCGGCGGTAGAGCTCCGCGGCGATGCCGAGGAGCAGCGCCTCGGTGCGCGCCCGGCGTTCGAGCTTGTTGGTCAGCACCTTGGAAACAGCGGGAAGCATGATCCGCAGGGGCAGGTACCGGTCGTGATCGAGCGCCTCGGTCATCGCGTCCGACCGGAGCGGGTAGTCGCGGTAGATCCTGTACCCCGCGGCCTCTTCGGCGCGGAGCCGCGCGTACGCCCGGTCCGCCATCCGCTGCTGGTCCGCCCGGGAGCCGATGCTGGCGATCTGCACCGCGACCGAGGCGTTCTCCACAACCCCGTCGGTGATCTGGGCGTTGAGCCCCTCCATCAGCCGGATCATCTCGAACCCCTCGTTGGTGAGGTAGCCGTCGCCGCTGCCGTCGTCGGTGAAAGAGCGCTGAAGGAAATCCTCGAACACCATCGCCTCGGCTTCCAGCGGGATGCGATCGAGCCTCGGCGCGCCGAACAGATGGGCGAGGCGGACGAGGTGCTCGTCGCGGAGCGATCCGCCGTGCTCGACCATGATGTCCGAGACGGCCTGGGCGGCGAGGTGTTCGATCGCGACCGACACGAGATAGCCGATCAGGAAATGGTCTTCGGCGCATTGGTCGGCGAGCCCGAGCATTGCCTCGATCGAGTCGAGCGCGCCGTCGGCGTCGCCCTCGGCGATCTTCATCCGTGCATCAAAAGCGAACCACTTGGCGAAGTTCCGCTGCGGGCCGAGCCCCGGGAGGAGAACGGAGAGGATCCACTCCTGGTCAGTGGGGTCCTCCGCACCGGGCAAGGGTTCTGGCAGCCAGCCGTACCTCGCGGGCGTGTCGGCGATTTCATCGGGCATCATGCTCATCTCGGTCGAGAAGCGCATCCCGAGCCGGGGGCGCGACGCCGCCTCGCGCATCAGCGCGAGTTGTGGCTGGATGTCGCGCAAGATCGCCAGCACCGCCTGGGTGTCGGGGTGCCCCTCGGGGAGCCTCGGGATCAGGTCGATCCCCGCCTGCGCGTGGTCCTCGTTGTAGCCGACGTCGGAGCCGTCCTCGGGCCGGTCGAGGTCTCTCGTAGCGTCCTGGTACGCGTACGCGCGCTCGTTCATCGCTTCACGCGCGACCGCAACCCTGGTGCCGACCGTGGCCCACGCCTCTCGCAGCAGCGGCCATGCCTTCTCGTCGTCGTCGAGTTTCTCGATCGGCGCATTCATCTCGGCAAGGAAATCGCGGTTGATCGACGGATTGCCCACGAAGAACCGGGCCGTCATGAACCCCGCGATCAGCAGCACGCCGCACGCCGCGGCGCCCAGCGCGCGCACCGCCCACGCCCGGATCTGCCAGGTGATCGGGCGCTTGCGCCGCATCGAGCGTCGGATCAGTTTCGCGATCGGGTTCGGATCGCCCAGCGAACCCGCCACCTCGTCGGGAGATCGCCCTGCCTCGATGGCTTCCGTTGAGTGGCTGCACAGCTCCCGCGCCACCTCGCAGCGCTCGTTGTTCCACAGCCGGGTCTTGTTCACGATCGTGCGCACGCGCTCATCGACCGGGTCGGGCAGACCCGCGTCGTTGATCACGCCCGGCCACCAGCGCCGGCCGCCCCGCGCGGTGCTGATCAGGTCGCCCAGAGAGAACACGTTGGTGTGCAGCAGTGCCGAGAGTCGGCCCGTGCGTCTTGTCTTCTTCTCGGCGCTCATCATGCCACCCCCCCACCGCTCTGGGGGTTCACGGCGATCGCGCAGGCGATCGCGGGCTCGACCACGCCCAGCGAGACCATCGCCTTGACGAGAGACGTCCACGCCTCGGTGTCGGTCTCCAGCCTTTTCTTGCCCTTGCCCGTCAGCGCGTAGTACTTGCGGTCGCGCCCCGAATCGGCCGTGCGCCACTCCGCCTCGATGTACCCCTTCGCCTCGAGGTTGTAGAGCATGGGATAGAGCGTGGACTGGCCCATCGCGAGCACACCATCCGTTTGCTTGCTCAACGCCTCGACGAGCTCGTAGCCGTACATCGTCTTGCTGCTCAGCAGACGGAGGACCGCCGTCGGCCCCGCGCCCCGCATCAGTTCCCGCTCGATCTTCATGCCGTGCCCTCGCGTTCAGGTGTCAGCTGGCAGCCACCATCGGCGCCACCGTTACCCGGATTTACATACTATGTAATACAAAGTATGCGACACAACCTATACCACCCAGGCCGGGCATCGGTTGCGGCGCGTGCGCTCACGGGCGCGGAATTTCTCGCATTCCCAGCCCGCCCGACCACCCAGGCTGGTGTTCCGATAACAACTCGCGGCGTGAGTGGGCCTGTGGTTTCGCGCTTCGAGACAGGTCACATGCCGGAATATCCCTGATTCCGGTTATGCTCGCAGGCCGAACTTCGCAACACAGAAGACCAATCCAGAAGCCGTGCTCCAGAAAAGGTTCGGGCTCATTTCTGGCCCACCGGGAAGAGGGAACGAGATGCCGAGTCGTCTGCTGATATCGATGTCTGTCGTCGCGTCCATCGCCGCCTCGGCGGGGGCCGCGGAACGCTATTGGGTCGCCCCGCTCATCGGATTCTGGGACGACGCGGGCAACTGGTCGCTCACCGAAGGCGGCCCGGTCGGCGGGGGGATTCCCCAGAACGACGACGTTGTCCGCATGACGACCCGCTCGACCTGCCTGTTCGACGGCCAGTTGGGTCTGCCGATTCAGTCGATCACGATCCTCGCGGGCACCGGGTCGGGCCAGGGCCGAACACTACTCAGCCAATCGGCGGGCCTCCTGCGTTGCGAGACGATCCGCGTCGGCAACGGGACGGTCCGCAACGATCTGAAAGTCAGTGGCGGCAGCCTCAACGCGAACACCATCTATGTCGGCGAGTTCGGCGGCGAGGGTCTGCTCGAAATCTCCGGGACCGGCTCGGTCGGCCCCATCGTCACCCAGTGTGATCTACTCGTGGGTTTCAGCAACGGCTCGGGCCTTGTCGATATCCGGGGCGGGTCTGCCAACTTCGACGATGTCATTCTCTCTGTTGATTCCAACCTCGGTTCGCCGGGCGGGCCGGCCGACCTCGTCATGACCGACGGCACGCTTGATATCAATGAGTTCACGGTCGGCCTAGGCGGACGCGGCTTCGCGCAGTTCTTCGGCGGCGCCGCGACCGTCGGCGACTGCACCGTCGGCTTCGCAGGCGAATCGGGGGCGCTCCGCCCTCAGCTCAATGTCGGGACCGGAGGCGATCTTGAGATCGCCGGGAGGCTCACCATCGGCGACTTCGAGGAGACCGTGGGTGAGGAGCCGGGCTTCGGGCGTGTGCTCGTCACCGGAGGCTCGCTCAACGCGGGGCGGGTCGATATCGCTCAGGACGCGGGCACCGATGGCGAGCTCATCGTTGATGGCGGCTTTTTCAGCGCGATCAACATGAACATCGGGCTGGGCGGGCTCGGCACCGCGACGCTGGGTTCGGGCCAACTGAGCATCACGAACACCACCGCCGTCGGTGCCGCACCCGTCGCAATCGGGAGCACAGGATCGCTCGAGATCAACGGCGGGTCGTTCATCACCGGCAGCCTGCTGATCGCCGAGGCGACGAGCGCGGCGGGGTTTTTCACCATCGCGGGGGGCTCAGTCGACGCGAGTGTGATCCGCGTTGGTGACGCGGCGGGCACGCAGGGATCCGTCGATATGTCAGCGGGGACCGTCACCGCGGACGCGATCACTATTGGGAACCAAGGCCGGGGGACATGGGTGCTCGACGACGGCACCATCGACACCGCGCTGCTGGAGATCAGCAACAACCCCGTCGTGCAGGGCTCCGGCTTCACGCAGAACGGCGGCATCGTCTTCGCCGACAATGTCGTCGTCCGCCCCGACGCTGACACGGGGTTCTCCGATACCGAGTACTCGATGCAGGGCGGTGTGCTGGTGAGTCAGTCGGTCACCATCGAAGCGGACGCGCGGACTTTCTGGATCCAGCAGGCCGATGTGCGCGCTTCCGAGATCGTCAACAACGGCCGCTTCAGCTTCGGTGGCGGGCAGGCAAAGCTCTCGGGCCCCCTCCTGGGTCCGCCCTTCAACACACGCCTTATCGGCAACTTCATCAACAACGGCGAGCTCGACGCGAGCACACGCTCCGTCGGCACGCTCTTCGCCATGAACCTGACCAACAACGGCACCATCGATCGGTTCGACGATGAACTCTGGGTCTCGGGGCGGATCGTCAACGAGGGCACGATCGATCTGACCGACAGCTTCTACGACTCGTTTGGCCAGATCGCCCTGCGCACATTTTCTCCGCAAGGCCTCGTCAACAACGCCGACTTCATGATGCGGTTCGTCCGCATCGATGCGCCGGAAGGAGAGATCGTCAACAACGGGACCATGACCGGATTTGCGCGCCTGCTTGCGCCGCTGATCAACAATGGGGCACTGCTTCCCGACCCGAGCCGCATCGACGAGAACCTGCTGGAGATCGACGGCACACTCGATTGTGGCCCCGCCTCATCGGCCCGGTTCGTCATCACCGAAACCGGACACAATCGCATCGCCGCGACGGGCGACGTCGCGCTCGACGGCGCGCTCAACCTCGCCTTCGCCCAGGGCGTACCCCTCCCGCCGGGCGGCACCGAGTACGACCTCGTGACGACTTCGGGCGGGACGATCACGGGAACGTTCGCGAGCGAGGGGATCCTGGGATACCCGTGCGAGATCGTGTATGGGCCCACGCGCGTGTTCGCGCGCACGCTCCGCTGCAACGTCGCCGACTTCGCCCAGCCGTTCGGCGTGCTCGACCTCGCCGACATCGGTGTCTTCACCAGCGGCTTCACGGGCGGCAACCCGCTCGTCGACATCAACGGGGACACCATCCTCGACCTCGCCGACATCGGGCTGTTCGTCGCCGCGTTCACCGCGGGATGCCCCTGAAGGCCGACCGGCCCCCGGGCCACGCGCTACCGCAGCACGAGTTTCACGCGTTTCACCGCGGCCCGTGCCGCGTCGCGCACGGCCTGCTCGCCGCCGCCGCGCAGCCAGCGGTCGAGCGTGTAGCGGTCCGAGGCCGACCGGCAGCGGATCGTCAGCACACCGCTCTTGCACCCCACCACCGCCGCGCGGCCGCGCAGCCGTTCGGGAACGACGCGGTCCCACGCCGCCGAGATATCACCGCCGTCGCGGATCTGCCGCTCGAACTGTGCGCGCAACCTGGCGATCGGGTCGGCGATCGAGCGGTCCGGGGCCGACCGGTTCCGGCGCTCACGCAGGTTGTGCAGCCTCGCGTCTGGGTGCATGGTGCGACTGTACCGCGCCGCTGGCGTGGACCGGCATGATCGCCGGCGTTGAATCAAAAACACCCCGCCCGCGACCCCCAAAGCATCGGGGCCGCAGCGCGGGGCGGGAACGCCTGAGAGGGAACACCCGTGTGAGCGGGATCAGGCGGTGTGATGAGGGATCGATCAGCGACGCCGGCGGGCCGCCACGACCCCGCCCAGCGCCAGCAGACCGAACCCGGCGGGCGCGGGAACAACGGTGATCCTGGCGATCAGCGTGCTTTCGTCGAAGCCTGCGCCGATCGTGTTCCCGTCCGCGGTCTCGGTCCCCAGGAACGACGCGAGGTAGGCCTGAGCGCCGGCGCCGTCGAAGAACCGCGTGATCACGCCGCCCTCGCTGACGCCCGAGCCGCCCAGCGCGCTGAAGGCCGCGCCGCCGGCCGCGTCGTTGATCTCGCTCCCGTTGTCGTAGACGTCGCCCCCGAAGATCAGGATCTCGAACGGGCCGTTGAAGTTCCCCGCAGCGTCGAAGACCTCGTACGCCATCGCGTCGTCGTTACCGAAGAACAGGTCGTTGCTCGGCACGACCATCGAGGCGAAGGAGAGGTAACGATTCACGCTCGCGTCGCCCACGTTGAAGACCGCGGACTGCGATTCGCCCGGGCTGAAGACCGGGGCGCCGGTGGTCTGGGCGATCGTTGCGTCGACACCCGAGCCCGCGAAAGTCGCGGAGATCACGCTCGTGTCGCCCCCCTCGGCGATCGCGGTGATGCCCGGGCCGCCCGCGGATCCCGCGTCGAACGCGTCGAACCCGCCGTCGTGGGCGGCGAGCCAGAGCGGGGTGAAACTGAACCCGCCCGCGGGCCCCATGTTCTCGATGGTGACCGACAGGTCTGCGTTGCCCGCGGCCGCCGCCCCGCTCATCATGGACAGAACGATCGCGCCGACGCTCACTGAATTCGTCTTCATGTCTTTGATCCCTTTGGTTGTGTCTCGCTCCTGCCCCCGCACGCGGGAGGCGAGAGTGAGTCCGCCAGGGCCCGCCGGACCTTGCAGCGATCATGAAAAGAATCGAAGAAGCGGGCGTCCACCACCGGTGGGCGACAACTAGCCGCGCTCGCCGGGCGGCCTCTCCGAGGCGATCTCATCGAAGAGGGATGCCTCGAGCCGATCGCGCCGCCCGGCGTCCCACTCCGGGTGCGTTCGTGCCTCGTCGCCCCGCAGGTCACGGAGCCCCTGGTCGATCGCCTCGAGCTCCCGGGACGCCCGCCGGCACCCGGCGCACAAACTCCGGTGGATCCGCTCGGCGATCACCTGATGCCGTTCCAGTTCACCCGGGCGCGCGACCGCGCGGAGCCGGTCGGCTTCGTCGCACCGCAGCGTCAGGATGTACCAGATCGATCGCAACCACATCGTCGGAAGCACCTTACACGTAAACACACTGCCAAACACACCCTGTGTGGGCGGGATCAGCCGGGCCCGTCCCGCTCCCGGCTGGCGTGATCCGATAACAGTTCTCTGAGGCGAGACTTCGCCCGGTGGATCATCGTCCACAGATTCGTCTCGGATACATCCAGAATCTCACAGACATTTTTGCCCGGAAGCCCATCGATCTCGCGGAGCACGAGCGCTGTTCGCATGGGTTCGGGGAGCGTCTGCAACGCATCCTCGATCGCTCGCCGTGTGGCATCCGCGTCGCACGTCGTGTGGTCGCCGGCCTGGCGGTCGATCCCGGCGGGCTCGTCTCCGCCGCCCCACTGCTCAATGGCGTGATGACCAGCACGGCGGGCTCGCTCGCGGAGCAGATCGAGGACTTTGTACCGAAGAATCCCGATGAGCCAGGTCTGCTCGCTCGATCGGCCCTCGAACGAGTCCCGGGAGCGCCACGCCCCGACGAGCGCCCTTTGCACCGCCTCTTCTGCGAGGTCCGCGCTCGGGAGCCGGAGCCGCGCGAAGGCGAACATCGCCGACCCGTGCCGCTCGATCCAGCACTCGGGTTCCAGTTCGTGCGCTTCGCCCTCAGGATGTCCGGGCGATTCACCGATGGGCCGAGCCTCCCCTTTGACCGGCGGCCCCGATACGCTTGCGGCCTATGACCTGCACGATCCGCATCGAGAACCTGACCAAAGCATTCCGAGCGCACGGCGGCGGCACCACCACCGCCGTCGATGACATCTCCCTGCAGATCGAGCCGGGCGAGCTGTTCTTCCTGCTCGGCCCGTCGGGCTGCGGGAAAACAACGCTGCTCCGCATGATCGCGGGATTCATCGATCCCACCAAAGGCTCGATCTATTTCAATGATCGCGATGTGACGTCTACGCCCGCCAACAAGCGGAACACCGGGATGGTCTTCCAGTCGTACGCGCTCTGGCCGCACATGTCGGTCGCCGACAACGTCGCGTTCGGCCTCAAGATCCGAAACCTATCAAAAACAGAACAAAAGAAGCAGGTTGGTGCGGCGCTCGAATCCGTGCAGATGACCCAGTATGCCGATCGCAAGCCCACGCAGCTCTCGGGTGGTCAACAGCAGCGCGTCGCGCTCGCGAGGGCGTTGGTGATCAGGCCGGAAGTTCTCCTGCTCGATGAACCGTTGAGCAATCTCGACGCGAAGCTCCGGGGCGAGCTCCGCAACGAGATCCGCCGGACCTGCAAGGACAGCGGCATCACCACCGTCTATGTGACCCACGATCAGAAAGAGGCGATGAGCGTCGCCGATCGGTTGGCGATCCTTCGGAGCGGGTGTGTCGAGCAGATCGCTGCGCCGGCGGACGCGTATTACCGTCCCAAGAACAAGTTCGTGGCCGATTTCCTGGGCGAGACCAACATCATCGAGGGCACGCTGGGAGTGGAGGCGGGGGGGTTCCACGTGGAAACACCCTTCGGAAATCTCCCGCTCCCCCACTCCGATTGCCCCGCGGGTTCACCCGTCCGGTGCTCGATCCGTCCCGAGTCCTGGTCGCTCGTCGGCTCCGAGCACCCCCACGCGCTCCATGGCACCGTGAGCGCGACCACCTTCCTCGGCGAGTCCACGCACGTCGAAGCGATGGTGGGGGAGCGAAACATTCTCGCGATGGTGCACGGCCGCCGTGGCGTGACTTCGGTCCCGGAGGTCGGCAAGCCGATCGCCCTGACCGCCGACCCGGACGAGATCGCGCTCATCGAGGCGTGAGTCCCCGTCGCCCGTTCCACGTGGAACGCCCCCCTGCCGGGACTTTCTGTACCGAACTGTGTCTGTCGTGACGCCGCGTGATCGCGCGCGGTGGTTCATGGCGGTACGATTGGCGGCGTCGAACGCGATTGCGATTGTGTATCACTGAACTGGCAAGGAGGCCGAATGAATCCGTCAAAGAAGTCGGCGAAAAAGCCGGCAAAGAAGAGACTGGGCAAGGGACTGAGCGCGATGCTCGACGCGGGCGCGACCAGCCGTCCCGCTCCGGTTCTTCAGCCTTCCGCTGTTCCCGAGCCCGAGTCACAGGCAATCAACGCACAGCCCGGATCGGCACCCCAAGGGGCGTTGGTTGATCAAAAATTATCGGACGTTCCATCGGCCGCCGATGTTCGCGATCGCTCGCAAAACCTTTCTGGCAAAGATGTTACCCCTGGTGTCCGGCGCATCCCGCTCGAGTCGATCAGGCCCGGGCGGCACCAGCCTCGCGCGGTCTTTGATGATGCGGCGCTCGAGTCGCTCGCGTCATCCATCCGCTCGGTCGGCGTGATCCAGCCGATTACTGTCCGCCCAGACCCCGATGGCGAGTATGAGCTCGTCGCGGGGGAGCGGCGATGGCGCGCGTCACGGCTTGCCGGGCTCGAGGACATCCCGGCGTTGGTCGTGGACATCGACGAGCAGTCCGCCGCGGAGACGGCGCTCATCGAGAATCTGCAGCGGGAGGATCTGAATCCCATCGAGCGGGCGGACGCGATCAGGCGGCTCATTGACACGTTCGGATTCAGCCAGTCGGTTGTCGCCGAGCGGGTCGGTCTCGACCGTTCGTCGGTCTCGAACCTTCTTCGGCTCGCCGAGCTTGAGGCGCCGGTCCGTGACATGCTCGCAACGGGCCTGCTCGGACTGGGGCACGGCAAGGCGCTCCTGTCGCTTCCCGAGGGACCGGCGCGGGTGGAGACCGCGACGCGTGCGAGCCGGGAGGGATGGAGCGTCCGCCGGCTTGAAGAGGAAGCGCGCCGGCTCAAGCAGCGCGGCGAGACCCCGGGCACAGCCACGCGGAACGGCACGGTGGATGACGGCATGGGCGATGTGGAGACCCGCGCACTCGAGAAGAGACTCGGCGAACACCTGGGCACAAAGGTCTCGCTGCGCGTCGATCGTTCCGGGAAAGGCGCGATCCAGCTCCGCTTCTTCGACCTGGATCACTTCGATGACCTGATGTCTCGGATCGGTTTCGACCCGGGTAGTTCTGACTAGATAGATCGGGGCACCTAAACTAGAAAGACACAGATTCGGCACTCTCATTTTTGTTCAGATATCAGAGCATCTTCTCCATAGATTGCGACGAAATCGGATCGAACACACCGTTGCGCCTAGACTCGCGAGCGTAGGGAAGCCGGAACCTATTGATTGTACGGTGTTTGGTCCGGTGAATCGTCACAAAAAGGTGGCCATAATGGCGAAGAAGAAATCAACAAAGAAAACTTCCAAGAAAACCAAGGCGAGCAAGCCTTCCGGATCATCGCTCGACAATCTCTCGTTCGATGAACTCCAGCGCGAGATGCGTCGCCGTGAGCGGGACATGAAGCGTCTTGTCAGCAAGAGGGATCGCCTGCTCACCCAGGTCCGCGACGTCGAGGATGAGATCCAGTCGCTCGGCGGCGCCGGGGCATTCGGTGTCACGGCGGGCGGTCAGCCGCGCCGTCGTCCCCGGAACGACTCGAGCCTCAGCGAGGCGCTGGTCAACCTGCTGAAGAACACGACGATGTCGGTGACCGAGGCGGCCGAAGAGGTCCAGCGGGCCGGCTACCAGACCACGTCGTCGAGCTTCCGCACCATCGTGAACCAGACGCTCATCAAGGATCCGCGGTTCCGCAAGGTCTCGCGCGGCCAGTACACGACGAAGTGACGAATGTTCGGCCGTTGATTCCCGGGGCGATGCCCTCGGGGATCAGGCGGCGGGACGGCTCGTCTCGGTTTGGTGCAGGGATTACAGAACACACGGCGGTTCCCGCTTTCCTATTTCGGAAGCCGGGATCCGCCGTGCTTTGGTACCGCATCCCCGAAATCACACCGCTGGTGTGATTGCCGGGAAGTTCCAGCGGGCGTGTCAGGATCACGGCCCGCCGGATTGAATGGTTTTGGCTGTGAGGGCCTCGCCGGTCGCGATGATCAATCCGGGATCGGGGCCGGGTTGAGTCGGCTCGGGCGATCGATATAGATCACGCGGGCGGCGTCGTCGAGCATCATGCGAAGGTTCAGGTTCTTCTGGATCGCGTACGAGTTGGCGGACTCGGTCGGCGACTCGACCGAAGTGAGCAGTTCGGGTGTCGGATCGGCGCGCAGCGCCGCGATGCCGGTCTTCGAGCAGCCCGAGAGCGCTGCGACGGAGACGCCTGCAACGCCGAGAGCGGCGACGAGGAAACGAGTACGGTTCGAACGGAACTGCATGCTGGACTCCTATCGTGGCCGCGCCGGAGAGCGTGCTTCAGCGGCCTGGTTCTGGGGCCATCCCACCCCGCACCACGAGGGCGTCGCTTGCGGGTGATCCTTCCAGAACCACCCGCACGGCCTCGGATCCACCTCCCCTGGTCGGGCCCGAGCACCGCACGACGCCGGGGAGGATACCAGCATCCCCCGCCCTGGGTGCCGCGGTGGGTCAGAAAAAAACCGATCTCAGATCGTGTGGCCCGCGTTCACGCCGGGCGGGGGATCGGGCCGACATGATAATCGCGTGTCTTCGCAGGAAGTCGCGCGGAAAGCGGATCCGTGCGAGGTAGACTGCGCACAGTGGCTCGACATCCTGGCGTCCGCGTCCGAACGGTGAATGTTTGAACCTTTCTGACCTCACGGGAGCCTCCCGAATTACCGGGCGAACGCCAAGCCTCCTCCGAGTGGAAGGCGGGGATCCGGTCGGTGGCACCCACCTCGAATTGGGGTTCGGCCTGACCGTTTCGAACGCGGACGCCGGGATGTCGAGCAGCCGTAACCTCTGAATAATGCAGATATTGTGGTTCACGCTGAAGTCGAGTCTTCGGGCGGACGATGTCTGCGGCGATGCTTTCTGCCCTGTCCAGCGCGTTCAGTTCCACGTTCTCGGCCGATCTTCGGAACCAAGTCGGGGTCGCGGTTGCGCGCAAGACGCTCGACGCTGCGGAAGCCGAGGGTCAGGCCGCGGTGCAGATGATCGAAGACTCGGCGGCGGTGGGGGCCCAGGCCCGGGCTTCGGGGCGTTCATCGGGCCTGCAGATCACCCCGAGCTCGGATCTGTCCGCGGGCCGGGGGCGGATCAGTGCCCAGCCGGTACCAAGCGAGACCGGGCGCCAGCTCGATGTGACCGCCTGAAACCTCGATTCTCCCTGTAAACGACGGTTTGTGCGCATGTGACCCACACTGGCAGATTGAACGCCAGAACGGCAGTTGCCTGCTGACATATATCGCGTTTTGAGCTCCTGAAGGCGGTTCAGAGCCGTGAATCGGTCGGGCGCGCGGCTTGCAATGAGGTCTGTTCGGTATCCCCTCCGGAACGCGAGGGGAGGCCGAGGAGGTTCATCATGCACACCGATCGATTCACCACCATCGCCCAGCAGACGCTCGCGGCCGCCCAGGCGGACGCCGTCGGCAGGCAGAACCCGGAAGTCACCGGGCTCCACGTTCTCGCATCGCTCCTGAGCGAGAAATCCGGACCCGTTTGGAGCGTCATCGAGAAGACGGGCGCGAAGGCCGACCAGATCGCGGGCGTTGTCGACAGCGAGCTGGGCAGGCTGCCCACCACCAGCAGCGGCGCGGGGTCCGGCGGGCGGGCGCTGCTCGAGATCATGACGAAGGCGGACGCGGAGTCCAAGCAGCTCGGCGATAGCTACGTCTCGACCGAGCACCTGCTGCTCGCGCTCGCGGAGGTGGGGGGGCCCGCCAAGGAACTCCTCTCGACCTTCGGCGTCACGCGGAAGCTCGTGGCCGATGCGATCGCGCAGTTGCGCAAGGCCTCGGGCGTTGAGCACGTCACCGATCAGGACTCCGAGACGCAGTACGAGGCGCTCAAGAAGTACGCGATCGACCTGACCGAGAAGGCCCAGCAGGGCAAGCTGGATCCGGTCATCGGGCGCGACGAGGAGATCCGCCGGTGCATGCAGGTGCTCAGCCGGCGGACGAAGAACAACCCCGTGTTGATCGGTGAGCCCGGCGTGGGCAAGACTGCGATCGCCGAGGGCCTATCGCTGCGGATCGTCCAGGGCGACTGCCCGGACGGGATGCGCGACAAGCGGATCATGGCGCTCGATGTCGGGCAGCTGCTCGCGGGCGCGAAGTACCGGGGCGAGTTCGAGGAACGCCTCAAGAGCGTCCTGAAGGAAGTCACCGCGAGCGACGGCAAGATCATCATGTTCATCGATGAGCTGCACACCGTCATCGGTGCGGGCGCCGCGGAGGGCGCCGTGAGCGCCGGCAACCTGCTCAAGCCAGCGCTGGCGCGGGGCGAGCTCCGCTGCATCGGCGCGACCACGCTCGACGAGTACCGCAAGCACATCGAGAAGGACCCCGCGTTCGAGCGCCGGTTCCAGCCCATCCTGGTCGACCAGCCCAACGTCGAGGAGACGGTCGCGATCCTGCGTGGGTTGAAGGAGCGCTACGAGGCACACCACGGCGTGCGAATCCTCGACAGCGCGATCCTCAGCGCCGCCCAGTTGAGCCATCGGTATATCGCCGACCGGTTCCTGCCCGA
>DDFO01000024.1:0-675 GCA_002337215.1 Phycisphaerales bacterium UBA1926 | reverse complement strand
GATCGACGAGGCTGCGTCGAAACTCCGCATCGAGAACGATTCGATGCCCACGGAGCTCGACGAGCTGCGTCGGCGGATCATGCAGCTCGAGATGGAGCGCGAGGCGCTCCGCATGGGCGATCATGGCGGCAGCGACGACGCGTCCAAGAAGGAGACGTCGCGGATCGAGCGCGAGCTCGAGGAACTCCAGGAATCGAACCGTGCGCTCACCGCGCGGTGGGAGGCCGAGAAGGCCGAGCTCGACGAGGTCCAGGCCCTCAAGAACGAACTCGACGCAAAGCGGACGGAACTTGATCAGGCGCAGCGTCGGGGCGATCTCGAAGCGGCGGCGAAGATCCAGTACGGCGATATCCGCGACATCGAAGCGAAGATCACAACCGCCGAGCGGATCCTCGATGAGCGCAAGGCGGGCGGCGAGACGCTCGTGAAGGAAGAGGTTGACGCCGAGCAGATCGCGGCGATCGTCGCCCGCTGGACGGGCATCCCCGTCTCGCGATTGGTCGAGACCGAGCGCGAGAAGCTCCAGAACATGGAGACGCACCTGCGCGAGCGGGTGATCGGCCAGGACGACGCGTTGCGGGCGGTGTCCGACGCGGTGCGCCGCTCTAGGGCGGGGCTGGGCGATCCTGATCGTCCCATCGGCTCGTTCCTCTTCCTCGGGCCGACGGGTGTCGG
>DDFO01000029.1:58486-58689 GCA_002337215.1 Phycisphaerales bacterium UBA1926 | reverse complement strand
CTGATCGGCCCGAACTGCCCCGGGATCATCACGCCGGGCCCCAAGACGGGCAACGGCGATTCGGCGAGCAGCCCCTACACCAACAGCGGGTGCAAGATCGGGATCATGCCCGGCTACATCCACACGCACGTGAGCGAGGACAAGTGCACGACGGGCAAGCGGGTCGGCATCGTGAGCCGATCGGGCACGCTGACCTACGAGGC
>DDFO01000029.1:49621-58424 GCA_002337215.1 Phycisphaerales bacterium UBA1926 | reverse complement strand
TCGGGCACGCTGACCTACGAGGCGGTCTTCCAGACGAGCGAACTGGGCATGGCGCAGAGCACCTGCATCGGCATCGGGGGCGACCCGGTGCGCGGCCTGGGGCACATCGATTGCCTGCGGATGTTCCAGGACGACCCCGAGACCGACGGCATCCTGATGATCGGCGAGATCGGGGGCTCCGACGAGGAGGCCGCGGCGGCGTTCATCAAGGAGCATGTCACCAAGCCCGTCGCGGGGTTCATCGCGGGTCGGACGGCCCCTCCCGGCAAGCGGATGGGGCACGCGGGCGCGATCATCTCGGCGGGGGCCGGCGGTGTCGCGACCGGCACGGCGGACTCGAAGATCGAGGCGTTGCAGGCCGCGGGTGCTGTGGTGGCGGAGACGCCCAGCGATATGGGCCGGGCGATGGCGGAGGCGCTCGGGCTTGAGGTCGCAGTGGGGTGACAACCTAATTTGAGAAGAATGAGTATGAGCCGGCTCTGCGAAGGGCCGGTTTTTTACTGCGCGGGCCTGTAGGTCGCCGCGCACCCCGTCGTCTCTGTCACGCGGACGGCCGCGACGCGGGCGGCGGGGGCGAGGGCTTCGTCGAGTCGGCTCGCCATCTCGTCGCCGATGTGCTTGGCGATGAGTTCCGCGGTGGGGTTGGCAGTGTCGAAGGGCGCCGTCTCGTTGAGGTTGGCGTTGACGAAGGGGCGGCAGACGTCCTTGAGGACGGCGTTGACGGTGTGGAAGTCGCAGAGCAGGCCGTCGCTGTCGAGTTCGTCGCCCGCGACGGTGACGGTGACGTGGAAGTTGTGGCCGTGGAGTGGCTCGCGGGTGCCCTGGATCTGGAGGGCGTGGGCGGCGCAGAACTCACGGTCGACGGTGATCTCGTACATCGGGTGATGGTACCGAGCACAATGCCGTCCTGCAGCTCACGGCCTGCGATCAGCACCCGAATTCGGAGGCAGTCGATCTCGCCGTGCTCACCGTTGAGAGCACGATGATCCAGTGATTCATCCGCAGCCGGAGAGGAAGGAAGTCACGAACTGTGTGATGTCATCCAGATCGAATAGGCCGTCGGTGTTGAGGTCGGCGATCGCGTCCATCGCGAGGAAGCCTGAGGTGAAGGCGCTGATGTCCAGGAGATCAAGAACACCGAACGGTTCAGAAAAGTCGGCGTCGCTGCACGGCTGTTGCGTTGCGGCGAATGTCCAAGACACGAGGTCGTGATCAGAGAACTGATTCCCGGTCGCGGCTGTGAACCCGATCCACGCCCGGCCGTTGTCGTCGAGAATCGAGTCCCCGTCGATATTCGTGAGATCAACTTCGACTTGGAGGAACGGTGTTTCCGAGTTTTCAAGGAAGAGGCTCATCGAGCCCGGGATGTATCGGATGCGGATCTCTCTCGTCACACCGTCATCGATATTGAAGGGAGGGGTGGTCTGACCGAGCGAATAGCTGTGAGAAGCCTCGCTCCTGAGGTGGCCGTGGGAGATCACCGCGACATGATTTGCGTTGGGATCAAGGATTCCGAAGTGGCTCCCATTGTTGAAGGTATCGAACTCGACCGCGAGGGCTTCAACGAGCCCGCCGTACCCGAGCCAGCCCCCCCCGCCGCCGTCGGCAATATCTGAAATACGTTGTATGGCGAATGCGAGACCATCCGGCCCCGGTGCGGCTCGGTAGGTGAAGACCGTTTCGAATCCGTCCTCTAGAAGGACGGGGTCTCGGTGCCACGCGGCGCCATGTTGTCCGAAGACAGCGGGTGCCAAGCGAATCACACCTCCACTGAAACTGGCATCAGCGACAAGACTGATGCTGGCGGGAGAATCCGAAAAATCGGGGTAGTTGAAAGAGTCCGACGCCGCAACACTTGCTCCTGCGACCAGCAGGAGGCAAATTCCAGTTTGAGTCCGCATGGCTGATCCCGTCCGTACTCCGAGGCTGCTCATCAGCCTCTGACAGCCTGGCGAACGCGGCAACACCATGTCACCGACCTCATTTCAGGCGAGAATTCCTACACCAGCCTGCGGCGCATTTTAGGATAAATTGATCCTCTTTTATTGCGATGGCACCGTTCCTTGTCGCCCCATTCGCACCGTGATCTCTCGCGTGGCAGAGTGCGTTCATGGAGCGGAACAGGGGTTTACGAACAGGTGGGAACCACGCGCAGAACGTGAACTGCTGCCTCAAAAAGAAGGACGACCAGACGGAGCCAGGGTTCTTCGACGACGTGACCGCCGTCGAGAGTCAGGCGACGTCGACGAATCGGAGCATCGCGTCGGTGCGAATCGCCCTCGTCTGGATTCGGAACGATGCAACGAGGCCGGCGGGGAGACTGTCGGCCTGAAACGGGGGTCTAAGATGGTGTCGTCGCGGCGTCGATTCGTGTCCGGTCGGGCAATGGGCCTCGGGCTCGCCGCAGCGGGCATCGGGGCGTTGGCGGGCCTCAATGGGTGCTCGACGACCTACCCCAACCGCGACCCGGTGGGGGAGGCGTTCCCGAGCGTTGATGGGGAATCGCTCGAGAAGATCGAGACGAGGCTCCCCGAGTCGCTGGCGGGCAAGCCCGCGGTGCTGCTGATCGGCTACAAGCAGAAGACACAGTTTGACATCGACCGCTGGCTGATGGGGCTGCTGCAGGCGGGGATCGGGATCGGCGGCGCGCAGGGAATCGACGCACATCTGCTCGAGGTGCCGACGATCCCGGGGCTCGTGCCCACGATGGCGAGCGGGTGGATCGACGACGGGATGCGGTCCGGCATCCCGCGGGAGGACTGGGCGTCGGTGGTCACGCTGTACGGCGGCGCGGCCGAGCCGGTCGTCGAGATGACGGGCAACGAGAACGGCCGGCTGGCGCGGGTGGTGGTGCTCGATGCGGATGGCACGGTCGTGTGGTTCGACGACGAGGGGTACAGCGCGCGGAAGGCGATGGCGGTCGCGGACTTGGTCGCGTCGATGGCCGAGTCGACCACGGAATAAAAACCCCTCGCGCAAGCGAGGGGATTGTTGCGGTTGGGGGATGTGGTTGTCGCGAGCGGGCGTGATCGTCTCAGAGGCGGCCGAAAGTGGGTAGTTCGCCCACCAGCGGCGTGCAGTAGTCGCGGAATTTCTGGGAGATCTCGAATTCCCCGTGCATGAACTCCGGGTCCATGTGCTTGGTCTTCGCGGCGACATCGTGGAGGAAGATGCGGTCGAGCTCGGAGCGGTAGGGTTCGCCGTCGTAGCCCTTGCCGGTGCGGAGGATGGCGACCGAGCCGTCCAGGTCGCCAGAGAGCGCGATCTTGGCGGCGTACTTGCCGGCACGGCGGGCCTCGTCCTGATCGATGGGGCTCGCGTCGGGCCAGCAGCGTTGGAGGTACCCGAGCGTGTCGGCTCGCACACGGGGGGCCTTGCCGCTGGCGGGCTTGAGGCGTTCTTTCAGGATGTTGGCGAGCTGGTCGCCCAGGGCGCCTGAGCCTGAAAGCTGGGCGTTCCCGTGCGCATCGGCCTCGCCCTGGATGAGCATGGCGCCGATCGAGTTTCCGTCGCGGTCCTGGATGCCCTCGGAGACGGCGATCTGGCAGCGCCCCAGCCGCTCGTACGTCTCGGCGACCTTCTCGGCGAATTTGTCGAGATCGAACGCGACCTCGGGGACGCAGATCAGGTGGGGCCCGTCGTCCGGGTCGCCGTTGGGGTCGCGGGCGAGGCCCGCGGCGGCGGTCAAGAATCCGGCGTGACGTCCCATGACGACGTTGATCTTGATCCCGGGGATGGAGGCGTTGTCGAGGTTGTCGGCGCGGAAGGCGGTGGCGACGAAGCGCGCGGCGCTGGGGAAGCCGGGCGTGTGGTCGTTGATGGGCAGGTCGTTATCGACGGTCTTGGGCACGTGGAAGCAGCGGAGCTCGTAGCCCGACTCGTTGGCGAGCTCGTTGACGATGCGGCAGGTGTCGGATGAGTCGTTGCCACCGATATAGAAGAAGTAGCGGATGTCGTTCTTCTCGCACGCGTGGAAGATGCGTTCGCAGTACGCCGCGTCGGGTTTGTCGCGGGTGGAGCCGAGGGCGGCGGAGGGCGCTCGGGCGACGGCATCGAGCTCGGCCTGGGATTTGTCGGAGAGATCGACGAGCTGGCCCTTGGTCAGCCCCGTGACGCCGTGCCGCATGCCGAGCACGCGCTTGACCGGATTGCCGAAATGGCCCGCCCCCTCGGCGAGCAGGCCCTCGACGACGCCGACGAGGGACTGGTTGATGACGGCGGTCGGGCCGCCCGATTGGCCGATGACGGCGTTGCCTTCGATGAGCTGTGCCATAACGCGTGGATCTCCGTCGAGTCTTGGCCTGATGCAAGGCCCTGGCGTGCATTGAACGGGCCCGGCTCGGGCCTACGGAAAGCGTAGGCGGTGGGGGTGTGGAGATCGGGGAGATTCGCCGGGCGGGCTTCGGCTCTCTATGCTGTTGGCATGCCAATTTCTCAGTTTCCGGGCCGGTCGGCCGCCGCGTCGTGTGTTCTCCTCTCGGTGTCCGCTGCTTTTGTTGCGCTGAGCGCCTCGACTGGGTCAGCCCAGCCGACGAGCGACTCGGTGCTCGCGGACCGTCCCAACGGGATGAAGCAGGCGGACCCGACGCACCACGTGTTCATCAACGCGACGGTGCACCCCGAGCCGGGCGTGGCGTGGAAGGGGATGGTCCAGATCCGGGACGGGATGATCGTCAGCGCGACCAGCACCGCGCGGGCGAGCATCAAACTCCCGGAAGGGGCGCAGGTCCACGACCTTGCCGGCGAGCACATCTACGCGGCGTTCATCGATCCGTATGTCGAGGTTGACGCGCCGAGGCCCGATTCCGGCAAGGCCGGGTCGCACTGGAACGCAAACGTCACGCCCCAGCGTTCGGCGCTCGACGGCGACGGGCTCTCATCCAGCGCGATGGAGGGGCACCGGAAGATGGGCTTCGGCGCGGCGGTCATCGTGCCGAGCGGGGGCGTGTTCGCCGGCAGCGGCGCGGCCGTGAGCCTGGCGGATAAGCCCGGCGACGCGAGCCTCTCGCGCACGGATGTGTACAAGGACGATGTCTACCACGCGCTCGATTTCCAGTCGAGCGGGTGGACGACGCGGAGCTATCCCACGAGCACGCCCGGCGCGGTGGCGCTGATGCGGCAGACCCTGATCGACGCGGATTGGCAGGCCGCCTGGGAGCCCACGCTCGACGGGAGCCACCCCCGCAACGCGTTGACCCCGCTCGAGGATGCCTCGACGCCGCTCGTGTTCGCGCTCGATCACGAGCTCGAGCACTTCCTCGCAGACGACATCGCGACGGAGTTCAACCGCCCGGTGGTGGTCGTGGGCAACGGGATGGAGTTCAAGTGGCTCGACGGGATCGCGGAGATCGGTCGGCCGATCATCCTCCCGCTGCGGTTCCCTGCCGAGCCCGATGTGAGCAGCGTGGGCAAGGCCGACGCGGTCGAGCTCGAGACGATGATGTCCTGGGAGCAGGCGCCGACGAACCCGCGCCGGCTGGTCGAGAAGATGGGCCGGGGGGACGACGCCGCCGAGATCGCGCTGACCGCGAGCCGGCTGCCCAAGGGCCGCAAGTTCCACAAAGAACTCCGCTCGGCGATCGAGCACGGCCTGAGCGCCGACGACGCGCTCGCGATGCTCACGACCAACGCCGCGTCGATCGCGGGGTTGAGCGATCAGCTCGGGACGATCGAGGCGGGCAAGCGGGCGAACCTGATTGTCAGCAGCGGGCCTCTGTTCGAATTGGGCGTGGATGACAGCGTGATGCACGATGTCTGGATCGATGGCGTTCGTCATCGGCTGGCCGACCGGGCGGGTCCGTCGTTCGACGGCGCGTGGCGCATGTGGGTGGGCGACGAGGCGGAGCCTGTGTTCGAGATGCGCCTCGAGATCACCGGGACCGGTTCGAGCAAGGGCAAGCCCAAGATCGTCGCGTCGGAGTCGTGGGACCCGGAGGCCGCGGACGGGGAGGTGGCGGAGGCCCACTCGTCGGACGCCCGCACGGTGCACATCGAGGGCGACCGGATCTCGTTCCTGATGGACGACGACGACGACGAGCAGGTGACCTACATCGTCTCGGGTGTGCTCGCGGGCGACGGGTTGATGATCGGGACGGGGGTCGCGTCCGACGACTCGACCTTCGGCTGGTCGGCGCGGCGGACGGGGGATGTCGCGGACGCCGACGAGGGCAAGAGCGACAAGGATGACAAAAAGGCCGACACGGAGGGGGCGATCAAGGAAACCCCGCCGCTGCCCGGCTACCCGTTCGGGCCCTACGCGAAGCGGTACGAGCCGGTGCCCGAGACGCTGCTGCTGACCAACGCGACGATCTGGACGGCGACCGACCGCGGCACGTTCGAGACGGGCTGGCTGTTCATCCGCCAGGGCCGGATCCTGCGGGTCGAGCCGGGGCCTGCCCCCGAGTGGATGCTCGACGGGAGCAACGAAGAGATCGTCGTCCTCGACGTCAGCGGCAAGCACATCACGCCGGGGCTGATCGATGCCCACAGCCACACGAGTCTGTTCCGGTTCGGCGTCAACGAAGCGGGTCAGGCCGTGACGGCGGAGGTCCGCATCGGCGATTCGCTCGATCCCAGCGCGATCAACTGGTACCGCCAGCTCGCGATGGGTGTGACGACGGTCAACAGCCTGCACGGGTCGGCCAACCCGATCGGTGGGCAGAACGCGCTGCACAAAGTGCGGTGGGGCGTCAAGAGGCCGAGCGACATGCGGCTGGAGGGTGCCCGCCCCGGCATCAAGTTCGCGCTGGGCGAGAACGTGAAGCAGAGCAACTGGAGCCTGCGCGACAGCGAGCGGACGCGGTACCCGCAGACTCGACTCGGCGTGGAGACGGTGATCCGCGATCGGTTCGAGGCGGCGCGGGAGTACGCCGCGAAGCGTGAACAGGGCGAGGTCCGCCGCGACCTCGAACTCGAGGCGCTCGCCGAGATCCTCGCGGGCGACCGCCTCATCCACTGCCACTCCTACCGCCAGGACGAGATCCTGATGCTCTGCAAGGTCGCCGAAGATTTCGGGTTCCAGATCGGCACCTTCCAGCACGGCCTCGAGGTCTACAAGGTGGCCGAGGCGGTGCAGAAGAACGCGATCGGCGCGAGCCTGTTCAGCGACTGGTGGATGTACAAGGTCGAGGTGATGGACGCGATCCCGTTCGCGGGTCCGTTGCAGACCGAGGCCGGCGTGATGACCAGTTACAACTCCGATTCCGACGAGCTGGCTCGGCGTATGAATACCGAGGCGGCGAAGGTGCTCAAGTACGCCCGGCCCGGTTCGCCGCTCACGGCCGACGACGCGATCAAGTTCGTGACCAGCAATCCCGCGATCCAGATCGGCGCGGGGTCGACGGGCCGGCTCGAGGAATCGCTCGACGCGGACTTCGTGGTGTGGACCGATCACCCGCTCTCGACGAGGGCGCGGGCCGAGCGGGTGTACGTCGATGGGCGTGAGTACTACTCGATCGAGCAGGACCGGATCGCGCGGGCGAACATCGCGGCCGAGCGGCAGCGGCTCATCCAGAAGATCATTGCGAGCCCCAAGAAGAAAAGCGGGGGCGATGAGGGCGAGGGCCCGTCGGAGGACTCCGAGGCCGCGCCGATGGTCGATTCCCCGCCCGAGCAGTACGTCCTCGATGGTTCGGTCGGCAACCGGCGCGGCGTATTGATGGACTGGGTCCGCGCGGGGTTCCACCCCGATGACATGCGCCCCGGCGATTGCGGCTGCGGGATCGTGAACCACGCGGTGTATTACGAGAATCTCTACGGGACCGAGGCCGGGACGGGGAGCAACTGATGCGGAGTTCATCGATGAAGACCATGAACACGATTGTGCGCACGGCGGCGTCCTCGATGGCGTGCCTCGCGGTTTCGATCGCGGGCGCCCAGGACCTCCTCCCCTCCGCGCCGCCGCAGGAAGGCGGCGTCATGCTCACCGGGGGGACGGTGCACACCGTGAGCGGCGAGACGATCGAGAACGGCGTGGTCGGGTTCCGCGATGGAACGATCACGACGATCGCCGACGCCGAGATCATGCAGCGGATCTTGCTGAGCCCCGACACCGACATCATCGATGTCGGCGGGCATCACGTTTACCCCGGCCTGTTCGCGGCGCACACCCAGTTGGGATTGACCGAGACCTCGTCGGTGCGCGCGACCAACGACAGCAACGAGATCGGGTCGTTCAACCCCGAGGTGCGGGCCGGTGTCGCGGTGAACCCGGACTCGACGCTCCTCCCGGTTGCCCGGCTCAACGGGATCATGCTCGCGGGTGTCATGCCGCGCGGGGGACGGATCTCGGGACGCGCGAGCGTGATGCGGCTCGACGGATGGACCTGGGAAGACATGACCGTGCGGGGCGACGCGGGGATGGTCATCAACTGGCCGGGCGTGCGTGCGAACCCCGGAATGTGGCGGACGAGCCCCGAGGGCGACGCGGTGAAGCGCGTCGAACGGGCGCTCGACGGGATCCGCGATTACTTCGACAACGCATCGGCCTATGCGGACGTGAAGACGTCCGGCGCGGCGCACCCCTCCGATCTCCGGCTCGAGGCGATGCGGCCGTACCTGGGCGGGGAATATGCCGAGGAAGGCGGGCCTCGGCTGCTCGTCGCGGCGAACGACTACGACCAGATCGTCAGCGCGGTGAGTTTCGTCGCGAAGCGCGGCATCCCGATGGCGATCGTGGGTGGGCGTGATGCGCCTCTGTGCGCGGGGCTGCTCATTGAGCACGATGTGCCGGTGATCATCGACGGGGTGTACCGGTTCCCCAAGCGTGCGGATTCGCCGCACGACGACGCGTACACACTGGCGG
>DDFO01000029.1:40291-49519 GCA_002337215.1 Phycisphaerales bacterium UBA1926 | reverse complement strand
CCCGCCTGCACGAGGCGGGTGTGAAGTTCTGCATCAGCGGGGCGGACCGGGACGGGAACGTGCGCAACCTGCCCTACGAGGCAGCGATGGCAACGCGGTACGGGCTGGACGCTCACGAGGCCGTGCGCGCGATCACGCTTGCGCCGGCGGAGATCCTGGGCGTGGATGACCGCTACGGATCACTCGAGACCGGCAAGAGCGCGACGCTGATCGTGACGACGGGCGACGTGCTCGAGATTACCAGCAACGTCGCGTTCGCGTTCATCGACGGCAAGCGCGTCGAACTTCGGAGCAAGCAGACCGAACTGCGCGACAAGTACCTCGAGAAGTACCGGCAGTTGGATCTGATCCCGCGTGAGGGCGAGCCGGCTCGGGACTGATCTGCCTCAGCGGCGACGCTTCGTGGCGATCACCCCGGCCAGGACGAGGATCGTCCCCGGTCCCGGGATCTCAAAGAAGTCGTACGCGCTGTCCGGCAGAAGCACGGCGTCGCCGAGTCCGCCCGACAGGAGCGTGACGCGTGTCTCGCTGCGCAGATTGATCGGGCTGGTAAAGAAATCAAACCGTCCGCTGTTGTCCGAAAGACGGCTCTGCAGATCGTCGAGCTCGAAGAACCCGGCGAGCGGCGGGAGCACCTTGCCGTCCCAGTTCGCGCCCTTCGACCAGGTGATCCGGGCGTTGTGCGAGTTGAGGGCCTGGTCGGCATCAAAGAACTGTGTTGGGTTGGCCCACCCTGAGAAGAGTGTGCCGAAATCGATGTTCGCGTTGAATACGAATCCGAGTTCCATCGCGCGGGTAGAACCCATCTCGAAGTCGGTGACATTCAGCCAGGCCTGACGCCCGTTGGCGCTGACCCCGGCCTCGATGTAGCCCGTGACGAACGCGCTTTGATCATTGCTCGTCGCGTCGAATGTCCGGGACCAGACATCGCCGGGATTGAGGAACGGGACATCCCATTGCCACGCGGCATCGTTGATGCCGTCGACGCCGACGGTGATGACCCCGGCCTCCGCCACAGAGCTCGTCAGGGCTGCGAGCGAGATGACAGAAATCAGGGTGATTGAACGAGCAGGCATTGTGTCCTCCCTTCTTGCCCGAAACACCTTGATTCTAAACACGATCGATTCGTCGGACTCGGCGCGGGCGTGTGGGCGGGTCTGTTTCTATGTTGATTTTGTTGTGGATGACCCGAACGGGTGGTTGCGTAGCGTGGTGATGAGTGCAGGACGCGAAAGCCCTCGTCCTGCACGAGGACAAGCCGGCCCGGGATTGACCTGCATCGGTAGCCGAATCAGGCGTCTGAATCCGGTTGTGCGCGCGCCGTCGGCTTCGCGGCCGACTCGTGGCGCACGAGCGCGGTCGTGAGCGAGACGCACATCAGGATCAGAACGACGCAGAACGGCAGGGCCGCGGTGATGGAGGCGGTCTGCAGCGCGTTGAGCCCGCCGGCCAGCAGCAGGGCGGCGGCGACGAAGCCCTCGGTGATCGCCCAAAAGAGGCGGGTGCCGACGGGGGGGTCGGGATTGCCCCCCGAAGCGATGATGTCGATGACCATCGAGGCGGAGTCCGACGAGGTCACGAAGAAGAGGATGATGCAGAGCGTCGCAAGGGTCCAGGTCACGCCCTTGAGCGGGAACGATTCGAGCAGCACGAAGAGCACCGTCGCGACGCGGTCGATCGAGCCCGTTCGGCTCTGGTTGAGCACGGGCTCGGTGATGTACTCGGGCACGGTGAGCGGGCGCTCGTCGGCGGCGAGTTTGCCGTTGTAGATCTGATCGAGCGCGGGCTCGAATGGCTCACCCGTCGCGGCGATGCGGAGTTCGGGGCCCTGCTCGGTCTGGCGGACCTCGAGGGGGCGGCCCTCGGGGCCCAGCAGCGAGCCGTCCTTGGCGCGGGTGAGCGCGCCCCCGTTCGGACCCACGACGGCGTCGCCCTCGGCGTCGGTGAGGCCCTCATCAGTGGTGATGCCAACGGGATAGGTCGCCTGGGGCGCGTTGGTGGCGTCGGGGTGGGTCACCTGGTGGAGGGCGCTGCTGCCGAACGCGGTGAGCCAGATCACGCCGACGGCGGTGGGGACGAGCAGCACACCGGTGATGAACTCGCGGAAGGTGCGTCCCCGCGAGACGCGGGCGATGAACATGCCGACGAAGGGGCTCCACGCGATCCACCAGCCCCAGTAGAAGACGGTCCACGAGCCGAGCCATTCGCGGCCCGCTTCTTCCTCGAATGTGCCGGTCCAGAAGCTGTTGAAGGGGAGGCGCTGGAGATACGCACCCACGTTCTCGACGAGGGCGTTGAAGAAGAAGAGCGTGCTGCCGGTGATGATGACGAAGAGGAGCAGGCACCCGGCGATCGCCATGTTGAGTTCGCTGAGCCTGCGGATGCCGGCGTCGAGCCCCGCGACGACGGAGATCGTCGCGACGGCGGTGATGCAGGCGATCAGGACGATCTGCACGGGGGTGGAGATCGAGACGCCGAGGAGCGCGTTGAGCCCCGCGTTGACCTGCATGGAGCCAAGCCCCAGCGAGGTCGCGACGCCGAACAGGGTGGCGACGACGGCGAGGATGTCGATCAGGTCGCCGATGCGACCGTTCACGCGTTCGCCGATGAGGGGGTAGAAGACGGATCGGAAGGAGAGGGCGTGCCCCCGGCGGAAGCCGAAGTAGGCGAGGGCGATCGAGACGACGGCGTAGAGCCCCCAGGGGTGGAGCCCCCAGTGAAAGATAGTGAGTGCCATCGCGGTGCGCGCGGCGTCGAGGTCGTTGCCCCGCGCTTCGGGCGGGTTGGTGAAGTGGTAGACGGGCTCGGCGACGGACCAGAAGACGAGCCCGATGCCCATGCCCGCGCTGAAGAGCATGGCGAACCAGGCGAGACGCCCGAACTCGGGTTTGTCGGTGTCCTTGCCGAGTTTGACGTGGCCGTACCGGCCGAACCCGAGCCAGAGCGCGAAGACGAGGAACGCGGACATGGAGAGGACGTAGAGCCAGCCGAAGGTCTCGACGATCCACGATTGCATGGTGTCGAACGCGCCGCCCACGGTGTCGGGCGCGGCGATGGTGAAGCCGACCATCGCGAGGATGATCGCGGCGGCGCCCGGGAAGACGAACGGGTGCATCTCGAAGGGGCCGAACGAGACGGTGCGGAGGGGTTTCGGTTCACCTTGGGGTCCACTTCGTGGCCCGCCCCGATAGGAAGCCGCGGGTTCGTCGTTGGGGTCGCGTGGGGCCTGCGCCCGTTCGGGGGGCGTGTCGCTCATCGCGTGTCCCTTTCGAGTGGATGTCGGTCGTGGTCGTGTGCCCGTGAAGCCGGGCTGGAAAGTACCGGGTTGGGCGGCCGGTGTAGGCGTCCAGTTCAGGCGTCAGCGGGCTTGCGGAACAGGAAGATGCCCCAGGTGAGCTTGCCGGCGTTGCCACCCGCGACCCAGAGATCGAGTCCCTTCTTCATTCGATCGATGTAGCCGCTGCTGACGAGCCCGTCGAGCGTGGCCTCGTTGCGTTCGAGTTCCTCGCGGACGCGGGCGTAGTGGCGGGGCAGCATATCGGCGTGCGGCTCGAAGCCCTCGTCGGTCCATCCCCGCGCTCGGCCCTGCTCGAGATAAAACCCGGGTGATCCGAGGTCGGGGAGGTGGATCCGCTCAAGGATCGCGCCGAGATCGGCAGGGTCGGCGTCGTCGGTGCGCATCGGGTCGGTGAAGACGAATCGGCCACCCGGCTTGAGCACACGGTCGACCTCGCGCAGGACGCCGGCGCGGTCACCGGAGTGCAGGATCGCGTCCTGGCACCAGACGAGGTCGAACGCGCCGTCGTCAAAGGGCATGGACTCGAACGCGCCGTCGATGACGTCGATCTTGTCGTCGAGCCCCTGCTCGCGGGTCATCGCCCGGTTGCGCTCGTTCTCGGCCTCGGCGAGGTTGAGCGCGGTGACGTGGCAGCCGTGCTCTTTGGCGAGCAGCCTCGCCGCGCCGCCGTACCCAGCGCCGATGTCGAGGACTCGTGTGTCGGCGTCGATGGGGGCGGCGCGATCCGCCATGCGTTCGACGGTGCGCCGGCTCGCGTCGGCGATGGGCTCGCCCTCGTGGGAATAGAGGCCCACGTGGATGTCCTCGCCGCCCCAGATGTGGAAGTAGAAGTTGTCGGCGTCGGCGCTGTTGTAGTAGTCGCGCGCGGTCTGGGTTGCTGCGGGGGTATCGATTGGCATGGGTTGGATTCTCGGGGTCGCGGGTTCAGGATTTCTGTTCTTCGCCTTCTTCGAGGCTGTTGTAGCTCTTCTCGGCGATGTGGACGAAGAAGTCGGGATCGTGCTCCTTGTAGGTCTCCTTGAAATCGCCGTAGGTGGTGATGCGCTGGAACCCGACGTCGTGCATCAGGCCGCGGGTGTAGTCCTTGCGGAGCGGGAACATATTGAGGTGGTACTCGGATCCGTCCGGGAAGTTGTAGCGGAAGCGGGCGAGCCCCTCGTCGACATGCTCGGGTTCGGCGACGATCTGGTCGCCGCAGTAGTAGTACTTGTGCTTGCTATCGAAGCCCCGGTCGAGGATCGAGTCGTAGTTGCGCTGGTCGAGGATGAGGACGCCGTCGTGGCGGAGGGCGCTGTAGCACTCGGCGAGGGTCTTGCGCCGGTCGCGTTCGCTGTGCAGATGGGTGAAGGAGTTGCCCAGGCAGATCACCGCGTCGAACCGGCCGTGCACGCTGCGGTTGAGCCAGCGCCAGTCGGCCTGGACGGTGCGGATGATGTGGTTGCGTTTGCGCCCGTTCTCGAACGCGCGGGCGAGCATGTAGGGGCTGCCGTCGGCGCTGACGACCTCGAACCCGGCCTCGATGAGGCGGATCGAGTGGAAGCCGGTGCCTGTTGCGATGTCGAGCACGCGGCGCACGCCGCGGGCCTTGAGCGCGTTGATGAAGAAACTGCCCTCGGTCTCGGAACGTTTGTCCCAGTCGATGAGCTCGTCCCATTTTTCCACGAAGCCGCGGACGTACTCGTCGGTGTACTTGTCGGACTCGCGGACCTTGGTGGGGTCGTTGCCGTAGTTCTGGTCGCGGTATTCCAGCAGGGCGTCCGCGGCCCCGCTGCTGCTCGGTCGTGCGCTCATGTCTCGGTCCTGTCGGTGATGTGTTCACCCGACCCTAAAGGCTGAGCGCGCAGGATGCAACCATTCATTTGCCACAGCAGGGGCGCTCGCGGCGGCGTAGCGCCGAACTCGCAGGTTTCTCATGAAATCTTCGAGATTCCGCTTGGATATCTGTTTAGATTCTGTTCATCGCGTGTGGCGCAACAGTCAGTGCAGGACGCGGAAGACCTCGGCCTGATCGGTGAGGCCCATCTCGACCTTGCGGAGCGCGTCGTTGCGCATGGGCGCGAAACCCTCCTCGACGGCGGCCTTGTAGATCGTGACGCCGTCCGCGTTCTGGGCGGTCAGGCTGCGGATGGTGTCTGTGACGACCATGAGCTCGTGGGCCGCGAGCCGGCCTTTGTACTCGCCCGGGTTGTCGGGGTCGGTTTTCCGGAGCAGGCGCTGGGCGAGCACGCCGAGGAGCGAGCTCGTGATCAGGTAGTGCTCGACACCGATATCGACGAGGCGGGGGATGGCGCTCGGCGCGTCGTTGGTGTGGAGCGTGGCGAGCACGAGGTGGCCCGTCAGCGAGGCCTGGATGGCGAGCTGGGCGGTTTCGTGGTCGCGGATCTCGCCCACGAGGATGACGTCTGGGTCCTGCCGCAGCAGGGCGCGGAGACCTGTGGCGAACGTCACGTTCCGCTTGGGGTTCACCTGCATCTGGCTGATGCCCTCGAGGCGGTACTCGACGGGGTCCTCGATCGTCATGACGTTCCTGCTCGTGCGGTCGATCCGATCGAGGGCGGCATAGAGCGTGGTCGTCTTGCCCGAGCCGGTCGGCCCGGTGACGAGGACCATCCCGTTGGGGCGGTCCACCATGTCCATGAGCTGGCTCTGGATCCGCTGGTCCATGCCCAGCGAGTCGAGGCTGAGCTGGGTGGTGGACTGGTCGAGCAGTCGGAGGACGACGCGTTCGCCGTAGATGGTGGGGATGACACTGAGGCGGATGTCGACTTTCTTCGAGCCGATGCGGACGGTGGTCTGGCCGTCCTGGGGGCTGTGCCGGTTGGCGATGTCGAGCTCGGTCATCACCTTGAGGCGCGAGCTGATCGCGGGCGCGAGGCTCAGCGGCGGGCTGAAGGCGTCGACGAGCATGCCGTCCACGCGGAGACGGATGACCAGCCGGTTCTCCATCGGGTGGATGTGGACGTCGCTCGCACGGCGGCGCAACGCCTCGAACAGGATCATGTTCACCAGGCGGATGACCGGCGTCTGACGCGCAAGGGCGAGCAGGTCGGTCTGCTTGCCCACGGCCCCGGCTGCCATGTCGATCGCCGACGCGTCGAGCGGCATCTCCTCGACGATCTCTTCGACGAGATCGCCCCGGCGTTCGTAGCCGCGGTTCGTCAGGCTCGCGACGGCGGCGCGGGGCGCGAGGACGAGTTCGACGGGGGCCTGGAGATGGTCCTCGAGAATCGAGAACACGCTGGGCTGCATCGGCTGCGCGGCGGCAACCACCATCGCGCGGCCCTCGGACCGGATGCCGGCGACCATGTGCGTGCGCGAGAAATCGGCGGGGACGTGCTCGTAGTAGGGACCCGAGGATTCCTGCAGGACGGGCTCGACCTCGAACGGGAGCCCGGTGCGGGCAGAGAGGCGTTCGAGCGCGGTCTGCTCGTCGGCGCCCATGAGCTGGATCATCAGATCCCAGGGGTGCTCGTCGCCCCCCTCGGCGCTCGCGACGGTCCGCAGCTGGTCGGCGTTGAGGCCGAGATCGGCGAACTGCTCGCTGACGATGTCGAACTCACCGGCGGCGAGCGACGCGTTCTCGCGGTCGTCGGCTGGTTTTTTGCGGAAGAGTGTCTTGCCGTTGCGGTCGGACATATGGGGGTCTCGGTTCTTAGTTCTCGGCGTCGCTTTGGGCCGGGCTGGCCTGATCGCTCTGGTCGTTGGACCGATCGCGGCGGCGGAGCGGGATTCGTTCGATCGCGGCGGGCTGGAGGTCGGGGAGGTCGAGGTCGATCCCCGCGTCGAACTGCGGGCCCTTGCTGAGCATGCGGAGATCGCGGAACTCGGGGTCAACGAGGATCTTGGGGGTGATGAAGATGTAGAGGATCGAGTTGCTGCTGTTCTCGTTGGTGTCGCTGAAGAGCGGGCCGATGAGGGGGATGTCGCCCAGCAGGGGGATCTTGGCGATCGTGCTTCCGGTGTTTTCGACGGTGAGCCCGCCGATGACGATGGTGGTGTCGGTTGGCATCGTGACGCTGCCGTTCACCTCGCGCCGGTTGGCGGGCGGGGGGAGCGTGTCGGTGCCGAGCCCGATGAAGTTGTCGAAGGTGATCTCGTATTCAAGGCGGAGGAAGCCGGCCTCGGAGATGCCCGGGGTGACGGTCAGCGTGGTGCCCGCCTCGACCGGGTCGCCCACGGTGGAGACGATGCCGCCGTCGCTCTGGGTCTGAGTGAGCGTCTGCCGCTCCTCGAACGAGGCGATGCGGGACTCTTCGTTGTCGTTGACGAGGAGCTGGGGGCGGGCGAGGATCCGCCCGTCGACCTCGTTCTTGAGGGCGTTGATGACGAACGGGAGGTAGTCGTTCTTGACGAGGGCGCTGGTCAGACCGGTGAGCCCGGTCGCCGCGCTGCGGGGGCTCAGGAAGTCGTCGCCCGCGGTGCTGAGCCCGAAGTTGGACTGGACGCCGAACTGGCCGGTCAGGATCTGTGTGTCGACCGCGAAGCGGAAGTCCTCGGTGTCATCGATCGAGACGATGAGCGCTTCGAGGTAGACCTGCCTGCGGCGGAGATCGAGCTTCTCGATGAGCTGGGCGAGGTCGTCCTGCTGCTTGACCGGGGCGCGGACGACGACCTGGTTGTTCGGGATGTCCGCGACGACGAAGACCTCGTCGGGGTTGAGCCCGCCCCCGATGTCGTCGCCCCCTCCGCTCCCGCCGTCGAAGTTCTGGAGCGTCTGCTGGCCCTGCAGCCCTCGGTTCTGCGGGAGCAGCCCGTTCTGCCCCTGGTTCTGCCCGCTGATGAGGGTGGTGATGATCTCGGCGACCTCCTCGGCGAGCGCGTGGTCGAGGCGGTAGTTGCGGATCACGATCCGGTCGGCCTCGGTGTCGAGATCCGAGATCATGTTCTCGAGGATCTTCTGCTGGTCGGCGGTGCCGTAGTAGACAATCTCCCCGTTGCGGACATCGACCACGAGCGTGGGCCCGAGGACGGCGTTGTCGTTCTGGGAGCCGAGGGTGTTCTGCTGCTGGAAGTTCCGGTTGGTGCCGAACTGGGTGTTCTGCTGGCTGGTCGTATCGTCCAGAAGCACGACCTCGCCCAAGCCCCGCCCGCTGGCGAGCTCGGCGATCTGCCGGGCCGCGGACCCGACGAAGTGCCGCTTGCTGGGCAGCGTGTTGTCCACGTCGATGAGCTCGACGTACTCGAGCACCCGCTCGAGTTCGTCGGGCGTGCCCTTGAAGAGCAGCGAGTTGGACTGGGGGTCGACCGCGAGTCGCTCGGCGATGTTCTCGATCGTGCTCCCAGCGGTCGGGCCGATGTTGCCGGCCTGGTTGTTCTGGTTGTTGATGTTGCGGATGTTGGGGTTGCGATTGTTGGCGTTGGTCCCGCCCGAGGGGGTGCCGCCCGCGAGGGCGATCAGCCGATCGCGGGCGGTGGGGGCGCTGACGTACCGCAGCTCGATCGGCGTGAGCGTGAACGCGTCGGTGCGTGCGAGGATGCGTTCGATCAGGTCCTCGACGCGGGCGATCTGCCGCGAGGTGTTCGTGATGATGAGCAGGCCGAGCTCGTCGATGAACGTCACGCCCTGGGCGGAGCCGCCCTGACCTCCCTGGCCCCCGCCCGAGCCCAGAATCTGATTGATCGCGTCGGCGAGGCTCGAAGGCTTGATGTTGGGGATCTCGATGAGCTTGGTGGTTGCCAGATCACCGGTTACAACGATTGGCAGATCCGACGTCGGCTGGATCAGGTAGAACTCGCTGTTGGGGTCGTAGGTCACCGAGAACTCGTTCTGCTCGAGCATCGCGTCGAGCAGGGGGAGCAGCTGGCTCCGACGCACGCTCTTGGCGGTGTTGAACAGCACCGAGCCGCGGAGCTCGCCCCGCACGCTGATGTTGATGTTGAGCGTGTTGGCGACGAAATCGACCAGCGCGGTCAGTTCCATCGGCTCGGCC
>DDFO01000029.1:29683-40181 GCA_002337215.1 Phycisphaerales bacterium UBA1926 | reverse complement strand
GGGTCGTCGCCGCTCGTCTCGCCCGCGGGCCCGGGCACGCTGTCGGCCGTGACCGGCTGCTGGTCCGTCGCCTCGGGCTGGATCGATGCCGCGACCGCGAGGGTCGTCGCCGAGCACGCCAGGGCGAGCGAGAGGGGCAGCGCACATGCCAGCGAGGCGATGCGGGCGGGACGTCCCGCCCGGCGCGGTGTGAGAGATGTTGTGAGCACGCGATTGCGGATGGTGTTGGGCATGTTTGTGCCGGCCCGTGGGCCGATCCTGTTGTTCAATGGGGCTGTTCGATCGGGCTTGTCTGCCGGGTCGGTTCGATCGGATTGACTTGAACTCCCGGAGCGTATCGCCCCGGGCGGCGGGATGGGGATCCGCGAGGTCGTTCGGGCGGACTCGGGGCTGGCTTGCTCGCCGAGGCTGAACGCCGCGGTGCCCCGATTGTTTCGGCCCATACGATGAAGGACATGAAACGTGTTGTCAGCCTGCTCCCTTCCGCGACCGAGATCCTCGCCCGCATCGGCGGGGTCGAGATGCTCGTGGGGCGGAGCCACGAGTGCGATTTTCCGATCGATCCTAGAGGTGGTTTGTCGGAAATCCCTGCCATTACGGGCCAGAAGACGGGGTACGACCCCGGCAGCGGGACCGACGCGGCGGCGGTCGACGCGGCGGTCCGGGCCGCGATGGAGTCGTCGTCGGCGCTGTACACGCTCGATGAGGAACTGCTCGTCGAACTCGCCCCCGACGTGATTCTCACCCAGGATTTGTGTGATGTCTGTTCCATAGACCTGGGTTCTGTCCGGGCCGCGGCGAGGCGGATCGGCGAAAAGGCTGGCCGCGAGCCCGAGGTGATCGCGCTGGCCTCTGAGACGATCGAGGGCGTGTGGGACGACCACTTGCTGGTGGGCAAGGCGGTGGGGCTCGCGGAGCAGGCCTCCCGAGCGGTGTTCGAGATGCGCAGCCGCTGGATCGCGGCCGAGAGTTTCGTCAACCCGTATACCGAGGGCCCGGTCGTGGGTTTCCTCGAATGGACAGATCCGTTGTTTGTTGCGGGTCATTGGACCGTCCAGATGATCGAGCGGGCCGGCGGACGCCACCCGCTCAACGAGTGCGTCCCGCGTGAGAACATGGGCGCCGCGGCGGGGATGCAGGCGGGCCAGCGCGTCGCGGGCAAGTCGATCCGCGTGCCCGCCGAGGCGTTCGCGGCGACGCGGCCCGACTACCTCATCGTCTGCCCCTGCGGGTTGACGCTCGAGCAGGCGGTGGCGGAGACGAAGAAGCTGGCCGCGGAGACCGAGTGGTGGGGGGAGTTGCCGGCGGTGCGGGCTGGCCGGGTGGCGGTGGTGGACGGGAACCAGATGTTCAACCGTCCCGGGCCGCGGCTGGTGGATGCATTTGAGTGGTTGGTGGGGTGGTTGAACGGGAGGGAGGAGCTCGTTTCGGAGTCCTTCCCGTACGCCGCGCTGAAGAGACCGAGCTAAGAATTCTGTCGGCCGCTTTGGTTCGACAATGCGTGTACCACGGCCATTCTGGCCGTGCCGTGTGCAACTCTTGGGACGAGAAAGCAACACGGCCAGGATGGCCGTGGCACACGTGCGAGTTCGAGCGCCGGAGTTCGGCCTACGCCAAATACGCCTTCGCGGACTCCCTGAACGCCCGCGGCTCGAAACCCAGGTGCGTGTGCGCCTTCGTGTTGTCGGCGAGCACGTCCTTCTCGCCCATCAGCGCCATGCCGTAGTCGAAAGGAAGCAGCCCCCCCAGACCCAGGAACTGGGCGGCGAGCGCCTTCCCCGCGGCGATCGGGCCCGGCAGGCCCAGCGCCGGCATGCCGTCCTTGCCGTGCGGGACGGTGTCGCGCACGAAGCGGAGCATGTCGGGGAAGGAGATTTCCTCGGGGCCCGCGAGGCGGTAGATCTCGCCGATGCTCTCGGGAGAGGTCAAGGCGTCGGCAAACGCCTTGGCGACATCGTCCACGTGCACCGGGGCGACGATTGGGTCCGTGATCTTGGGCGGGTTCGCCGGGGTGGGCGCACCGTTGATCTCGATGCGGGTGAAGTAGGGGAGGAATGCAAACGGGGCCTTCCGCCCCTCGGCCCAGCCCTTCATCATGCCCACGAACTCGCCGTCCGGGCCGTGGATGAACCCGGGGCGGAAGATGGTCCAATCAAGCGACGACCCGCGGACGGCCTGCTCGCCGCGGAACTTGGTCTTCTGGTAGGCCGCGCCGCCCTCGGGGTCGGCCGCGATCGCTGACATGTGCAGGTAGCGCGAGCAGCCCGCCTTCTCGCAGGCAGCGACGATCTTCTCGACGGCCTCGACGTGCATCCGCTCGAAGGTCTGCCCGCCGCGGGTCTCGCGGATGATGCCGATCAGATGGACGCACGCGTCGGCGCCGTCCACGAGGGACGCGACAGCGTTGTCGTCGAAGATATCGCCCAGGATCACCTCCAGAGAGCCTCCCTGGGCGGTGGTGCCGGTGACGGCGTCTTCCGGGAGCGTCTCTCCTGCCTTCTGGGCGTCGCGAGCGAGCACGCGGACAGTCAGCCCCCGGCTCAGAAGTTCGCTGACGAGATGGCGGCCCACAAACCCGGTGCCCCCGGTGACGGCGACGGTCTTGATCGGTGAATCGGCGGTCGTCATGGCAATCGATCTCCGTGGCTCGGTCCTGAGGGGCGCGTCCGAGGGACGCTTCATCGAAACGCGGTCATGATCCACCGCAAGAATAGTCGCCCCGGCTATCCTCGGGGCCGTGCCGAGCGACGCCGATTCAGCCCCGTCCCCCCTCTCGTGCGAAGGTGTCACCTTCTCGTATGGGAAAGCACCCCCCGTGCTGCGTGGGGTGTCGCTGTCGATCGCGGCAGGGCGGGTGACGGCGCTGGTCGGTCCCAACGGGTCGGGCAAGAGCACGCTGCTCCGCCTGCTCGCGGGTCTCGATCGCCCGGATGCGGGGTCCGTCACGCTCGCCGGCAGGCCCGCCCGGGCGTGGTCCGCCCCGGAGCGTGCCCGCCTGCTCGCGCTCATGCCCCAGCGTCCCGAGGTCGCGTTCGGCTACACCGTGCGAGAAGTGGTCGGTTTCGGGAGGCTCAGCCGGGGGGGGGCGGCGGGGGACGCCGTTGATCGCGCGCTCGAACGGGTCGGGCTTGCTGATCGGTCGTCGGACCGCTTCGAGCACCTGAGCATCGGGCAGCAGCAGCGGGGCGCTCTCGCACGGGCGATTGCTCAACTCGACGGAGAGCCCGGCGAGGCATCCCCCGGCGTGCTGCTCGCCGACGAACCCGTCAGCGCGATGGACCCCAGGCACGCGATCGAGAGCCTGACGCTGCTGCGTGCGTGCGCCGAGGCAGGCCACGCCGTGCTCGTCGTTCTGCACGACCTGAACCACGCGTTGCGGTCCACCGATGACGCCGCGGTGCTCGGTGAGGATGGCTCGCTCGCCGCGGCGGGGGCGACGGGGGATGTGCTCGTGCCCGATCGGCTGAGCGCGGTGTTCGGCGTGCGATTCATCCGCGTCGGAGGGGATGCCGAGATGCCATCGATGCTCTGGCCCGCCGGACCGAGCCCGGCGTCGGGCCGCGACGGGCGCTGACGGATCAGTCGCACCCGCCGTTGAACGACACAACGAATGAGGCGAGGTCGGCGAGGTCAAAGACCCCGAGTGGTTCAGCAACGTCCGCCTCGGGCGCGCCGCTCGCGAAGTAACCCACGAAATCCTGCACATCCGCGAGGTCGAGCACGCCGTGCGGGGCGGCGAAGTCGGCCGCGTTGCAGTCGGGAAGGACCTCGATCGACGAGTCGAACGATACCTCGAGCCGTTCGCCTTGCCGGCAGCGGATGGACTCCGCAAACGCAACCCGCCATTCGAAGTCGAAGCCGGGATAGGGCATCCAGATTTCCTGCGACACCGTCACGGGGTCGCCGCCGATGAGTGTCTCGCTGAACAGGTCTTCGGAGGCGAAGAGCTTCGGTTCGAGATCGGCCCTGATCTCCAGCCCTTCGGGGGCGTCGAAGGAGACCTCGACACGGACCCGGCAGGGCTCGTTCACCGTGAACCAGGTGACGACCCGGTTCGTCGCCGCGAGGTCGCTCCGGTAGAAGTCGTTGCAGGGCGGGTTCGCGGCGCCCTCCTCGAAGACGGCGGTGCCCGAGCCGAACAGGCCCAGATCGGTGAAGTAGGAATCCTGGGTGACTTCGACCGCCCAGCGCTCCCCGGGGGCGGGCGCATGCTCGAGCGAAATCGACACATCGAACGGGTCGAACAGCCAGCCGTCCAACGCATCGAGGCGGTCGCTGTCGTACTGCTCGCTGATCGGGAACCCGCTGACCGGGTCGAACGTGATCACCTGGTAGGAGTTGTAGATCCACCGATGGTCCGCGATGAATTCGATCTGAGCACTCGCTGCGGTGGGCGTGGCAAGACACCCGGCTGCGACCAGAAGCGCGGACATTGATCGACGGTGCATGTTCGGTTCCTCTCAGGTTCCCGCCACAAGCCCGCAAACGCGGGATCTCGATCCGAATCTAAAGAATGCCCGGGCGTGAGGCAAGGCCAATCGGTGCGGGAGCCGGCCTCAGGTTGTCCGGAAGCGATTTTTTTAGTTTTCTCGAGCGGATCATCGGGCGCGTCCCGGCCGCGTGTCGCCTGCCTGTGTGTGGGGCCGAGTGGGAAGCGGCCTCCGCGTCCAGAACACGAACACCAGTCCGATCCACGATCACGAAGGAGAATCAGATGTTTCAGAAGACCACCAACCCATTGAACAGCGTTCAGATTCCGGCTGCCGCGGCTCTCGCCCTGCTCGCCGGCACCGCGTCCGCCGACACGATCGTCGGTGACCTCACCTGGACCGCAGGCTCGACGATCGATATCTCCGAGGATCTGATCATCCAGGGCACGCTCACCGTCGAGCCGGGCGTCGCGGTCAATATCGCGAACGGTGCCGAGATCCGCGTGCAGGGCGGCGGGTTCCTCAATGTCGAGGCGAGCAGCGGCAACCCGGCGACGTTCCTCCCGGCCTCGGGTCGGTGGGACGGTCTCGTCTTCGAGGCGGGCTCCGATGGCGAGCTGACCGGGGCGGTCCTCCGCGGGATCAACCGCGAGGCGGTCCGCATCCAGGACGCGAGCCCCGAGTTCATCGACTGCGAGATCGCCGATGTCCGCAACAGCACCCAGCGGGGCGCGGTGCACGGCGTCCTCGCGTTCGGTGCGTCGGATATCACGATCGAAGGCTGCCTGATTTACGACCTCGTCGCCCCGACCGGGACCGACGGGGAGAGCGGGCAACCCGAGGGCCCGATCGCTGGCGACGGCGCGGACGGCACGACGCTGAGCGTGCACGGAGAAGGCGGCCCTCCCGGCCCGAACGGCGGGCCGGGCGGCGATGCGAACCGCGGCGGGGACGCCTACGGCGTCCGTCTGGTCGACGGTCCGGTCGCGACCATCCGCAATTCTGAGTTCTTCGCGATCGAAGGCGGCGAGGGCGGCAAGGGAGGCTTCGGCGGCAGCGGTCGCAACGGCGGCGACGGCGGCGACGGCATCACCTTCGTCGTGGTCGGCAACGGCGGGGTCGGTGGTCGCGGCGGCAACGGCGGCGACGCGGGCGACGGCGGCGATGGCGGCGACGCCTTCGCCATCTGGTCCACCAACGCGACCGGTGCCGTGACCGTCGCTCAGAATGTCATCCACTCGATCGTCGCCGGCAACGGGGGCGAGGGCGGCAGGGCGGGCTACGGCGCCCAGGGCGGCACGGGCGGCAACGGTGCCGACACCGGCACGTTCTTCGCCCGCGGCGGCGACGGCGGCAACGGCGGGGTCTGCGGCGATAACGGCGACGGCGGCGCGGGCGGCGACGCCGGCAAGGCCGCGGCGGTCATCGTCGATAACCCCGCTTCCCGCGCCGTGATCGTCCACAACACCGTCGCCGATCTCACGCAGGGTGTCCGCGGCACACGCGGCGACCGGGTCCGCCCCGACGCGGCGAGCATCGGCGGCCGGGGCGGCGTGGGCGGGTGGCCCGACTACCTCGAGGGTTCGGACGGTGCTCGCCGGGACCGCCCGCAGAACGGGAACTACGGCCCCTACGGTGCTTGGTCGATCGCTGCGGGTGTCAGCGTCTCCAGCCCCACGCAGGGCGTCACCGCCCAGGTCGTTAACAACGTCTTCTCGATGGGCGAGACGACCCGTTCGTTCGCCTTCGAGGCAGCCGGCTCGTCGATCATCGCCAGCGATTCGAACCTCTTCGACACCGCGAACTTCGAGGACTTCGCGACCGGCAGCGGCACCGCCTCGCTCGGCTTCGCGTTCATGCTGGGCGATCCGATGTTCGCCGATCGCGGCGCTGGCGACTACCGGCTCACCGCGGGCTCGGTCGCGATCGACGCGGGCGATTCGACCTTCACCAACCAGCAGGGGCTGACCCAGGACTTCGACGGCAACGCCCGTGTGTTTGATGATGCCGACACCGCCAACACCGGCTTCTTCCAGCCCGTCGATATGGGCGCGTTCGAGTACACGGTCCTCCCCGAATGCCCCGCCGACCTCGACAGCAACGGGCTGCTCGATCTCAACGACATCTCCATCTTCGTCACCGCGTTCCAGGCGATGGAGGCCCCCGCCGACCTCAACACCGACGGGCTCTACGACCTCGCCGATATCTCGATTTTCGTCTCGACCTTCTCGGCGGGCTGCCCGTAACACGGCCCCGGCCCTGAATCCGGATTTCTGATTCCCCGCCCCGTGACGACGAAAGCCGTCGCGGGGCTTTTCTCTTGGGTGAAGTCACCGAAGTCGGCGGTTTGGGGCGTGGTCGCCCCCCCGACCTCACTACCCTCTCGCATGTCATTGCGCTTCCAACACCGTGTGCTCCAGCACCTCAACCACCACACCTACGAGCCGAAGGCCCTCGGGCCGCTCGCCGTCGAGCTCGGCTTCCAGGACGAGATGCAGGCGTTCAAGGACGCCGTCTTCGCGCTGCGCGACGAGGGCAAGCTGGGGCTTGATGAGGACGGCATCGTCACCCTGCCCCACATGCCCAACCGGGGAGAGCTGATCGGGACCTTCCGGGGCTCCGCCAAGGGCTTCGGCTTCGTGATCCCCGACACCAAAACCGCGGACGGCGATGTCTTCATCCCCGAGCAATACGTCAACGGCGCGCTCTCGGGCGACACCGTCAAGATCGAGTTCGAGCGCGACCAGCGCCGCGAGAAGCGCCTCGGCACCCTCCAGAAGCAATTCGCGGGCGAGGTGATCGAGGTCCTCGAACGCAAGCGGGCCAACTTCACCGGCGAGATCGGCAAGCAGGGCGATACCTGGCTCGCCTACCCCGACGGCAAGGAACTCACCGAACCCGTTCGCATCCGAGACGCGTCGAGCAAGAATGTCAAACCGGGCGACAAGGTCGTCCTCGAGATCATCGAGTACGCCGAGGGCGGGGGGATGGCCGAGGCGGTCATCACCAAGGTGCTTGGCGAAGCGGGCGAGCCCGATGTCGAGACGCAGGCCGTCATCGCGGCCTACTCGCTCCCCACCAACGACTTCGAGGAGGTCTGCGTCAACCAGGCCCGCGAGGCGAGCCGGGACTTCGACCGCCAGATCGACGACTGGGAGAAGCGGGGGCAGGCCGCCCTCGACGAAGAGGCCGACAAGCGGGGCGAGGCCCACCGCGTCGATATCACCGACACGTTCGTCGCCACAATCGACCCGCCGGACGCGAAGGACTACGACGACGCGATCAGCATCACGAGGCTGAACAAATCCGAGCACGGCTACGACGGCTGGGAGGTCGGCGTCCACATCGCCGACGTCGCGCACTACATCCCGTCGGGGTCGCCCCTCGACGAAGAGGCGTTCGAGCGCGGCAACTCGTGCTACCTGCCGCGGCTCGTCATCCCGATGCTCCCCGAGATTCTTTCAAATGGGATCTGCTCGCTGCAGGAGGGCGTGCCGCGCTTCGCCAAGACCGCGTGGATGCGCTACGACCAGCAGGGCAAGATCCGCTCGGAGGGCGTCCAGCAGACGCTCATCAAGAGCAACAAGCGGACGACCTACCTCGAGGCCCAGGCGCTCATCGATGGGGATCTCGAGGAAGCCAAGAAGCACGCGAAGACCGAGCCCAACTACAGCGACGAACTGGTCGCGGTGATGCGCGAGATGAACGGGTGCGCCCGTGCGATCGAGGGCCGGCGCCACCGCCAGGGCATGATCAGCCTCGATCTTCCCGACGTGAACCTGATCTTCGACGAGGACGGCAAGGTCGTCGACGCCGAGCAGGAGGACGACGCCTACACCCACAAGCTCATCGAGATGTTCATGGTCGAGGCGAACGAGGTCGTCGCCCGCCTGTTCGAGAAGCTGGGCGTCCCGCTCATCCGCCGGATCCACCCCGACCCGGTCCCGGGCAATATCGAGCACCTGCAGAAGGCCGCGACCGTCGCGGGCTACAAGATCCCCAAATCGCCGACGCGCGAGGAGATGCAGGGCCTGCTCGACGCGACGCGGGGCAAGCCCGCCGCCAAGGCCGTCCACATGGCGGTCCTGCGGACGCTGAGCAAGGCGGAGTACAGCCCCGCCCAGATCGGCCACTTCGCGCTCGCGAGCGGCGCGTACGCCCACTTCACCAGCCCCATCCGCCGCTACGCCGACCTCACCGTCCACCGCGCCATCGCCCAGTACCTCAAGTTCACCAAGAACGGCACCGAGCGCCCGGGATCGCTCGACGGCGACGACAAAGAATGGCGCATGCTCGGCAAGAAGATCGCCGACCAGAAGGACTGCCCCCCCGAGACCGTCCTTGTCGATATCGGGCACGCGATCACGCAGACCGAGCAGAACGCCGAGTCCGCCGAACGCGAACTCCGCCAGTTCCTGGTCCTCCAGCTCCTCGCCGAGAAGCACATCGGCGACACCATGCCCGGCGTCGTCACCGGGGTCACCCCCAAGGGCGTCTTCGTCCAGATCGACAAGTATCTGGCTGATGGTCTGATCAAGAAGGAAGACCTGCCGGGCGACGTCACCCGCGACAACAAGCGCCCCCGCTGGGTCATGGACCCGAGAACCGGCGCCCTCGTCGACGCCAACAGCGGGCGCTCGTTCAAGATGGGCGACATGTTCGACATCGTGATCGTCAGCGTCGACCTCCAACGCCGCCAACTCGAACTCGCCGTCGCCGATCCCGAGGGCCGCGCGGCCGGGAAGGTCAAGGGCAGCGGGGGCCTCAAACTCGACATGGGCGGCGACGCGGGCGGCCTCGCCCCATCCGAGGGAGCGGGCTTCAAGCAGAAAATGCCGGGCGGCAAACGCCGGAGCATGAAGAGCAAGCGGCGCGACAAGGGCAAGGCGGATCACCGCGGGGATCGGAAGAACAAGGGCAAGCGGCAGTAGCCAAGAATCACGGAACCTGCTAGGTTCGATTCATGGACGAGACTCTGTCGACTAGTCGCCTGCGCTCGCACTCTAAATCTGTGAGCATCTCGCGGCAATCAATGGAAAAAGACTACGAGAAGTACATTCATGAACGAAACGTACTGATCAAGTTCTCGTTCGCTCAGCAAGCTGATCTTGACAAGTGGCTGATTACCCTGTCGGGTGGTGCGTTGGGCCTGTCTTGGACCGCTGTCAGCTGGCTAATAAGCCAAGTTTCACTGGCGTACGTTCCACTCCTAGTGGTTGGCTGGACATTTCTCGTGGCTTCACTTGTGGCCACAGTCCTGAGTATGCGAAATTCAGTTGACGCATACGATGGATATTGCGAAGTTCTAGATGATGCGTTCTCTGAGCATGGCGGAACGCGCGAACTCTGGAATCGTGTAGCAGAACGTCAATCCTCGCTGCCATTCAACAAACGGGTAGAACGTTGGAATCGGGTTGGTTTGGTGGCGCTTGTCTTGGGGCTTACAGCAGTATCGTTGTTCGTAGCACTGAACATGCCAGGAGGAAATACGGTGGTAGAGAATAAGCCCCATGTCATGAACGAAGGCAGTAAAGCCCCGAAGACCGCGGCGAGTCAGCCCAAGTCCCCGTCTGGGCCAAATGAGACGCGAGGTGGAAAGGCTCCGAGTTCCGCTAAGCCGCCGAAGCAATAGTGTTTAATCGGTGGCTTCGAATTGGTCTCGAATCTGAGGTATTCGAGGTCGTCTGAACACGGCATAAGACATGCAACCCCACCTCCTCGGCCCCACAACCCCCCGCCTCATCCACCGCGCGATGACCACCGCCGACGCCGAGGCGTTCTACGCGCTCAACAGCCACCCCGATGTCATCCGCTACACCGGCGAGCCCCCCATCGAATCCGTCACCCAGGCCCGCGACGCGATCGAGAACTACCCGGACTTCCACACCCACGGGTTCGGCCGATGGGGCTGCTATCTGCGTGAAGACTGCGCCTCGACCGGCACCCCAGCCGGCACCCTCATCGGCTTCTGCGGCCTCAAGTACCTCGACGAACTCGACGAAGTCGACATCGGCTACCGCTTCCTCCCCGAGCATTGGGGCCGTGGGTACGCCACCGAGGCGGGCCGG
>DDFO01000029.1:24394-29586 GCA_002337215.1 Phycisphaerales bacterium UBA1926 | reverse complement strand
GAGGCGGGCCGGGCCTCACTCGCGTTCGGCTTCGACGTGCTTGGGCCAGAACTCGGTCTCGACCGCATCATCGCCCTCGTTCTCCCAGAGAACGCGGCATCCATCCGCGTCATCGAGAAACTGGGCATGACCTGCGTCGGCCGCGAGGACTGCGAGGGCCTCGACGCCCTTCGTTATGAGATCGCCAATCCCGCCCACGAATCGCCCTGACCGGTGCCAACGCCCGCCGCGCAAGAGGCGTCTGGTGTCCCGCTCCCAGCCTTCGATCTGTGCGGACACGACGCGCCGTGCAGTCGGGTCGTGGCACCAACCGGGTATGTCCTCGTCGCGTGCTGCCCCTGTTTCCTGACGCCCGAACGAAAATCGAGAACAAACACCCACGCTGAAGTGCCAACCTCGGCCCCTCGCCGCGCCGACAATACCGCGACGCCCCTCTCTTCAACGGAACCGCCCCATGCCCATGTCCGAACTCGCCGACTGGATGATCCCGCTGCTCGTCTTCGCGGCCCGCATCTGTGATGTGTCGATCGGCACCGTGCGCATGATCATGGTCATCTCGGGCCACCGCGTCGCGTCGGCCGCGCTCGGCTTTCTCGAGGTCCTCATCTGGGTCCTCGCCGTGGGGGGCGTCGTCGGCAACCTCAACGATCCGTTCACCGTCCTCGCCTTCGCGGGAGGGTTCGCGACAGGCACCCTCGTCGGCATGACCATCGAGAACCACCTCGCGATCGGCTTCCGCGTCGTCCGCATCATCAACCAGGCGCCCGAGATCGGACTTGCCGGTGTCCTCCGCGACCACGGCTACACCGCCACCCGCCTCGACGGGCACGACCGCGCGGGCCCCGCCGAGATCGTCTTCATCCCGGTCCGCAGGCGGCATGTCCCCCTCTTGCTCGAGCGCGTCGCCGAGGTCGCGCCCGACGCATTCCTCTCTGTCGAACGGGCCGAGCGCGTCTCGGGGTTCGTCCCGGTCGCCGGCACGCGGACCGACCGCTCGCCCTGGGGGCGGTTCGGCCAGCTCCGCAAGTAAGCCGGAAGATTCGAGTCGGCATCCGAGTCGGTCCCACGCCCCGTGTGCCACACCCGTCCCGGTGCTCTGCAGGCACCACCCCGCGATCGCCATCCCACGCTCGGGTGCCATGGAGACGGCGCAGCCTTCTCCATGATCCGGTCCTCACCGGCATGGAAAACCGCGTCGCGGCGTCTCCGTGGCACCCAAGTATGGCTTTGACAGAGCACCGTCCAGGCCGGCAAGGCGCGTCCGCGCGACTTCCCGATGCAATGCAAAACGGGCGACGCCGATCGCTCGACGCCGCCCGTGTCTCACGGCCTCGGAAAACACACGAGGCCGCGCGTGGGAAGAGGCTCTCGGTCCGCGTCGGCTCAGCGGCGACGACGGGCGACCAGGCCGCCCAGGCCGAGCACCGCCAGTGCGCCGGGCGCCGGGATGTAGTTCACCGAGAGGTTGTCCACCAGCGCGCGGGGCGCGGTGTACTCGCCGTTGAGCGTCGCGTAGAACACGAGCGAGTCAAACTCCGCGCCGTCAACGCTCAGGGTGTCGAACGCGATGTTGTCGCGGGCGTTGGGATCGGTGCCCGCGATGGTCAGCACATCGCCGCCCACGAGCGCGCCGTTGCGGTAGGCGTCGAGGTGGTACTCGATGCCGATCCAGGGCCCGTTCTCATAGAACGCGATCTCCATGCTCGCGCTGTTCGAGACGCCGCCCAGGTCCATGTCCACCGTCACGAGCGCGCCGATCGAGAGGTTCGACCCCGGGATGAAGGTCGTGCCGAAAGTGAGCGCCTTGTTGGCGCTGCCCCAGGTCGGGAAGTCGTTGTAGAGCAGCGTCGCGTCCTCGATGATCAGCTGGTCGCCGTTGTCGCCCGAGGCGAAGGGCGACCCGTCGGCGTAGACCCCGTCACGGTTGTTCACGTTGCTGTAGGTGATCCCGTTGTAGGTCCAGCTCGCGCCCTGGAAGCCCTCGGCGACATCGTCGTAAGTGCTCACAACGGTGCCCGCTGTCGCGAGCCCCGAAGCACCGGCCATCATCGCCGAGATCATGCCAATCGTCATTGTTCCGTTCTTCATCTCTGACATCTCCATGCTTCGCCCGGCTGAGACGGGCATCGTGAAAGAAAACACCAAACCGTTCTGTTCGTCTCTGTTCGAATCTGCTCGCCCGGCCTGTCTCAGAACTCCCCTGGCTCCAGGAGCGGGTGCCGCACCATCACCGTCGTCGGGACAGGCGGGAACTCCAGCCGGATGCGGAAAAGCTCGTACCCCCCCGGGTCGATCCCCGCGAACCCGCACACCGCGTCGCACAGTCCCGCGTACCCCGGGATGTCGGGCGTCTGCGACATGCCCAGCCCTCGCCCCAATCGCGCGACCCGCGCCGAGGTCCGCAACTCGTGCTCGTCCCCGAACGCGACCGGACTGGCCAGGTCGCTGAAGACGACCGCCTCCCGCTCCACATCGCCGAACAATCCCTCGGCGACCAGCAGGTCGAGGTGCAGCGTCTCCGCGGGGGTGCGGACAGCCGACCCGAAGTGCGCGACTCGGTCGTCCGCGGTCGCGTGCACCGGGCCGATGTTGCGGATCACCTCGCCGGTCACCAGCGTGCGCTCACCGGAGAGCCCGACCGGCCCGGGCGCGAACTCATCGTGCAGCATCCCGTCGGGCGTCCGCCGCCGCTCGAGCGCCGGCATCGGGTCCGAGCAGAACGCCGGGAGCACAGGGACGCCCGCGTGCGCCGCGGCGCCGTCGGGGTCAAGCGGCACTCGCTGCAGCGTGTCCCGCGTCGCCGCGTTGTCGTCGGTCACGACGGATTGGTTCACGATCCAGCGCACACCGGGCCTCGTCTGCCGGTAGCCCAGCAGCCCGCGCACCTGCACCGCGTGAAAGTGCCGGTCCGCGTCCTCGGAGGGCATCAGCACCGTCAGCGCCAGCAGCGTGCGGCAGCGCGCCCCCCAGGTGAAACTGTTGCCAAGGAACGCCTGCTGACGCCAGCGGATCTCCGTCGCCGCGTCGTCCTCGCCCGAGCACGACTCAAGCAGCATCTCGAACTCCGCCTGGTTCGCCGCGTGCCGCTCGCTGAGCGCCTCGAACAGTGCCCACGCCTCGCGGGCCGACTCGATCAGTTCCGCCGCCACACCCTTGTCGTGCGCCGCCGCGAACCACGACTCGATCCCGCGTGCCGAGGGCATGTGCCGAGCCGCCGTGAACGGGTCCTCCGCGTACGCCACCTTCCCGACCTGCCAGGCGAGCTTGCGATGAATCGCGAACGCGTCGGCCAGCGACGACACCGCCCGGCAGCCCGGGCACTTGGCCTCGATGATCTTCGAGAACCGGTCCCGGATCAGGCTTGTCGATTCGTACACGTCCCGCTGGAACGCCCCACCCGGCGTCGTCTCGGTCTCGGCATGTGCAACTGTCCGGGAAGCCACGCCCGAAACATACTCAGTTCTGGAGCAGTTACCAGCATTGTTTCAGAAACAGGTCCAGAAATAGACCCCCGGCGTAGGCGCCGGCCGAGTCTGGACACGGAACAACGCCGAGAAAACCCGATCAAGAACCAACTGGAAAGGTCGAGAGTCGGTTATCGGGCGGACGGTATCAGTCCGTCAGCGCACGCAGCAACGTCTCCCGGAATGCCTCGGCCTGCGGGTCGTAGAACCCGAAACCCGCCGCGAGTTCCCAATACCCCCAGCCCATGCCGTTCCGTGCCGCGGCTCGTCGAACGCTCCGCGTCCACAGCACCCGGCTCGTCATATCCGCGGTCGAGTACGCCCCGAACTCGCCCAGATACATCGGCACGCCCGCCCCGTCGTGCTGCTGTTTCGCCCACCGACGGGCCGACCGCATCGACGCCTCGACCGCCTGCGCCTCGCTCCCGAGCAGCGCCTCGGTGGATCCGTCCTGCGTCACAACCTCGACCCGGCTCAACTGCCATGAGGACTGCGCCTCTGGCGTCGCGTTCTGGAGAATCACCTTGTCTACCGTCGCCGCCCCGCCCGGCAGGTCGATCTCGTACCACCTCGGCCGGATCTCCATCTCCAATCGGACCACTTGTTCCTGATCGTCGGTCCCGACGATCAGGTTCAGCACCCGGCTCTCATCGGGCAGCGTGTCCGCGAACACCCGGACCCGCGTCACCCCCTCGAGCGAAGATTCGCGCCGGAGGTAGAGGCCCGCCCACCCTTGCTCGTATTCGACCGAGAGCCCGCCGTCGATGGGTGTGACGGTGGTTCCCCACGACCAGTTCTGCCAGGGGCTCAGCAACCCGTACGCATCGCCCGTCCATTCCGTCCCGATCGGGGGGCTCGGGTCCACCCACTCCGCCCCCTGGTGCGTGAACGCAAACGGGCTGTAGAAATGCACGGTCGCGATCGTGCGCGTGTCATCAGGAAGTTCCAGCGTCGGCAGCGACGAGATCGCGTTGTATCCGACAGGGCCCGCCATGACCCAGCGCGTCGGGTTCGTCTGACGGATCACGCCGAGAGCCTGGGCGAGGTAGGTGTTCCACAGTTCCGGGTCGGCGTTGAACGCACCGTGCGGCTCGTTGAGCACCTCGAAGTACACCGCGCCCCGCCCCGTCCGAGGCTCGCCCGCGAACCGTGTCGCGACCTGCGACCAGATCGCCAGCGCCCGTGGCGTCTCCGCGGCGGGGTCCTCGTTGAGCGCGTCGTAGTGGTGCGTGTTGACGATGATCTTCAGCCCGCGGGCCTGTGCCTGATCGACGCACCACGCGACCCGGTCCAAGAAGGCCGGATCGATCGTGTACGGAGGCGATTGATCCGCGTGATGCGTCCAACTCACCGGCAGGCGGATGTGGTCCATCCCCGCCTCGACGACCTTGTCGAAGAAGACCTCTTCGACCGATAGGCCCCACGCTCCCTCGAAGGGTGCCTCGAGCATGTTCCCGAAGTTCACGCCGCGCGACAGACCGGCCGCACCCGGTCGATCCGGCCCGCCCGCGTCCCGAGGGCTGCCCGGCGCCTGCGTCGAGATCTGCGCCGGAGCCACATTCGCGATGAGCACCAGCGTCAGCATGGACCATATGAACCGCATGGGCAATCTCCTCGTAAAGCGTGCGCCACAGCCTACATGCAACGCTCCGGATGGTGAACCCTCACATCGCGGATGGCCGCCGCGCGTCGATGATCGAGCGCACGATCCCGGCGATCCCGAGAGGC
>DDFO01000029.1:21665-24269 GCA_002337215.1 Phycisphaerales bacterium UBA1926 | reverse complement strand
GATCCCGAGAGGCCGAGCCCCGTTCGCACGACGGGCCGCTCCGATCTCGAACGCGGCTGACCACTGCCGTGAGAGCAGCCTGAGAGCGCGCGCCGCCGACCACGACGGGTCGTAGAGATTCGTCGCCTCGCTCGTCACCCCGTTGAGTTCGATGACCGCGAGGTCTTCCCCGCGGCGCACGCTCGCGTCCGAGACGCTCCGGATATCGAATCGCCCGTAGTCGAACGGCTCACCGTCCGCGCCCCGCCACGTACGCGCCATCCGATCGACGGTCTCAGCCAGCGCGGGTGTCACGAGATCCGACCCATCCTCGAAACGGCACCCCATCGCGTGGTTCCCGAGTTCGGTCAGCCGGATGCGTTCCCCCGCCGGCGGGATCTCGCCGAGCCGGTCGCCGAGGTTCTCGCACAACACGCCCGCCTGCATCCGGAAGCGAGGGTGCGTCAGGATCTGCTCGCGGATCGTGCGCGCCCCGTCGCAGACCAGCTCGGGGAACACCTTCCGCGTCACGCCGAGGATCTGTCCCTGGGGCGCATCAGTGCGCTCGGCGCCGACCGTCGCGGGATCGCGCACCCAGAAGATCCCGACCTCGGTCGGCCCGGGGTGGTACCGCTGCACGAGCGCGGGTCCCGGGATGGAACGCAGCGCCGAGTCCAGTTCGGACAGCGTGCGCACGACCGTGACGCGGTCGCCCCGCTCCCCAGCCTCGGGTTTCACCACAACCGGATATCCCTCGCGGGACACGCGTTTGTGGGCCGATTCCACGCGGTCGGCGCGACTCGCGTGGGGGGGCTCGATGAACTGCGTCAGTGCGCACGCCGGGTCGAGGGCACGCAGGATCTCGTCTTTGGGTTCGCCGACGATGCCGCCGCCCGGCCGGATCCCCGGGTTCACACAGGTCCAGACCGTCAGCGAATGGTGACGGATCGCGAGCCGGGCGAAGTGGGGGATGAGCAGCGCGTAGAGCACCCAACTCGGCCACCACTCATGGTGCAGGAATCGGCGCACGGAGACAACCAGCCCCCGCCGGCCCTGTCGGCTCGGGAGGTGCTTGAGGACGTGGAGCAGCAGGGCGACGCCCAGCACCGCGGCGATGACCACGAACAGACCGGACTCGCCGATGCGGGTCGGGCTCCCCAGCAGGATCTGGGCGATGAGCAGAGAGAGGGCGGACCAGAGCAGGACTCTGACGAGCGACGCGGGGCGTTTGACGATGCCGATGCCCCGAGTGCGTTCGTCGCGGAAGATGCGTGCGACGAACAGGCCGGCGAAGGCGACGCCGAAGTCGAGGGTGCTGTGTCCCACGAGGAGACCGGCGATCGCGGTGGTCGACTCGCGTCGGCAAACGGCGAGGCTGAAGACGATGGAGATCTGGAGAGGCCACCAGATGTGCCGCACCCCCTGGATGAGGGTGCGGAACCACGGGGCACCCATTGGTGGCTCGAGGATGAGCGAGTCTGTTCGCGGCGCAACCCCTGGTGTGTCGTGGCGATCGAAATGCTCTTCGAGATACCCCGCGGTCAATGCCGGCTGCATGACCGGGAGGAAGTGGCTGTGCTCGGTCATCACCAGCAGGCTCGTCGGGATCAACTCGTGATGCCGCTCGGCGGCCCAGTCGCTGACGAGCGGATCGTGCCGGCCGTGCAGGATGAGAGTTGGGGTCTCCAGCGACTCCATGACGCCGCGGAGGGGGCGTTGGTCGGTGTCCCAGAAGTTTCGGATGAACGCGTGGCGGAACGAACGCGGGCCGAGGAGGCCGAAGTGCGGCACGAGGTCGGGCAGCACGACGATGGCGGTGTATCCGACGGCGTACTTCGCGTGCTCGAAGAAGAAACTCCCCGACCCTTCGGTCTCCTGTACGGCGATCGCCGCGAGCAGCGTGGCCGAGGCGATTCGGCTCGGCGCGAGCTCGCACGCGTACAGGGTCACCGCGCCGCCGTTCGACCATCCCACGATGTGCGCACGGTCGATGTCGAGTTCGTCCATGAACGCGAGCAGGTAGCGTGCGTAGGCGCGTGCGGAATAATCCCCGACCCACTTGGATGAGTCGCCGAACCCCGGCATGTCGAGGGCGTAGGCGGTGCGCCCGGCGTCGGCCAGCAACGGGCCGAGGCTGCTGAAGTTGGTCGCGTCACCCGGGGAGCCGTGGAGCAGAATGACCGGAGGACGGTCGTGGTCGTTCTGGGATCCAAAGACGATCGCGGAGAGTGTGACCGTGCGTTGAGGAGCGATCTCATCCGTCGGCGACTCTGCGAGTTGCTCGGGAACTTCTCTGGAACGCCGGGCGGGTGAGTCTTCGCCCCGGTTCGTGCCGGCATCAAACGCTTGCGTGAGCTGCGAGGCGATGAGGAGGGCGGCGTAGAGGAGGATCGCGGTCCGGGGTCGGCGGGCGATTGCGCCGCGGACCCTGCTCATGATGCTGCCGGTTCGCCCGTTCATAACTTCTCGAGCGGGCCCAGCTCAGGGGCGAGTTGCTCGACCATCCCGGCTCGGGGGCGCAGGGCGAAGAGCTGCCTGCCCTCGACGAGCACCTCGGCGGGGATGGTCTGGTCGCCGCCCCGCTGCACGGTGAGCATCGAGTCGGCACCCGCGGCGAAGACGGCG
>DDFO01000029.1:19518-21593 GCA_002337215.1 Phycisphaerales bacterium UBA1926 | reverse complement strand
GGGCATCAGCCGCCCGCGCCCGATGAGGTCGGAATCGCGCCCGCCCGGCCCGACGATGTCGCACCAGATGAGGCCCGTTGTGTCGAGGCGTTCGACGCCCGGCTGCGGCGGCTCGTGCTCGGGTTCGGTCGCGATGGGCCAGACGGTGCGGAACCCGTCGATATCGCTCGGTCGGTCGGCCGGGTTGAGCCCCGCGTCGCAGACGACGACCAACCGGTCCTCAGTGGGGCGGACCTCGCGGACGCCGAGCAGCAGCACACCCGCGGAGGCGGCGATCGCCCGGCCTGGCCGGATCACGAGTCTTGTCTCGGTTCCGATCCACCCGGCGAGCAGCGGTCTGATCGCGTCGGCGTAGTCGTTCAGTGGGGGCATCGCGGCGGAGACATTGATCGCGGGGAGGCCGCCCCCGAGGTCGAGCATCGGGATGTCCTGGCCCCGGTCGCGGATGATCGAGGCGGTTTCGACAAGCCGACCGATCGCCGACGCGTAGGACTCGACGGTGTGGGTGACCTGCCCCGGGTGGGTCGAGAGCCCTCGGAGCTGGATGTGGGGCATGTGGTCGAAGCGTCGGTACATATCGACGGCCTCGGAGCACGAGACGCCGAACTTGCTCTCCGCGTCTGCTGGGGGGACGGGCGCGTCGGCCGGGGCCTCGAGCGCGGTGTTCACGCTGATCGCGACGCGTGCGTTGACGCGGAGGCTCGCGGCGACGGCGCTGATCCGCTCGACCTCGCTGGGGCTCTCGGCGACGATGACGCCGATCGGGCCCCGGTAATAAGGCGGTCGTCCATCCACCGTCACGCCCGCCTGGAAGAGCGGGCTGTAGATCCCGTCGAGCGCGGCGCGGATGTCGTCGTCGGTCTTGCCGACCCCCGCGTAGCTCGTCGAGGTGAGCGGCGCTTTGCTGAGCCAAGCTCGCTCAAGTTCGCCGGCGCTCATCGCGACCATGCCGCATCCCTCGGCGGCGATCGTTCGCAGCACGCCCGGGGAGGGCAGGCTCTGGACCGGGAACCGGATCTCGGGGTCGATGTCCGCGAACGCGTCGCGGACGGTCGCGATGTTGGCGCGGAGACCAGCCGACGAGTAGACGATCGCGGGGGAGCCGAACCGGCGCACGATCTCCTCGGCGGGCGCGGCCTCACAGAAGAGCTCGCCGAGTTGGTAGGGAAATGGGTCCACGGGTTCTCCGGGCCTGCCGCGACGCAGGAGCCGGATCATATCGCGGATCGGAAGGGTGCCCCGGAGACCGGATCAGGAAGAGACGAACTTCCGTTTGCGGATCTCGGCCGTACCAAGCTGCCCGCACGCCGCCATCTGGTCGCGTCCCTTCGTCCGCCGGCGTTTCACGAACACGCCCCTGTCGATCAGCAGATCGACGAAGTGCTTGACCTTGTCCTCGTCGGGGGCTGGCCAGGGGCTGTTGCGGCGGGGGTTGTAGGGGATGACGTTGAGCAGACCGACGTGGCTCTTGTTCTCGTGCCGCGTGAAGGGGCGGAGCCACTGAAAGAGCTGCTCGGCGTGCTCGTCGGAGTCGTTGACACCCGGGATCAGGACGTACTCGAAGAGGATCTTCCTGCTCGCGCGGATCTCGACAAGATCGAGCATGACGCGTTGGAGTTCCGCCATGTCCCACTTGCGGTTGATGGGCATGAGCGCGTCGCGGACTTCGTCGTTGGGGGCGTTGACGGAGAGGGCGAGGCCGAGCCGCTTCCAGCCTTGTCGGCGGACGACATCGGCGAGGCGGCGGAGGCCGTCCACTCGGCCCACGGTGGAGATGGTGACGTTGCTCATCGCGACGCCCGGGCCTCGGTCATCGGTGAGGCAGGCGATCGCCTGGATAACGGCGTCGAAGTTGTCGAGGGGCTCGCCCATGCCCATGAAGACGATGTTGTCGATGGTGACGCGGGGTGTGCGGTGAGTTGTGGGTGCCCCGAAGACGCCGGAGGCTTCTCCGGGACCGGTCGTAGTTGGGTTGGCCGGCGAACCGCCCGCAGAAGGCTGCGCCGTCTGCGGGGCACCCAGATCCTCGCCGGCGAAGGTCGGGGACTCAAGCCCTTCGCCGACGGAGGTCGGGG
>DDFO01000029.1:14619-19306 GCA_002337215.1 Phycisphaerales bacterium UBA1926 | reverse complement strand
ATCCCTTCGCCGACGGAGGTCGGCGACTCAAGCAGCCATCTCGCCGCCCACCACTGGCCCACGATCTCGGCGGGCGTCAGCGAGCGGATCAGGCCCATCTGGGCGGTCTCGCAGAAGTCGCACGCCATCGCGCACCCGATCTGGCTTGAGACGCACAGGGTATGTGTCTTCTTGCCCGATCGGCCCTTCATCGGGATGACGACCGATTCGATGTCGAGGTGCTCGACGCGTTCGTCCTGGTGGAGGATGCCGAGCGGGAGCGAGTCGGCCATGCGGCGGTGGGAGGCGGGTGCCCCGGAGACGCCGAAGGCTTCTCCGGGATCGGGCGTGATGAGCGAGGTGGATGTTCCGCCCGCAGAAGGCTGCGCCGTCTGCGGGGCACCCGAGAGCGTGAGCGCACGTGCGGGCTCGTTGCCCCGCTCCAACCGTTGGCAGAACTTGACGGTCATCCCCTCGTCGCAGGGTTCCGATTGCTGGCGCACGATCGGGGCGAGCAGGCGTTCGGTGGCGGCGCGGACAGGCTCGGGGAGCGCGGAGAGGTCGCCTTCGCGGTAGAAGGCGCTGTACGCCGCTTTGCCGGCGACTTCGCCCCCGGGATAGCCCGCGGCTTTCCACGCGGTGGCGAACTGGCTGTGCGTCAGGCCGAGGGGGGTGAGGGGATTGGGTCGGGGTTCGGTCACGGGCGATGGTAGACGATCTGCGGCGGTATGAAACAGGCCCGGGCGTGCGCCCGGGCCTCATCTGGATGTGTTCGGGATTGAGAACTCTGGGGATTGAACGGACTCAGAGCCCGCAGTTGGTCTCGAAGGCTTCGACGAAGCGGAAGATATCCGTGAGGTCGAGGATGCTGTTGTCGTCGAAGTCCGCGGCGTCGTCCTGGGCGATGAAGGCGGCGACGAAAGCCTGGAGGTCGGCGAGATCGAGGACGGCGTCGAAGGTCAGGTCGGCGCGGCAGAGGCCGCCGCCGACGGTGATCGGGGTGCCGGCATCGGTCTCGAAGCCGGCGCCGACAATCCGCAGGACCGGGAGCGAGCAGAAACTCGTCACGCCGATGTCGGCGCAGGCCGGGTCGCAGCCAGCATTGAACAGATCGATGACCTGGACGGCGATCCAGCCGTAGAGATAGGAGCCGCCGGGCTCGGCGACGCGGATGGGGTAGTGGAGCACCGGTGAAAGTTCGAGAACCTCGGAGCTGTCCTCGGTGTACTCGCAGAAGAAAATGTTGTAGAGCTCGTTGTCGTCGAAGCGGAGCGTCGGCAGCGCGGAGAAGAACTGATTGCAGATGCGGGGGTTGACCCAGTTGCCGGACCCACCGGGGATGGGCGTCCCGGGGAGGGTGTCGCCCTCAACCAGGAACCACTCTGGGTGGTCGTTGTTCGACACCAGCCCACCGATCTCGATCGGGTTGTTGCAGTCTGCATGGCTGTTGGCGTCGGCCGGCTCGACCGCCGGCGCGATCTCGCTGATGCCGGCGCCCCCCTGGTTGTACGCGAACACGACCAGATCGGGGAGCCGGGCGTCGTAGTCGGTGAGCCGCACGCTGCCCATCACGCCGAATGGGGCCTGCTCGTCGAAGAGCGGGAAGGTGACAGCGACGGGCTCGGCCGAGGCGATGGCGGCGAGACATGCAATCGAAGCGGTGGCGGCAACTCGTCTCATGGGCTTCCTCCGAATGTTCTGAGCGTACGCCACGAAACCGCACGCGATGCCAGTTGATATTATGAGGAAAGCAGGCCGTTTCTGCAACCCATGCATGTAAGAAACGGCGTGGTTTCTATCGCGGGGCGGGTTCGGAGGGATATTCAGTCTGACTCGTCGTCGAATGTCTCACCACATTCGCGGCACGCCCAGGCGGATCGGGTGGCGCAGGCGCACCCGCCCGCGAGCGCCGTAAGGACGGTGAAGGTCGCGAGCAGCGCATTTGAAAGGGTGTAGGCCGGGCGGGTATCCGACGAGCCGCACCGCGGGCACGGGGGGCGATGGAGGCGTCCCGATCTCATGCTCCGATCTGATGTCATCAGACCGCCGCCGGCGATGCCCCCGGCATCGGGAACTTCGCGCACAGGGCCTTCACATCTGCCGTCACGGCCTCGGTTTCCTTCTGGCGCGCGTCGTCGCCCTTGAGCCCCGCGTCGAGGACGCGGTCGATGAAGGAGGCGACCTGCGTCATCTCACCCTCGGTGAACCCCCGCGTCGTCGTCGCGGGTGAGCCCAGGCGGATGCCGCTGGTGATCATGGGCTTGCGCTCGTCGTTGGGGATGCCGTTCTTGTTGCAGATGATGCCGGCGGCCTCGAGCCAGGTCTCCGCGTCGCGGCCCGTGAGCTCGGGGTTGCGGGCGGTGAGGTCCACGAGCATGACGTGGTTGTCGGTGCCCCCGCTGCAGATGCGGTAGCCGAGGTCGGTGAGCGCGGTCGCGAGCGCGTCGGCGTTCCTGACGACCTGCTGCTGGTAGGTCTTGAAGGCTGGCTGCAACGCCTCGCCGAACGCGACGGCCTTCGCGAGCACGATGTGCATCAGCGGGCCGCCCTGCGTCCCCGGGAAGAGGGCCCGGTTGGTTTTCTTGAAGATCTCTTCGTCGTTGGTCATGATCAGCCCGCCCCGCGGCCCGCGGAGGCTCTTGTGCGTGGTCGTCGTGACCACATGGCAGTGGGGGAAGGGGCTGGGGTGCTCGCCCGCGGCGACGAGGCCCGCGATGTGGGCGATGTCCGCCATGAGGATCGCGCCGCACTCGTCGGCGATGGCGCGGAACTTCGCGAAGTCGATCTGCCGGCTGTACGCCGAGTAGCCGCACAGGAGCATCTTCGGTTTGTGCTCCATGCAGACCTTGCGGACGGCGTCGTAGTCGATGTGCTCGCGCTGGGCGTGGCCTTCTTTGTAGTGCAGGGGGTAGTGGACGGGCTTGAAGTACGTGCCCGAGAAGTTGAGTTTCATCCCGTGGCTCAGGTGCCCGCCGTCCTGGAGGAGGAGGCTCGCGAAGGTGTCGCCGTGCTCCATGAGCGCCATGAAGACCGCCATGTTTGCCTGGGCGCCCGAGTGAGGCTGGACGTTCGCGTACTCGCAGCCGAACAGTTCTTTCGCACGCTCGCGGGCGAGGGTCTCGATCTCGTCCATGTGGGCGCACCCGCCGTAATAGCGGCGCCCGGGGTAGCCCTCGGCGTACTTGTTGGTGAAGCACGTCCCCGCGGCGTGCATCACCGCGGGCGAGGCGTGGTTCTCGCTGGCGATCAGCTCGATTGTGTGTTCTTGCCGATCTCGCTCGCGGTCGAGAATCGCGGCGGCTTCGGGGTCGGTCGAAGCGATCAGATCACGCACGGCGTCGTCGATTGGGTGGCTCATGCCGGGATCGTAGCGATGGGTTCTTGCCGGATCGCGAAGATTCTGCCTGTGATCGCAACCGCCATCCGGTGCCGCTCGGATCTCGCGGCAGTCGCATTCGGAGGTGCTCAGCCGGTTCGAGCGGAGGATTCAGAACCCGCGGGTCGCGAGTTCGAGTCTCGCCCTCGCCATTGCCATCCATCGCCCGGCGGGATGCCGCCCGGACGTTTTTCTTTCTCCGACACGCAATCTCGACAAATCCGGTGCGTTCTCGTGGTGAATACACGCATCAGCTGACAGGAGAGCCCATGCGCCAATCCCGCACGATGAGCCCCGTGGCCGGCCCCGCCGCCGCGGTTTTCGCCGCCGTCCTGTCGCTGCCCACGCTGAGCACCGCCGAGCCTCAGCCGGGCTGGACGCTCTATTCGGGCCTCGCGAGCACGCAGTCCTACCTCGTCGATCTCGACGGCGTGAACGTCAAAACCTGGAACCACGATTTCAGGCCCGGCATCGCGCTCTACCTCCGTGACGATGGCTCGATCTTCCGCCCCGCCAATGATCCCTCGTTGCCGGGTCCGAGCGGCGGCGGGGTCGGTGGGCGGCTCCAACTCTTTTCCTGGGACGGCACGCTCGAGTGGGATTATGTCCTCGCCACGCCGACGCTCCGCCATCACCACGACGTCGCGTTCCTGCCCAACGGCAACATCCTCGCGATCGCGTGGGACTCGATCTCCGCATCCGAGGCCATCGCGCTGGGCAAAGACCCCGCGACCGTCAACGACGAACTCTGGGGCGAGCGGATTCTCGAACTCAGGCCGACCGGGCTGAACACGGCCGACGTCGTGTGGGAATGGTCCGTCTTCGACCATATCGTGCAAGACCGCGACCCGGGCCTGCCCAACTTCGGCGACCCCGCCGACAACCCCGGGCGCATCGATATCAACTACGGAACCCGAGGCAACAACCCGGACTGGCTGCATTTCAACTCGATCGATTACAACGCAGAGCTCGACCAGATTGTCGTCAGCTGCCTCGCGTTCAGCGAGTTCTGGATCATCTCGCACGACCCGGCTGACTCGGGTGAACTGCTCTATCGCTGGGGCAACCCGGAGGCGTGGGGCATGGGCACATCCGCTGACCGGACGCTCTTCAGTCAGCACAATGCTCATTGGATCCCCGAGGGCCTGCCGGGCGGCGGCAACATCCTGCTCTACAACAACGGCAACGATCGGGGGAACCCCGAATTCTCGACCGTCGACGAGATCGTCACACCCCTCAACCCGGACGGTACCTATGACCGTGAGCCCGGCCAAGCGTTCGGGCCTGTCGCCCCGGTCTGGTCGTGCGACAACTTGGGCGGCGAGCCGTTCT
>DDFO01000029.1:14096-14514 GCA_002337215.1 Phycisphaerales bacterium UBA1926 | reverse complement strand
TCTTGGGCGGCGAGCCGTTCTTCTCCGGCTTCTTCTCGGGGGCACAGCGACAGCCCAACGGGAACACGCTGGTCTGCGTCGGCTCGTCGAGCGAGTTCAAGGAGATCACGCCCGACTGCTCGGTCGAGTGGGAGTTCTCGCCCGGCGGTCCCCAGTTTCGCGCCACGCGCATTGACATCCGCGACCCGCGCCTGCGCGATCTGCTCTGGTGCGGGTCAGACATTGCGGCGCCTTATGGCGTTTTCGACCTCGCGGATGTCCAGTCGTTCGTGAATGGCTTCCTCGCGGGCGAGCCTATCGCCGATATGGACAGCAACGGGATCTATGATCTCATTGATATTCAGCAGTTCGTCACGACATTCGTGAATGAATGCGACTGAGCTGGACGGATGTCGTTACGGGCACCCCGCCCCGAACG
>DDFO01000029.1:10960-13995 GCA_002337215.1 Phycisphaerales bacterium UBA1926 | reverse complement strand
TACGGGCACCCCGCCCCGAACGCCCCGATGAACGCTTGCACATCGCCCAGATCGAGGACGCCAAAGGGGGGCGCGACGTCGGCATCGTTGCACGCGGAGTCTGATCCGTTGACAATGGACAGCTCGTCGGTGTCGTCGATTCCCTCGTTGCCGTTGGCGCAGCGAGCCACGATCCGGAGCACGCCCCGCGGGGTCTGTACACCGGGGACTGTCGAAGCGATCAGTTCACGCACGGTGTCGTCGATGGGGTGGCGCATGCCGGGGTCTTCGCGGGCACATCGGGCATCTCGAACAGGCTTCCGGCATTTCCGGCCAGTCCCTGCAACGGCGCAGGAAAATCCCCCGGCGGGTTTCGCACCGGGGGACTCGGAGCCGGGGTTTCACATCGCTGAATCGAGATTCCGACGGGCGTCGGTCACGGGCATTCCGTGGCCGTGAAGGCGTTGATGAACAGCCCGATGTCGGTGAGGTCGCGGATGCCGTCGTTGTTCAGATCGGCGAGGCAGACCTCGGGCTCGTCGGCCTCGGTGACGCCGAATCGGGAGAGGATGACCGTGCCGTCGATCCGGTCGCCGCTGTCGAAGTTCTCGCCGCCGACGCGGACGCCGAACTCGTTGGACGACTCGACATCGATCGAGGTGCGGCCCCTGAAGAAGAAGGTCCCGTTCGTCGCGACATTATCGACCACCGGGATGGCTTCCTCCCCGTCCGAACCGTCGGCGATCACCGAGAGGGACGCGAACGGCTGGAAGGTTCTGTGGTTTCCCCGGAAGGACCAGTTGAAAGCGGCGTTGCCGTCTTCGGTCGCGAACGCGGTGAGGTCGGTGGTTCGGGGCGTGACACCGAAGTCGGAGAGCACGTTGTAGTCGAGGCGGAGCGCGTCGCGAACGCCGGTCTCGCCCTCGAGCATCGGTCCCGCGGTCCATTGCGACGCGTCGGTCTGGAGGTCGCCGGTGCCGCCGCCAAGGTCCCAGATGACGACGTTGCCCCGGAGGTTGGGGTTGTTCGTGAAGTGCCCGCCGCCGATGATGAAGCCGTAGTCGAAGCCTGCGTTCGTGTCGAGTTCGACGACGCCGTCGAAGTTCGGGCTGATGTCGGGCCCGGCGGGGTCGATTTCATCGACGAGTGTGATCAGCTCACGCCCCGATTCGCTGTCGACGAACGCCTGAAGGAAGAACTCCCGGGTGAAACTCACATGGCGGTAGCGTGCGTCGTAGAAGATACGGACGAGGCCGGCTTCCGACGCGGTTGTCGAGTACTCCGCGGTGCGGAAATCCACGCCGTCGCCCGGGTTGCTGTCGACGACGTCGTAGAAGAACTCCACGGCCTCGCCAATCGTCGTCGTGCCCTCTTCGATCCCGGTATCTGCCCAGCGCGACGAGGCGTACGGCCCTTCGAGGGCGATCTGTCCGGCGGCCGACCCAACGAGGGAGGCGAGCGTCGCGAGGGTGAGGGTGGTGGTGTTCATGGCAGTTCTCCTGGGCGGTGCGCCCGTTTATGGTTGGGTCCTCTTCTGCAAGGCCCGCTCTCCCCGAGCGGCCTTCAACACCGGTTGCGACGTCCGATGATCGCGCGCACCACAGTCTGGTGAAAACGGTTGAAACTGCCAATAAAACCCCGATTGTGACTCGTAAGAGGCCGTTGCGGGCTCTGGTAGACTCGTCGGAACGACATCAATGAACCCGATTCAGAGAGGTCACTCGCGGCCCCGATCATGCCAGACGAACGATCAGACAGCCAGATGAGCAAGTCCGAGTCGGTCTGCACACCCGCGGACTCGGGCGAAGCGATCGCCGATCTCTACGAGACGCTCCGCGCGATCGCGCAGAGCCAGATGGCGCACGAGCAGTCTGGCCACACGCTCCAGGCAACGGCGGTCGTTCACGAGGCCTATCTCCGCGTCGCGGACATCAACGAGACGATCTGGCGCGACCGCAACCATTTTCTCTCCGTCGCGGCGACCACGATTCGCCGGGTGCTCGTCGACCATGCGCGGGGCCGCGACCGCCTCAAGCGGGGCGGGGCGCAGGGCGGACCAGTCACGCTCAACACGGGGATCGCCGAGACCCCGAGCCGGGCGGGGCTCGCGGAGATCGATGTGCTCGCGCTCGACGAGGCCCTCGTGCGGCTCGCTCAGAAAGATCAGCAGGCCTCGGCGCTGGTGGAACTGCGTTTCTTTGGAGGGCTGACCATCGATGAGTCCGCGGATCTGCTCGGGATCGGCCGCAACACCGCGTCGCGTCGCTGGCGGGCCGCCCGTGCTTGGCTCCGTCACGAGCTCGGCCCGCAGCCCGGGGACACCCCGGCGGGACACACCGATGCCTGACGCGTTTGCGATCTTCGAGCGGTTGCTTGATCTTCCCGAAGCCGAGCGGATGCCGGCGCTCGACGAGGCATGCGGTGGGGACGCCGAGATCCGGCGCGAGGTCATGGCCCTGCTCGCTGCCGACGCTGACGCGGCCGGCTTTCTCGAGCCCGAGTTCTATGAGAACCACGCCGACGTGGTCCGATCGGGCGTGCTCACGTCATCAGGCCTGACGGCGCTCGGGGTGCCCGAGGAGATCGGCCCCTACAAAGTCGAAGAACAGATCGGTGAGGGTGGTTTCGGGATCGTCTACCGGGCCCTGCAGACGAGCCCCATCGAGCGTCGTGTTGCGCTGAAGGTCATCAAGCCCGGGATGGACTCCGCCGCGGTCCTGCGCCGGTTCGACGCCGAGCGGCGCGCCCTTGAGTTGCTGGATCATCCGAATATCGCCCGCGTGCTCGACGCGGGGCTCGTCCCGGATGGGCAGCCGGGGGCGGGCCGGCCTTTCTTCGCGATGGAACTGGTCGATGGGCGTCCGATCACCGACCACGTCAGCGATGCGTCGCTCACGATCGATGAATGCCTCGGGCTCGCGCTGCAGATCTGCGACGCTGCGCAGCACGCGCACACGAAGGCGATCGTCCACCGGGATCTCAAGCCCGCGAATATTCTCGTGACCGACCTCAACGGCCGGCCTTCGTGCAAGGTCATCGACTTCGGCATCGCCAAG
>DDFO01000029.1:4440-10856 GCA_002337215.1 Phycisphaerales bacterium UBA1926 | reverse complement strand
AATCGACACACGCACCGATGTCTACGCGATCGGAGTCGTGCTCTACGAGCTCCTCGCGGGAGCCCCCCCGTTCGATGCCGAGACGCTCCGCTCGACCGATCTCGAAGCGCTCCGAAAACTGATCGAAACCGTCGACCCGCCCCCGCCCGGTACTCGGAGAGCCGAGTCACGCGGCGACGAGGCCCGCCTGCCGCGTGAGCTCGACTGGATCACCATGCGCGCCCTCGAGAAGGACCCGGACCGGCGGTACCCGTCCGTCGCGGCGCTCGCCGATGATCTCAAGCGGTTCCGGCGGAGCGAGCCCGTTTCGGCTGCGCGACCGAGCCGGCTCTACCGGTTCTCGAAGTTCGTGCGGCGCAACCGCGTGGGGTTCGCCGCGGGCAGTGTCGCGGGAGCGGCGGTCCTCGCCGGAGCGGTGTTCAGTGTCTGGTTCGGCGTGCGTGCTGAAGCGGCGAGGCGTGCTGAAGCGGCGCAGCGTGTGCTCACCGAGCGGAACGAGACGCGTGTCCTCGCGATCAACGAGTTCCTCACCCGCGATCTCTTTTTCGCTGCAAACATGGCTCGCCTCGGGCCGGAGGCGACCGTTCCCGCGCTGCTCGCGGAGACGGCACCCACGATCGATGAGCGGTTCGCCGGTGACGACGCGCTCCGCGCCGAGATGCATGTTCTGATGGGCACGATGTACCTCCAGACGAACCAGCACAGCAAAGCCCTGGGGCACTTCGGCACCGCGATCGGGCTTGCGGAGGCGGGCGTTGGGCTCTTCCCGCTCACTGAGATCGACGCGCACTTGGGACGCGCCACGATCCAGTCGACAGTGGGGGAGCTCGACAGCGCCGAGGCGGACGCACGCAAGGCGATCGCACTCGTCGAGGGCGGGCTCGAAGGCGGCGCCCGCTGGGCGACCGCCGCGAAGCGCACAGAGGCGCTGCAGCGCCTCGCGGTCGTGCTGGCGGCAAAGGCGGAGACGGGCGAGGCCGACCTCCTGTTCGCGGAGATCCTGCCCATACTCCGGGAGGTCGGCGACACCGAGTTTCTCGTCCAGACGCTCTCGAACCGGGCCTCGAACCTCTGGCACTCCGGCCGCGCCGACGAGGCGGAAGTACTCTCTCGCGAGATGATCGAGATCGGCGACGCCGACGATTCTCGAACCAGCAAGATCGCCGCACTCACCGGGCGTTTCTGGCTCTCGCTCCATCTCCAACGCCGTGGCGAGATCGAGGAGGCCGCGGAGATGGCCCTCGGCGCCGCCGAGGGCATGTCGGCCCTCTCGCTCACGGAAGACCCGAACTACGCGTCGGGCCTCATGAACGCGGCGGGCCTGCTGACCGAGGCGGGACGCTACGACGAGGCCGCGCCGATGATCGACGAATCGCTGGATGTCTTCGCCTCGGTGTTCGGCCCGCGCCACTACGAGGTCGAGCGGCACTCCAACATCGCCGCCGCAATCCACGCGAACGGTGGCAATCCAGATGCCGCCCGCGCAATGCGGACGCGAGGCCTGCTGCTCAGGCTCTACACCGCGGGCCCAGGCGAGGCGGAGAGCGTGCTCGGCATCATGCCCGCGGCCGCGGAGTCGTTCGGGTCCGAAACCGAGTTCCTGCCCGACATCGTCGCGGAACTCGACGGGCTCGCCCCCGAGGATGAACTCGCATCACAGTTCGCGGTCAATGCGGGGTTGGCGCTCGCGTCGATCCGCCTCGACGACGATGCCGAGCGGGCGTACTTGCTGGCGTACGAACGGCTCGGTGTTTCCGAGAAGCCCGAGCGGACACGCGCCACGCTCGCCGAACGGCTGCCGGCGTTCTATCGCGAGCGGGGGAGAGGCGCGGAAGCCGTCGAATGGGCCGAACGCCTTGCGGAACCGATCAGGGGCCGCGGTGACGAGTGACACGCCGCGAAGAACGGCTCCGCCGCTTCATAATCACGGCACGGTCCCGAATGTGGAATCTCCGACGACCTCGCGTGCTGAACGTCAAATATTACGGATGACGATTTATATGGGAATCGCCCACCAAGATCGGCACGGGGCAGCGATCGGAGCACGAGCACTTTCATTTATTTACGGGCACCCCGCCCCGAACGCACGGATGAATTCCTGCACGTCCGCGAGGTCGAACACGCCGCTGGGCGGCGCGAGATCCGTGATCGGGTCCTGGTTCGTGAACCCCGCGATGAAGGCCAGGACATCGCCCAGATCGAGCACGCCGAAGGGGGCGACGAGGTCCGCGCCGTTGCAGGCGGGGTCGCTCCCGTTGATGATGAACAGCTCGTCGGTGTCGTCGTAGCCCTCGTTGCCGTCGGCGTCGCGGGCCACGATCCGGAGCACGCCCTGCGAGGTCAGCACATCTGGGACGGTCCATGTGATCGCGCCGTCGTCGGGCTCGCCCGTCGCCTGGGGGGTGAAGGTTTGCCCCCCGTCGGTGCTCAGCAGCATGTCGACCTCGCTCACGCCGTCGCCGAAGAATGCACCGTCGTCGTCGGTCCGCCAGGTGATCGTCGCGTCCTCGCCCGGCTCGAAGAACCCGCTGTTGTTGGGCGACGTCACCCACACCACAGGGTCTTCTCCGCCCGCGCTCGCGGGCACGTGCATCACGATGCAGTGCATCACGCCCGCCGCGGTCACGATCGCGTCGCAATCGACCTGGATGATCTGATGATCCGGCAGGTGGGCCTGCCACGCCGCGAGCGCGTTGGCGCTGTAGGAACCGGGGATATTGTCGTACTCGGGGAGCAGCACGATGTTGTTGCACATCACGACGTTTGTGAACGTGTAGTGGACCGCCTGCGGGTTGCCGATGTTGTCCACCCGTGTCACCGCGTACCCCGCCGCCTGCATGGTCGCCGCCTGCGCATCCGCGACCTGGTCGTGCGTCGAGCCGGACGCGAGCGGGTAGTCGGCGATGACGACCGAGCGGTCCCCGGTGATCTGCATCCACATATCGATGTGCTGCGTCGAGTCCACGCTCGCGGGGAGCGGGTCGGTGACCTCGGTCTCGACGTTCTGGAATTGCCTCCACAGATCGACGATTTCCGGCTCGCTCAACGCGCCGTTCTCGTTGGCGATCAGCCGGGTGGAATACGCGTCAGCCGCGCCCGAGAGGTGGTAGTTGCCGCCCCCGTGCACGAGCGGGATCTGGTATTCGGGTTCGCCTCGGACATCCGACCAGAAGTCGGGGATCAGGTTGTCGTTGGGCCTGGGCCTGTTGTAGGTGTGGTCCACGACCGCGCGCACACCGAGGTCCGCGCCGGGTCCCCCGTTGCCCTCGAAGATGTACCGCGGCCCGTAGTCACGCATCCATATCGAGTTGGTCGGTTGCACAAACGTGAACACCCGGCTGTCGTCGGCCCCCGCGAACGCCATCGCCGATCGCACGCTGCTCGCCTCGCTCGCGGTGTCGCACATCACGTAGACGTTCGCGCCCCCCTCGTTGGTGATCCGCGCCGCCATCTGCTCGAGGATCCGTTTCCACCCCGTCTGGCCCTCGTAGGCCATCAGGATGCCCTCCATCGGGGCGTACTCGGGAGGGCACGCCACCCGACCCGCCGGCTGCTGGCCTTCGGAGAGGCCGCGGGCGACGAAGCCCGCCAGCCCCTCAGCCACGATCGGCTCACGCTCGATCAGCGTCGACTCGCGTTCCGTGAGCGATCGGGGCAACGCGTCGGCCTCGGGATCCGCGGACGCGACCGACAGACCGCACGCCGCGACGAGGCAGGGCACAACAACACAGGCAGATATTTTCACAGATCCCTCCGATTGCAGCACGAGCTTTGGATCCTACCACACCGGGCCCACCGCTCAAAGGACACGCAACGAGTTATCGTCTTTGAAACAACATGGCGTGCATGCCCAAGAAAGGTCCGGGAAGGAAGGGTCTTATGGCAGAAAACTCCGACAAAAGACGCGAGAACGTCGCCAGCCTGGGGTGCGGAACGCTCATATTGATCGCGATCATCGTGATGATCTTCAGCGGGAACGACACGACAGAGCTGACCAACGAAATCGCGTCGCTGCAACGGAAGGTGGAGACGCTCCGCGTCGAGCAGGCCGAGACGCAGCGCCTCGTTGAGACGCTCGTGCTGCGGTCGGGCGGCGATGCCCCGCTGCCCGCGGGTGACGACGCGGCTCCGTAATGCGTCAGGGTTGCAGGCGGCTCACACGCCAAGGGCCTCCCTCGAACCCACCGCCGGCGTCCGTGAGGTCCCGGTCCCATCGCGCCCGCTCGTGCACCCGGCCCGCGCCGTCGCACCAGAGCTCGACGCCGGTCGCCCAGACCATGTACCCGCCCCAGTTTGCCGGACGCGGGATGAACAGGTCGCGGCCGTCCCCGTCGATGACCTTGGATAGATCCAGATCCAGCTCGATCGCTTTTTCCATCACCTTTTCGACGAGCTCCTGCCGCGAGCCGATCGGTCGGCTCTGTGCGCTCGCGTGCGCTCCCAGCCGGCTCTCCCACCGACGGCTCGCGAAGTACGCGTCGCTCATCGAATCGGGCGCCTTCGTCACTTGCCCCTCGACGCGGACCTGCCGTCCCTGATGGTCCCAGTGGAAGAGCAGCGCGCACTTCGGGTTGCCCGCCAGTTCGTTCGCCTTCCGGCTGTCGTAGTTCGTGTAGAACACGACCGCCCCCCGGCCCGCCAGCACCTCCTTGCAGAGCACCATGCGCGACGAGGCCTGCCCGTCCGTCGACACCGTGCTCAGGCACATCGCGTTGGGGTTCGGGATGTCTTTGCGGTCCTTCGCCTCGGCCAACCACTCCTCGAACATCGGGAAGGGCGACTCGGGCAGCGGGTCGGGCAACTGCTCGGCGTCGTAGGTCTCGTCGAAGAATCCGGAAGATGCGTCAGCTCGGTCGTCGGTGGGGGCCTTGTCGGTCATGCTGTCTCCCGCGGTGAACGCCCGGCTCGGGCCGGGACGCTGTCGGTTGTGTGGACAACTCTAGGAATTTCGATTTCGTCATCCCACGACCGCCCGTTTCAGTCCGCGAGGCGGGGTCGGCCCCGCGTGCCGCTTGGCGGATCCCGCGCGAACGTCTACGGTGTCGCGTCAGATCAACGGAGGCAGGCGTGAGCGACGGCAACGGCATCTTCAACGGCAAGGACGGGGGCGATGCCAAGCAGGCCCGCCGCGACGCCTTCGATAAGAAAAAACGCGGCAACGCGATCGCCGAGGAGACGCTCCAGAAGCTCTTCGGCCAGCTCCCGCCCCATTCCAACGAGGCCGAGATCGCCCTGCTGGGCTCGGTCATGCTCGACCCGAGCGTCATCGGCGATGTCATCAGCCTTGTCAGCAAGCCCGAGCAGTTCTACAGCCAGCAGCACGGGCAGATTTTTCAGGCGATGCTCGACCTGCACAACGAGACGCGGACGATCGACCTGATCCCGCTCGCCGAGCTGCTCCAGTCACGCAAGGTCATCGACGCGGGCGATACCGATTTCCTCGTCTCGCTCGCCGAGGCCGTGCCCAGCGCCCGGAACGCCCAGCATTACGCCCGGATCATCGCCGACCGGGGCCGACTCCGCCGGCTGATATCGACCGCGGGCGAGATCATGCACATGGCGTTCAACACCGCTGACCAGGCGGGCGACAACGGCGGGGCCGACATCCTCGATTCCGCCGAACAGATGATCTTCGAGATCGCCAGCGAGACGGAAACCAAGGGCCCCGAGAAACTCTCTGAACTCCTGCGAGACGAGATCGTCCGCATCGAGATGCAGGCCGAGGGCAAGGGCACCGTCGGCGTCCCGACCGGCTTTACGGACCTGGACGAGATGCTGGGCGGCATGCAGCCCGGCGAGATGATCATCCTCGCCGCACGCCCCTCGATGGGCAAGACCGCCCTGTCGCTCAACCTCGCCGAGCAGGTCGCGTTCGGGGGGCGCACGCCCTGGAGCCCCAAGAGCGACGGTGGCGACCCCGCCGCGGTCGGCTTCTTCAGCCTCGAGATGTCCCGCGAAGCCCTTGTCCAGCGATTGCTGAGTGCCCGATCGGGCATCGACGCCCACAAGCTGCGGACAGGCCAACTGGGCGGCGACGGCATGAGCGAGATGCAGGCGTGGGAGAAGCTCAACGAGGCCGCGGGCGAGCTCTACGAGGCACCAATCTACATCGACGACACGCCCGGCCTAACGATCCTCCAGCTCCGCGCCAAGGCCCGCCGGATGAGCGAACGCTACAAACTCAAGGCGATCGTCATCGACTACCTCCAGCTCCTGACCGCCCCGGGGTCCGCCCGCGACGGCCGGCAGAACGAGGTCAGCTCGATCAGCCGTCAGATCAAGGCGCTCGCCCGCGAACTCAAACTCCCCGTGCTCTGCCTCGCCCAGCTCAACCGCGCCGCCGAGAGCCGGGACGGCAACCGGCCGCGCATGAGCGACCTCCGCGAATCGGGCTCGATCGAGCAGGACGCCGACGT
>DDFO01000029.1:468-4381 GCA_002337215.1 Phycisphaerales bacterium UBA1926 | reverse complement strand
TCGAGCAGGACGCCGACGTTGTGGCGCTGCTGCATCGCGAGGCCTACTACCACAAAGACGACGAGGAGTGGCTCAACGACCCGGACAACGAAGAGAAGATCAACCTCTCCGAACTCATCATCGCCAAGCAGCGGAACGGCCCGACCGGCGTCGTCAAGCTCACCTGGGACGGCGCGACCGTCCGGTTCAAGAACTACGACTGGCGCCACAGCGCGTACGAAGGATTTTCGGGAGGTGGCGGCGGTGGCGGATACGGCGGCTCGGCTCCCCCGTTCGCCGACCCCGCACCCCCCCCGGCCCCGGCCCCATCTCACCAAGCACACCACCATTCACCCCATCAGCCGCCCGGCCAATCGATCGAGCCCGCGCCCTTCGACGCCCCCGCCCCTTTCAATCAGTACGAGGCCAACCAGTACCCCGACGAGCCCAGCCCGTTCGATGACCACGCGAGCGTGATCGACAACCTCCCGGGCGATCCGAACGCGGGCGCCGACGCGGGCCAGCCGCGCCGATCCACATTCGCCCCGGGTCGGCAGACGGGCCCCGTCAGCGATCATCGCGACGGCGGCGGGCCCGACCGCGACGCCGGCGGAGACAAAGGGCAACGCGGCGGACCGTTTGATGACATCGACGAGGATGATCTGGATATCCCGGTCTGATCTTCCGCCTCCCCGGTGCCATTCCCTTCGATTCGATTCCACGACAGAGGAAACTCCGGTGCGCCGTTCCCGTACACACGGGTAAGAACGCCCCCCGTACACTCGGGAGCCGATGGTCGCGCAGCACATCCTTACAACCCCGCTCACCCTCGCCGAGCTCATCGTGGGACCGGTCCAGTTCGATGTCCCGGCCTGGCTGCTGCTCGTCCCGATACTGGGGGTGCTGGTCTGGATCATCGGGCGAAAGAGCCTCGCCGGGCTCGGGCCCACCACCCGCTGGCTCGCCCTCGCGGCCCGCCTGCTCGTGATCGCCGCGATCGCGAGCGCGCTGGCCGAGCCCAGACTCCGGAAAGAATCCGAGGACGTCGCCGTCACCGTGGTGCTCGACGTCAGCCGGTCGATCCCTGCGAGTGAGCAGCGACGGGTCGAGACCTACATCGATGAGGTGACCGAATCGACCGCGGACCGCCTCACCGACCGCCTGGGGGTCGTCACCGTCGCTCGCGAGGCGTACGTCCAGAGCCTGCCGAGCCGCCTGCTCGATTCGATGGAACGCCAGCAGACTGGCCCCGTCGACGCGACAAACCTCGCCTCGGGGCTGCGGTTGGCCGTCGCCGTCTCACCCGAGGACGCGGCGTCGCGGATCCTGCTCGTGAGCGACGGCAACGAGACCGCCGGCAGCCTGCTCGCCGCCGCCGAGGCCGCCCGGGCCGCGGGCGTGCCGGTCGATGTCCTCCCCGTCGAGTATGACTATCCCGCCGAGGTGATCGTCGAGCGGGTCGTCGCGCCCGCGACGGTGCGCGGGGGCGAGACCATCAACCTCTCCGTCGTCGCGAGCGCGACCAAGCGCACCGCGGGCCGCCTGCTCATCACCGAGAACGGCGAGCCCGTCGATCTCGATCCCGATTCGGACGACCTGGGTGTCGTCGTCGAGCTCGACCCGGGCAAGAATGTCCTCAGCCTGCCCATCGATCCGCGCACGCCGGGACCCGTCAACTACGAGGCCGTCTTCGAGCCCTTGAACGTCACGACCTCGACCGGCGAAACGGTCGTGGGGGACTCGATCCCGGAGAACAACCGCGCGAGCGCCGTGACCTTCGTCGGGTCGGAAGGCTGGGTCATGCTCGTGGGCGACGCCGAGGACGAGGTCGGCCCGCTCCGCGACGCGATGACCCGCGCCGACCTGTCGGTCCGACTCCGGAGGGCCGACCAGGTCCCCGACGACCTCACCCGCCTCAACGCGTACGAGGCGATCGTTCTCGTCAACCAGCCCGCGTACGGCTTCAGCGAACGCCAGCAGCAGAATCTCCGCCGGTATGTCCACGACTCCGGAGGCGGGCTCGTCATGACCGGAGGCCCCGACGCCTTCGGCGCCGGTGGGTGGATCGGGAGCCCGCTCGAGGACGCGCTGCCCGTCCAGCTCGATCCGCCCCAGAAGCGGCAGATGCCGATGGGCGCGCTCGCGATCGTCCTCGACGCGTCGGGATCGATGGGCTCGTCCGTCAGCGGCACCAACATGGACCAGCAGCAGCTCGCCAACGAGTCCTCGATCGCCGCGATCGAGACGCTGAGCAGGCTCGATCAGATCACCGTGCTCTCCTTCAGCGGGGGCACCCGCGTCGTCGTCCCGCTCACGACCGTCAGCGACCCCGCAGGCATCGCGCGGCGCATCCGCTCGATCGGCCCGGGGGGCGGGACCAATATGTTCCCCGCGATCGACGAGGCCGAGGTCCTGCTCCGCCGCTCCCAGGCGGGCGTCAAGCACATCATCGTCCTCTCGGACGGGCAGACCATGGGCTCCGATTCCGCGGGGTACAACCTCGCCGACCGGATCTTCGCCCGGGGCACGACGATCTCCACGGTCGCCGTCGGCGACGGCGCGAACGAGCGACTCCTCGACGGCATCGCCCAGCGCGGAGGCGGGCGGTTCTACAAGGTCCAGGGCGCGGGCGCGCTCATGCAGCTCCCGCAGATCTTCATGAAAGAAGCCCAGACCATCCGCCGGAGCCTCATCTGGGAGGGCGAGCCGTTCAGCCCCCAGGTCGTCGGCATCCCCACCGAAACCATGCGAGGCATCGGGTCCGTCCCCGCCATCTCCGGCTACGTCGTCACGGCCCCCCGAGACGGCCTCTCCCAGATCACCATCAAGGCGACGCAGGTCAGCGAGGCGGGCGACACCGTCGAGGACCCCATCGCCGCCCAGTGGCAGTACGGCCTCGGACGCGTCGCCGTCTTCACGAGCGACGCGACCACCCGCTGGGCCGGCGATTGGGTCGGCTGGCAGGGCTACAAGCAGTTCTGGGAGCAGCAGATCCGCTGGGCGATGCGTCCCGCCGGGTCGTCGAACGTCCGCGTCCTCACCGAAGAACGGGGCGACCAGACCGCCATCATCGTCGAGGCGTTGGACGACCAGGGCGAACGCCTCAACTTCGCCTCGTTCCGTGCGCGTGTCTCCACCCCCGACGGCACCGCCACCGATGTCCGGCTCCGCCAGGTCGGACCGGGGCGGTACGAGGGCGCGATCGACACCGACCAGCCCGGCTCCTACGTCGTCAGCATGCAGTACCAGGCCCCCGGGCAAGCGGGCGGTCCGAACCTGCGGGGGTCTGTCCAGGCCGCCGTCAGCAGACCCTTCGCCGACGAGTTCCGCGCCCTTGAGACCAACACCGCCCTGCTCCGACAGATCGCGGCGATCACCGGGGGCGAGGTCCTCTCTGCCGACCCTACGATCGACCAGCCCTGGCGCCGCGAGGGGCTGACCATGCCCGTCTCGACCCGCGCAATATGGCTCGCGATCGTCGTCGCGAGCCTCGGGCTCTTCATCGCCGATGTCGGCATCCGACGCGTGCGCATCGAACCCGCCGCGATCGCACGGTCGGTCGGCAAAGCCTTCGGCCGCTCCGCCAAACGCGAGACCGATCAACAGGTCGACACTCTCCGCGCCGCCCGCGAGAAAGCCAGGCAGCGCACGGCCCAACCCTCGGCCGGCGCGACCCCGGGCGATGCTGATTCACAAAGGTCCGCCGCGAGCGCCGCCGTCGCACGGGCCGACTCAAACGCCGAACCCACGGAAACGATCGCCCTGTCCGGCCAGCAGGAAGCCCCCGCGATCCAAGGCCTCAGCAAGCCCGACCGCAAGGCCCCATCCACGCAAGACACCGACGAGGGCGGCATGTCCCGCCTCATGCGCGCCAAGAAACGCGCGATGGACGAATTCAACGAAGACGACTGATCCCAGGCGGCACGGCTCGCCG
>DDFO01000029.1:0-346 GCA_002337215.1 Phycisphaerales bacterium UBA1926 | reverse complement strand
CCCAGGCGGCACGGCTCGCCGAGCCGTGCCTGTTTCTGATCCGACCTGTTTCTGATCCGAAGGAACCCCACATGGCAGCCAACCCCGAGCATCAGGAAACCCCGCAGGAAGTGAAAGCGAAGGCCGAGGCCTTCCGCACCACCTACGCCACCCTCAAATCCGAGATCGGCAAGGTCATGGTCGGTCAGGAAGAGGTCGTCGACGGCGTGCTCACCTGTCTGTTCGCGGGGGGCAACGTCCTTCTCGAGGGCGTGCCGGGGCTCGGCAAGACGCTGCTTGTGCGCACGCTGGCGCAGGCGTTGAGCCTCCCGTTTAGCCGGATTCAGTTCACGCCCGACCTGATGCC
>DDFO01000020.1:16834-17975 GCA_002337215.1 Phycisphaerales bacterium UBA1926 | reverse complement strand
GATCCGGACGGCGGGGCGACCTGGTGATCATCACCAAGATCGAGACGCCCAAGAAACTGACCAAGAAGCAGGAGCAGTTGCTCCGCGAGTTCGCCGAGACCGAGGACCACAAGGTGAACCCCGAGAGCCACGGCTTCTGGAGCAAGATCAAGGACGCGCTGACCTGAGCGGGGATCGGCGAGCCGAAGCCCCGCATCGAGTACACCTACAGAGTCAACGCTGAAAGAAGTGAACGCCATGAGTGAGACACGCGAACACGACCATCCCGAGCATGCGACGGACCCCGAGACCGGATCGAACGCGGGGAGCGAGGGCGCCGCGAACGAGACGGAAACTGAAAGTGGGCCGATCGGCATGACGCCCGATGAGGCCGAAGACATCGTCGCGCTCGTCCGATCGGGTGAGGAGATCCCGGTGGGCGCCGAGGACTTCGCCGAGGCGCTCGCGGTCGTCGCGGCGCAGCGCGACGAGCACTTCGACAAGTTCCAGCGTCTCGGGGCGGACTATCAGAACTTCCAGCGGCGTGCGCGCCAGAACGAGCGCGAGTCGCGCGAGCTCGCCTCGATGGGCGCGATCCAGTCGCTCATCCCGCTGCTGGACTTCTTCGACATGGCGCTCAAGCAGAACCCCGAGACGGCGACCGCCGCGCAGGTGATGGGCGGGGTCGAGATGATCAAGACCGAGTTCGTACGCGTGCTGGGCAACCAGGGCGTGCAGGCCATCTCCCCGGCGACGGGCGACGAGTTCGACCCGCTTCGGCACGAGGCGATCGAGCGGACGAGCGAGACAAACGTCGAGATCGGGCGCGTCGTCGAGACGCGGTCGCCCGGGTATTCGATGGGCGAACGGGTGATCCGCCCGGCGAAGGTCGTGATCGCCGCGGCGGACGCGGACGAGTCTCCGGACGCGGGCGGACAAGCAGGCGACGTCAGCGGCGACGCCGAGGGAGCGAACTGAGATGCCGACCTACGAGTACCGCTGCAACGCCTGCGGGCATCTGATGGAAGCGTTCCAGTCGATCAAAGCCAAAGCGCTCAAGAAGTGCCCGTCGTGCGAGAAGATGAAGCTCGAGAGGCTCATCAGCGGGGGCGGCGCGGTGATCTTCAAGGGCTCAGGCTTCTACGAGACCGACTACCGCTCG
>DDFO01000020.1:16137-16741 GCA_002337215.1 Phycisphaerales bacterium UBA1926 | reverse complement strand
TCTACGAGACCGACTACCGCTCGAAGGACTACGCCCAGAAGGCCGAGGCGGATAAGAAGGCCCAGAGCGGGGAGGGCGACACGAAGTCCGACTCCAAGACTGAGACGAAAGCCGACAAGAGTTCGGAAAGCTCGGACTCGAAATCGAAAAGCACATCTTCGAAGAGTGGCTCCGGGAAGGGCGGTTCCGGGGAAAAGGGCCCGGCGAAGGCGGGGCCCGCGAAGGCCGGGGCGAAGAAGTAGGCATGGCGATCATCGGGCACGGCATCGACGCGGCGGAGGTCGCCCGGATCGGGTCGATGATCGACCGGCACGGCGCGCGGTTCCTCGAACGCTGCTTCACCGCCGGCGAGCGCACCTACGCGGACGCGAGCAAGCGGCGTATCGAGCACTATGCGGCGCGGTTCGCGGCCAAAGAGGCGATCCTGAAATGCCTGGGAACAGGATGGTCGCGGGGCGTCGCGTGGACCGACGCCGAGGTTGTGCGCGAGGCGAGCGGTCGGCCGACCGTCGCGCTGCACGGCGTCGCGGCGCGGATCGCGGGCGAACTCGGGATCGCGCGGTGGTCGCTCTCGCTGACGCACACGAGCGAACTCGCGTTCGCC
>DDFO01000020.1:10412-15953 GCA_002337215.1 Phycisphaerales bacterium UBA1926 | reverse complement strand
GCGCCGTCTCCATGGCACCCGGGGGCTCGAAGCCGGGTCGATCTGGAGCACCAACGGTTCGTGAACGGCCCCACTATCATCGCTCATGCCGCTCCCGACCGTGCTCGTCACCGAAGTCATCCGATCCTCGCAGCAGGGCGAGAGCCACGGCGGTGCGCACCTCGTGAACCTCGAGACCGGCGCGCACGAACGCGTCCTCGACTGGGACGAGATGGGCATCGACTGGTCCGGCCGCGGAGGCGGGCGCGGGCTCCGCGGCATCGCGTTCCACAACGACAAGGTCGTCATCGGTGCGGGCAACGAGATCTTCCTGTTCGACAAACACTTCACGCTGCTGTCGTCCCACCCGGCCCCCTACTGCCGGGATTGCCACGAGATCTTCGCGGACGGGGATCGCCTGCTCATCACCGCGACTGGTTTCGATTCGCTGCTCGAGTTCGACCTGAGCACGCTCGAGTACGCCGCGGGGATGCACTTCGTCGTAAAACCGACGAAGGTGAACGGGCCGCAGGGCCCGGTGACGGTGCCGATGGTGCACGGCGAGACGTTCGACCCCTCCAAGCCTGGCGGGCCGCCTCAGAACGACACGCTGCATATCAACATGGTCTGGCACGAGCGGGGCCACACGTTCATCTGCGGGACGACGATGACCGCGTTGCTGATGTCGCCCGCGGGCAGGTCGCTCGCGGATAGAGCCGGGCTGATGCGCCCGATCGCACGCGTGCCCGAGTGGACGCACAACGCGCGGCCTTACGGGGGCGGCGCGATCTACAACTCCACGAAGGGCGAGCGGATCGTCCACAGCGACGCCCGCGGGAACGAGATCAGGTCGCTCGTGATCCCGCGATTCCCGAGAGACGAGCTGGTCAACGTCGGTGTTCCGGAAGACCACGCCCGTCCCGATTTCGGGCGTGGTCTCACGGTGACGGAACGCGAAGGTCGCGCGGTGGTGATCGGTTCGTCATCGCCCTCGACTATCACGGCGTACGACCTGGAATCCGGAGACGTCCTCACACGCGTGAACCTGACGGCGGATGTGCGCAACGCGCCGCACGGGCTCGAAGTCTGGCCGTTCTGAGGGGCGTTGTCGACGCGTGATCAATCGTCGGCCGGCTCGGGTGCCGGTTCTTGCTCCCGGCTCGGAACGAACTCGTTGTCGTACCAGCGCTTCCATGCGTCGGGCTCGTATCCAAGATGGCCGGTGGACCGCCCCCACGCGCCGCTCGTCCAGTCGACGAGGTTGGTGTGGATCTCGGTGCGGAAGGCCGTGACGACCGCCTGATGGATGCGGAGCAGGACGCCGTCGCTGAGCACACCGATCTGTGGGTCGAAGGCGACGGCGTTGTTGGAGACGACGGGTTGGAGGTCGGCGACGAACGTCTGCTGACGGCCGATCATGATCCAGCCGAGGTCGCCCGTGCGCTGGTCATCCCCGACGGGGCGCTGGGCGACCTGGGCGGACGCCATGAGCGGGATGAACTCGAAGAGGTTGAGGGCACGAGAGAGGTTGCCCGCCGCGACGGCCTGCCGGTCGTTGGGGCTCTGGAGCCCCTGGGCGATGACCCCGCGGACCGCGGCGGCATGGCCGCCCTTCCCAGAATCCACGGCCTGCTCGGGATCCAACGTCCAGGCCCAGTGCTCGGTGAGCAGCCGTCGCGCCTCGGCGCGATACCACTCGTCCTCTCCGTTTACCGCCTCCCACGCGAGCGGGGCGATCCCACCCCTGTTCGGGAGCGTCGAGAGATGATCGAGCACGGCTGTGCGCACGTCGCGGTCCTCGCGATCGAAGACATCGACGAGCGCCATGATCTGGGGCTCGCTGGTGAACGCGCGGATCTTCCGCAGCCCGATCTCGCGGGTCTCGGGGACGCGGATCTGGCCGAAGTGGCGGCGCTTGATCAGGTTGAGTTCCCGCTCGGCCTTGCGTCGCTCGCGCTGAACAGCGGCGTAGGCCCTCGCCTCGGGGCTGTCGGGGTTGAGCATGGGGTCATTCGGTATGACGACGGTGCCGCCGCCCACGCCCGCGCCGCCGGGCATGACCCTGGGTGACATGGATGCCCCGCCGCCCGTCTGCCCCATCGCGGCCGGCGAACCCACACCGAGCGTACAGATCGCGACTACCGAGAGAAGACGAGCGACGGCGCCCCCCCAAGCTGGCCGTCGATCTGCCCTCATATCTGCCGATCGCTCCGTCGGGGTTTCCGGTGGGCGATCTGCCTCTATGATGGTCCGATTCTGTGAGGTATCGCGGCGCACGGTGTCCCTCCGGCCCAGGTGGTCGGCCCCAGACGGTACCACAGGACTCCGGTTCGGTTGCGGCCCGGTTGCGAAAGGCCGCGCGAAAACCGATCCGGCAATAGAGGAAAGACCGCGTATGGCGATCCACTGGCCCATCCTGCGACGCTTGCTGACAAACCCCTTCAAGAGGGTCATGACCGATGACAGCCGGGATTACCGGGGCATCGACCTGCTCGTCGCGTCGCTGCACATGGCAGACCGGATCGAATCGACATGCCGGACGCAGAACGTGGGCCTGTTGCTGCCCACGAGCGGCGCGTTCCCGATCTCGGCCCTCGGGGCGTGGATGGCGGGCAAAACGATCGTGCCGCTCAACTACCTGCTCAAGCCTGACGAGTTGCAGTACGTCATCGACGACGCGGGGCTCGACACGATCTTCACAGTGCAGCCGATGCTCGACTATCTCGATCGGACGCCTCGGGTGAAGAACCTCGTTCGGCTGGAGGACATGAACTTCAAGTCGGTGCCGATGCCGACCATCCCGCGCGGGGCGAAGGGATCGGACACGGCGGCGATCGTCTACACGAGCGGGACGAGCGGGAAGCCCAAGGGCGTGATGCTCAGCCACGACGCGCTGGCGGCGAACGTGCGCCAGGGCAAGGAGCACCTGCACCTGTCCGCGCGGAACGACTGCATGCTGGGCGTGCTGCCCCAGTTCCACTGCTACGGGATGACCCAGCTCACGTTGACGCCGCTGACGCACGGTGTCCGCGTGGTCTATACCGCGCGGTTCATGCCCAAGCGGCTGATCGAGCTCGTCCGCGATCAGAAGGCGACGATCATGGTCGGTATCCCGTCGATGTACAACGCGATCGCCTCGCTCAAGAGCGGGAAACCCGAGCACTTCGCCTCCGTCCGGCTGATCGTGAGCGGGTCGGAGGCGCTGCCGGACGCCGTGCAGCAGAAGTTCAAGGACCGCTACGGCAAGCACATCTGCGAGGGGTACGGCATGACGGAGATGGCGCCCGCGACGCACTGCGCGGTCAGCGAGGCGTGCCGGCCGCACTCGGTGGGCAGGCCCGTCCCGGGTGTCGAGCAGCGGATCGTTGATCCCAAGAGCGAACGCGAGCTGCCGGTCGGCACCGACGGCGAGATCCGCCTGCGCGGGCCCAACATGATGCAGGGCTATTACCACCTCCCGGAGAAGACCCGCGAGGTCTTCGATCCCAACGGCTTCTACCGCACGGGAGACCAGGGCCGGATCGATGAGGACGGATTCCTGTTCATCACCGGGCGCATCAAAGAGATGATCATCGTGGGCGGCGAGAACGTGTTCCCCCGCGAGATCGAGGACGTGCTCAACCGCCACCCCGCGGTCCACGCGTCCGGCGTGATCGGGAAGGCCGACCCGATGCGGGGCGAGGTCCCCGTGGCGTTCGTGGAGCTCTGCGAGGAAGTCGATCGGGCGACGTTCGACACGTCGGAACTGGTCGGCTTCTGCCGCGAGCATCTCGCGGGGTACAAGATCCCCAAGCAGATCCGCGTGATCGATGCGCTTCCCCGAAACCCGACGGGGAAGATCCTGCGCCGGGACCTTCACCAGTATCTTGAGTCTGACGGGGAGCCCGCGAAGGCCGTGGCTGAGAAGCCGACGGCGTCCGCCTGACCTGCCGACAGCCTATTTGGACTTTGCCTTGGTGCGCCGCGCGGGCGCCTTGGTCGTCTTCTTCGCCGCTGGTTTCGAGGGCTTCTTCTTGGTCGGCGTGGGGCTCTGCGCCCGGCTTGCCTTGGTCGATCGCGCCGGCTTCACACCCGCGATCGGGCCCTTGCGATCCGTCGGTGTGACACCGACCGATTCGCCCGGCTCGATCCCGAGGGCTTTGGCATGGTCGCGGGTCAGCCCGATCGTGCCGTCGGGGTGGACGGCGAAGTCCTCGTGGATCGCGAAGAACTCGCCGTTGTCTTTGAGCACGCTCACCACACCCTTGCGTTTGCACGCGGTCGCGCGGACCGTTTTGCCGGCCTTGAGCCGGACGGTTTCACGGACCAACGAGATCTCGTCGGTGCTCGCGGCGAGGTGGGGGCCGCCGTCGAAGGGATCGACGATGCCGCTGTAGACAAAGCCGAGCTTTTCGAGCATCCGCCGGGCGCTCCGGGTTTCGGGCCCAACTTCCCCGATTACGGCCCGGGCCGCGGGGGGGAGCAGCGAGAGGTAGAGCGGCTCGCGGGGGAGCAGCCCGGCGATGAACTCTCGGCTGTACTGGCAGAACCGGTCGGCCTCGTCGTAGCTCAGCGGGATGAACCGTCGTCCCAGGTAGTCCCAGAGCAGGTTGTGCGAGTCGGCGGTGATGGGCGCCATCATCTCGGCGATGACCTTGTCGCTGAATCTGGCGCGGTGCAGGCCCATGAAGTGGAATCGGACGACAGACAGGAACCAGCCGAGCCTCTTGGGGTGGCCCCGGAAAGACGGCTGGATGATGAGCCCGCCGATCTCGGTCGGCCCGCTCTCGTCCTCCCGGAGCACCGCGACGGTCTGCGTCGTGCCGGTCTGCAGGCTCTCGCTGAAAAACTCTCGCTTCTCGAGGCGGAACGAGAAGTTTGGGTTTCCCGGACCGCCCATCTTCGCGAGCGTCTGGCTCGTCCCGAGCACGTTGCCCGACGCGGCGTCCTCGAGCACGAAGACATAGAGGTCGGCGCTCGCGGCCGAGACGCCCAGGCCCTCAACGCTCGTCTGCTCGTTGCCGAGCCCCGCGATGGACTTGGGCATGGGCTCGGGCTCGGGCTCCGCCTTGGCGTTGGCGAGCTTCAGGAAGCAGTTCCTCGAGTGAACGATCTTCTGGGTGATGATCTCCTTGTCCGGCGGGAGATTGATGAAATGAACCATCTTCGCCAGCTTGAGCAGCGTCGCACCGTCGTCCACCTTTGCCCGTCGGATCACATACATACCCGACCATAGGTCGGATATCGATCACGCACGGATGGGAGTGGTTTCCACGGAACCGTTATCGCCGCGATATGCAGCCGTCGGGCATGACGGCACGCCCCTCAAACAGAGGGTTTCTGGTCAGTGTGGCGCCTTCGGAACTGGTCAGGGGCAGCCGGCGATGAACCCATCGATGAAGGCGGTGATGTCACTCAGGTCGAACACGCCGAACGGCGCGGCGAGATCGGCAACGGGCTGCTGATTCAAGAACGCATCGACAAAGCCGCCCACGTCCGCGAGATCAAGGACGCCCAGGGGCGGGGCGAGGTCGGCGAGGACGCAGCCGTCGGGCGGGAAGCCCGCGAGCAGGTAGACCGTCC
>DDFO01000020.1:2348-10333 GCA_002337215.1 Phycisphaerales bacterium UBA1926 | reverse complement strand
AGCAGGTAGACCGTCCCGTTCTGGCTCGAGACCCAGGCCTTGCCGGCGGCGTCATCGAAGGCGATGCCGGACATGCCGCTGACGCCGAGCGCGTTGAGGTCGAAGTCGCCCAGCCACGCGCCGGTGGTGCTCAGGCCGCGGACGCTGTTCTGCGAGTTGCTGACGAGGTAGAGGTTGCCGTCAAGATCGAGCACCTCGAGATCGCTGTAGAAGAAATCCCAGGCAGGGGAACCGGGGGGACGGATCGAGAACTCCCGAAGGATCGCCCCGGTGTCACCGTTGAGTTCCTGGACCACATCCCGGCTCCAGTCGGCGCTGAAAAAGGTATCGGTCGCCAGGCTGTAGCCGCCCCCGGTCCACTGCCCGATCGCCGCCCCGTCGTAGGCCTGCTCGGCGACGACCGTGCCGTCGGTCGAGTCGACCGCCGTGATGCGGGGCGGATCGACCTCGTTCTCGAAGATCAGCAGCGTGCCCGCGGGAACGGTCGTGCCGTTGATCGAGACAGGGACCGATGCGAAATCCATGTCATCGTCGTTCCCGCCCGCGTAGGGCTTGGGGATCGTGCGGAGCAAGGTCCCGTCGGTGGCGTAGATATGCAACGACGCGCTCTGATTAAAGTGGACGACGATCTCTTCGGCGACGGGGTCGTAGCCGATGGAATTCATCGCCCCGCCCTCTTCCGGGTTGAACGTTGCTTCGACCGTGATGCCGCCCGATCCGATAATCGGTCCCGCGGCCGCAAGGCCGACCACGCTGGTAACGCACACCGCTGCTGATTTCATGTTCATCGCTTCTCTCCCGTTCGATACGTTGCTGGTTCCCAGCGAATGCCAAGCGGGCGGGCTCTTCCCTACCCCTTTTAAGCATAGCGACGCGCACGTAAAAATCAGCGCGTTCGTTCCGCAGAACGCGGTCCGAAAACTCTTCGGTTGAAGGACTTAGAGTCCCCGGGAGACGATCCCGCTCAGCCTTGGGCGACCTTCGCCATCGACCGTTCGATGATCTCGAAAACCGGACCCCAGTCCTCGGTCTTCATGCAGCCCAGCGGCGGAAGGAAGCGGACGTGGAAGGGGCCGTGCCCGTTGTAGAAGCCGATGAGGCCCTCGTCGAACATAACCTTGGTGAGCTTCCCGATCTTTGCCTTTTCACCGCCGAAGGGGGTGAACCGGATCATGCCCCCGATGCCGCCCGCGTGCCCTGTGATGAACGGGACCTCGGGGAACCAGTCGGGGTGCTTTGCCTTGAGCGCTTCGACGTGGTCGCAGAACGCCTTGTAGTGCTTCGCGGCCAGGCCGTCCGGGCCGTAGAGCCCCTCGGATTCCATCATCTCGAGCACGCGCTTGCCCGCGGTGAACTCGGGTGTTGCGCCCATGAACGTCCCGCTGAGCAGGCCAGGCTTGGGGTTGTACTTGCCGGTGTAGAGCGTCGCGCACGCCTGCGTGCTCTTGCCGACGGTGACGACGTCCACGTACTCGCCGAGATCGAAGTGCTCGAAGGCGAACATCTCCTCGGTGCGCCCGAAGCTCTGCACCTCGTCGGCCCAGATCGCGATGTTGTTCTCCTTGCAGATGTCCATGAGCGCCGTGTAGTACTCGCGCGGCGCGGTCGTGAACCCGCCCTCGCCCTGGACCAACTCAAAGATGAAGCAGGCGTGCTGCTTGGGGTAGCGCGTGATCAATTCCTTGAGCCGCCAGCACTCGTGGGCGATGAACGCGTCCTTGCCCCCCACCTTCTCGGCGGCCTCGTCGTTCCAGAAGCCCATGTAGTCGACCTGGGTTGAGAGCGGGATGCCTTGGCGGTTGCCCGCCGAGTCCCCGATCTGGCTCATCGTGACCGTCCGGCCCATGAAGCAGTGCTTGAACGCGATCACCCGGCTCGCGGGCGCGTGCTTCTGGTAGCAGATCTTGATCGCGTTCTCGTTGGCGAGCGCGCCCCCGGCGCTGATGAACACGTGCTCGAGCTTGCTCTGCCGGCGTGCGTAGTTGAGCAGCGTCTCACCGAACTCGAACGCCGCCTTCGTGCTCTGCAGGTTCCCGTGCTTGAGGTTGTCCTCGATCGCGCCGGTCACGGCCGCACGCACGAGCTCGGGATGGGCGTGCCCGAAGGGCGTGTAGCCGATGCCCCCGATCAGGTCGATCTTGACCGACCCGTCGTCGAGTTCGACGTAGATCCCTTTGCCGGCGCCCGAACCGATGTAGGGGTAAAAGAGCGGCCGACCGCGCATCTCGCCCGCCTTCTTCATGAACGCCTCGTAGCCCTCGGTCCGGCCCTCGATCGGGCCGCGGACGCCGGTGATCTTCGCCGACGCGGCCTTCACCTCGTCAATAATCGTGTCCACGGCGCCGGTCAGCGCGGGGCTCGAGAAGAGCTCGGAAGCAATGGTGTTCTGTGCATCGGTGGACGGGGCAACGGCCTGCGACATCGGGCGGTCCTTTCAGGAGCGTGGGTCTCCACAACTCTATCGGCCGCCCAGCCCCGCGGCTCGCACCAGACGAGCCCAAAGCGACACTTCAGGGCCGCTCTGACTCCATCGACCCCATCAGCGGGACAACACGACCCCTCACATCTCGCCCACAAGCCGGACGAACCGGTGCAGGTCTTGCTGATCGACCGCCCCGCTCAAATCCGCGTCGGCGTGGATGCTCCCGCTGTCGTAGGCCTCCATGAACCGCGTGACCTCAAAATCCGAGATGCTCCCGCTCTGATCGCTGTCATAGAGGTAGACGAAGACACGGAGATCCCGGCGAAGTCTCAGCTGGTCGAACCCGGCGACCCATTCGGCTTCGGTCAGCTCGCCGTCTCCGTCGGCATCCACGTGGCCGGCAACGCTCTCGAATTGCACCTGCATCATTCGGGCCATGAGTGTCTTGGTGGCCTTCTCGATATCGCCCTGGACCCTGACGATCTCTCGCCCCAATGCTCGCTCCAGCGATTCGGAGGTCGGGGCTCTTAAGAGCGAGAGCCGCATAAGCAGATCCTCGACCACCAGCGGCTTCCCGAGCTCGCGTTCCGCGTCGGAGATCTCCCCGTTCCGGTCGAAGTCCGGGTAGTTCAAAGACGTCTCAACGATCCCGATCTCTTCTTCCGTGACGTCGCCGTCCAGGTCAAGATCCCACCTCGCGAGTTGCACGCGTTGAACGATCTGATCCAGCAAGCCGTTCCAGGCGCCGCGATTCATCTCCGAGAGGGCGTCCGCGTCCGCCGGCGAGATCTGCCCGTCGCCGTCCGCGTCCCACACGTCGGGTTCGATCTCGGCGAGCAGGGAGGGCACCTCCTCGACAATCCCCAGCATCGCACGCGCCTCGCCATCGTTGAGTTCGAGATCGCCGTCTCGATCGAGGAGCCACAGCATCATGTAGTCGAGGTCGGTCACCCGCTGCGCTTCGGCGATCGAGGCCGGATGATCACCCGGCGCTCCCGTGAATCCGATCAGGTTCGAGAGGTACCGGATCTCCCGCTCGTTGAAGCTGTAGCGGTTCGCCCTGATCCAGACGGCGGCTTCGTCAATCTCGTGAGCATGCTCGGACCGTTCACTGGCTGGTTCCTTCATCGCCTTCGCGACACGTTGAAGGGACGGGAGACGTTCAATGAGCGCGGGGTCGATCTCCCCGCCCGCGCCGCTCACGCCCGAGTCCGAGCACCCGACAGTGAGCATCCCCGCAGAACCGAAAAGTGCTGCCGAGACATAGCCCCGCACGCGCTTTGCGTGATCCATGCCCTTCATCGTTCCCCTCGAATCACCGATGCGCTCTGGATCTCGTGTCGGTTGGCACTCATGCGCAACCAGCGTCCAAGGGCAATCCCCTGCCCAAAGACAGACCCCTGATCACTGCCGGCTGACCAGACCCACGAAGTATTGCAGATCCTTCTGGTCCACCGTCCCGTTCATGTCCGCGTCGGCGTAGACGCTCTGGCTGTCGTACGCGTCCATGAACCGCGCGACCTCCGCGTCGCTCACGCCCCCGCTCCGGTCCGAGTCATAGAGATAGGTGAACATCCGCGCGTCCCGCTCGCTCCGCAGGCCGTCGAGGCTCACCGACCACTCCTCGGTCGCGAGCCGGCCGTCCCCGTCGCTGTCGAGGGCCGCGACCGCGGAATCGAACTGCATCTGGACCATCCGCGAGCCCATGTCCCGGCCCATCTCCTGCATCTCGGCCTGGAAGGCCGCCTGACGCCCTCGGAAGGCCTCCATCTCCTGGTCGAACGCGGACTGCTCGATCTCGCTCATCTGCCCGTCCCCGTCGAGGTCGTAGTCGGCCTGGTTGGGCACCGAGGCCTGCATCTCCTGGGCCCGCGTCATCACCTCGGACTGCATCTCGCGCTGCATCTCTGCCATGCCCGGCATCTCGAGCAGCAACAGGTTGTTGTTCATGTCCATCAGCATCGACTGGTAGGACGCGAAGCGTTCCTGATCGCTGTACTCGCCGTCGCCGTCGAAATCCTGCATCTCGACCGTCGCCTCACCCGCGGCGCGTTCGGCGTCGCTGAGGAAGCCGTCCCCGTCCTCGTCCCAGTTCGCGAGCTGGGCCCGTTCGAGTATCTGCTCGGCGAGCGGCATCATGTTCGCCTCCATCCGCTCCTGGATGGCGTTGCGCTCCTCGTCGCTCACCACGCCGTCCCCGTCGGTGTCGAGTTCCTCGGCGTACCGGTCCTGCAGCAGATCGTCGAAGCCCATCATCTGGTCCATCGCGCCGCGGGCCTCGTCGTCGCTCAGCACGCCGTCCCCGTCCGCGTCCATCGCCCAGAGCTGCACGATCTGCGTCTCCGCGACGCCCTTGATGTCGGCGACCGACATCCCGTCGGCGTGCACGAAGTCATCGAGGATCGCGAGCATCTGGGCCGCGAGTTCAGCCTCCCGGCCCGTCAGCTCGGGACGGTTGGCCGCGATCCAGGCCCGCGCCTCTTCGAGCTTCTTCTTGTTCATCGAACGCGTGTCGATCGGCACGCCGTCGAGCGCGGCCTCCGCTCGCTTGAGCGAGGGCAACCGCTCGAGCAGCTCGGCGTCGAGCCCTGACCCGGTCGACGACGCGACGCCGCCCATACCCTCGGCGCCGCCTCCACCCGCAGCAGGCTCAACCGCGACGGGTTCCTCTTTGGAGCATCCCGCCGGGAGCGAGAGACACAGACCGGCGACCGACACCATCGCGAGCGTTCCGACAAATCCAGATCGCAGATTGACCATTGCGAGACCCCTTTTCCCTGCACGTCCGGCCCTGTACAGCATGCGACAACCCGCCACCGCCACCCGGGCAGACTCGTTCTCAGCGTATCCGATCGCATTCTTCCGAGGAAACACCCTCGGTTTTCACGGCGTGGGGGAGCTCAGCAGGCGAACAGGCCGCTCAGCCCTCACCACCGGACCCGTTGCAGAGCCTGTGGACGAGCACCGCGAGCAGCTGGCACCGCTCCACCAGGCTGTCGAGCTCGATCCATTCGTCGGGGGTGTGCAGCCCGCCCCCGCGGACGCCGAGCGTGTCGATCGTGGGCAAGCCGGCGGCCTGCATGATGTTGCCATCGCACACGCCACCCGTGCTCTTGAAGGGCAGCGACTGCCCCAGATCCTCCGCGACCGACCTCGCCTTGAGACCCAGCGCCTCGGTCTCGGGGATCAGGGGCTTGGCGGGGCGGTTGAACGACCGCAGAACCCTCACCCCCGGGAGGGCGTCCCCCTCAGTCGCGAGCTCGTCGAGCATCGCCCCGATCTCGTCGCCTTCCTTCTGTGAAGGGAACCGCACGTTGCCCCACGCCCGCGCCAGATCGGGGACCGCGTTGACCACGGGGCCGCCCTGGAGGGGCCCCACGTTCAGGATCAGCCCACGCTCGGGGTCGGGCATCTCCGCGATCTTCACCAGGCACTCGGCGAGCTTGGTGACGGCGCTGATGCCGTCGGTGAACGCGCGTCCGACGTGGGCGCTCCGCCCCGTCGTCTCGATCATGAACTGCCCGGCGCCCATCCGCTCGATCGCGAGCTCGCCCCCCGGGAGCGCAGGCTCGAGCGCGATCCCATACTCGTGCTTCTGCGCCTCGGCCCGGAGCCGCGCCGACGAGTGATAGGTCCCTGTCTCCTCATCGCTGTTGAGATAGAACGTCCAGGCCGAATCCGCCCCCACCGCCTCGAGGGCCTCGAGCGCCGCGACCGCGATGACCAGCCCGCCCTTCATATCCACGCAGCCCGGGCCGATCGCGGTCTTCCCGTCCGATGCAATCGAGAGTTCACGGAAGTCACCCTCGGGGTCATGCACGGTGTCAAGGTGGCCGGCGATGAGCACGCGCGGCATCTCGGCGTCGAGGGCCGTGCGCACACGCCTGCACACGGCGGTCGGGGGCGGCGCCACGCCCGGCGCGACGCCGTGGAGCCACTCGGGTTTGTCATCGCCCGGGTAGACATCCGTGCGCGCGCCCAGTTTCTCAAGCCGGGTCGTGAACCGTTCGCGCGTCTCATCGAGTGCGCTCTGATTGCCGCCACCCGTGGGGAGACCCACGTGGAGCTTCAGGTCCTCGAGCAACGCGTCGGCGCGGGACGCGACCTCGGCGACGATTTTCTGTTCTGTCTCAGTGAGTTTCACACCCGAGCCTAGCGCGGGCGGCCCGCCGCGTCAGCCGCCGACGTCACCCTTCGAGATAGGGCCACACGCCCGCGAAGCCGGCGATCAGCAGCCAGAGGCCCGCCCCGAGCCCGAGCAGCGTGCAGAACTTGACGACGAGGACCCGCCCGTCGATCGGCATCCGGTCCGCCCTGGTGCCCACGAGCCGCGCGAGCCGCCTCCGCCGGGTGGCGATGGACCCGTGGCGCCACGTGAATCGCGTTTCCGGCATCCCGTTGAGCCGTGCGACTCGCCCCAGCGCCGCGGACATCGCGTGGGCGCCGGTGACCGTGATCACATTCGCGTCCTCGCCTGTCCCCCCCGCCGATTCGCTCAGATGCCGCGCCGCGAAGGCGTCGGCCTGCCACTCGAACCGCCGGCTGACGATCCCGAGCACGAGCACGACCGCGACGAGCGAGACCCCCGCCGACGACCAGGCCGTCGCGTCGTCCGACCACCCGGCGCGCATGAATCCGAGCGCCGCGCCCTCGCCCACCAGCAGCGCCGATCCGAGCACGGCGGCGGCGAGCCAGAGCATGTGGTGCTTGCGCACGTGGGCGACCTCGTGCGCCGCGACCGCATCGACCTCGGGCTCGGACAGGTTCTCGAGCAGCGCGTCGGTGAGCACGATGTAGCGGAGCCAGGGAACGAGCCCGATGACCGCGCCGTTGAGCATGGACCCTCCTGTGCGCCAGATCAGGAAACGGCGGAGGCGGATCCTGTGCGCACGCGCGAGTGTTTCCAGACCCGTGCGGAGCTCGCCGGGCGGAATCGGGACGGTATCCCAGACCCGCGTCATGACCGGAGGCACGAGCGCGAAGATCGCGATCGAGCCTGCGAGACGGATCGCGGCGGGCGCACCGGAGCGCCCGGCTTCGGGGAGCCAGCCGGGCCACGCGATGTGCGGGACCGCGCGATCGAGCAGGTCCGACCAGCCGAGGATCAGCACGAGCGGCACGAACATGATCGCCAGGCTGTTCCGCGCCGCGCCGAGCACGTAGCGCCAGGGTGTCGGGAACGCGTAGACCGGGCGTCCCTCGTCGAGCGTGCGGATCATCATCGCGTCGCGGATGCGCCGCTCGATCGGGTGAGCCAGTCTGTAGGTCCAGAGCAGCACGCCGAACGCCGGGGCCGACGCGATGAGTTCATCGACGAGCACGAGATCGCCCGTGAGCGTGCGGACGAGCCCGAGCAGGCCCAACGCGAAGACCGAGACCATGTGCCAGCCGAGCGAGGCCGTGCGCGCCAGCAGGATCACGCGCGACGACCATCGGACCGCACCGACCCGGCCGCGCCGGTCGATCGCACGGATACAGAGGTGATTCCCCGCCCACGCGGCGACCGCGATCGCGAGGAACGGCGCGAGGATCACCGCCGACCGTGCCCATGGCGCGGCCCCCG
>DDFO01000020.1:0-2312 GCA_002337215.1 Phycisphaerales bacterium UBA1926 | reverse complement strand
ACCCCCGTCGGGATCAGCCCGTCCGCCCATGTGCGCACGGCCTCGCCGCCTTCACTGGAACCCACAACACCTGCGCCGCCCGCGAGGCTCAGCGAGACAAGCACAGCGATGACAAACAGGTGGGGCATGCGTCGGGTACGGCGGTGCGGATCGCGGGTTCAGGGATGACAGGGTTGAGGTCGGCTCCGGGGGTTGGGAGTCGTGCTCAGTATCGGCTTATTCGGTCGGGCGGATCTCGCCCAGGTCGATCGTCGCGCCGTTGGGCTGGTAGTAATCCACTCCCAGCCGATCCGATCCGAGGGAGGTGAACACGACGCACGACCGGCCGCTGAGGCGGGCGTAGCGGAGATCGCCCGAGGAAGGCCCGGCGAACTTGTAGTTCTTCTCTCGCTGGACCTGGAGGTGGTAGTGCGCGAGCGCACGGTCCGAGTAGACCAGCATGTCCCGGCTGGCGATGAACTGCTCGTCGCCGACACGGTCGCGCGGGCGGGGCGGGAAGAGGACCGCTCGGATCTGTGCGACCGAGCCGTCCGGTGCGTTGACCGCTTCGACGACCCCGCCGTACTCGGTCTGCCTGTCGTCGCGGTCGAGTTCGGCCTGCTGGAGCATGACCCCAGCGAACTCGGACGTCGAAACCGCCTGATCGATCATGAGGATCGCGAGCAGGTCGCCCCAGACGAGTTCGCTCGCCCAGTCCTCGGGTCGCTCGGGGCTCCTGCCCTTGAGAGCGTCGAGCTCGGCGGTGCGACGGTTGCGAGGGCGGTCCTCGAGCCGGCTCTCGAGCAGGGCGAACAGGTCCGCACGCGACGAGGAGAGGAGGCCGGAGTTGGTCTCGGCGGCGAGCCGGATCGGCTCGAGATGCCGGAGCGCCAGGCCGCGTACCTGGGCGTCGGAAAGCCGGGAGACAAGCGACGAGACCCGTGTCCACCACTCGCGGTTCAGCGGGTCGGACGGGTCGCGGAGGCGGGAGAGCCACTCGAGTTCCATGCCGGTGGACGGCATAACCCGCAGGTCGTCGGCCGCGGCGCGGAGATCGGCGAGCACCCCTGAGGCGGGCCCGGCGGCGCTCAGGCCGGGGTTCGTGACCAGATCACGCCGGGCGGCGCCGTCGGGGTCGAGCCTGCTGAGCACCGTCCACGCGTCGGCCCGGACACGCTCGGCGAACAGGTCGTTCCCTCCCGTTGGCGCGGGGCCGGGCCCGGCACCCGGCGTATTGCCCAGGAAGATATCGAACGCGATCCGCTCGATCGATTGCCCCGGGAACAGACGCTGCAGCGCGCGCGCCTCGACGCGTTCGGCATCGGGGATGCCCCGCGCCGGGTCGGCGAGCGCACGCACGAGTGCGGGGGCGGTATCCTGCCAGCCGTTCCGCGCGGCGGCGAGCGCCATCATGCCGACGATCGATCGGTCGGGCTCGGTGGGAAGCCGGAGGCTCACGAACGTGCGCGAGTCGGCGATCCCTTCCGGAGAATCATCGGTGAGCAGTTTGTCGGCGAGCGTGCGCCGGAGCGGCGTCGGCGTCGCGTCGGACCAGACGATCGACTTGAAGATTTCACGCGCCTTTGCCCGATCGGACGCGCTCTCCTGAACCTGTGCCCAGGCGAGATCCGCGGCGTCGAGCCGGCGGTTCAGCTTCACCTCGGGATTCCGCGTATCGAGCATGGGCGTCGCGGACTGCCTCGGCGCGCTGGAACACCCGGCGATGCTCACAAGCAAGGACAGCAGCAGCAGACTTGGCAACAGAGACGCAGCCCCGCCGGTCGATCGACGCGGGGCGTGACCGAGGCCGAGCCGGGGAACGGGGAAAGGGCCCGGTCTGGATGATCGTTGGTGGGTCGGCGTTGATCGTTCCGTCATGGTGAGACTGTATCACGGCGACGGCCCGCACCGTGGTTCTGCCCTACCATCTGCGGTGCCGAACAGTGATTCCAATCCTCCCTCTTCCGCCACCGCCGCAACGGGCGAGGACGTGTTCCTCCGCGTGGGGCGGGTGCTCCAGCAGATCCGCCCCGCGATCCAGGCCGACGGTGGCGACGTGGAACTCGTCGAGGTCACCGAAGGCGGCTTGGTCCGGGTCCGGTTTCACGGCGCGTGCATCGGCTGCCCCTCGGCCGCGATGACGCTGCAGACCGGGATCGAGCACAGCCTGCGCGAGCGGGTCCCGGAGGTCACGGGTGTCGAGGCGCTCGAGAACTGAGCGGGCTTGCCCCTGCCGGCCGCGGTACGATCCGAGTTGATCAAGGCCCCGTAGCTCAGCGGTTAGAGCTGGCGACTCATAATCGCTCGGTCCCCGGTTCGAATCCGGGCGGGGC
>DDFO01000010.1:11341-24005 GCA_002337215.1 Phycisphaerales bacterium UBA1926 | reverse complement strand
CCAGTTCAAGGACATCCCGCACCTGATGTGCCCGGTGGTCACGGAGATGGCGAAGGCGGCGGCGATCCTGGAGTGGGCCGTCGGCAAGATGGACGAGCGGTACGAACTGCTCGCGGAGGCCGGGTGCCGGGATATCGCTTCGTACAACGAATTGGATGAAGAGGAACTGATCGATCGGTTCACGCCGGTCGGCCCGGACGGTCGCGAGGAATTGAACGAGCAGGAGAAGGCCCGGATCCCGCGGAAGCTCCCGTACATGGTGTTCATCATCGACGAGCTGGCGGACCTGATGATGACCAACAAGGAGGTCGAGGGGTCGATCGTGCGGATTGCCCAGAAGGCCCGGGCGGTCGGGATCCACTTGATCCTGGCGACCCAGCGGCCGCAGGCGAACGTGGTGACGGGCCTGATCAAGGGTAACATGCCGTGCCGGATCTCCTTCAAGGTGGCGTCCGGTCTGGACAGCCGGATCGTGCTGGACCAGAAGGGCGGCGAGCTGCTGCTGGGCATGGGCGACATGCTGTTCCTGAGCCCGAGCAGCCACAAGCTGAGCCGGAGCCAGGGGACGCTGGTGGACGACAAAGAGATCCGCCGGGTTACGAAGTTTCTCAAGGACGTTGCGGGTCCCAGTTTCGAGCGGTCGCTTGTGCAGCTGCGGAGCGGCGGAGTGAGCGCGAGCGACGAGGAACGGCTGGCGGCAACGGAGAACAACTCCAGCGCGTCGCTCAAGGCCGCGCAGGAGGACCCGCTGTTCGACCGGGCGGTGGAGATCGTGCTGGAGACGAAGCGTGGGTCGGTGAGCCTGCTGCAGCGTCGGCTGGCGATCGGGTACACGCGGTCGAGCCGGCTGATCGATCTGATGGGGCTCGCGGGGATCATCGGTGAGCACAAAGGGTCGGTGGCGCGCGAAGTCCTGATCAGCCCCGAGGAGTGGGACGCGATCAAGGCGATGGCCGAGGAGATGGCGGCCCAGCAGGGGGTGGAGTATCCGCGGGAGGGCACCGGATCCGGTGCTGGAGCGGAGGACGAGGACCCGGACCAGCAGATCCTGTTCGCTGGTGAGGAATCGGAGGCCGAGGCGGAATCGGAGGAGGCGGAATCCGAGAAAGAGCCGGGGAACGCCTTCGACGAGGCCGAGGACGCCGAAGAGGACGAAGACGAGGACTCCGAAGAAGAGGACGAGTACGAGGACGACGACGAAGAAACCGAGGACGACGAGGACGAAGAAGCAGACGAGGACGATCAGGACCCCGAGGACGACGAGGAATGGGAGTGGGTCGAGGTCGAGGAAGAAGTCGACGAGGAATCGGATGAAGAGGAACCGGCCGACGAGGCGGATGACGACGGGGAAGAGTCCGACGAATCGGACGGCGTGGAATCGCCCCCGTTCAAGCCCAGCCGGGCGGGGTGATCGCTCCGAAACCCGTCGAACAAACCCGTTGAGAGCCCCTCGGGGTCGCCATCTCGTGCGGATCGAGCCCGATAGTATCGAACTCAGGATTCACTGAAGCCGTACCGGAGTGCGGGCATCGATCGCCCTGCGCCCGGCCGCCCGATCGCTACGCAACAAACACAACCCAGGAGAACGCGATGAAGACGAGGATGCAGAACTGCCGGATGCCGCTGATGATGATGCCGATGGCGTTGTGCGCGAGCGCGGGGCTGGCGGGCACGCCGGGCGTGCTGGCGCACGTGCCGGATTCGACCGAGGTCTACGTGGTCGTCCCCAACGTGGGCGGGCTGCTGGGTGATCTCGCGGCGTTGAACACGGCGCTGGCGGGCAAGCTGCCCCCCGACGCCGCGGCGGCGGGCATGGGCCTGTTCTTCGCGCAGAGCATCGTGAACCAGCCGGGGTTCGACGCTGGCGGATCGGCCGCGGTGATGCTCAAGCTCCCCGAGGGCGGTCTCGCCGCTGGTGAGGAACCCGAGGCGACGATCCTGCTGCCGATCAGCGATCTTGAGTCGTTCACGAAGGCACCGTTCATGGCCGGGCAGGGCGCGACCTTCGACGGGGGCGTGGCCTCGCTCAACATGGACGGCCAGCCGCTGCACATGCGTGACCTGGGCGACTACACCGTCGCGTCGAACAACAAGGACGCGGTGATGGCGTTCGAGGCCGGTGAGTATCTCGCGGCCCACACCAAGGCTCTGGGCGAGGGCGGCGCCGGCGCGGTCGAGGCGAGCGATCTCATGGTCGTCGGCAATCTGGGGCAACTCGACGGGCTGATCGGCGAGCTGATGTCGCAGATGGAACAGCAGATGAACTTCATGGCGATGATGGGCGGCGGCGACCAGGTCATGCAGGGGTTCAGGGCGATCGAATCGGCGATGACCATCGTGCGTGAGGACGGCAGCGTCGGCATGCTCTCGATCGACACGGGCGCCGACGGCATCGCGTTTGACATGGGCGTTTCGTTCAAGGAGGGCACCGAGTCCGCGGCGACGTTCAACGCACCGTCGGATTCCGGGGCGCTGCTCGGGGCGCTGCCCAACGACAATTTCCTGATGGCATACTCGCTCGATTCATCGGCCGACGGGCTGCGCGGCCTGCTCTCGAAGATGGCAGAGATGCAGCAGGCCCAGGCCGGCGGGATGGACATGGGCTGGGCGGCGACGCTCGAGCACGCGACCGGCGCGAGCGGCATGGTGGGCACGCCCGCCGCCGCGATGGGCGGCGCGGGGCTTCTGAGCAAGCAGATCACCTATACCCGCGCCGCCGACACGACCAAAGCGGTCGCCGCGATGGCGAACTCGCTGGGCGAGATGGACGGGCAGTCGATGATGGGCATGAAGTATGCGACGTCCTACGACGCGGACGGCGGCGAGGTCGCGGGCGTCAAGGTCGGGACCTACAGCATCAAGACCAGCATGGACAACTCCGGCGGGGCGGGCGGCGGCAGCCCGATGGGCATGATGATGGACCCCGCGATGATCAACAGCATGCTCTTCGGCATGTCGGGCGGGCCCAGCGGCTACGTCGCGACGGTGGACGGCGGGTACTACACCACGATGTCCAAGAACAGCGAACTCCTCACCGCGGCGATGGAAGCCGGCAAGGTGGGCGAAGGCCTCGGCGCGAGCGAACTGCTCCAGAAAGTGCAGTCGAAGCTGCAGCCGGGCCGGTTCAGCGAGGCGTACGTCTCGCTTGATCAGGTCTTCAACACGATCGGCCCGTTCGCCCAGATGATGGGCATGGTCGACGCGTTCGAGCCGATGGAAGCCATGCAGCCGATGGGACTCTCGGCGGCCGCGACCGGGGGCGGGCTCCGCGCCCGGATGTACTGGCCCGCCGACACGCTGGGCAACGTTATCGAGTTTGCGTCGCAGTTCGAGGACGCCGGCGGTATGGGCGGCGGCATGGGCGGCGGCGACAGCGAGCCGGACTTCTGAATCCGTCAGCCGGGTGTTGTCCCGGGCGGTGATTCCTGATACCAGAAGGCCCGCGGCGAATGTCGCGGGCCTTTTTTCTCGCTCGATGCTCCGGCATATTTGTGCTGATCGACCCGGATCTATCATCGCTCTGTATGATCGATCCGGAAACTCGAATATGGAGACTCGGGAACGGGCGGACGCTCGCACTCGATCGTCCGCGGGTGATGGGGATTCTGAACGCGACCCCTGATAGTTTCTCGGATGGCGGGCAGCATCTCGACCCGCACGCGGCCGCGGAATCGGCGGCGTGTTTCGTCGCCGACGGGGCCGACATGCTCGACGTCGGCGGGGAATCAACGCGTCCCGGGTCTTCTCGCGTCGGTGATGCCGATCAGATCTCACGAGTCGTGCCCGTCATCCGCGCAGTCCGCGACGCGGGGGTCGGGGTCCCGATCAGCATCGACACGACACGGTCGGCGGTCGCGAGGGCGGCCCTCGACGCCGGCGCGGACGCGATCAACGACGTCTCGGGTGGCGACGAGGACCCGGAGATCATCCGCCTCGCGGCCGATCGCGGGTGCGGGCTGGTGCTGATGCACCGCCTCCGGCCGCCGAACGCGGACGCGTTCTCAGATCGCTACAGCCCCGGCGACACACCGGCGTACTCGGACGTCGTCTTGGCTGTCCGCGACGCGCTCACGCAGAAAGCGTCGGAGGCGATCGGCCTGGGTGTCTCGAGCGATGCGATCGTGCTCGATCCGGGGCTCGGGTTCGGGAAGACGGTCGATCAGAATCTCGAGCTGGTACGTCGGACGGTGGAACTGGTATCCGTCGGCTTCCCGTTGCTTGGTGCCGCGAGCCGGAAGAGCTTCGTGGGCCGGGTCGCGATGCCGAGTCAGGACGACGCGCCGGCGGCCCCCGGCGATCGAGTCTCGGGCTCGATCGCGTTCAGCATCCTGCAACTGATCGGCGGCGTCCGCCTGTTCCGTGTCCACGATGTCCGCGAGCAGGCCCGGGCGCTCCGGTCGGCGTGGGCGATCCTGTCGGAATCAACCGCGACGGGCGATCCCGCCGGGGGCGTTGGGCACGCATAGCATGAACGCTGAGGCGGCCTCGACGCTGGGGCGCATCGCAGGGACGTTGTCCGGATCATTCTGAGGAGAACCCCGCATGGCGAGCGAAGGCGTGCTGGAATTTACGAGCGAGAACTTTGAAGCCGAGGTTCTGCAGTCCGACACCCCGGTGCTCGTGGATTTCTGGGCCGAGTGGTGCATGCCGTGCCGGATGCTCGCGCCGACAATCGCCGAGCTTGCCGGCGAGTTCGCGGGCAAGGCGAAGATCGGCAAGCTCGACACCGATGCGAACCGGGAGATCGCGGAGAAGTACCAGATCTCGGCGATCCCCACCGTCATCGTTTTCCGGGCCGGCGAGGTTCTCAACAAGTTCTACGGGCTCACCAGCCGGGACGATCTCGCGAGCGCGCTGAGCGACGCGGCCGACTGAGTCTCTATCACGGAGCGAGCGGCCCGCATGCTCGCGGCCGCCCACGGAGTGCAGAACACATGGCATCGAGCGATCCCATCCGTTGCGGCGTCGTCGGTGTGGGCCGCATGGGCCGGCACCACGCGCGAGTCTACAGCGAGATGGAGGGCGTCAAGCTCGTCGGCGTGGTGGACGCGGACGCGGACCGCGCGGAAACCATCGCCGAGGCGAGGAACTGCCGTGCATTCTCCACCGAGCAGGAGCTGCTCGACGCGGGCGTGGACGCGGTGAGCATCGCGGTGCCGACGACGGCCCACATGCACTCGGCGGGTCCGTTCCTCGACGCGAGAGTCGCGTGCCTGATCGAGAAGCCGCTCGCGCACGACGCAGAGACCGCGTGGGCGCTCAAGGAGCGGGCCGAGCAGGGCGGCGCGACGCTGATGGTGGGTCACATCGAGCGATTCAACCCCGTCGTGCGGGCGATGGAGAAACTCAAGGCGGAGGGGCACGGGGTGATCCCGCGGTTCATCGAGGTCCACCGTGTGAGCCCGATGACGTTTCGCTCGGTGGATATCGGCGTCGTGATGGACATGATGATCCACGACATCGACGTCGTGCTCAGTCTCGTCGGGGGTATCGAGCCGACCGATGTGCAGGCGACGGGCGTCGCGGTGGTGACCGATCACGAGGACATCTGCAACGCCAGGCTCCGCTTCGATACGGAGAACGGCCCCTGCGTCGCGAACATCTCCGCGAGCCGGCTCGCGTTCAAGACCGAACGCCTGACGCGGATCACGGGCGAGTCCGGGTACATCAAGATCGACTACGCCGCCAAAAACGGGACGATCATCCGCCGGACCGCCAACGAGGCCCAGCGTCAGGAACTCGTCGATCAGCTGCGGGAGGGCGCGGACCTCTCGGACCTCGATTGGTCGGAATTGGTCAATATTGAGCCGCTCGCGATCGACGACGCCGACCAGCTCGAGCTCGAGATCCGGGCATTCCTGGACGCGGTGCGGACGGGCAACCGCCCGGCGATCGACGCGGAAGCGGGGTTTGTCAACGTCAGGACGGCCGAGCGGATCGTCAAGGCAACCAACGCGTTCATCGCGTCTGTGGAGCCTTTCACGACCTGACCGCCTGCGTCCTCTCTGTCCAGTGATGAAGATCCGATGAAAACGGACCGATTCGAGCCGAAGTCCCTCCGGAAACGGGGAAATCGAGTGTCCGAGATTCATGAAGAACGCTGGCCCTGCCGGCGATCGACCGTACACTGAGCGCTCGACATTGCACACAACCCGCCGGCCGTGCGAGGAGGACGGCCGACCCCGCGGGACAAACCTCCTGATGTTCGAATTTCCGAGAATGTGAACCCCATGCCCAACGAGCCCGAGCAGACCACCGCGCCCCAGCCCGAGACCAAGCCCGAGATCACTTCCGAACCGGGATCTGATTCCGGGACACCGAGCGCGCCCGAAGCGCCGGCGACGCCCTCGGCCGCTGCTCCCGCCTCGGCGTCGGTGTCGCCCCCCGGGGCGGACGCGACGCCGCACGCGAACGACCGCGCGGGGGTTTCGCTCGACGCTGATGTCGAAGCCGAGATCCAGGCCGCGATGGAAGAACTCGACGCGGAGAACGCGTCGGCGGGCGCTCCCGGCCCGGCGAAAGCCAAGCTCCGCGGCCCGCGCGTCGTCGAGGGCGGACGCGAGCACCGCACGGGCACGATCGTCAGCGTCGGCCCCACCGATATCTTCATCGAGTTTGGTCCCAAGGAACTCGGCGTGCTCGACCGAGCGCAGTTCAAGTCAAAGGACGGCGACGAGTCCAACCTGCCCAAGCCGGGCGACCAGCTCGAGGTCGTGATCCAGCGCTACGAGGCGGGCGAGAGCCTCTACATCTGTGTGCTCCCCGGGAGCATCCAGAAGGCCGACTGGGAGATGCTCAGCCCGGGCCAGAACGTCGAGGCCCGCGTGACGGGTGTCAACAAGGGCGGGCTCGAGCTCGAGATCGCGGGACACCGCGCGTTCATGCCCGCCGGGCAGGTCGACCTCGACCACATCAAGGACCTCTCGGTCTTCGTTGGCGAGAAGATGGAATGCCAGGTCCAGCGGATCGACCGGCGCGGCAAGGGCAACATCGTCCTGAGCCGGCGCGAGATCCTCCAGGCCCAGCGGGCCGAGGCGGCGGTCAAGCTCCGCGACGTGCTGCAGGAAGGCCAGACCGTCGAGGGCACGGTCCGCAAGATCATGGACTTCGGCGCCTTCATCGACCTGGGCGGCGTGGACGGGCTCGTCCATATGAGCGACCTGAGCCACGAGCGCATCAACCACGGCGCCAAGAACATCGCCAAGTTCGTCAGCGAGGGCCAGAAGATCACCGTCCAGATTCTCAAGCTCGACTGGGACGCGGGCCGCATCAGCCTGGGCCTCAAGCAGCTCCAGGCCGACCCGTTCCAGGCCGCCGCCTCCGAGATCGTGGAGGGCGCGACTGTCACCGGCACCGTCACCAAGATCCTCGAGTTCGGCTGCTTCGTCGAAGTCGCGCCGGGTGTCGAGGGCCTCGTCCACATCTCCGAGCTCGACTACCGCCGGGTGGCGCAGGTCGGCGACGTGGTGCAGGAAGGCGAAGTGGTCACGGTCAAGGTGCTGGGCGTTGATCCCAACAGCCGCAAGATCAGTCTGTCGATCAAGGCGACCAAGGACGCCCCCCAGCAGCAGGGCGGGGGCGGAGGGCGTGGTCGGGGCCGAGGCCGGGGTGACCGCGACGACCGGAGCCCCGAGGAGATCCTCAAGGAGACCCCGCAGCTCCGCCGGATGCGCGAGCAGGCCAAGCAGCGCGACAAGCAGAAGAGCAAGGAAGACGTCGGCGGCCTCGGCCAGGCCGGCGGGCTCGGGATCGGGCTCGGGGATCTGAAGCTCTGAGATCGACCGCTCTCAATCGAATGAAAGTACACGAAAACGCCCGGTGATCCCGGGCGTTTTTTCATTGCGGGTGTTCTCTACTCTCAGTGGAGAGGGGATCGTCGTGCCACGGCCGTCCTGGTGCTCTGGTGAAACCATCATCGGGTGCCATGGAGACGCCGCGAAGCGGTTTCTCCATGCCGGTCAAGGCCGGATCATGGAGAAGGCTGCGCCGTCTCCATGGCACCCGAGCGGGGAATTAATCACAACGGCGGGATGGGGTCTACAGAGCACCATCCTGGCCATGCCGGACGGCGATGATGCACCGCACGGCCGAGACGGCCGTGGCACACGCGTTCGGCCCATCGGTGCTCTGGTTCGTGAATTTGGGAGGGACGCATTCATGCCGGACATGTCGGAGACGAATTCCCAGATCGATGGGCTCATCGAGAACGCGATCAACGCCGGCTTCGAAGTCGATACCGATTTCATCGATTCGCAAGCATTCGGCAACCGATTGGTTGTGCTGGGATCCGGAGACCTGCGCCTCCGCCTCGTCAACGATCGCGGCACCCTGTTGACCAAAGTTTCCAAGAGCGGCGAATCGTGGTGGGATGTCGATCTCGCACTCAGAACGGCGGGCGTGCCTCTGACCGACAAGCCGCTCGATGATGCTGACTCAGTGCTGCTTCTTTGCGAGTCACCGAATCACCGATTGCTCATCAAAGCGTGGAGTGAGAATCCGCAGTTCGAGAAGAAGATGTCGCTCGAAGTTCCCCAATCACCCGTGGAGAGCCTCGAGAAAAACCGCAGGGAACGCGGGCAGACGTAAACGCCAACCGCACTACTCACCCGTCGCAAACATCACCGGCATCGGCACCCTTAAACTCTCCGCCACGGCCCGGAACAGCTCCGCCTCGCGGGGCGTGACCTTCCCGTCGTGCATCACGGCCGCCGCGCACGCCTCAAGCAGCTGCTTCTTGACCTTCGCCGAGGTCGTGTCCAGCGTGTCGGTCGCGTCTGCGAACGAACGCAGCCCCGATTCACTCGCGGGCCTGAACGCGAGATCGACCGAGGTCAGGAAGCGGTCCGCCGCCCCGAACGCGGCCTGCGCCTCGGCCTCTGTTCCTTCTGAATCGGAATCAGCCACACCCGCCCTTGCGATCGCGCTGAGCAGCACCGAGCACTCGTCGCTCAACTGCCCCAACCCGTAGTACCGAACTCTCGGCCGCTGGACCTTGCCCGCCGCCGCGTCGAGCCGCCGGTTGAGCAGACGCCGAAGCACCCACTCGAACACACTCACCGAATCGTCCGCGGCGATGAACGCATCGACCAACCGACGGAACGCATCCACTTGCGGTGGGCTGAGCGACGCGATCGGCTGCATCGCCTGCTCGAGCAGCGGCAGCCGGAGGTCGCCGTCGAGCGATTGCACCGAGGGCGCGAGCCGGGCGACCATGCGGAACAGGCCCGGGTCGGCCTGGCGGAGCAGCGTGGATTGCTTTGTGCGCGCCGCCCGGTCCGCATCGGCCGATCGCCGACCACGGTCCGGCTGCACGAGCATCGAGAGGATGACCGCCCTCGCCTCGAACGGGTCGTGGGCCGCGTCGCGGAGGTGCCTGGGGATCCGCTCGATGAGCCGCTGCGCGTGCTCGACGGACTGGGCGTCGAGCTCGCCCGCCCGCGCGACCATCTTCGCCGGCACGACCGCGAACCCCTCGCCCGGTTTCGGCGCATCCCCCCACCGCTGCGTGCGCACGATCGGGGGCTCGCCCGGCCTGTGGATGCTTACGACCCGCTCGCCGCCGCGATGGATCACCCGTGCGTCGGACTCGCTGAGCGAGCCGGGCGCGAGGCCCATCGCCACCGCGATCTCGTCGAGGTCGATGCCGCTTACGCCACCGCCGTCACCGGGGCGGGGTGCGATGTCCCGCTCACGCCGGAAGCCGTCCCTGGGGGCCTCGCGCGGCGAGAGGAATGTCCCGTCCCAGCTCGGATCGATCCGCCGGATGCGCTTGTCGAGGGGCGGGTGTGTGGACATCGCACCGCCCATCGCCCGGCTCAGCGCATCGCCGAAGAACATGTGGCTCGCCTCCGGCGCGTTGGGCGAAACCAGCCGGCCCTTGCGCTTCGCGCCACCCAGCACCTTGAGCGCCCCCGCGATCCCGTCGGGATTCCGCGTGAACTGCACGGCCGATGCGTCGGCGAGGAACTCCCGCTGCCTGCTCACGGCGCTCTTGATGAGATTGCCGAACAAGGTCCCGATGTACCCGATCGCGGCGAGGGCCGCGGCGATCGCGAAGATCGCGATCATCACCCCGCCCCCGTTGTTGTCGCGCGACGACCGGCGGTGCCCCGCCCCGGCGTAGAACATCCCCCGCATGATTGCCGCCCCGGTGAGCCCCAGGATGAGGATGCCGTGCAGCACCGCGACCAGCCGAAGATTCAGGCGCATATCACCCGAGAGGATGTGGCTGAACTCGTGGGCGATGACGCCCTGCAGCTGCTCACGCGAGAGCCCGTGCACGGCGCCGCGTGTCACGCCGATCACCGCGTCCTCCGGCGCGTACCCCGCGGCGAACGCGTTGATGCCGACTTCCTTGTCGAGCAGGTACACAGGCGGGACGGGGACCCCCGACGCGATCGCCATCTCCTCGACGACGTTGAGCAGGCGCTGCCCGTCCGCGTCGGCGTTGTTGTGCGTCAGCAGCGACCCGCCCAGTTCCGCGGCGATCGCCATGCCCCCCGCCCGCAGCTGGCTCATTTTGTAGAGGCTCCCGCCCCCGATGAGCACCGTCCCGACGCCGACCGCGATCAGCAGGGCGATCGGATCCCAGACCCTGAACACCGGCCCGCCCACTTCGCCGCCCGAACCCCGCGCCGCTTCAGTGAACCCCACGAACCCGAGCGCGAGCACGCTCACCGCATAGATCGCGACGAGAATCAGCGCCACCGCGATCGCGAACAGCACCACCAGCCGAGCGGTCTTCTTGCGCGCAAGATCCTGGTGTTCGAAAAAGTTCATCCCATCCCCGTGATCGAACTCAGTTTCAACGCCCCTGTGCCACGGCCGTCCCGGCCGTGCGGTTGTCGCCGAACTTGGAACCGAAGAGCACGGCCGGGACGGCCGTGGCACACGAATTCACGAATCCCGATCTATTTCGGCGACAATCCTCAGAACGACACCGCGGGCGCCTCAGCGATCTGCGCGTCGTCGAAGTCGAGCAGCGCCGCGTCGGAGCCGTGCCCGAACATGCCCGCGAACACGATCGGCGGGAACGTCTGGCGATAGGTGTTGAAACTCGTCGCGCTGTCGTTGTACGCCTGCCGCGCAAACGCGACCTTGTTCTCGGTGCTCGTCAACTCCTCGGTGAGCTGCTGCATGTTCTGCGTCGCCTTCAGATCCGGGTACTGCTCGGCGACGACCATGAGCCTGCCGAGCGCGCCGGTCAGGGCGCCCTCCGCGCCCGCGAGTTGCTGCATCGCCGCGCCGCTCGTCGGGTCCTTCGCCGCGGCGTCGAGACCCGTCACCGCGGCCGCCCGTGCCTGGACCACCGCCTCGAGCGTCTCCCGCTCATGGCTCATATACCCCTTGACGGTTTCAACGAGGTTCGGGATCAGATCGTGACGACGCTTGAGCTGCACCTCGATCTGGGCGAACGCGTTCTTGAAACGGTTCTTGAGCGTGACGAGCTTGTTGTACACACCCATCGCGTACAGCGCGATGACGAGCACCAGAAGCACGATCCCACCCAGCACGGCAAGCAACACGATCATCATCGCGGACATGGAAGACCCTCCCGAGGCCCCCAATTCGGAGACCTGATGGCATTGTATTCGGATTCGAGAGCCCCGCGTTGCGGGTCCAGGTGTTCCCGGCGGATTCGGTCAGCCCGACGCGCGCATCCAGACCGTCGCGTCATGACCCTGCCAGTAGTCGGTCCGAAGCGAGACCAACGGCGTCCGTTCGAGCGCCCACGCGGTCATCCCCGCGGTGTCGAAACGGTGGGCGGGCCCCGTGTTCTCGCCCGTCCGCGCGCCGCGGTCGCTCAGGAAATTGAAGACGAGCTGACCGCCGCGTACGCCCCGGATCGCCGACCACGCGCGATCGAGCACGCGCTCCGTCGCCCGCTGCGTCAGCGTGTTGAGCGACCCACTGAAGGCGAAGATCTCCACGCCGTGATCGCGGACGAGGGACGCGAACAGCCGCTCGTCGGCGACGAAGTCTCCCTCGACAACCACGCACTCGGGGACCGCCGCCAGCCGCTCGCGCGCCGCCTCAGCGAGTTCGTCCACGCCTTCGACCGCAAGGTACCGGCCGTACTCGACGCCCCGCTGGTGCATCCGCACCGCGAGGTCGCCCAGCCCGGCCCCCATGTCCGCGACGACGCGCCCGCGGAGGTCGCACGCGTCGATGATCACATCGAACCGCTTGCGTTGCGCATCGGGGCTCTTCCAGAGCAGCGAGCCGAACGAGGCGCCGAGATCGCGCACGGCCTCGCGATAGGGCTGCAGGTAGCCGGCCTCGCCGGGCGATCCGGAATTCATCCGCTCAGCCCAACGCCAGCATGGTGCTGAAAGTCGCGTACCGCTCGGCGATCTGCGCCTCGGTGATCTCAGCGAGCCGCTCGAGGCTGAACGTCTCGATCGTGAAACTCGCGATGATCGTCCCGTGCGCCATCGCGCGGCGGATGCCGTGGACCGAGGTGTCCCCGGTCTTCGCGATGTGCGCCATCATGCCGCCCGCGAAGGTGTCTCCGGCGCCCGTCGGGTCCACCACGTTCTCGGTCGGGAACGCAGGCAGCGCCGCGAGCCCCTCCTTGTGGACCAGGATCGCCCCGTGCTCCCCCTTCTTGATGACGACGAAATCGGGGCCGTCCTCGAGCATCTTGAGACCCGCCGTCACGGGG
>DDFO01000010.1:10833-11299 GCA_002337215.1 Phycisphaerales bacterium UBA1926 | reverse complement strand
CCCGCCGTCACGGGGTTCCGCGTCCCGGCGTACATCTCCGCTTCCTCGTAGTTCAGCACGAGCCCGGTCACCTTGCCGAGCAGCTGCTTGAGCTCATCCCGCGCGACGTTGATCCACAGGTCCATCGTGTCGGCGACAACAAACTTCGCGTTCGGCAGCTTGCTGAGCAGGTCCATCTGCACCGCCGGATGGCTGTTGGCGAGGAACACGCAGTCGCTGTCGGCGAACGACTCAGGGATCGCCGGCGGCGCCTCTTCCAACACGCCGAGCTCGGTGAACAGCGTGTCCCGCTCGTCCATGTTCTCGTGATACTTCCCGCCCCAGCGGAAGGTCTTGGAACCCTCGCGCGTCTCGAGCCCCGCCTGGTCGATATTCGGGAACTTCGCCAGCGTGTCGCGGTGCTCTTGCGGGAAATCGTCACCCACCGCCGCGACGAGACGGACCGGGCCGTAATGGCTCGCGGCCG
>DDFO01000010.1:7966-10688 GCA_002337215.1 Phycisphaerales bacterium UBA1926 | reverse complement strand
GCCGCCGCAAAGTAGGTGCACGAGCCGCCGAGGATTCCCTCGCGCTGCTCGCCGCTCGCGGTGTGGACGGTGTCGATACTGATGGTGCCGGTGACGATGAGGTTCATGCCCCGAGTCTAGCCCGCCGGGGCCCCGACCGAGGCCGAGCCTGCCCGCTCCTTAGCCGATCACCTGTGGCAGTTTGAGCGCCCGCCGGAGGTCGATCAGCTGCCCCGCGTGCGTCCCGTTGTGGAAGATCACCCGGTGCACCAGCGCGTCGACGACGATCGTCGCGCTCCCCCACTTCACCTCGCGCTCGAGCGCCTTGGGCGATGCCGCCGCCGTTTCGTCTGCAAACCGCTTGACCGCCGTCATGAAGATCTCACGCGCCCGCACCATCCGCGGGTACTTCGCGGGGTCCGCCACCGGTGTCGAACCGAACGCGACCGCCTCCGTGTCGTACCGGCTCGGGTCCCCTGCGGTCCCGTCCCCGTGGATCCAGTCGCTCGTGGGCAGCCGCTGCGGCTCGGTGAACCCCGACACGTAGTCCGCCGCCCGATTCATCACCAGCGCGAGATGACCCAGCGTCCACGCCGCGTGGTTCGGCAGGCTCGGCATCTGCTTCACGCGGTTCTCATCATCGAAGCCTTCGAGGAACCGCTCGATGAGCGGGCCGGTCGCGCGGATGGCATCGGCGAGGGTCGCGGGGTCAGACATGACGCGAGTCTCCTTGTTCCGTTCGATCACGATTCACTTCGATCACGGCCTGGGTGGATCGCGTGAAATCGACCGGTAGATCACGGCGGGAAGACCGGACGGCTCAAGCAAGCCGGCCGACGTGCGCCCGGGTGCGCCGGTCATGCAAGGATACACACGATGACACCCCCCGCACGCCCCGACACCGAACATCCGGGCAAACAGCCCGGCAACTCCCAGCCCGCCGACACGCAGCCGGTCGGCCTCTACGCCGACGCGATGATCTACGACATCCTCCATACCCCCGGGACCGCGTCCGAACTCGACGCCCTCGAACGCATCGCCGCCCGGTCCGTGCGCACGAGCCCGGCCCAAAGCAAATCCGACCAACAGTCCTGGCTCGAGCCCGCCTGCGGGAGCGGCCGCTGCGTCAGCCTCGCCGCGAGCCGGGGGACGCCCTGCGTGGGGTTCGATCTCGACGAGGGCATGATCGCCTACGCCAACGACCGGCTGGCCCGGACCGACGCCGAAGTTGATGCGAGCGCCGTCGTCGCCGACATGCGCACATGCGTGGACGACGGCGCGATCCCGGAGGCGACCTTCGACTTCGCCTTCAACACGATCAACTCGTTCCGCCACCTGATGAGCGACCGCGACGCGATCGCCCACCTGGAACAGATCGCGCGCGCGCTCCGACCCGGCGGCGTGTACGCCGTGGGGCTCAGCACCACCGCGTTCGGCCTCGAGTTCCCGAGCGAGGACGTCTGGCACGCCGCGCGGGGCTCGGTCTCGATCACACAGACCGTGCAGTACATCCCCCCCACCGGCAAGACCGGCGGCGCGCGCGCCGAACGCGTGCTCAGCCACCTGATGATCGAACGCCCGTCCGGCATCGAACACCGCGACAGCACCTACGCCCTTCGCGCCTACAGCCTCGACCAGTGGCTCGCGCTGATCGCCGAATCGCCGCTCGGACTCATCGAAGTCACCGACGACGCGGGGCACCCGTGCGACCCCGGCGAGTCCGGCTACCGGATCTACATCCTCGGGGCCCGGGGCTGACGCTCAGTCCGACCCGTCATCGATCTTGATCGATAGCCGAAGCCGTGCGCCGGTCTCCCGGATCGTCAGCCCCGCCGTGACATGCCCGCCCGCGAGCATGGCCCGGCCGTCCTTAAACGGGAAGGCCTTGATCGTGCGCCGACCGGGCAGCACGGGTGAGGTCGCCGAACGCTGCGGCGCGTACCCCGCGGCGTCCACTTTCAGCGTGACGTCCTGCGCATCGGTCCCCGAGTTCTCGACGATCGCGTAGACCACAAGATCGGGACCCAACGGATCGGGCTCGAACGAGGCGACGAGATCAAGCGAGAGGTGCTCGAGCCCGACCCGGATCGTGCGCTCGACACGGACGAAGTCATTGAGGGTCGGGGTCGAGAGATCGAGATCGACCACCAGCCGAGCGGCGCCGGACGGGATCGCGGGGCTCACATCGAAGACGATCGGGATCTGCGCAAGGCCCCCGCCCGCGACTGCAAACGATCCGAACCGCGGCGCGATGCCCCACCGCCGGTCCTGGGTCGCCCGGTCGCCGGTGCTCAGATTGCCGGGCTCAACGATGAAGAAATCGCCCTGCACCGAAGAGGGCCAATAGTTTTGCATATCGAGCGTGACTTCCTGCGGGTCGGTGTTGCTCTGGACAATCGAGGGGGTGAGCCGAACCGAGGCGAGATACCGGAGCAGGCCCGGGTCGACGCCCTCGACGTAGACGGGGCCGCCCGAGAGATCGATTGTGTGCGCACGGATGCTGCTGTTGGGCAGCGTCATCGGCGCAACCGGCGTGCGGTTGCCGAAGACGTCGGCGACGGTCACCGTATCGGGGCCGAGCAGCAACGAGAGCGAACTGGCCTCGTCCGGGCCGGGCTCCGCCCAGAAGACGGCGATCGGTTCTGTGGACTCGCTCGCGGTCGGGCGCGGGGTGAGCAGAACGCCGCGCACGCCCGGCGCGACCCGCGCGAGCGGTTCGGCGGTCCGCCCCGCGAGCGCGTCG
>DDFO01000010.1:2200-7905 GCA_002337215.1 Phycisphaerales bacterium UBA1926 | reverse complement strand
GCGCGTCCATGAGCGGGATCCACGCGGCCGCGACAGGGTTGGGGACGAGTTGAGGCCGACGCCCATCGCGCCAGGCCCAGCCGTCGTCGAGACGGATCGAACGCCCGCGGGAAGGCTCGGAGTGATCGCCCCGCGCGAATCCGACCCACGCGTGGACCGCCCCGAGAACGGCCTCATGGATCCCCGCGAGATGTTCGGTTCCGTCCTCGGCCCGGAAGATGGCGGTGTGTTCAGGACGGCTCCAGCCGGTGAGCCCGGCAGACTCGATCGCGCGCACAAACCCGTCGGTCAGATTCGGGACCTCCGACGGGATGATGCTCGGATCGACAGTCCGCGCGATCGCGACGCCCGGCTGCATCGCGGCGGGGTCGATCGCATCGAAAGTCGGCCAGGGGACCTCGACAATGCCGCCCGGGACGAGCCCGCGCAGGCGCTCGGTGGCGGGCCTGACCGACGAGGTCGTGAGCGCATCGATCGTGTCGTCGAACCCGCCGACGCGCCACCAGCGGACACGGTGCCCCAATTCGACGAGAATCGGATCGAGCCAGTCCGCCCCGTCGGCGTCCGCGTCCGCGATCGCCCGCATCACGGGGCCCGGGCCCGCGATGGAACTGACCCGGCCCGGCAGCGCGTCGATGGCGATCCCGAGTTCGGCGCCGTCGCGCGCGAGCCTGTTGGCGAGCAACCCGAGGGCCGCGATGCGCTTCGGGGTGGTCTCGACGCCGGTCGTGTCGAGAGTCGTGAGGACGCGAGGCGTGCGCGCGTTGAGTGCGGTCTGGGCGAGCGTGTCCATCCCTTGCTCGGGAATGTAATCAACGCTGATCGAGAACGGGGACGCGTCGCGCGCGCTCGGCAGGATGCTGTCGGGCCGCGGGGGCGACCAGACGAAGGCCGTCTCCGCGCCGCCGATTCGGACGCCCTGCCGGAGCACATCGACGACGATGCGGTAGTAGCCGAACCGATCGGTGTCGGGGTGCCAGGTGTGCTCGAGCCGGCCCCCGCTGAAATCGGTGACCTTGCTGTCGACCACCCGGCCCGCGGCATCGATCGCCCGGTAGGCGATCCGCAGGGGCTCGTTGACGAGATCGCGCACGAAGATGTTGACCGCGGGGCGCTCGGTCGCGGGGATGAGGTTGCCGGGGCGGTCGGTCCATGTCTCGACGCGGGGGATTTGGACGACCGCGACCTCGTCGAACCACGCGGAGCCCTGGTAGTCCTGCCGCTCGATCTCGAACGGGGCGTAGGGGTGCAGGGGGTCGGGGCCCGGCTGTTCGAGAAGGAGTTCGACCTGCAGCGAGATCGACTCGGAAAAATCGCCCGGGACACGGACGGAGACGTGCTCCCACTCGCCCCTGGTCCTGATCGGATCGGAGATGGACTGCGACCCCGGGATTGGTTCGCCTGCACGGTCGAGCAGGCGCGCGGCGAGGCGGGCCCGCGCGTGGATGACGTCCTTTGTGCGCACGCGGGCGACGACGGCGTAGTCCGCGTCCGGGAAGACCTGGACCATCCCCGGGTCGAGCAGGAGGCTGGCGGACCCGCCCTCGGTATCGAGCCTCGCCGAGCCGGCACCGGCGAACGCGACGCGGTCATCGATGATGCCCCGGTTCCAGATCGGGAAGCCGGGGCGGACGCGGGTCGGCGGGTCGTGCTGGGCGCGGACCCAGTTCTGAGGCAGACCGATCGCGTCGCCGGGGATGGGCTCGAAGACGAAGCGGGCGGAGACGCGGCGGGCGCCGGCGGGGGTGTTGAGCGCCTCGTCGATCGCGGCCTGGGCCGGGTCCGCCATCGGATCAGCCGCCGGCTGGGCGGCCGACAGGCCGCAGATTGCGAGCGCAGCGATGGCATAAAGAGAGCGTCTCACGGGATGTATCATCGGCCGGGAGCAGGTGTTTCCTGCATCCGCGACGCGAACCCGACTGGAGACCGAGCATGACCGATTCGCAGGCCGGAGAGGCCGAGCAGCACGGAACACCGCCCGGAGATGCCTCTCGGGAACCACTGGAAAGGTCGTCGCCTCTGTACGCACCGCCTCCGGCCGATTCGCCGCACGAGCCTCTGGAGCGGTACGACCCGGGGGTGCCCAGCGCACAGGCCGCAGAGGCCTATTACGACGTGATGCGGCGTCGGCGGACGGTGCGGATGTTCAGCGACACGCCCGTGCCCCGGGAGACGATCGAGTGGGTGATCCGGACCGCAGGGACGGCGCCGAGCGGGGCGCACAAGCAGCCGTGGCGGTTCGTGGCGGTGTCGGACCCGGCGATGAAGTCGAAGATCCGGGCGGCGGCGGAGGAAGAGGAGCGCGAGTTCTACTCGGGGCGGGCGAGCGAGCGGTGGCTCGACGATTTGCGGCCTTTCGCGACGAACCCGGATAAGCGGTTTCTGGAGATCGCGCCGTGGCTGGTGGTCGTGTTCGCGATGAAGAAGACGGACGACGGGGGGCAGGTGTACTACCTGAACGAGAGCGTGGGGATCGCGACGGGGATGCTGCTGAGCGCGGCCCACCACGCGGGGCTCGTGACGCTGACGCACACGCCGAGCCCGATGAAGTTTCTGGGCGAGGTGCTGGGTCGGCCGGACAACGAGCGGGCGTATTTGCTGATCCCGATTGGGTATCCGACGGAGGATTGCGTGGTGCCGGTTTTGGAGCGGAAGGGGCTTGGGGAGATTGGGGTGTTTGTGGAGGGGGAGGGGGAAGGCACTGGGCACTAGGCACTAGGCACAACGAGATCGCTAACGATCGAAATGGGGGCAGGGTGCCACGATGACGCCGCGCAGCGGTTTCATCGTGCGGCGTTGCAAACGGGTCATTGATGCAGATCCCATCCCGGAGAAGGCTCCGCCATCTCCGGGGCACCCCGCGATAAAGTCCCGAACCAGTCTCCACAAGTTCTATTGCGTCTTCGCTAGTGCCCTGTGCCTAACGCCCAGTGCCTTTTCCCTCCTCCTACACATACACCTTGCGGTTGTAGATGTACCACTCGAGCATGATGATCGCGAGGGCAACCAGCAGCAGGTAGCGCCAGTAGCGTTCGACTCCCGACTCGCGTTGGCTGGCGGCGCTGACGATCTCACTGGCGAGGGCGACGCTCTCGGAGGGGGTGATGTCGGACTCGAACGGGTCGAGCAGGTTGGCGGCGACGCGGCGGGCGGGTCGGCCTTCCATGAGGTCGTCGGTCGGGGCGGCGTCGCCGGTCCAGGTCAGGGTGTGAACGCCGACGCGGCGGATGGGGCCGAACGAGACTCGGCCGTCGGGCGCGGGGGCGAGGGGTGTGCGCGCGCCGTCGGGGGTTTCGATGCTCGGTGCGTCGACGCCTGCGGGCAGGCGGTCGGTGAGGATCTGCCCTGGGCGGATGGCGCGCTGACCAGAGTCGCCCGCGAGTTCGGTCTCGGCGGCGCCATCGAGGTAATCGATGGCGCTCGCGAGGAAGACGACGAAGGAGACATCGAAGGGCCAGTTGCTCTCGGCGATGTCGAACAGGACGGCGATCGCGCGGCTCTCGGCGGTGACGAACTCGGCGATGCCCGGGCCTGCGGGAGTCTCTGCCAGCACGCGGGCGGCGGAGGTCTCGGGGACCTCGATCGTGCGCGCGGTGCCGATGCGGACGGGGTCGAGCGTGAGCCCCCGCAGGACGGGGTGGTCGCGCTTCCAGTCGATGAACTGGGTGAAGCCGGCCTCGCCGTTGTCGATGAGGCCCTCGGCGGACCCCGGCACGGCGCCGAGGATGAGCCAGCGGCCGGGAGCGAGGGCCCGGCCCTCGGGGGTATTGGGCGGGAGGATGCCGTCGAGCAAGACGACGTCGAACCGGTCGGCGGTGCCCTGGTCGACCATCGCGCGGAACTGGGCGGGGGAGAGTGTGACGAGGTCGGCGAGGGGGAGGCCTTCGAGCGCGCCCGCGAGGAAGAGGTTGCCGCTGGTGACGACGGCGACGGTGGTCTGCGTCGCGGGGGGGATGACGAGGTGGCCTTCGTCGTCAGTCGGGAGGGCGTCATCGCCTGCGCGCACGCGGACGGTGGCGAGGGTGGACTCGGGGAGTTGGAGGTCGAAAACGACCCCGTTGCGACCCGGCTCGGGGCGCTGGGCGACGGAAGTGCCGGATTCGTCGTCGGATTCGGCTGCTGCTGTGATCGCGGCGCCCGGGACGGTGACCTCGCGGATGGCGGCGGGGACGCCGTCGAGGAGGAGTTCGACATCGGCGTTGGCGGCGAGTTTGCCCGAGTTTTGCAGGCCGATGAAGATGGTGAGGTCTTCGGGGGTGTCGTAGGCGCGTTCGGCGCGGAGGCCTGTGATGCCGACATTGGCGACATCTTCGGAGCCGGTGGTGTGGTAGACGACGGAGTCGGCCTGCCCCGGGAGGAAGTTGTCGAGGTCGGGGATGCGCCCATCGGTGAAGAGGTGGAAGGTCTGGGCGGGGCCGGCGAGGGTGGTCTGGGATTCGCCTTCGGCGTTGGGATCGGTTGGTGTTTCGTCTGTCGCTCTGGCTCGGGGGCGGTGGGCCTGGGCGAGTTGGAAGGCTTCCTGGATGGAGCCGGGGATGTCGGTCTGTTGGATGGACTCGACGGCCCGTTTGAGGCGGGCCTTGTCGGGGGTGAAGCGTTCGACGACCTCGGCGGTGGTGTCGAAGGCGATGACCATCGCCTCGTGGGCGTCGTCGCCGAACAGATCGCCCTCGTCGAGCGCGTCGATGACATCGATCGCGGCCTGCTTGGCGGCGTCGAGGCGCGTCATGGAAGGATCGCTCGCGTCACCGCTGCCATCACGCGCGGCCATGCTCGCGGAGCGGTCGATCATGATGACGTGGCGGGAGGACGAGGTGTGCTCGACGGTGCGCTCGGGTTGGGCGATGGCGAAGAGGGCCGCGGCGAGGGCGAGGAGTTGGAGGAGCAGGAGGATGTTGCGGCGGAGTTTCTGGAAGGGGGCGTTGGCCTGGAGGTCCTGGATCGCCTTGCGCCAGAGGAGGGTGGTGGAGATCTCGACGGAGCGGCGGCGAAGCTTGAGGAAGTAGAGGATGACCAGCGACGGGATCGCGATGGCGGCGGCGATGATGGCGAGGGTTGGGGTTGCCCAGGTCATGGGGTGGGCTCCTCGATATCGATAGCGAAGACACCCTCAGCGGTTGGGTTGGACTCGACATGAAGACGATCAGTATGAACGCGGATATTGGCGAGGGGCGGTCGCTGCTCGATGATGGACTCAACGGTATCGATCCGCGTGCCGTCCGCGAGAGTGGCCGAGATGGAGACGCGGTGCGGGGGGAGGTCGCGATCCATAGGCAATGCCATGTGGGTTTCCGCGAGCGCGGCGGGTGAGAGATCGAACTTCCAGTCTTTGCCGGTGTCGATGTTTCGGATCTCGACGAGGACTGGTTTGCCGGTCTTATTCTCGAAGTAGATTCGGCCCTTGGTCTCATTGGCATCTCGCGTCTCGATGTCGACCAAGAGGCGGAACGCGCCGGCGAGCAGCAGGATGGTGGCGGTGGCGATGAGCAGAATGAAGCGTGGCTTGAGGAGTTTCTTCACCGCACCTCCCCCCGGCGTTTCAGGTCGCTGTGTGCCACGGCCGTGTCGGCCGTGACCGGGTGCCGTCCGACGGTCGCACGGCCGAGACGGCCGTGGCACACTGGGTGCGAGGCGTTGGCGAATGAGCCCCTCGCGCGAGCGAGGGGGTGGGTGGTGCGGGGGACCCCTCGCTTGCGCGAGGGGCT
>DDFO01000010.1:1560-2065 GCA_002337215.1 Phycisphaerales bacterium UBA1926 | reverse complement strand
TCGCTTGCGCGAGGGGCTCTTTGGGGGAGTAGCGATGGGCTGTGGACTGGAGGTGGCTTTACTCACCGCACCACCCCCCGCCGTCTCAGGTAGTCGAGCAGCAGCGTGTCCACCGGCGTGTCGGTCTGGACGGTCAGGGCGTTGATCTCGCGCCTGCTGCAGAACTCGCGCAGGCCTGCGCAGTAGGTGCCCAGCGTGCTCTTGTACTTCTTGAGCAGCGGTGCGGCGATGGTCACCTCGGCGCGGTCGCCGTCTTCGATGTCGACCAATCGCAGGTCGCCGGTGATATCAGGATTCACTTCCTGGGGGCTGAGGACCTGGAGGGCGAAGAGGTCGTAGCCGCGGCCCGCGAGGAGGCGGAGGCCGGTCTCGTAGCCCTCTTTCATGAAGAAGTCGGAGCAGACGATCATGATGCCCCGGCCTCGGCGGGCGAGGGCGATGCGTTTGGCGGCAGAGCCGAAGTCGGCGTTGCCCCCGGGGCGGAGGGAGCAGAGGAAGCGGGCGT
>DDFO01000010.1:0-1430 GCA_002337215.1 Phycisphaerales bacterium UBA1926 | reverse complement strand
AGTGACGGGCTGGAAGCCCGTCCCACTAGGGGTGGAAGAAGAAGAAGAAGAAGAAGAAGAAGGGTCGGTCGCGACGGTTCCGCTGATCTCGCCACCGATCGCGGTGACGGCGACGCGGTTGAGGTTGGTGAGGCCCACATATCCCAGCGCCATGGCGGTCTGCTGCATGAAGTGGAACTTGTTGGGCTCGCCGCAGGCGGTGGACTCGGTGGCGTCGAGGACGATGTGCAGCGACAGGTCTTCCTCTTCCATGAAGAGTTTGAGGAAGAGGGCGTCGAGGCGGGCGTAGATGTTCCAGTCGATGTGGCGGAGGTCGTCGCCGCGGACGTAGGGGCGGTGGTCGGCGAACTCGACGGACTCGCCGCGTTTCTTGGAGCGGCGTTCGCCCTTGAGTTTGCCGGCGAAGATGCGGTTGCTGGCGAGATCGAGCCGGCCGATGCGCGCGATGAGGGCGCTGTCGAGCAGGTCGTCGGCGGAGGTGGGCGCGGGGATGTTCTGGGTGCGTCGCATCGGCTGGGTGTGTGGGGTGTGATCAACGGATCAGCGTCGGCGTTCCTCGATGGTGCGCGGGCCGATGAGGAGGTCGCCCGCGCCGTCGAGGAGGCCGCCCCCGCTCTTGGTTTTGAGGTTGGGGCTGTGGATCTCGCCGCCCTGGTAGCGGGTGCCGAGTCCGCGGGATTCGACGGTGCGGGAGTAGCAGCCGGGGAGGGTGATGGACACGCCGGTGCCGATGACCGCCAGCAGTTTCAGTTTCTCTCGGTGTGCTGTCTTCATGGTCTTCATTCTTGTGCGAGTTATGCGTTCACAAGGCCCACCGGCTGGGTCGGGACCCGGCCCAGGATGTCGGTGACGAGGGCGTCGGTGTCGACGCGGTCGGCCTCGGCCTCGAAGTTGAGCAGGATGCGGTGACGCAGGACGGGGAGGGCCGCGTCCTGGATGTCCTGGTAGGAGACGTTGTACCGCCCGTCTGTGAGCGCACGGACTTTGCCGGCGAGGACGAGGGCCTGGGCGGCGCGGGGGCTGGCGCCGCAACGGATGTAGCGATTGGTCGGGCCCTCGGCGCCCCCCGCGGCGAAGTCGCCCTCGGGGTGGGTCGCGAGCACCAGCCTCGCGGCGTACTGCTTGACATGATCGGCGACGACGACCTCGCGGACGAGGGCCTGGGCGTCGAGTATGCCGGCCGCGTCGAGCACGGGGGACGCCTCGGGGTTGTGGCCCCCTGTGGTGCGGTCGAGGATGGTCATCAGGTCGTCGAGCTGGGCGTACCCCACGTTGACCTTGAACATGAAGCGGTCGAGCTGGGCCTCGGGGAGGGGGTACGTCCCCTCCTGCTCGATGGGGTTCTGGGTCGCGAGGACGAGGAAGGGCTTGTCGAGCTGGTGCGACTCGCCGGCGACCGTCACCGACCGCTCCTGCATCGCTTCGAGCAG
>DDFO01000064.1:13308-13950 GCA_002337215.1 Phycisphaerales bacterium UBA1926 | reverse complement strand
GCCAGAAGGTCCGCAAGATGGGCGTCTCCGAGGTCGAGGTGAAGATCACCGGCGTCGGCCAGGGCCGCGAGTCCGCCGTCCAGGGCCTCGTCTCCACCGGCATCCGCGTCACCGCCATCGAGGACCACACCCCGGTCCCCCATAACGGCTGTCGCCCCAAGAAGAAGCGCCGCGTCTAATTGAACACCGGGCTCTCGCGAGCCCGGGCAGGACGCCGCACAATCGTCACGCCCCCGATCCAAAGGGCGTACACAAACCCCCGAATCGGACAGCAGGCCAACCGCTCGCAGCGGGGCACGCAGGCCGATAGCCGATCCGGGACCGGTTCCAAAGGCACCGCTGCAAGTTCCGACACAGGTCGGGAAAGTCCAGGTGAATCATGAGAGTCAAATGGCGCGGCCTCGAACTCCCCAGCAAAGTTGTTGCTGATCCCAAGTTCGCTTCCGAAGACTACGGCCGCTTCAGCGTCGAGCCCTTCGAGCGCGGCTTTGGCACCACCGTCGGCAACTCGCTCCGTCGTGTCCTCCTCTCGTCCCTCGAGGGCGCCGCGGTCATCTCCGTGAAGATCAAGGGCGTCGAGCACGAGTTCTCGTCCATGAAGGGCGTGATGGAGGATGTCACCGACATCGTCCTCAACATCAA
>DDFO01000064.1:12869-13226 GCA_002337215.1 Phycisphaerales bacterium UBA1926 | reverse complement strand
CCGACATCGTCCTCAACATCAAGAACCTCGTCGTCAGCCTCGAGGGCGATGAGCCCAAGACCATGCGCCTCGCCGCGCAGGGCCCGGGCGACGTCACCGCCGACCTCATCGAGGCCGACGCCGGCATCGAGATCCACAACAAAGATCTCATCATCTGCACGCTCACCGACGAGGTGCCCTTCGAGGCCGAACTGACCGTCGCCAAGGGACGAGGCTACGTCCCCGCCTCAGAGCAGTACAAGGCGCAGGAAGACCAGGAAGTCGGCGTCATCCCGATCGACGCCATCTACAGCCCCGTCCAGCGCGTCCGTTACAACATCGAGGCCACCCGCGTCGGCCAGCGCACCAACTACGACC
>DDFO01000064.1:399-12769 GCA_002337215.1 Phycisphaerales bacterium UBA1926 | reverse complement strand
GCCAACTACGACCGCCTCATCATGGAAGTCTGGACCGACAGCACCATCACCCCGGACATGGCGCTCGTCGAGGCCTCCAAGATCCTCCGCAAGCACCTCAACCCCTTCGTCCAGTACTTCGAGCTCGGCGAAGAGCGTGTCTCCGAGGAAGCCGCCGCCGCCGCCGGCGTTGACGAAGAGCTCATCCGCAAGCTCAACATGCCGCTGACCGACCTCGAGCTCTCCGTCCGGGCGAGCAACTGCCTCGAGTCCGCACGCATCGACACCGTCGCCCAGCTCGTCACCCATACCGAGCAGGACCTCCTCAAACTCCGCAGCTTCGGCCGAACCTCGCTCCGCGAGGTCAAGCGCAAGCTCATGGATCTCGAACTCGATCTCGGCATGGAGCTCCCCGAGGGCTACCAGGTACCCGGCGCAGCCGAGTAACCCCGAGCAGGAAACCACCACGCGGGAACGATACCCGCTCGCAAGCAGGGGCCCCGGCCCCGGAGGATTCAGCAATGCGTCACCGCAAAGCCGGCTACAAGCTCGGACGGACCACCGCCCACCGCACAGCGATGCTGCGCAACATGGCGGCAAGCCTCTTCGAGCACGGCCAGATCACGACCACGATCCCCAAGGCCAAGGCCCTCCAGCCCTTCGTCGAGAAGATCGTGACCAAGGCCAAGAAGGGCGACCTCCACAGCCGCCGCCAGGTCATCTCGATCCTGGGCGGCGATCGCCGCGCCTTCGCCTGGTCCCACATCCCCAAGGACGCCGACGAGGGCGAACGTCAGGCCGTCGAAACCCTCCGCGAGCGTGCCGAGGTCTTCTTCGATATCCCCGACGCCGACCAGGTCGAGCGGAACCGCTACGGCGAACTCCGCAAGGCCCCCAAGCTCGTCAAGCACATCTTCGAGAACATCGCCCCGCGATTCGAAGACCGTGACGGCGGCTACACCCGCATCATCAAGCTCGGGCGGCACCGCCTCGGCGACGCGGGCGAGATCTGCGTCATCCAGTTCTGCGGCGCCGAAGAAGGCCCCGAAGTCTCAGGCGAGCCCTCCGGTCGCCGCCGACAGGCCGACCGACGCACGGCGTATGCCGAGAAGCTCGCTGCCTCCCGGCCCGCGGCCGAAGCCGCGACAGCCGTCGCCGAGCCCGAGGCTTCGACGGATGAGAGCGAAGACGCCGAATCCTGATCTCCTGCCCAGGTCTCGCAAGGCATTCGACTAGCACGATTTACAAGTCCCGCGATCTGCGCGGGGCTTTTTTCTATCCAATGATCGCGCAAGCGATCGGATCGATGTCTTCTGTATGAGACGTCGGATCCGTATTAGTACGGTATACTGCAACTGTGGGAATGGACACACAACATCATGAAGGCCTCCCAGAACTCTCAGCCGAGTTGATCGCCAAGCTCTTCTGCACAGATCCCACCGTCGGCTTTGCTCTCTGTGACAAGCTCGGAACCGTCATCTTCGTCAACGACCGTTCCGCTGAGATCTTCATCCAAGGCACGCCCGACCAGGCCGTCGGCAAGACGCTCCATGAACTGCTCGGCTCCGAGTGGGCCGCAGAACGCATGGACATGTTCGACCGCATCATCGAATCAGGGAAGCCGATCATCAGCCGCCACATTCTCCACGGCCGCCAGATACAGAGCACGATCCGTCTGCTCACAGAGCCCGAGGGTGAGAATCCAATCTTCTCGATCCTGACCAGCGAGGGCGTGAACGATCCCGCCGACCCCGATGCATTCGAGATCGTCGAGAGCAAGCTCGTTCACCTCGGACCGCTCGACACGCTCACCCGCCGCGAGATCGAGGTCCTCGCGCTCATCGGGCACGGCATGACCTCCAAGCAGATCGCCGCGGCACTCCACCGCTCGGTCCGCACGATCGAGCAGCACTGCGATTCAATCCGCCAGAAACTCAAAGGCGCAACCCGTGTCCAACTTGCAAGCTTTGCTCGTGCCGCGTGCCTCGAGATGACCGACGCCGATCTCGAGAGGCTCTAACCGCAAGGCTCAGACGAGCGTGAGACGCGCCACCCACCCGTCACGATCCGATTCGGCAGCACTGACAACGCGAAGCCGAATCGGCGAGACCGCGGTCCGGGTCCCAACCCAGCGTGCGGTTAGCACGGTATCAACCGACACCGGAGAGCGAGTGTGCACCACAACGCCGCTTCGGCTGATCGAATCTGCCTCCGCAAGAAACGCTGTGTCCGAGCCTTCAGGCTGCAGCAGCATCTGGCAGCCCGCCAGCGCGATCTCGTCGCCCTGAGAAGTCCGCTGCGGGTCCGAAAACTCAGTCGCAATCGCTCGCAGGACTCCATCTGTCCCTGAGTTTCGTTCCGTGCTTGTCATCCAGACCCCCTTCTCGACTTCGAGAGTATGAAGGATCGGTTCAATGCACGCGAAATTCAACGCCGTAAGAATACCCAAACAGGCATCAAGCATACGTAAAATTACGACGTAAACCCCATAACTTCGCAGCACGCAGTCATCCAAGAACCCAAAATCGACCACCTCGCCGTCCAAAGACCTCAGCCGTCAGGCAACTCGGGCAAGAACATCAACGTGCTGAAGTCGATCTCACCGACCGACACGCCGAGCCGCCGGAGCATCTGCATCGCCTGCGCCCGGTGATGCACCTCGTGGACAACGAGCTGAGAGAAGAAGTCCGCCGGGGACGCTTCGTACACGAACGCTCGCCCCTCCCAGACCGATTCGATACGCTCCGGTCTCATCCACCCGTCACCGGTCGCCTCCTCAAGACCACGCAGCGTTGCCGACGCCGTCTCTCGCCACGACAGTTCGAGATCCGGGAACGCCAACGCGTCCCCGCTCGTGACCTCGGGGTCGTCCTTGGGCGAGACAACCCGCGGCACACCCCTTTCACCACAGATGCGCCGCATGTACATGATCTCCGCTCCCCGGCAGTGATGCAGCGTCCGCGCCAGTGACCCGAGCCCGATCCCGAACTCCCGCCGGTACGCCGAGTCTTCGATCGGCCGGACGCCGTCGAAGATCCGCTCACGCGCGGTGGCCAGGTAGTTGTAAAGCCGCAGCGGATCCATCTGGATTCTCCCGATGTGAAATCGTCAGAGCCGGTCTTCGGGGTGCGGGTCTTCTGGTGTGTTGACCTCGTCCGGATCGAACGGCGCGCCGCACTCGGGGCACGTCGTCCGACCGGACGACGAGCGGGGCAGCCCTGCAGACGAATACCCACAACCCGGACAAGAGAACGGCTTGGGACGAGACGCTTCCAGCACGAAGTAGACAACGAGACCCACACAAGCGCCCAACCCCGGTCCCATCGCAACCCCGAGACCGATATTGCCGATGACAACACCGATCGTCACCCCCAGCGAGACACCCAGGGCGGTCCCAAGACCGAGACACATCGTCATGCTGATTGGATTCGACTTCATGCAATCAGACTATAAGCCGCACGACCAAAAGACCCACAGCCGGCCGGCAACAGCCACCGGAACGCCTCGTTCCGAGCACATGAACCCGCTACGCTGGCGGATCGGGCGAGCACCACGAATGACCCGCGAAGAACATGAACCGGAGAACCCCAATGATCCAGCGCGATGAGACGTTCGACGTCGCCATCATCGGGGGCGGCCCCGCCGGCAGCACCGCCGGCACGCTCCTCAAAAAGTACAACCCCGACCTCCGCGTCGCCATCCTCGAGAAAGCACGCTTCCCCCGCGATCACATCGGCGAAAGCCAACTCCCGGCGATCGGCCCCATCCTCGACGAGATGGGCGCCTGGGACAAGATCGAAACGGCCGGCTTCCCCGTCAAAGTCGGTGCCTCGTACACCTGGGGACGCGACCGCGATCAGTGGAACTTCGACTTCTTCCCGCTCGAGAACTACCGCGACGAACCGCGGCCCGGCACCTTCGAGGGCCAGCGGCGTCACACCGCCTTCCAGGTCGACCGATCGATCTACGACAACGTCCTCCTCCGCCACGCCGAAGAGGCCGGCTGCGAGGTCCACGAAGAAACCCAGGTCCGCGAGGTCCTCCGCGAAGGCGACCGGGTCGAGGGGCTGAAGCTCGACACGGGCGCGAACGTGCGCGCGAATCACTACATCGACGCCTCGGGACAAGTCTCGCTCCTCCGCCGCGCGATGGACGTCGGGACCTGGCAGCCCGAGGAACTCAAGAACATCGCGATGTGGGACTACTGGCAGAACGCCGAGTGGGCCGTCAAGATCGGCTCGGGCGCAACCCGTATCCAGATCCGCAGTCTCCCCTACGGCTGGATCTGGTTCATCCCGCTCGGTCCCACCCGCACCAGCATCGGCCTCGTTGCGCCCGTCTCCTGGTACAAGGAATCCGGGAAGACGCCCGAAGAGATCTACCGCGAGGCCATCGAGAGCCAGCCCGAGATCAAGGCGTTGCTCAAGAACGCGACGGCCGAGGGGAACTTCCAGACCTGCAAGGACTGGTCGAACCTCGCCGATCGGCCGGTGGGGGAGAACTGGTTCATGGCGGGCGAGTCGGCGGGGTTCGCGGACCCGATCCTGTCGGCCGGGATGACGCTGGCGCACAACGCGGGGCGCGAGGCGGCGTACACGATCCTTGAACTGGAACGGGGCGAGCTCGAGGCCGGGTGGCTGCGGGGGCGGTACGGGGAGCGGATCCGGGAATCGATCACCCAGCACATCCGGTTCGCGCAGTACTGGTACGCGGCCAACAGCTGCTTCACGGATCTGAAGGACAACTGCTCGCGGATCGCGAAGGAGGCCGGGTTGCGGCTGACGCCTGAGCACGCCTGGCGGTGGCTGAGCCTGGGCGGGTTCACGAGCGAGTTCGTGGGGGCGGTGTCGCTCGGGTCGTTCGGGGTGACGCACACGCGGAAGCTGATCGAGCTGTTCGATCAGAAGGGGCGGTCGAGCCGGACGACGGTGGACGGCTACAACGTTTTCACGCTGGATCTGCGGAACGCGGAGGCGGGGCACGTCGGGATCCTGACCGATGGTCGGATCCAGCGGGCGCCGTGCTACCGGCGGGCGGGCAAGATGCTGCCGCTGGTGGGGCTGTTCGGGCAGATGGCCGAATGGTTGAAGGCGACGGACGATGCCAAGACGCTGGCGGGGCTGATGCAGCGGCACGCGGCGACGTACTACGGGGCGGCGTCGGCTGGTGCGTTTGTTTCGGGGTGCTACGAGGCGCTGGACGCGATGGTGCAGGACGGGTGGGTGCTGCGGAAGCTGGACAAGAAGAAGCCGGTGCTGCGGCTGAACGCGTCGGGGTCGCGGACGATCCGGACGAAGGCGGATGAGGACGCGGCGCTGGCGGGGTCGGATGTGCCGATCGTGGATCGGCTGAACAGCGAATAGATTTCAAAAGTGTGTTCGCGGCTTTGCGCCTGGTTTCGGGGTGGGGGGCTGTGCGTGCGCAGTCTGTGAGGGCGGCGGTGGCGGCGGCGTGCGCGTTGGCTGTGATGAGTTGTTGGCGGAGCCGGCTGAGGGCGTGGTAGTCGGCGGCGGCTTGTTGGAACTCTTCGGTCTCGGTGATGGCGCGGAGGGTGGAGACTGTCGCTCTGTGGATGTGGGTGAGGTCGGCGAGGGAGAGGGTTGGGTCGGCGAGGTCGTGCAGGAGGCACTGGGCACTGGGCACTCGGCACTGGGGAGAAAGGGAAGGAGTGGGAGGGCTGTTTGCGTCACATGCCTCCGCGAAGCCGTTTGAGTCACTCGCCTCCGCGAGCCGGTTTGAGTCACTCGCCTCCGCGAGTGAGGGGGGAGGCACCCCCTCCGACCCTCGTGGTTTGGGGCTGGGCGGGACACCTCCCGCGGTCCCCACTGGGGCGGCGACGGGGGAGGAGAGGGGAGATGAGGCATCGGGGGCGGAGGTGGAGGAGATTGGGGAGCCCCTCACCCCGGCCCTCTCGGCTGTTTCTTTGGTGGGGGGGAGAGGGAGGGGGCGGGTGGTTGGTTCCCAGGCGGTGTGGGTGGCGAGTTCGGTTGCGAGTGCGTCCCAGTCGTAGCCGAGTGTGTTTGTGTGTCCCATGGGGACAGTGTGGCGAGGCGTCGGGTTCGGCTCAAGAGAATGTGGGGGGAGGGACGGGGGTTTGCGCGCGCTGGCGGGTGTTGGGGGTGCGGAGGACTGGTGGGCAGGGCCGTGGCACGGGTTCTGTTCACGGGTTCCGAGCAGGGGACATGTTCACCCGGCGCTGATCGTGGCGGCCGCGTGGGTTAGGTGAACTTCTCGGAGATCGACTTTAGTTTCGCGGGGATCTTGCGGATCTGGTGGCGTGAGAGCACCTTCTTGTCGGTCTGCTGCGCGGACGCGGCCTGATCGTTCTCGCGCTCGACTTCCTGGCTGACGTGGGCGATGCACTGGTCCACGCTCGAGGCGTCGAGCTTGCCCTTGCGGATGCCCTTCACGCAGGCCCGCTCCCACGCCTTCTCGCCCGGCCTGAGGCCCTGGCTCGTGAACGCGTTGATGACTCGGGAGAGTTCGCCCTGGTTGAGTTTGACGGCCTTGGACTTGGCGAGCTTGGGGTTGAACTTGTGCATCGTGTCTCCGACTTGATTCCTTTGGATGTTCTTGCAGGAAGCGTACTCGGTGCGCCGGGGTCACGCGCCAATGGAACACTTGGTTGTCGGGGCTCGCTGGAACTTGGGAGGGCGCAGGACCGGGGGGTGGTGTCGGGGCTGCAGCGGGAGGGGTTGAAGGGTGTGAACAGTTTGAGTCACTCGCCTCCGCGAGTGAGGAGGGAGGCAGTGGGGCCATGTCGTTGGCTCTGGTGTTGGGGGCCGGGCCCCAGGCGGTGTGGGTGGCGAGACCGGTTGCCAGATTGTCCAAGTCGTCGCCGATCGTGTTTGTGTGTCCCATGGGGACAGTGTGGTGCGGCGTTGGGTTCGGCTCAATGGGATTTGGGGGGAAGGGACGGGAGTTTGCGCACAACTGTGACCGGTCGGGGAAAACCAAGGGGAGCGTGCTGCTCAGATCAGGCCGGCAGATTCAAGGGTACGAGAGTGGATCGCCGCGATACGCCGCCACGCACCAGGGCTCGAAAGCCACTGAATTCCATCAAGCTATAAATCGCCATTTAGAACAGACGCGCATCAGAAACGCCCTCTTTTTGAAGCCGTTTCTCGGCAATTTCCACGTACTCAGGATTGATCTCGATGCCTATCGTGCTGCGGTGGTTCTTCGCTGCGACGACGCAAGTAGTTCCGCTACCGCACATCGGATCCAGAACTAGATCGCCGGTATCGGAAAAGCAGAGTACAAGATCTTCTGCGAGCTTGTCGGGGTATGTGGCCGGATGCTCTGATTTGAGTCTGTTTCCCTCTGTATTGCTTGTCGCATAATCCCATATCGTTCCGCGACATTTGGCATCATTCACGGCCTTTGATTCTATCTTCTTGAAGCCACCGCTTGTGAGGCGGTCGGTTCCTGAATACATCTTGCCGGCATGCTTAGAAGGGACCATAAGGGGCACTTTGTTAAAATGCCGGGGTCTCTTGCCTTTGAGAAAAATCAAAATGTACTCATGATCAACACGGAATCGCTTAGACCACCAGGCTCCGGGGTTTCCGTGGCGGCTGTAAATGCAGCACTCAAATAGTCGCCACCCTGAATTGTCTACCCAGTCAATTGCCCATCGGAAGGTAGTAAGAGACTTCGCAAAGTTCTTGGTGCCGTCGCCAATCACGACTGCGCAAATCCCGCCGTCAGCAGTGACGTCATAAAGTTCGTTGCCCAATTTTTGATAGTCCAGATTCCAGTTCTTTGCATAGTCACGTATATTGTCATAGGGAGGGCTAAAAACAGTGAGGTGGACACTCTCGCGATCAAGTTGGGCGAGTACATCGACGCAATCGCCCGTTAGAATATCAGTTGTCAATGTCGGAGCAGATTCTGTCATAATGGTCTCGCGGTTATAGATGTGGGTTGCCTACCTGAAATGCGGACAGATTGAATCGTGCTTTGAATGGGTTATTGAGAGCCCCTTGTCGGTTCTGGATGTTATCGCTAGCGAAATAGCGCGAACGTCGTTGATTCTCTCAACTCCTTGAATAAGAACCCGCTTGGTATGAGAAGGAAGCAGTTCTGTCCTGAAAGTCTCGTGGTAAACAGCTGCAACATCAATTGGATTATGAGCGTTGCATTCGAGGCTCTCTATCACATAATCGGTAAGGTGAATAATTTTTGTGAGCTGTTCAGGAACAGTTGGGTCGAATCTGCATGGGCGTTGCTTGGCTCCAAACCCTGAATTCTTTGCCCAAGATTGAATGGTGTCGATGTGCTTGAGCGCCCGGATTGCAGGCAGACGTCTGAGGCTGTCGCACAGCCGACCGATCGGTGCGGTCTCTTGTTCTGTCTTGCCCATCTCCGAGAGCCATGCGAGTGCATTTTCTTGATACTTTGCGGCATTCGTGAATGTCGAATCAGTCTGGAGTATGAGTGAAATCCAAGTATCAGTTATACGGTAATCAGGATCCCTCGTCATGTGGGCAGCGATTATCAGCGGAAGTGTACTAAAAGGATATTTTTGCTGGAATGAATTCCAAGTCTGAATGCCTCGCCATAAATTTGGATTTGCGCAATTAATAAGTTCGGATTTCTGTGACTCAAGGTGCAAATCAAAGGCGGAAAGCAGGTGATTTCCGCACGACTTTGCATTGCGGCGCAATATTTCCATGTCTAGGAAGACAACTCGCTCCCAATCCATTTGATCAGGGTCAAGAAAAAGAGACAGTTTGGCTCCATCATAAGAGCCAGCCACTGTCCAATTCAGATGAATTTGCTGAAAAAGACCACAAGACACTCCGTCTAGATCAGGGCTGATGATGCACTGTCTAGAAGGGTTGTGTAGCCAATCAAACGTCTGAAGCCATTCGTCGAAATACACAATCGCTCCCGCGTGTCAGAATTTCAGGCACTCATGTGCTCGACGATTGCCTTCCCGAACTCTGAGCACTTGAGGAGGGTCGCGCCTTCCATGAGTCGCTCGAAGTCGTAGGTTACCGTCTTGGCGCTGATGGCGCCCTCGATGCCCTTGACGATGAGGTCGGCCGCTTCCTGCCAGCCCATGTGTTCGAGCATGAGGACGCCGGAGAGGATGACGGAGCCCGGGTTGACCTTGTCCTGGTCGGCGTATTTGGGGGCGGTGCCGTGGGTGGCTTCGAAGATGGCGTGCCCGGTGTCGTAGTTGATGTTGGCGCCGGGGGCGATGCCGATGCCTCCCACGCAGGCGGCGAGGGCGTCGGAGATGTAGTCGCCGTTGAGGTTCATGGTGGCGATGACGGAGTATTCGGCGGGGCGGGTGAGGAGCTGCTGGAGGAAGGCGTCGGCGATGACGTCCTTGATGGTGATGGTGTTGCCGGTGTTGGGGTTTTTGAGGGTGTGCCAGGGGCCGCCGTCCAAGGGGGTGGCGCCGAAGAGTTCGGCGGCGACCTCGTAGCCCCATTGCATGAAGGCACCCTCGGTGAACTTCATGATGTTGCCCTTGTGGACGAGAGTGACGGAGGGCTTGTCGTGGTCGATGGCGTACTGGATCGCGGCCTTGACGAGGCGGGTGGTGCCTTCCTTGGAGACGGGCTTGATGCCGATGCCGGCGGTGTCGGGGAAGCGGATCTTCTTGAAGCGGTCGGGGAAGTTGTCGGCGAGGAGCTTCTTGATTTTGGTGCAGTCTTCGGAGCCGTGCTCGAACTCGATGCCGGCGTAGATGTCTTCTGAGTTTTCGCGGAAGATGACCATGTCGGTCTTTTCGGGGTGCTTGACGGGGGAGGGGACGCCGGCGAAGTAGCGGACGGGGCGGAGGCAGGTGTAGAGGTCGAGGATTTGTCTTAGGGCGACGTTGAGGGAGCGGATGCCGCCGCCTGTTGGGGTGGTGAGGGGGCCCTTGATGCCGACGAGGTACTTGTCGAAGGCGTCGAGGGTTGCCTGCGGGAGCCATTCGCCGGTGGCATTGTGGGATTTATCGCCGGCGGCGACTTCGTGCCAGTTGATCTTGCGTTCGCCTTTGTAGGCCTTTTCGACGGCGGCGTCGAAGACGTTGACCGACGCGTTCCAGATGTCGGGGCCTGTGCCGTCGCCTTCGATGAAGGGGATGATGGGGTGGTTGGGGACGTTGAGGCCGTCGGCGGTCATGGTGATGGGCTGGCCGGAGGTGGTGGTGGTCATCTGGAGTCTCCCGTGTGTGTGGAAGGTTTGGTGCGGTTTGGGGGCCTGAGCGTTTGGGGGCTCGGGCCGAGTTGTGTCTTCTTTGAAGTGTAGGGTGAGGGTGCTGTTTGTGCTGGTTTGCGGGTGGTTTGGTGGGGTGCGATGTCTGGAATTGGACAGGGATTCTGGGGGCTGGGGCTTGATTGATGCGGGTTGGTCAGGGGTGATCAGGGGTGGTCAGGGATGGGCTTCGCCGAAGATTGAGCGGCCTGCGGTGGCGGTGCGGTAGGCGAAGGCGAGGACTGCGGCGAGGATGACGAGGGGGGTGAGTGTGGCGGGGGTCCACCAGTGGCCGAGCGGGGTTGTCGCGGCGGCGATGGTGAGCAGGTTCATCGTGCAGAGGGTGATGGCTGCGGCGAAGAGGCCGATGCGTGCGAGGATGATGAGGACGGCGAGGTTTGCGATGGCGGCGATGGCGCGGTCGGTGATGCTGAGGTTCGGCATCGCGAGTTGTTGCATGATGATGAGTGCGGTGACGAGGATGAGGGCGGGCCATCGTTGCTTGATGCGGATGAGGCCGAGGAGGAGGGTCGCGAGGAGGACGAGGAGCGCGATGGCGGCTGCGTTGAGGAAGGACTGGCCGATCTGGCTGAGCACGAGTGCGAGCACGAAGCGGATGCCTTTGAGTGTCGGGAGCAGGAAGAACATCTCCTGGCCCGGGCCTTCGGGCGGATCGCCGAGCGCGGTGTTGATGGATGGGCCGAGCGAGGTGAGCAGGAAGATGGCGGCGCCCAGGCAGATCGAGGTGAGGGTGTCTCTTCCGATCATGGGGTCCTTGAACTGGCCTGAGAAGAGGCGGGTCCAGGAGACGAGGGAGCCGGGCCAGCGGGAGCGGGCGAGGGGCTCGGCGGCGATGTAGCAGGCGGCTGCCATGAGCGCGAAGCCGATGGACGCGGACCAGGTGGGGTAGGGCCCGATGAGTTTGGGGAGTGAGAATGGTGCGATGTCGGCGTCGAGGAGGCTTGAGAGCGCGCCGAGCAGGAAGAGGGTGACGGCCAGCCGGGTTGCGCGGCGCGCGTCGCCCCGGCGGAGGCGGATGTTGCGATAGGCGATGAGGCCTGCGCCGACGGTGAGGGTGCCGATGAGGAACCACTGAACGATTGACTGGATCAGGGCCGCGGTGTTGGCGGGTGGGGCCGGTTGAGTCGGCTCGGGCTCGGCGTTCGCTGGGGTCGGTTGTGTGTCGGTGGCGGGTGTGGTTTCGGCGGGACCGGGCGTGTTCGTGGGGGTTGGGTTGCTGGACGCGGGGTCGCTGTCGGGTGCTCGGTTCTCGGGCGGGGTCGTGATCGGCGGGGTGTTGTCGGTGCGCTGGGTGATCGTGACATCGGTGATCTTGCCGCCTGACGCGCCGAGGTAGACGTCGAGTTGGATCGGATCGGCGTCGGTTCGGTCTTCGGGTGCGGGGCCTGTCCAGGCCCTTCGGATCGTGGGGTCGTTCCCGGGGTTGGCCCGGGCTTCGATGGGGGTGAATTGGTCGAAATCGAGGCCCGCAAGTTCGAAGGCGAGGCCCCACTCGGGTTCGGTGTCGTCGGGTTGTGTGTCGAACGGGGGCGGCTGATGTGTGAACCCGCGGAGGCGGCGGTTCTGGTCGAGCTTGATGATCATCGAGCCCGGCGCATCGCGGACGGGAAGGTCTGTCCAGACCTTGTTGTCTGGGGTGCGAGTTTCGAAGCCGCCCGGCTCGAAGCGGAGCCAGTACCAGATAGGGGTGTTGATGCCTTCGCGGAGCGCGAACCAGTCCGCTTCGCCCGATTTGACGGCGGAGGCAACGCGGTTGAGTGTGCTGCCCGAGATGTGCCAGGCGCCGAGGCTGGGCACGTCGGGGTCGATCTGGTGGCCGAGCGATCGGATCATGTCGCCGGCGGCTTCGTGGATGACGGCGGTGGCGGGGGGCGGGCCTGTGTGGTGAATGAGGGTGTTCGGGCTTCGCAGCGCGATGGCCGCGGTGGCGAGCGCGATGGCGATGAGGGCGTAGGTTGCTGCGATTGCAGGGCTGAGCACCCCCCGTCCGCCGGATGCGGCGATGAGTTCGGGGCTTGGCGTTTCGCCTGCGGCGATGGCGGCGGCGAGCGGGTCGGCGCCCGGGAGGGCGGCGGCGACGGCGAGCGCGGACGCGGGTCGCGCGTCCGGGTCGGTCTCGGTGCAGCGTTCGACGAGTGCGGCGAGCGCGGGGTCGATGTCGGATCGGCTT
>DDFO01000064.1:0-312 GCA_002337215.1 Phycisphaerales bacterium UBA1926 | reverse complement strand
CGATGTCGGATCGGCTTGCGGAGGTGAGCGAGACCGGAGAGCCTGAGGACTCCCGGAGCGTGCGGAGTTGGGCGAGCGACTCGGCGCGCCATGCGGGGCGGCCCGTGAGGAGTTCGTAGATCACGAGGCCGAGCGAGTAGATGTCCGATTTCTTGCTGACGCCCACGCCGTTGAACTGCTCGGGGGACATGTAGGCGGGGGTGCCGCTCGAGGCGTCGCGCTCGTCGGGTTCGTCGTCGATCGCGGCGATGCCGAAATCGGTGAGCCGGGCGTTGCCTCGCCCGTCGAGCATGACGTTGGCGGGCTTGAGGT
>DDFO01000014.1:134501-134846 GCA_002337215.1 Phycisphaerales bacterium UBA1926 | reverse complement strand
GCCGCGTCTGCCAATTCCGCCACAGGCCCAACACCAGCGATCGGCCCGGAAGCCTCCGATCCGCATCGCCCGGCGAGTCTACCCGAACCATCCCCGACCCACACCCGCCATAAACACCGTCCCCGCCCCTTGATAAACCGACCGGCCCCGCCAAAACTTCAGGCCCGGCACCCCGTGTCGGAACCCAGTCCGCAGGCCCCGTGGGGGGCCATACTCGGGATCCTCGGAGCGAACGCCGCCCCGCCCGACGAGCATCTCGCCGACGCGATCAAACCACGCGCCGGCACAATACCCACAGGAGACCATCATGGTCCGCATCCGCATGCAGCGCTTCGGCCGCACCCA
>DDFO01000014.1:127144-134368 GCA_002337215.1 Phycisphaerales bacterium UBA1926 | reverse complement strand
CATCAACGCCATTGACATCCGCACCCGCCGCAACGGCAAGGTCGTCGAGAACCTCGGCTGGTACAACCCCATGGCCAAGGAAGGCGAGCAGGGTCTCCTTCTGAAGGAAGACCGCATCAAGGACTGGCTCTCCCGAGGCGCCCAGCCCAGCGACACCATGATGGACATGCTCGGCAACCACGGCCTCCTCGACGAGAAGATGAAGGCCGCTTGGGAAGCCGGCCGCGAGAAGGACCGCAACCGCGTCACCTGCAAGCAGGCCCACGCCAAGGCGCAGGAAGCGCTCAAGACGCTCGAAGAACTCGCCAAGGATTCCGACGCCGACACCGACAGCCTGATCGAGAAGGCGACCGCCGCCGTCGCCGCCGCCAAGCGGGCGATCAGCCAGGGCCGCGTCGCCGTCGCTGAGTCGGCCCTCGCCGATGCCGAGGCGGCCCGCGATGAGCTCAAGAAGGTCGACGACGCCAAGAAGGCGGCCGACGCCGCCGAGGCCGAGAAGAAGGCTGCCGAAGAGGCCGCCGCTGCTGAGGCCGAGAAGTCCGAAGAAGCTCCCGCCGAGGAATAAGCCCAGGCGGCCGAGCCGCCACGGAATCACTGACGGCTCCACCGAGTCGTCGGAGGAGAGCGCGGAGGGCCGAGAGGCCCGCGTCCGCAAGGGCGACTCCACCGCGATCGGGTAGGAACAAGACGCGCCCCGGGGGTCATAGCCCGGGGCGTTTTTCTTTGCGACTGAACGCTCTCCCCGGTCCGCGCGCAAGAACGGCCGGGGCACCATCGCACCCCGGCCGCATAAGAGAGTCCATTCGATTCGTCGCGGTCAATTCATGCAGCCAGACGTGAATGCCGTCACGAACGCGCTGATGTCTTGAAGATCAAGGATCCCGTCGTCGTTCAGGTCGGCGTCGCCGCAGTCGATGAATGAGCCCGAGATCTTGACGTTGTCAACGACCGCCCCCGCCGACGCGGAGAACCGGATCCACTCGGGGCTCACGATTTCGTTCTGCACCGGTCCCTGGTAGAGGACCTCGCCGTCGATCTCGATCCGCCAACGCTGAGCAACGGTGTTGTAATCCACGCGCACCTTGAGCAGCTCGCCGAGCGTGAACGGCGCGAGCTCGGGCAACGCCGTCGGACCCGACCCATAGGTGATCACACCAACGCTCGCGTCAGGGAAGCCCGATCCCATATAGAACCGATTGATCGCCGGCGCATCGAAGAACACTGTCAGACCCGACTCGCCGATGAAGGACGCGTCGAACTCAAGCGTGTAGATGTCGTAGTCCGCGGCCGAGACACCGTTTGAGTTTTCGAGTTCCATCAACGCCTGTGCGTTGTTCGGGAAGATCCCGACGCCGTCGGTCATCGAACGCAGATCGAACACACCGTCGACCTGTGCCTCGTCCGCGGGGTCCGTGAGGAAATACCCGCTGAACCCTTGCCGAACCGCCGGCCCGGTATCCAGCGAAACGAAGTCGCCGAACGTGTGGAACGGCTCCGAGAAATCAATGTCATAAAGCAACTCACCGTCACTGCTCCCGCCGGACGCGAGACCAGAAACCGCAACGACCGAACCAACAGCGACGAGTGTGCGCAGCGAAACCTTCATGGTAGAGCCCCTTCATTCCGAATCAGATATCCAATGGATGCGTCGAAAAGCAACCGATCGCTCACCGCCCGCTCCGGGACGGCCCCGCGTCAGGTGCCCGCCGCGTATCCTCACGCGGCCGACGCTCAAGTCATGAGCGCAGACCAATTCGCGTTCTCACGCAGCCACGCAAGACTTTTTTCATGCGCATCGACGTCCTCACAACCTTCCCCGAACTCTTCGCCACCGAGCCCCCCGCGCTCCTGGGCGTCAGCATCCCCAGACGCGCGATCGACGCGGGCGCCCTCGAGATCGCGCCGACCAACATCCGCGACCACACGCTCAGCAAGCACGACAAGACCGACCACCGCCCCTACGGAGGCGGGCCCGGCATGGTCATGACCTGCCAGCCGGTCTGGGATGCCGTCACCCACGCCGAATCGCAGGACCCGCGACCGGCAACCCGCATCCTCCTCACGCCCCAGGGCACACCGCTCACCCAGCCCCTCGCGCGAGATCTCGCGACAAAGCCCCGTCTCCTTCTTCTCTGTGGCCACTACGAGGGCATCGACGAACGCGTCATCCAACGCCTCGAACCCATCGAGATCAGCATCGGCGACTACATCCTCTCCGGAGGCGAACCCGCCGCCCTTGTCCTCATCGACGCGATCGCGCGTCTCCTCCCGGGCGTGCTCGGCCACACCGACTCCGCCGACCAGGATTCCTTCACCCCGCCCCCCGGCGAGAATCCCGACGGCTCCGCCATCAATCCCAAACTGCGCACCAAGTGGCTCGCTGAACTCGGCATCACCGACAACGCCCGCCTGCTCGACTGCCCGCACTACACCCGCCCACGAGAGTGGGAGGGGATGCAGGTTCCCGAAGAACTCCTCTCGGGCGATCACAATGCCGTCGCCAAATGGCGCCTCGAACAGATGGTCGCCCGCACCCGCGCCCGCCGCCCCGACCTCCTCGGCGAATAGTCCAGCGACACGGTACCCACCAAAAGACCCCTCGCGAAAGCGAGGGGAATTCACCCCACCTGCACCACCACCCGCCGCGCATGCGCCGCCCGCCGGTGCTCCCACACATAGATCCCCTGCCAGGTCCCCAGCACCATCCGCCCGTCCATCACCGGGATTGAGAGCGACACATCCGTCAGCGCTGCCCGGATATGACTCGGCATGTCGTCGGGTCCCTCCGCCGTGTGCGTGAAGTGGGGGTCTCCCTCAGGTACGTGCCGCTCGATCCAATCTTCCAGATCCCGCCGTGCGCTCGGGTCCGCGTTCTCCTGGATCGTCAGCGACGCCGATGTGTGCCGGATGAACACGGTGCACAGTCCATCCTCAGCACCGCTCCGCGCGACAACCTCCCGCACACGATCCGTGATCTCGGTCAGCCCCTTTCCCCGCGTCTCGATGATCAATTCGTCAACCATTCCATACCCTACGCAAATCAGGCCGACCACCAACGAAGAGCCCCTCGCGCAAGCGAGGGGACGCTTCTGCGTTGTTCAAACTCGGACGGGCTTCCAGGCCGTCTCTCCCACGTACATCTCTTCCCCGCCGGAGCCGGATGCCACCACTCGCCGCAGCGCGGCGCAGTGGTGGCGGTCCGAAACTCAATAGTCGTAGTAGTCTTCCTCCCCCGATCCGCTCGATGCCTCGATCAACGCCGGCACACTCACCGCCGCCTGCGCGCCAACCAACCCAAGGCTCACCACCCCCGCGACCACCAGCCGCGCCCAGGTCGGCTTGCCTGCGAGCAACGCCGCCGTTCCGATCGCCACCGGTCCCGCACTCAGCAGCCCGAACATCACCCACCGTTCGCGATCCCCGAACCAATGGCTCAGCGACAGCACGCCCAGGATCATGACCGCGATCGCCGGCGTCGTCCCAGCCAGCAGATCAGCATCCCGCCGCAGCAGGCCCGTCACCGCAAGCCCGAACGCCGCCGCCGCGATCGGGAACAACACCAGCGGCGCATTCGCCAGCCCCGCCGTTGCCCCGAGCGCCCCAGCCCCCACGACCAACCACACCAGCCCAGGCCCGCGCCATCCGGGGAGCACCTGCGCGCCCCGCGCCATCGCCCACGCCTGCACCCCAGCGATCACGCCGACCCCACCGATCCACGCCCACCGCTCTGTCTCTCCGATCAATGACGCGTGCAGCCCGCTCAGCACCGCCCACCCGACAAACCACCCGCCGGCCGCCGCCAGCACACCCAGCCCGATCGCTGACCGCCTGACGGGCGTGAGCACACCCGCGAGTCCAACCGCCAACGCCGCCAGCGCCATCGCCGGCACCCGGTGCGTCACCGACTGCTCCCAGAGCGAAACCTCGCTCTGCCACGCATACGAGCCGAGCACCACACCCCCGGCGAGCAGCAGCACGAAGAGCGCCCCAAGTGCCACCGGCCCGCGCCGCGACGACGCGGCTTCCTCGCTTTCCGCACGCTGTGCGCGCCCGAGCGCAACGCTCGCGATCAGCAGCACAACCACAGAAACCACCGCCGGCACCACCGCCGAGAGCACTATCTCACGCGTCCCCATCGCTCAGCCTTTCGATCATCGGCCATCGCACATGAAAGCGGGCCCCAGGCCGACGCCGCCATACGCGCCGGCCCAGAGCCCGATCTTGTCAACCAACTTACAGGTCCAAAGCGGGGCAGTAAAACCCAGTCGCGGTCTATTGCTTCACGCCCTCAACAAAGATCGTGATCTCAACCGTATTCCCGAGCCCGCCGTCCTCGCCGCCATCGTCGGCGAGATACGTCGTGATCCCGAAGTCCGACCGCTTGATCGAAAACGTCGCGTCGAACCCCGCGGTCTCCTTCCCACGGAACGAACCGGTCCCGATCCAGTTCAACTCCGCCTCGATCGGCTTCGTCACACCGTGCAGTGTCAGATCACCCGCAAGCGAATACACCCCTGCCTTGTCCGTCGCCGTCACCGCTGAGCCGGTGAACGTCGCGACCGGGAACTGCCGGGCGTTAAAGAAATCCGCTGCTTGCAGGTGCTCGTCGCGCTTTTCGTTTCCCGTGTCAACCGATGCCACCGGGATCTCCGCCGTAAACGACGACGCGCCCAGGTCCGCCGGGTCAAACGTGAAGGAGCCGTCCAACTTGTTGAACCGCCCGCGAAAGTTTGACACGCCAGCGTGACGCACCTTGAACACAACACCAGAGTGCACCCCGTCAACGCGATAACTCGGCGCTGCCGCGAAGGCCTCCATGTCGATCGCCTCGGCGTGCGCAACCCCGCTCATCCCGCTGAACCCTGCCATACCGGCAGCCGCAAGACCCGCTGCCGCGAGCGAAGAGCAAATCACCGAACTGTTCCGTCGACGAGCCATATTCAAGCCTCCTGTGACACCCGGGCCCCACGGCCTCCCGCCGGGCCCGATCCAATCCTGTCAAACCACGCCATTCGGCGGCCGACCATTCGGCAACCACAATGCCAATACGAAAACCAGCCCACAAAGCCGGTCACCGTCCGGGCGCACACAACACACGCCCGAGCCGCTTACCTGTTCGAACAGGTAAACAACATACCCCGGTTTTCGCCGTGCTATTCCCTCGCGATGCACGAAATCATCGGACGCTCGTCACCCCTCCGAAACCATAGCGACCCAAACACAATCATATCAAACAGGCTCCAACGCAACGCCCGCACCGCCCGCCGGCCTCTCATACCCCGCGCCACAGCCTGTGCCGCAATACCTCCAACCCCCGCACCCGATCGGCCGATAAACCCAAGGCTCCACACCGATCAACGGCCCATCACCAGCCAAGACCACCAATGCCCACCCGATCCCCATCAGCCCAGTCAGAGACACGCACCACGCTCCAGCGTGCCCGCGTCGCGCGCGAACTCCCCATGACCGACGCGGTCCGGGTGCTCGACGAGGGCCGCGTCGGCATCCTCGTCATCACCACCGACGACGGCGCCCTCCTGGGTACCCTCACCGACGGAGATATCCGCCGCGCCATCCTCGCGGGCCAGTCCTTCGACTGCACCGCCGACGAGTTCCTCCGAGGCAAGAACAACCCGGTCTACCCGGAGCCCATCTGGCTCCCCGACTCCGCCTCCGAAGCCGACATGCTCGCGATCATGACCGAGCGAAAGATCCGCCACCTCCCCCTCCTCAACGACCGCTACACAGTCACCGATCTCGTCCGCCTCGAAGACCTGCTCCCCACACCAGGCGCCGCGCCCGAAACACCGCTCACCGCCGTCATCATGGCGGGCGGCCTCGGCACCCGCCTCTACCCGCTCACCAAAGACACACCAAAGCCCATGCTCCCCGTCGGGGGCAAGCCCCTCCTCGAACGCACCATCACCAACCTCCGCAACGCGGGCGTCCGCGACGTCGTCGTCTCCACCCGCTACAAGGCCGACATCGTCGAAGAACACTTCAACGACGGCAGCGAGTTCGGCGTCCGCGTCGGCTATCTCAACGAGAACGCGCTCTCGCAGACCGGGCCCCTCGGCACCGCGGGCTCGCTCCGCCTCATGGACCGACCCGACGACACCCTCCTCGTGCTCAACGGGGATGTCCTCACCTCGCTCGACTACCGCGCCATGCGCACCTTCCATCAAGACCACGACGCGACGCTCACCGTCGCCGTCCGCAAGTACGAGATCGCCGTCCCCTACGGCGTCGTCGACTGCGAAGGACCCCGCGTCACCACCCTCCGCGAAAAACCCACCTACACCAGCTTCGTCAACGCCGGCGTCTACCTCCTCGAACCCGAGGCCTTCGACCACCTCCCCGATTCCGATCAGCCTTTCAACATGACCGACCTCATCGAGAAGATCATCGAAGCGGGCGACACCGTCGTCAGCTTCCCCATCCACGAATACTGGCTCGACATCGGCCAACCCGAGGATTACCAAACCGCCCAACGCGACATCGCCGCCGGCCTCGCAAGCTAGATCCCATCATGCCCGTCGACCCGGTTCCGACGGGTTCCTCGCCCGCAGAGGCCGGCGACTCTGACAGCAACCAGTGACGCAAACATGAACATCACCGACGAAAAAGTCCTGGTCACCGGCGCCGAAGGCTTCATCGGCTCCCACCTCACCGAAACCCTCCTGCGCAAGGGCTGCCACGTCCGCGCACTGGTCCTCTACAACTCATTCGATTCCTGGGGTTGGCTCGATCACCTCGACCCGTCAACCCCAACCGACAACCTCGAAGTCATCCTCGCCGATGTCCGCGACGCGAGTGCTGTGGAGAACGCCGTCGCCGGGTGCCACACCGTCCTCCACCTCGCCGCCCTCATCGCGATTCCCTACTCCTACCGCGCCCCCCAGTCCTACATCGACACCAACGTGACCGGCACGCACAACGTCGTCGCCGCCGCCCACAGGCACACGGTCGCCAAGGTCGTCCACACCTCCACCTCCGAGGTCTACGGCTCCGCCCAGTACACACCCATCGACGAGGCCCACCCTTTCCAGCCCCAGTCCCCGTACAGCGCCTCCAAGATCGCCGCCGACCACATCGCCCTGTCCTACCACCACGCCTTCCAGACCCCCGTCGCCGTCGTCCGCCCCTTCAACACGTTCGGCCCGCGCCAATCCAACCGCGCCGTCATCCCAACCGTCATCACCCAAATAGCAAACGGTGCAACCG
>DDFO01000014.1:126613-127051 GCA_002337215.1 Phycisphaerales bacterium UBA1926 | reverse complement strand
CCAAACTCGGTGCCCTCGTACCGCGCCGCGACTTCACCTACGCCACCGACACCGCCGAAGGCATCATCGCCGTCGCCGAGTCAGACAGAACAATGGGGGAGCACATCAACCTGGGGACGGGATACGACGTCTCCATCGCCGAGACCGTCGACCTCATCAAAGACATCATGGGCTCATCCGCGACCGTCACCTGCGACCAACAACGCCTCCGCCCCGAAGGCAGCGAGGTCGACCGCCTCCTCGCCTGCAACAAGAAAGCCCGCGACCTCACCGGCTGGACCCCCGAACTCGCCGGCCCCGACGGTTTCCGCGATGCCATGACCCGCACCATCGACTGGTTCACCGACCCCACCAACCTCGCCCGCTACAAAGCCGACCAATACACCACCTGACCGCCCCCAGAGAACCCACCACAAAGAGCCCCTCGCGCGAGCGAGG
>DDFO01000014.1:123584-126365 GCA_002337215.1 Phycisphaerales bacterium UBA1926 | reverse complement strand
CCAGTGCCCAGTGCCCAGTGCCTTGTGCCCAGTGCCTCCCCCCTCTACCCTACCCCCGTGGCCAAACGCACCCCCAAGAAACGCCCCCGCACCATCGAACTCGAGACCGACCCCGCGGCCGAGCTCGTCACACCCAAACTCGAACGCGACCTCGACCAGATCCTGGGACAAGAACGCGCCATCGAGACCCTCGACGCCGCCATCCAGTCGGGCCGAATCCACCACGCCTGGATCTTCCACGGCCCCGCCGGCGTCGGCAAATTCACCACCGCCCTCGCCTTCGCCGCCGCGATCCTCGACCCCGACACCACGCCCGACCTCTCAGGCCGCGTCCGCCCCGACCCCGACTCCCCAGTCCAGCGCCGCGCGCGCGAGGGCACCCACCCCGACCTCCATGTCATCCGCAAAGAACTCGCCCTCTTCAGCGATAATGCCAGCGTCCGCTCCAGCAAGCAGATGACCATCGCCAAGGACGTCATCGACCAGCGCCTCCTCCAGCCCGCCTACCGCGCCGCCAACCTTACCGGAGGCCTCGCCAGCAAGGTCTTCATCGTCGACGAAGCCGAACTCCTCGACCGCTCGACCTCGAACGCCGTCTCCCAGAACGCCCTGCTGAAAACCCTCGAAGAGCCCCCCGAGGGCACCGTCATCATCCTCGTGACCAGCAGCGAAGATCGGCTCTTGCCCACGATCCGCAGCCGAGCCCAGCGCGTCGCGTTCTCGCCCCTCCCGGACGACGCGATGCAGACCTGGCTCACCCAGTCAGAACTCAACCCGGGACATCACGCCGACTGGCTCCTCGCCTACGCCGCGGGTTCGCCGGGTCGCCTCACCGAAGCCGTCAGCACCAATCTCGCCGCCTGGCACACCGCCCTCGCCCCCGCCCTCAGCGCAGCAGACCACGGCCGCTACGACCCGATGCTCGCACCGACGATGCACGCACTCGTTGACGACTGGGCCAAGGCATGGGTCGAGCAGGACGACAAACGCAGCAAGGACGCCGCCAACCGCATGGCGCTCGACCGCCTCTTCAACATGATCGCCGAGCACGCGCGCACCAACCTGGCCGAGCCGAAACTCGCCCCCCGTGCCCTCAATCAAATAGAAGCCGTCGGCCGAGCCGAGACCCGCCTCCGCGCCAACGTCCAGCCCGCGCTCGTCCTCGAGGGCCTCGCCGCCGACCTCCCCGTCGGCGGATAGTCCCTTTCTCCGATTCGCTCAGGCTTGGATACTCAGCGGCGTATGCCCACCGTCCTCCGCCAGCCCCCCAGCGAGCCCATGCACCGATCCCGACCCGGGCATCGCGTGCGGCCCCGCCGGAACCGTCCCGCCGCCCATCGCCGGCCGCATCGCCGGGTGCGCCGCATCTTCTTTCCCCAGCTTCTCCATCAGCAGCGCCCAGGTCTCCCGCTCATACGCGATCAGCTCGATCGCCTTGTCCAGGCGCGGGATGTCCTTGTCGAAGCTCGACTCGACCAGTTCCTGGTAGATGAACAGATACAGCCCCCGCACCTTCTCGGCGAGCTCGGGATCGTTCTCAGGACGGATCCCGTTGATCAGTTCGAGAATGATGTTCCTGCACGAGGTAAACCCGTTGAAGGACTGCTCATAGTCCTTCCTGCCCAGCCCTTCCCGCGCTTGGTTGGCGAACTTGATCGCGCCATCCAACAGCAGCAGCCGAAGCTCGGCCGGGCTCGCCGTCATCACCTTCGTCCTGAGATACGCATTGGACTCGTTCATGCCGCTCCGTATCGGACGACCCCGCCCGCGACTAAACCCGAACGAGGGATTTCATCCCCGAAATCTTCCAGCATCCCCAACCCGCGCAGCCGGCCCCTTTGAACCGCCCCGAGGGGCATCAGCCGCACCTGCCAAACCCGCCCAACGAATCCAATTAGCCGAGCGAGGTCAGCGATGCGAGCGCCGACTGCTGGCTCTGCAATTGTGCCAACGCCTGCTCCATCGCCACGAACTGGGTTTCCAGCCGCAGCCGCTCGCGGTCCAGTCCTTCCGTCAGGCTGTCGATCCGACTCTGCTGATTCGTGATCTGCGTATCGATCGAATTCGTCCGCGACGTCAGCACGCCGTCGATCGAGTCCGTGTAATTCTTCAGGAACTCCTCGAGTCGTCCCATCGCGCCGAGCTCATCGAACTGGTCACGCGCGTTCGGATCGGTCACCGTCACGCCGTCGGGGAGACCTTCCTGCGACGAGTCCTCATCCGAGATCACGCGACGGGTAAACAGCGCCTCGACACCTTCCGGGTCGTCCAGCAGTGCCTCGCGGAACTCCTCGCGATCAAACTCCAGCCGCCCCTCGCTCCCGATCGAGATCCCGACCTCCGTCAGCCGGTCGAACGAGTTGCTGAACCCCTGGTTGGTGTTCTGCAGCGCGTTGAACAGCCCGCCACGCAGGCTGATCAGCAGCCCGTCGCCCAGCAGCACGCCGCGCTCGCCTGATTCCTCATCGAACACCGTTGCGTTCTCGATGTTGGTCAGGATCGCGTTGTACGCCTCGATGAACGTGTTGATCGAGGCTTCGACCCCCGCCGTGTCCTCGGTCACCGACACCGTCACCGGGTCATCATCCACGCTCTTCAGGTCGATCGTCAGCCCCGTCACAACGTTGTCGAGCGTGTTGGTGCTACTCGTCAGGAGCACGCCGCTCGACGCGTCGTTCGAACCGAAGATCACCCGCGCGTCGTCCCCCTCGTCCAGCGTCGAGAGGCCCAGGTCGAATCCGTTGGTGTCCAGGATGTACCGGCCCGCGACGCCCGAGTCCC
>DDFO01000014.1:112995-123457 GCA_002337215.1 Phycisphaerales bacterium UBA1926 | reverse complement strand
CCGAGTCCCGGCTCGTCAGGCTCAGCCGGAAAGGCCGCGTCCCCGAGCCGTCGTTCAGGATCGACACCGCGACCCCCGCCTCCGAATCGTTGATCGCGCTGATGATGTCCTCGAGCGTGTCGCTCGGGTCGAACGTCACCGTCGTCTCGTACGAACCATCGATCACGTTTTCGCTGCCCGAGCCCGAAGCCGTCCCCGCGATCCGCAGGTTCTTCGCGACCACCCCGTCCTCGTCCTCCACGCGGATCGGCAGCCCCGTCCCCGTCGTGTCCCGAACGACGATGCCGTCGCCCGTGTCATTGATCGCGGCCTCCACACCGGTCAGCCCCCCGAGCGCGCTGTTCATCTGCGTAAGCAACTCGCCGACGGTGCTGACGCTGTCGCCGATGTTGATCGTCGCCACCTGGCCTGTGGAATCGATCACCCGGAACCGCCCCGTCCCGATCCCTTCGCCGTTGCGGAGCGTGCTCAGAAGCGTGCCCTCGCCGACATACCGCCGCTGCAGGCTCGAACCGTCCACCGACGAGGACGCGACCCCGCCCCCGCCGGTCGAGATCCCGAGCCGCTCGGCCAGGTCATCGCCGAGCGAGCCCTCGATAATCAGATTCCCGGTGTTCGCTCCGCCGCGCGTCGTGTCCGTGATCGCGATCCCGGTGCCCGTGTCGTTCAGCGACGCGACCACCGAACCATCGTTGTCCGCGTCGGAATTGATCGCATCGATCACGTCCTCGAGGGTCTCGACATAATCGCTCTGTGTCGGGTCGCTCAGGTTCAGGTCGAACTCGAACAACTCGCCGTCCGCGGTCGTGATATCGATCCGGCCGTTCGTCCCGATCCCGCCATCCGTTCCGCCGCCGTTCAGGTTGCGCAGCAGGACGGTGCCCATCCCCGCGAAAATCCGCGAGCCAGAGACCGTCGTGCTCGTCCCGCCCGAGACCGTCGCGATCCCCAGGTCCCGGAGCGCTCGCGAGTTGCTCGTCGCGGTGATCGACTCGATGTTCCCCGCGTTCGACGAGAACGAGATCGACCCGTTCTCCGCATCGATCGACGCGGACGCGTCCACGCCCGCGTCCGTGAACGACTGGTTGATCCGATCGAGCAGGCCCTGCACCGTCGTCACCGCCGGATCGACGACCTCATTCGTGTCGTCGCTCGTGTCGCCGGGCGTCCCGTTGTCGTCCGTTTCACGGATCTCGCCAAGGCCGATGTTGACCGCAACCCCGCCGACCGTGATCTGGAAGTCGGTCGCGGGGAGCCCGTTCGGCCCCGTCGCGCTCGACCGGTACGACACGCCGTTCCCGTCGTTGAGCGCGTTCAGTGACACCGCCCCCGTCAACTCGTACACCCGACGACCCGTAACACCGTCCGCGTCCGCCGCGACGTCGAGCCCCAGCGATTCGATCACCTCCGCGTTCCCCGCGTTGGTCACCGTCGTCGCCCCCTCGATCACGAACGAACCATCGCGCACCCGTGCCGTCACATCCAGCCCGCTGTTGTTGATCGCGTCGAGCACCTCGCCGACCGTGCCCGCCCGGCTCAGATCAACCTCCGCGATCGTCGAACCGTCGTTGATCCGGATCGTCCCGCGGACAACCCCGTCGCCGTCATTCAGCGCGTTCAGCGACAAATCGCGATCAACGCGCCCGAGCGCCGACTCGAACGTGAACGACGAAGCGCCCACAGCAGACGTATCCGTATCCTGAAAGCCCCGGCTCAACTGCTGCTGCGTGCTCACCAGACGATCGACGATGAAGGAGTACGAGCCCGGCTGCGCACCGATCGACGCTGTCGCCGACAGCACGTCGCTGTTCGTGCTCGTCGCGAGCTTCGCCTTGAACGTGTTGTCTGTCCGGAACGACGCCGCCGCGTCGCGAAGCGATCCGAGCCGCGTGTTCAGACTCAGGTACGCCGCCTGCTGCGACTGCAACTGGAACAGCCGACCCTGCGCCAGCGTCCTGGGCCTTGCCGCGACCTGGATCAGGCTGTCAATCAGCGACTGTGTGTCGATACCCGAGATCAGGCCACCACTTGAAATGCCACCCATGGCGTTGTCCCTTTCGCGTCCATGCGTCCCGTGCCGGTGTTGAGCCGAGTCCCGAATCAGGGGCTCGTAGAATGCCGGCAGGGAAAAGAAACCCGTGTATAAAATCGGCTCTCCGGGCCCCGTTCCTAGAGGCCGTCTGCAAAGTCATTTGCGATCACCGGATCAGCCCCTCCCCGGCCGTCCAACAGGCTCCACAGCTCCAGAAAAACCAGAAATCCCCCCGCCGAACCCAAGGCAATCCCCACAACCAAGCCGATGCACCCGGATCAACGCCGATTTTTTCAGGCAAGCACGCCAATCCCAACGCCATTCCGACATCACACACCGAACACACACACGCCACACGCGTACAACCCGCAATACCCGCACCACACGCCGACACCATGCCCAAATCAAGCACCCAAAACCCCGCTCCTGGTCAGAACCACACGCCATCAAGGGCACTCGAGACCCTGCTGCTCCTCGCATCACTCGCCGCCGGGCTGGGTGCCGCGGCCTGTCTCTACGTTGCCCTCACCGCCGCAGAGCAGGTCCTCTGGGGCTCCGCGGGATTCCTGATCGCGATGCTGATTGCGACCACGTTCGGGGTTCTCGCCGGCATCGGCAAATTCCGCGCAGGCGTCGGCATGGCCGTCGTCGCCACCGCCTCGACCATCCTCGGCGGCGCAATTTTCGCGTGGCGAGACCTCGCCTCCAATCTGGGCCGCGACGCGGCGATCGGTCCGAAACTGCTCCCATGGCTCGGGTACGAGGCCATTTGTGCGCTCGTCATCCTGCTCGCCGGTGCCACCATGGTTCTCGCTCGCAGGCCCCGCGCCTGGGGGGCGGTGACCAAGGCCCTCGCGTTCCTGGTGCCCGCCGGGCTCCTGCTCGCGGTTGGCTACCTCAATTCCGGCAAGTTCGCCGCCGAGGACAGCGGCCGGGCGATCGCGCTCGCCGTGCTCCTGGTCGGCGGGGCCGTGATCGGGACGCTGGTCTCGATCGGGGGACACCACCTGATCCGGGCGTTCGAGATGACGGCCGAGGATCCGGCGGCGTCCCGCCCGTGACCGGGGACGGCTCGCTGCGTTCCTATATTTGTTCGGTGTTTCGGCGCAGAACCGGGGCCTGAAAGGGCGCGGGCCGGATGCCCATCAAGCTATTGTCACGGAGAGGTATACCTATGGGCGAAATCTACGGCGTGTTGCTATTGGTGATTATCGGGCTCGTGCTGGGCGGCGTGGCCGTCGGGCTCGGTGTCTTCTTGCTGGGCCGAGCCGCGCCGGAGCGGAAAGAGATCACGGCGATCGCCGAACAGGTGCGGTCGGTGGGGAAACTCATCGGGCTCGAGGTGCACGCCAAGGAGATCGCGACCGCCAAGAAGGGCTGGTCGTGGATGCCGCCGATTGTGCTGAGCCAGGCTCGGATGGCGATGATCTTCCAGTTCGAGAAGCAGTACTACGTTGATCTCGCGGCGATCCGGCCCGAGCACATCACCTCGCACGGGATCGGCAACTTCAAGATCAAGATGCCGCCCGTCCAGGGCTCGCTCCGGCTCATGGAAGTGAAGCCGTACGACATCCAGACCGGCAAGGCGCTGGGGCTTGTGGATGTGATCCCGATGACGGCGGAGCGTCAGGGTGCGTTGATGGACGAGGCGCAGTCGCAGGCGGCGGAGTTGTTCGACAAGAGCGACGAGCGGTACCACTCACAGGCGATCGATTCGATCGAACGGAACATCAGGAGCCTGCTGGGGCTGACGGGGGCGGTAGTGGAGTTCGTCTGGCCGACCATGCAGAGTCAGATCGGCCCGTTGAAGACGGACGAGCCGGCGCTGCTCGAGAAGAACGCGGTGAAGGAAATCAAGCAGGCTGTTCCGGCGTAGGGGTCGGGCTGACATTCAGAGTTGATTGATTGCACGCGGTCCGTTGGGCCGCGTGCTTTTTGTTTGAGACTCAGAGCACATACTCCAGCTCAATCTCGTGCCGCACCCGGATGCCGTCGAGGCCTTCGTCAGGGATCTCGGGTTTGAGATCGCGTGCCTTCGAGATCGCGTCTCTGTGGAGAGCGCAGATGTCGAAGTCGCGGCGTTGGTAGAAGCGGATGGCGGGGGTGTTGTCGTTGGTGGTGACGAGCCAGAGGCGGCGGCAGCCGTGGGCGCGGGCCTCGTTGCGGACAGCGGCGAGCAGACAGGAGCCGATGCCGCCTGAGTCGGCCATCGAGTTGTGGGTCAGGATCTCGCACTCGGGCTCGTTGGTTTCGGGGTTCGTATCGATGATGTAGGTGATGAGGCCCACCGGTTCGTCGTCTTGGAACGCGGCGAGGCCCGCGGTGTCGACGGCGTCGGTGATTTTGCCCTTGCTCAGGACGCTCTCGGTCGCCCAGTATCGGCGGAGGAGCCTCCGGATCCAGGGCTTGTCGTCGTCGGTGGTGGCGCGAATGGTGAAGTCGGCGCCCATGGGGACGACGGTGACGGGGTCGGCCTTGGGGGTCTCGGCGTTGGGTTTGTTGTCAGAGGTGTCGTTGGACATGGTCGGCTCCCATGGCTGGGGCGGTCGTTTCGACGCCGCCGGGGTTTGTGGGAATGGTACGGGATGGGGACGGGTGAGGCCTTGTCGCTAGGATGGTCGTATGGCGAGCCCGACCGTTCAATTGCTGGAGCCGGAGATTGTGGAGTTGATCCGCTCCGGCGAGTATCGCGAGCTTCGGGAGAGCCTGCGGCAGTTCGACCACGCGGATGTCGCGGAGATGCTCGCGGACCTGATCGAGCAGGGGGAGACGGCCGAGGCGGCGCTGGCGTACCGGGTTTTGCCGCGTGAGGACGCGTCGGAGGTGTTCGCGCACCTGGACGCGGACGAGCAGGAGCGGCTGATCGGTGAGCTCGGCGCGGAGCGGGCGGTCCGGGTGATCGAGAGCCTGGATCCGGACGACCGGGTGAAGATCCTGGATGAGCTGCCGGTCGAGGTGACGCGTCGGATTCTGCGGAAGCTGACGCCGGAGAGCCGGAAAGAAACGCAGGCGATTCTCGGGTATCCGCCCGAGAGTGTCGGGCGGCTGATGACGCCGGACTATGTGAAGGTCAGGCGAGGTTCGAGCGTCGGCGCGGCGATGGCGCAGGTACGCCGGTATGGGCAGGATGCGGAAACGATCAACTGGGTGTACGTGGTGGACGCGGATGGGATGCTGGTGGACGACATCCACATCAGGCCCCTGGTGCTCGCGGATCCGGAGCGGCCTCTCGAGGAGCTCCTGGATGGTCGGTTCACGACGCTGAACGCGGTGGACGACCGGGAAGAGGCCGTGCGGATGATGGCGCGGTACGACCGTTCGGCGATGCCGGTGGTCGATGGGCTCGGGCTGCTGATCGGGATCGTGACGTACGACGACGTGGCGGACGTGGCGGAGATCGAGGCGACGGAAGACATCCACAAGCTCGGTGGTCTTGAGGCGCTGGATGCGCCGTATCTGAAGACCAGGCTGGTGGAGATGCTGCGGAAGCGTGCGGGTTGGCTCGCCGGTCTTTTTATGATGCAGCTGCTGACGATCGCGGTGATGGGGTTCTTCGATGAAGCGCTCGAGAAGGCCGTGATCCTGGCGTTGTTCGTGCCGCTGATCGTGTCGAGCGGGGGGAACACAGGGACGCAGGCGGCGAGCCTGCTGGTGCGTGCGCTGGCGCTGGACCATGTCGCGCCGGGGGACTGGAAGACGGTGCTCGGGCGCGAGGTGGTGACGGGGCTGGTGCTCGGGACGCTGCTCGGGGCGCTGGGGCTGGTGACGGTGGTGGGGTGCGACTGGGTGGGGCTCGCGGAGACGGAGTTCCCGTGGCGCGTGGGCTTCGTGGTGGGGACGGCGGTCGTGGGGATCGTCCTGTGGGGCTCGATCGCGGGTTCGGCGCTGCCGCTCGTGATGCAGAAGCTCGGGCTCGACCCGGCGGCGAGTTCGAGCCCGCTGGTGGCGACGATCATGGACGTGAGCGGGCTGACGATCTACTTCGTGGTCGCGGTGGTGGTGCTGACGGGGACGCTGCTGTGAGCCTGGTGGATCGGGCTCCGGACGACACCTGCCCCCGGTGCAACGGCCGGCTGCAAGGGTCGGGGACGCGGGTGTGCCCCTGGTGCGACGCGGTGCTGGACGGTTCGGCGGGGGAAGATCGGGGCATGAAGCGGGGGGCGATCGTCGGCGTGGTCGTGGTGCTGCTCGGTGTGTTCGCGATGATCGTGCCTTCGGACGATTGGAACGCGACGAACGGGCTGGTGTTCGGGGCGATCGCGGTGTTCATGGTGGCGATGGCGTGGGTGCTGAGCGGGTCGATGGTGGATCCGTGATCGCGCCGTCACCGAGTCAGAAGCGTCTGGTGATGCCGGTGAAGAGTCGGAGGTCCTTGGTGTCCCCGTTGTCGAGACCGACCAGCAGGCCGGCGTCGAGAACGGTATCGGCGTTGAGGGTGTAGCTGAGGCCCGCGCTGGCGGTGGGGCGGTACTCAGCGTCGCCATGGAAGCTGTATTCGCCGATGTACTCGATGTACCCCGCGAGATCGCCGGCGATGTCGTGCCCGACGACGAGCGTGTGGGCGAGGGCTGCCGTGGTTTGTGTGGGGGCGCTGTCGTCGTGCGTGAAGGTGGTCTTGACCTGGGCACCGAGTGACCAGCCTCCGGCGAGCTCGGTGGAAAATGGAACGATGAGCCCGAACTGATAGGCGTCGTCGGTGACGTCGTCGTCGCCAGTCGGGAAGACGACATAGGGGAGGAGTGCGAGGGCGTTCTTCTCTCCCGTTTCGTGCATGTCGTTGCCCCAGAGGTTGATCTTGACGCGGAAGCCGATGTCGCCCATGCCGGTTTCTGCGCGGGCGTTGGAGGTGTTGGTGTGCTCGAGTGGATTGATGAGGAGTTGGAGATCGATGCGGTTGGTGAGGCCGATCTTGAAGTTGATGGGGGCGATGCTGAGGCTGGTGGTTTCGTTGCCGTCCTCGCGGTCGAGTCCCAGTTCGGCGAAGCTGGCTTCGATCTGGTAGGCGCCGGCGTCGACGGAGATCGGGCTCTCGGTGGCGTCGGGTCGGTCGGCGGCAAGTGGACGCCAGCGTTCGCGTGGGGTGGGGTTGAAGAGGTGGAAGCCGGACTTGTGGGTGAGAACGGACGAGTCGGTGGCGTCCAGGGTCGGTGTTACTTCAATCGTTTGTCGGGGGCGTTGAGAGCCGTGTGATTGGGTGTCCGGCTGGGCGGCGGCGTTGAGGATCGGGAGTATGGCGAGGGCGGCGGTGCGTGCGTGCGTGCTCTGCTTCATGGGGCTTCTCAGATGTTTGGTATAACGTAAACCAATAGTTTGACATATCAAACATAGCGACGTGTGCGGAGGGTTGTCTACGCGCGATGAAGAAAAAGGAATGCGTGTGACACCACGCACGAAAAACCCCTCGCTCGCGCGAGGGGCTCTTGAGTGTTTGGTTGCGAGGGGGAACTCGCGTCAGGCGGTCGCGGCGCTGAGGCGGACGCTGCCCTCTCGGCGGGTGGTCTGCTTGCGGGATTCGGCGGCGTCCTTTGCCATGTGCTCGGCGGCGAGGAAATCCTCGCCGAAGCGGAAGAGACGGAAGGAGTTGCCGAGGACGAAGACATCGCCCGCGAAGTGGAAGAGGGCGGCGAAGAAGACGGCGGCGCCGCCTTCACCCAGGTTGCCGGTGGCGGCGAGTGTGAGGCCCACGAGCGCGATGAGGATGGAGGCGGCGATGTTCTGCCCGGTGATGGCTCGGGTCTTGCGTCCGAGTTCGATGAGGAAGGGGAGGCGGTTGAGGTCGTCGGTCATGAGGGCGACGCCCGCGGAGTTGGTGGCGATGTCGGAGCCTCGGAGGCCCATGGCGACGCCGAGGTCGGCGCGGGCGAGGGCGGGCCCGTCGTTGATGCCGTCGCCCACCATCATGGTCTTGTAGCCCTGCTGGCCGAGCAGTTCGATCTGCTGGTTCTTGTCCTCAGGGAGGCACTCGGCTTCGAGTCGGTCGGCGCCGACGGTCTGGCCGACGCGCTTGGCGACGCTGAGGCGGTCGCCTGTGAAGATCGCGATAGTGCGGACTCCCATTTCGCGGAGCCGTTCGATGACGGGCTTGGACTGGGCGCGGACCTTGTCTTCGAGGCCGACGGCGCCGAGGTAGTGGCCGTCGCGGGCGACGTGGACGCCCGACATGCCCTCGATGCGCTGCTCGACGTGGGCGATCTGGTCGGCGGCGTGGGGGAGGAGCTCTTTGATCCAAGCGGCCCGGCCCGCGAGGATCTCGCCGGCGTGGGTGTTGGCTTTGACGCCTCGCCCGTGAACCTCCTCGTAGTGGGTGACCTCGGCGGGGCTGATCCGGGCGGCCTTGGCGGTCCGCATGATGGAGGCGGCGAGGGGGTGGTTGGAGGATTGCTCGGCGTGGGCGGCCCCGGCGAGCAGGTCGGCACCCTCGACACCCTCGGCGGGGGCGAGGCGGCTGACCTCGAAGGAGCCGGTGGTGATGGTGCCGGTCTTGTCAAGGACGACGGCGTCGATGCCGGCGGCGGCCTCGAGGAAGTTGGTCTGCTTGATCATGATGCCCAGGCGGGCGGCGGAGGCGAAGGCGGCAACCATCGACGCGGGGCTGGCGAGCAGCAGGGCGCTGGGGCAGACGACGACGAGGACGGTGATCGCCTTGATCGCAGCGTCGTCGGTGCCCTGGTTGAGGAACCAGACGAGGGCGGCGACGGCAATCGCGACGGGCACGAAGAAGCGGCTCACCTCTTCGATGAGCAGCTGCCTGGGGCTCTTGGAGGACTCGGCCTCGCGGATGAGCTCGGCAACCTTCCCGATGGCGGTGTCCTCGCCGATGTTGGTGACGCGGAGGTCGATGACGCCCGTGAGGTTGGTGGTGCCGGCAAAGACCTCGGTGCCGTCCTGGGCCTCGATCGGCATCGCCTCACCAGTGAGGGAGGCCTGGTTGATGGTGGAGACGCCGCTGATAACGACGCCGTCCACGGGGAGGTTCTCGCCGGGGCGGACCCGGACGGTCATGCCGACGGCGACGTCGGCGGCCTGGGCCTCGCGTTCCACACCGTTCTCGACGATGCGGGCGATGTCGGGGGTGAGGCCGACAAGTTCCTCGATGGCGCGCTGAGCGCCGAACGCGGTGCGCCTCAGGACCTGGTCGGCGACGAGCAGGATGAAGGCGAGGAGGGCGGCGGTGACGTACTGCTCGGCGGCGAGTGCGGCGAGGATCGCGAGCGCAGCGAGGGAGGACGAGGAGATGCGCTTCTTGAAGAAGATCTCCTCGAAGGAGGCCTTGAAGAGGGGCAGCGCGAGCATGATTGCGCCGATGACGGCGGGGATGATCGTGACCAGGGGGCTGGAGACACCCGCGAGGCCCGCGATCCAGCTCGTCAGCGCGAGCATGCCGCCCACGAGATAGAGGATGATGTAGCGTTCGATCTCGAGCTCGTGGTGCGAGCAGCACTCGACCGGGCTGCGGTGGTCGTGCTTGTGGTCGTGGTCGTGCTTATGCGAGTGGGCGTGATCGGTCGCGATCTGGCTCATCGTGTTGCGCTCCGTGTCGTCTTTGACCGGTTGTCGGGATCGGGCGTTGCGGGCCTGCCCGGCTGGTTGTGCGTGCGGGCGTCTGCGGGCGGGCTGGCCGCTCGAGGCCGGACGGGCGGCGTTGGGCCCGCTGCCGGGTAGACTTTAGTCCCGTTCGGTTCGTGGCGGGCGTGTGTGCCCGATTCGGTACGAACGGGCGGGCGTTGGGGTTCTATTCCGGCCCGGGTCGGGCAGGAAACGGCCGTGTTTCGGCGGTTCGGGCTCATCGGCCCGGTTCTCGGGGTGTGTGGGCCGGTCCGGAACCGGTTCAGCAACGGGTTTGGTCGGTGCTGGTCACGCGGCGAAAGGTGTGCGATGGCGGATGGAACGCGGCGGGTGACGATCCTCGGGTGTGGGCAGATGGGGCTCGTCTGTGCGCAGATGCTCAGCCAGTCGCGGTGGTCGGGCGAGATCGGGGTGACACTGTGGGGCCACGCCGCCGAGGAGGTTGCGGAGCTTTCGCAGGTGCGGACGAGCTCGCGGCTGCCCGATCTGACGCTGGACCCCCGGGTCCGGGTGGCGTTGACCGACGAGCAGGCGCTGGAGGGTGCGGACCTGATCGTGAGCGCGGTGCCGACGCAGCACACGCGGGGGGCGTGGGAACGGCTGCGAGACGTGGTTCCGGCGGACGCGGCGGTGGTGAGCGTGGCAAAGGGGATCGAGAACGGCAGCCTGCTCCGGCCGACGCAGGTGATCGCGGAGGCGCTCGCGGACGATCCGGATGGGAAGCCGAGACGGGTCGGGTGCCTGTCGGGTCCGACGATCGCGACGGAGCTTGCGAAGTGCCTGCCGGCGACAATGATCGCCGCGAGCGATGACGGCGGGTTCGCGTCGGAGCTGCAGGGTCTGTTCACGACGCGGTGGATGCGG
>DDFO01000014.1:104449-112903 GCA_002337215.1 Phycisphaerales bacterium UBA1926 | reverse complement strand
TGGATGCGGATCTATACGAACGCGGACCTGCTGGGCGTGGAGCTCGCGGGGGCGACCAAGAACGTGATCGCGATCGCGGCGGGCGTGCTGGACGGGATGCAGGCGGGGTCGAACGCCAAGAGCGCGCTGCTGGCGCGGGGGCTCGCGGAGATCACGAGGCTCGGGACGGCGATGGGCGCGGACTCGGAGACGTTCTTCGGGATCGCGGGGGTGGGGGATCTGGCGACGACGTGCTTCAGCCCGTTCGGGCGCAACAGGAGCTGCGGGGAGGCGCTGGGCAAGGGCGAAACGCTCGACGGCTATCTCAAGCGGACGGCATCGGTTGTGGAAGGCGTGGCGACGACGCGGTCGGTGATGGAACTCGCCGAGAAGTACCGCGTGGAGATGCCCATCGCGACCGCGGTGAACCGGGTGCTGTTCGAGGGGCTCGACCCGCTGGACGCGATCGCGGCGTTGATGAGCCGGGAGATGAAGGACGAGACTGTCGGGTGAGTTTGGTGGCGTGGATTTCCCGGGTCGTGAGTCGATGTTGGGGTTTGGGGAAAAATCGAGCGTGTGGGCGAAGTCGGGGACGGGGTGTTCCGATAGCGGTTGTGTCGCGCGGCGATCGAGCCGCGGCGAGACGGACACGCACCCCTGACGAAGAGGACAGCACGCATGAGCACTATCCCGTTTACCGGATTCGGCCCGTTCACCGGATTTAACCCGTTCAACAGCTTCGGCCCGTTCAACGGTTTCAATGGTTTCAGCGGCGCCGGCTTCAACGGTGGCAGCGGAGTCGGTGCCCCGTTCGGCGCTCAGAACTTCCCCCAGAACGGGTTCGGCTTCCAGAACGGTGTCGGCGGCTCGACCCCTTGGAATGGGACAGGCTGGAACAACTCGGGCTGGAACGGAAACACCGCGTTCGGTCAGAACTGGAACGGCTTCCAGAACTCGGTTCCGTTCAACGGTTTCCAGAACGGATTCCCCTTCAACAGCGTCCAGAACAGCGTCCCGTTTGGCGGCTTTCAGAACGGCGTCGGGACCTCGCCTTTCGCGAGCCCGTTCGTCGGGAACGCGTTCGGTGGCACACCCTTCTTCGGCACCCCGTTCGGCTGGAACCCCTACTTTGGCACCCCGTTCGGCTTCGGTGGCTTCGGCTTCGGCGGTGTGAACACGGGTTTCGGTTCTGGCTTTGGCGCAGGCGTGAACGGCTCGGAAACTGAGAACAACACCAACATCCCGTTCGGCTTCAGCGGCTTCGGGCCGTACGGCTTCGGCGGGTTCGGCTTCAACGGTCAGAACACCGGTGTCAACGGTGGTGTGAACGGCAACGTGAACGGGTCGGTCAACGGCACGGTCGGCGGGTCGGTCAACAAGGCCGCCTGAGACGCGATTGATCGCGGTCCCCGGGGCGGAGAAGGCCTGGGGTTCTCGCGATGGCGGCTTCTGCACAGATAGAGATCCCTTGGTGAGAGCGGGGCCTTTCGGGTCCCGCTTTCCCTTTGCGCGCCTTCCGAACCTCGTAGACTGATGGTGGAGCACAATCAGGTAAGGAGCGCGCGATGTCGGCGACGATTGAGTATCTCGGGCATTCGACTTTCTTGATTCGGGCTGCCGGCAACGGCGGGGGCGAGACGGTTCTGGTCGATCCGTTTCTGGACGGGAACCCCAAGGCGTCTGTCTCGGCGGGCGAAGTCTCGTGCACGCGGATCGTGATCACGCACGGGCACGCGGACCACATGTCGGACGCCGGAGCGATCGCAAAACGGACGGGGGCGACGGTCTATGCCGCGTTCGAGATCTGCGGGTATCTCGAAGAACAGGGTGTCGAGAACCTCGAACCCATGAACCCCGGCGGAACTGTTTCGTTCGCAGACGGCGCGGGGTCGGTCTCGCTCGTTCAGGCATTCCACAGCTCGTCGTTCGAGGGGCGGTACATGGGGCAGCCGTGCGGGGCGATCGTCCGGGTCGGGGGCAAAGCGGTGTATCACACGGGCGACACGGCGTTGTTCACTGATATGAAGATGATCGGTGAGCGGTTCAAACCGGACTGTCTGCTGGTGTGCGCCGGTGATCGGTTCACGATGGGCCCCAAGGACGCGGCGTGCGCGGCGGAGTGGATCGGTGCGCCGATCGCGGTGCCGATGCACTACGGGACCTGGCCTCTGCTCAGCGACGACATGGACGGGTTCACGCCGACCGGGATCCGGACGGTGCTGATGGAGCCCGGCGAGACGCTCGAACTCGACTGAGCTTCTCGGCAGTTCTTAGAGACTATGAAAGAAGTCGTTGAGGGCGGAGGCCACGGCTGAACGGACAGGCGCGTTGGGCTCGAAGAGGTCCTTGTGCCCCGCACCGTCGATCTCGGCGAGTGTGCCGTGCGCGGCTTGGGCGATGGCTTCCCCATCGGCGCGGGGGCTGATGGTGTCGCGTTCGCCGTGGATGACGAGGAGGGGGAGCGGGCGGCCTTTGTGCGCAGTCGCGAGCGGTGTGGCAGCGCGTTCCGCGGCGTCGTGCCAGCGTTCGTTCAGCGAGGTGCTGTTGATCAGGCTTCCGAGCGCCATCGCAAGGGGAAGGTTGATGCGTCTCGGAAAGCGTGAGGCGTCAAGGACGGCTTTCGCTGGCGTGATGCCCCGGCGGTAGGGGGCCTCGAGGATGATGCCGGCGATGTCTGACTGGTCGAGGTGGGCCCGGCCGAGCTGGGACATCGATTTGAGGGTGACCTCCGCGCCCAGGGAGTATCCGTAGAGGACGATGCGTGTCGTTGCATCGTCGGGGTCGCGGGCCGCGCTGCGAATAACGCGCGCGAGGTCCGCGGGCTCTCGCGCGCCAAGGGTGCACGCGCCCGGCGTTTCGCCGTGCCCGGGCATGTCCCAGAGGACGACGCGGGATGTGTGGGGGCGCAGGGCCTCGAACCGGCTGAGCATGTCGATACGGGAGGCGCCCCAGCCGTGAGTGACGACGATGGCGGGCCCTTCGGGATTGTCGCCTCTGACGGCCCACGCGTCGATGGTGCGTTCGCGACCAACGGAGTCGCAGGCGACCGGGACCGACTCGTATTCGGCTGGGCGGTCGAGTTCGGAGGGCTCTCCGGGAATGCCGCGGGCGACGGCGTAGGCGTATGTCCTGCGATGGGGGTGGCGGAGGCGGTGGAGCGTGAAGAGGGTGAGGACGGCGAGGTAGAGCGCGCCGCCGGCGGCGAGCAGGAGGGCGAGGCCGAGCAGGGCGGTTGGGTTGGTGAGGTTGGAGAAGTCCAAGAGGGCTCAAGGGTAGTGGGGAGGTGGGGTTGGTGTTGGGTGGGCACGGCTGCGCCCCGAGTGCGAATCGTGGCATCCGACGTTGGGGGGGGCGCACGGACCCGCCGGGCGGGTCCGAGGTAGGGCTGACGGCGTTCTCCCTGCGCTGCCTCAGACGCCGAGAAGGTTCTTGATGTCGTTGAACGTGACGAGGATGAAGACGGAGGCGATGAGGAGGAGCCCGGCGGTCATGACGACGGACTGGACGGCGACGGGGACGGGCTTGCCCCGGATGCCCTCGTAGACGAGCATGAGGAACTGGCCACCGTCGACGATGGGGAGGGGCAGGAAGTTCACGACCGCGAGGTTGACCGAGATCATGCCCAGGAAGAAGAGCATCCAGATGAGGCCCCGGTCGGCGACCATGGTGCCGATGTGGGCGATGCCGACGGGGCCCTTGATGTTCTGGATCTCGATGGAGCCTTGGGTGAGGCGGAGGAAGGTGACGTAGACGGAGGCCATGACGCGTTTGGTCTCGTCGAGCCCCAGGCCGATGGCGTGGATGGGATCATCGGCCTTGAGGAGCGTCTGGGTCGGTGTGAAGTAGCCGGCGGGGAGGGGGGATTCCCAGCCGAGCGAGGCGACGACGGCGGCGTCCGCGGGCGAGATGGTCCATGTCGCGGTTTCGCTCGAGGCTCCCCGGGTGTCGTTGTGATTGGTGACGCGTGAAAAGTACTCGATCTCGAGTTCGATCGGCTCGCCCGGCGATGCGGACCGCGCGGCGTCGGTGATCGCGCTTCGGAGATCTCGGAAGTTGAGGATCGGCGTGTTGTTGACCATCTGGACGGTCGATCCGGCGCGCGCGAGCCAGTCGCTGGACGGCGATTTGAACGGATCACCTTCGAGCGGTGTGATCACCACCGGTGGGCGGGCGAGGAACGACATGGTTCCGTTGTACGAGCGGTCGAGCGTTGTTGAGGGTGCGAAACCGACGGTGCCGTCCGGCTTGACCCGCGCGTCGATTGTGATGAGCTCGTGCGGGGTGAACGAGGTTTCGTTGGGGACGTAGCGGATGACCTCGAGTTCGATCGCTTTGCCCGCGTGGGCCCTGATCTCGGCGATGCCGGCGGGATAGGACGGGTATTCGACGGACCCGATGCGTTTGAAGATGTCGCCGGGTTCGAGGCCCTGGGAGGGCTCGCCGAACTCGGCGACGGTGAGGACGGGGACGAGGCCCAGCAGGTGTTCGTAGGTGATCCACTCGTCATCGCCCACGTTGGCCTTGGCGATCTGGAGCGCGGCCTTCGGCGCGACTGTAAACGTGCGGGGTTCTGTGGTGCCGCCGGTGTCGCTCGGGCCGGTCGCGGTGAGCGTGACGGGCTCGCCGTTGCTGTCCTCGAACGCGTCGCGGATCTGCTGGAAGGTGGTGACGGGCTGGCCGTTGACGGTGGTGATCGTATCGCCGGGCATGAGGCCGGCGGCGCCGACGCGGGCGAACTCGTTGGCGAGGAGGTCCTGCGTGGCACCGTCGCGGGGGGCGACGATGGTGGCGGAAGTGGGAGGGAGGACGCCGAAATCGAGGAGACCCGAGAACTCGCTCTTCTCGGGGGTGACCGAGAAGGTGAGGGGCGTGTCTGTGCCCGGTCGGCTGACGGTGATGGGGAGGGCCGTTCCCTTCTTTGCCATCGCGGCCTTGAGGATGACGGACTCGAAGCGATTGGGCTCATCGCCTTCGATCGCAAGAATGGTGTCGCCAGGCCGGAGTCCTGCTTCGACGGAGTCGTCGCTCCCGGTGTAGACCGCGGCGGCGGCGGGGGAATCGGGCAGGACCTCGCCGATCGTGGGGGGCTGAACGAGCAGGCCCGCCATGAAGACGATGACGAAAAGGATGGCGGCGAGGATGATGTTCATCACGACGCCGGCGGAAATGACGATGAGGCGTTTCCAGACGGGTGAGTTCTGGTAGGAATCGCTGGCTGAGGAAACGGAGGTGGGGTCGAGGTCGTCCTGGCCCAGCATCTGGACGTAGCCCCCGAAGGGGAGAGCGCTGAGCCGGTATTCGGTGTGGCTGATCGGCAGCAGACTCGTCGGCGTGTCGCTCGCGGTGGCAGCGCCCGCGGCCTGGAGGCTGCGGTTGTATTCGGCGATGCTCGAGCCTTTGCGGAAGCCGACGCCCTTGCGGAATGAAACGAGGGCGGGCCCGAACCCGACGGCGAAGGTGAGCACGCGGATGCCCGCCCATCGGGCGGCGATGAAGTGTCCGAGTTCGTGGATGAAGACGATCGCGCCGAAGCCGAGCATGACGGCGAGGAGGTCGACGATGGTGCCCAAGGGGCCTGGCATTCCGAGCATGGTCGATCCTACGGAGTTGGGCGTGGTGTCGTTCGCAGGCGGCTGACGCCGTGACACGGTTGTGACGGGCGAGGATTCAAGCTCACTGACTATCGGCGATTCGGGGTCATTTGTCGATTCCTCTTGTGGTTCGTCAGGTTGGTCGGGCGCGATGCTGGTGGAATTGGGGCGTGATCGGTTGGGTGGTTGGGAGGCGGATGGGGACGATGGGGGCGTTTCGGGCATGAAAAAGCCCCTCGCTCGGGCGAGGGGCTCGTCGTGGGTGTTCAGGAATGTGCGTGAGGATCAGTACTTGACGCTGCAGCCGTAGGGCTTGGTCTGGGCGGTCTCGACGGATTCGCCGTTGATGAGCGCGGTGAGGGCGAGGTCAACGTAGTTGGTCTCGCCGGCGTTGCGGCCGCCGCGGTCGTCGTCGATGGCGCCCCAGTAGGCGAGGGTGCCGTTGGCGTCGATGACCGCCATCGCGGGGGTGTTCTTGGCGTTGTACATCTTGCCGACCTTGCCGGACTCGTCGAGGAGGATGGGATCCTTGATATCCCAGTCCTTGGCGATCTTCTGGTTGAGTTCGAGCCCGGTGCCCTGCTTGCCCGGCGCGCCGGAGTTGATGCGGACCCAGACGACGTTCTGGTTGCGGTACTTGTCGGCGAGCTTGTTCATCGTCATGGTGTCGTCGCGGTAGTGCTTCTTGACGAAGGGGCAGCCCGAGTTGAACCACTCGAGGACGACGATCTTGCCGTCTTCGGTGAAGTCGCTGAGCTCGTGCTCGGTGCCTTCGAGATCGGTGAGCTTGAAGTTGGGGGCCTTCTCGCCCACCTTGGCCTGGTGGTCGTGATCGGGCCCGGCGGCGACGGCGACGAACGCGACGCACGCGGCGGCGAGGCTGGCGACGGAGTTGCGGATCAGGTTGCTGCGTTTGGCGGTCATGATGCTCATGGCGTGAATCTCCTTCTCTGGTCCGGTCTCGTGCGGAGGCGGACAGGTTTGGGGACGGGTTTGAAAACGGGTCTCCCGAATCCGAGGATATCAACCGTCGGGATCGGGCTGATTTGGATCGGGCCGTTGCGAATCAGATTGCGCGGTGTTGGATTCGTTCAGGGGTCTGGACTCGATGCGGTAGAGAGCCGGGCGGGACTTGTCGAGAAACCGGACCTCGATGATGCCGCTGATCGGCTTGGTTGGATCGGCGCGCTTCAGAAAAAGCGGTGCGGGGGCGCGGGAGGCGTCTCCCGTGCTCTCGCCTGTCTTGAGCAGATTCTGGACGAGCGAACCGCCCGCGTCGGGGTAGAAGGCGAGGGAGACGGGCTTCCTGCCCGCATCGTTGGGTGGGACAACCGCGGAGACTTGGAGATCGCCGCCCTGCCATTTCAGTGTCGCCCAGCGGGTCGGCTGGAGCCGGCGGGGGTGGGGGTTGATCGTGTAGGGCTCGGCGTGCCTGGTCCGAGCCTCCTCGAACCGCGGTGAAAACTCGCTTGCGCCGACGCGGGCGTTGGCGGGGACGACGCGGGTCTCGAGCGTGACGGTCTGCCACCCCGGGATGCAGGCCTCGCGGCAGACGAGCCATTCCGCGTCGGCGGTGATCGTCACCGGGCCCACCTCGGCATCCGACGGAACGGTGATGGGGATAATGAAGGTCGCCTCACCGTCTTCGTACACATGGTCGAGGATGCCGCCCGGCGAGACGTGCCGGTGGGGGGCGGGCCACTGGATGTCGCTCGCGGTCCAGCCCTCGGGGAGAGTGAGTTCAAGGGATGGGGCGAAGCCCGTGTCGTTCTGGCCCGGCCAGTAGACGTGCCAGCCCTCGTCGATGTCGAAGGTCAGGGCGATGTTGTTGGTCGCGCCCGCGACAAGGCCGGCCGATTCGCTGACGAGCATCGGGCGTGCGGGCTCGTGCTCATCGTCGCCCATCGGTTGCGCGGCGGCGGGGGATACGGCGAAGAGCGTAGAGAGCCCGGCGACCAGCCCGGCAACCAGTGCAACGGCCGATCCCGCAGCGTCTCTGGCGAATCGGCCGCGTGCTCGGTGGGTCCGGGTGTCGTGTGTGCGTGTGATCATGTGTCCGTGACTGTCTTGAGGCTCGGTGCTTTGGGCTGATGAGCGGGACTGGCCGGTTCTGGCCGGTCTCAGGTCGGGCTCAGGTTCGCAGGGGCTCTCGCGGGGGTGCGTGCGGGGTCGCGGGGTAGTGAACAGGGTTCGGGACTCAGAACAACAGGTCGTCTGCTAGGCTTATTGCATGAATCTACGACCCATGTTGCCGGTTCGGGCGGTTTTTCTAGTCGCGTTGCTCGCAGTGAGCGGTCTGATTCCCGGGTGTGTGGGGCCCAGACGGGTGAGTGACCGCGACATCCGGGTGGTGTCGATGTCGCAGGTTGCGAGCCTGATGGATGCTCAGGCGAGCGAGCCGGGCGAGCGAAAGCTGCTGCTGATCGACGCGCGGTCGCGTGAGAAGTACGAAGCGGGTCACATCCCCGGAGCGCGGCACATGCTGCTGAGCGCGGTCAATCCGGACATGAAGCGGGACAAGTGGATGGACTCGTTCGACGACATCGTGGTCTACGCCGACAACCCGGGCAGCGCATCGCCCCGGGCGTTGGTGAAGCGGATGATGCGGATGCGCTACGACGATGTTCGGCTGTTCCCGGGCGGGTACGACCAGTGGACGAAGGCGGGGCTGCCGACGGAGATGCCCGAGTGAGCGAGCGAGCGCACGACCCGTTCTCGTTGCTGGGGGTGCCGGTCTCGTTTTCGCTGACGAAGCGGCAGATCGAATCGGCGTATCTCGCGCGGATCGCCGGGGCGCACCCGGATCATGCCGGGGGCGGTTCCGGGGTGGACGCGGCGGCGCTCAACGACGCGCGGCGGGCGCTGCTCGATGCGGAACGGCGGG
>DDFO01000014.1:103597-104350 GCA_002337215.1 Phycisphaerales bacterium UBA1926 | reverse complement strand
GGCGGGCGAACCTGGTGCTCGCGTCGATGGGCGGTCCGAGCGCAAGCGACGACGACAGCCTGCCCGACGGGTTCCTGATGGAGATCATGGAAACACGGATGGAGATCGAGTCGGCGCTCGCGTCGGGGGATCCTGCCGAGCGCGAGAAGTGGACGGCGTGGGCCGACGAGCAGCGCGCCGAGTACACAACGCGTGTCGCCGAGGCGTTCGCGACGGTGTCTTCGGGGAACCCAGCCTCGGGGGACGGGGCCGGGGTCTTGCGGGATGCTCGGCGGATGCTCAATGCGTGGCGCTACATCGAGCGGCTGATCGAGCAGCTCGACCCGGACTACGACCCGGCGTCGGCGGATTTTTCGTGAACGGGAATCCATGTCGGACAGCGTGATCCTGCTGCTTGCGTTGCCGGTGCTGCTGGTGCTGTCGGGCATCGCGTCCGGTTCGGAGACGGCGCTGTTCCGCCTGACGATGCGCGAGCGATCGGGGCTGCGTCACACGTCGCCGCAGGTGGGCCACGCGGTGGACGTGCTGCTGGCCGAGCCTCGTCGGCTTTTATTGATGATCCTGATCTTCAACATGGTCGTGAACATCGGGTACTTCGCGATCAGTTCGATGCTGACCACGCGGGTGGAAGGGCCCCTGCTCGGCGCGGTGGTCGGCGCGGGGTCGGTGCTGTCGATCGTGGTGTTCGGGGAGATCCTCGCGAAGGTGCTGGCGGGTTCGGGACGGATCGGATACTGCACGATCTTCGCGAGG
>DDFO01000014.1:97293-103548 GCA_002337215.1 Phycisphaerales bacterium UBA1926 | reverse complement strand
GGGCGGGCCGATCGTGGGGGGGATCGACCGGTTCGTGCTGTCGCCTTTGATCCGGGTCGTCCGACCCGGGGGCATGCTGCCCGACGCGGTGGGGCGCGATGAGCTTCTGGGGCTCGTCGAGAGCGGGGAGCGGTCGGGCGTGATCGCCGAGAGCGAGCGCCGGCTGCTCGAGGAAGTGCTCGAACTGGGCGAGATCCGCGTTCGGGAGGCGATGCAGCCGAGGAGCGCGATCGATTGGGTGGACGCGGACGCCTCGCACGCGGAGGTTCTCGAAGCGTCGCGTCGGGCGCGCGCCACGATGGTGCTCGTTTGCAAAGGCGGGCTGGACGGGCGGATCGTTGGATTCCTGCACGTCAAGCGGTTTCTCGCCTCGGCGCACGAGCGAGGAGGGACGGCGAAGGGCGAGGGCGGGTTCGAGCCCTGGTGCGAGCGTGCTCTGGTCGTTCCCGAGCAGGCGAGGCTCGATCGGGTGCTCGAGCGGTTCCGTATCGACGGTGTGGCGAGGGCGGTGTGCGTGGACGAGCGTGGCTCGGTGACAGGGCTCATCCGCGGCGCCGATATCGTCGACGAACTGCTGGCGGGGATGGGGGAATCGGCGGGCGACGCGAGGCACGCGATCTATCTTGTCGGGCTCGGGGTCTGGCGGGTGCGGGCATCGCTGAGCGCGCGCGAGTGGGCGCAGGCGTTCGGGGTTGACGAGGCGGAGATCGCGGGCGTGCTCGCGCGGTCGGGCACCGTGGGCGGGCTGGTTCTCGATCGGCTCGGCCGGCTCGCGGAGGTGGGCGACGAGGTCGCTGTGGGCCACGCGACGCTGCGCGTCGAGGCCGTGCACGGGAGGCGGATCGAATCGGTCGATGTCCGGATCGATCGCGGGGATGCCCCGGGCGGGGGGCAGGGATGAACGCGATCGAGATCGCGGGCTGGGCCCTGCTGATGCTCGCGGGGCTCGTGGGCTCGGCGATGTGGAGCGGGACGGAGACGGGCTTTTATTGCCTGAGCCGGGTCCGGCTGGACGTCCGGCTGCACAAACGCGGCGACCGCGCGGCGCTGCGTGTGCGCGACGAACTGTCGGACCCGAACCGACTGCTCTCGACGGTCCTGCTGGGCAACAACCTCTGCAACTACGCCGGGACGCTGGGGCTGACGATGCTGCTCGCGGGTTCGGGGCTCTCGCCCGGCGCGACGATCGTGCTGCAGATGGTCGTGCTGACGCCTCTGCTGCTGGTGTTCGGGGAGAGCCTTCCGAAAGAAGTGTTCCGGCTGAACGCGGATTCCTGGCCCTACGCGCTCTCGCCGGTGATCAAGTTTGTGCGCATCCTCGCGACCGTGACGCTGGTGCTCCCGGCGCTGATGGCGATCTCCCGGCTCGCGCTGCGGCTCACGGGGGACACAGGCGGCTCGATCGACGCGATGGGGCGGCGGCGGCGGCTGCTCGGTTTGCTCGAAGAGTCGGCGCATTCGGGATCGATCAGCGGGCTGCAGGGCCGTCTCGCGGAGCGGGCGCTCGTGTTTGAGCGCACGACGGTGGGCGAAGTCGCGGTGCCGTGGCGGTCGGTCGATCGGATCCGTGTGGACTGGTCGAATGAGACGGCGAGCGCGTTCGCGCTGCGGACGACCCGCACCTGGCTCCCGGTGACCGATCGGCTGGGGCGCGTGCGGGGCGTGATCCACGCGCTCGATCTGATCGCGTCATCCGGCGAGATCGGGCACGGCGAGGGGCCCGAGATGATCGAGCCTGTCCGGCTCGACGCGTCGGAGAGCGTGCTGACGGCGATCGGCAAACTCGCGGTGAACCCGGCGGGCATCGCGATCGTCGTGGATCGTGCGCGGGCCGGGAAGGGCGAGCGTGTGGTGGGTCTGGTGGGGCGGGAGGATCTGGTTGGGCCGTTGCTTGCGGGTGATGCGGCCTGAGTCCACGCGATTGGTGCGTCGGGAATAGTTGGCGGAACGCCTGTGTTGAACGGGTCGGATCTGTGCCGGTTGCCGTCGCCCTGGTGATTCCAGGCAACGCTCGGCGCGGTTCGTTGCTCTTCTCTATCAGGTGGATGAGTCTGTCTGAGCCTTTTGATTTGTTGTTGCAGGAGTACGTATGAAGTTTGTGATTCCGGGGCTGATTGGACTGCTCGTTGCGTTTGCCGCGATCCAGGCTGTGCGGGGGCGGGTTGCGCCGACGCCCGAGGTGTTCGCGACTGGTCTGTCGCTCGACGAGGGGATCCGGTCGGGGACGGAGGCCGGACGGCCTGTCGTCGCTGTGGTGACCGCCGACTGGTGCCCTCCGTGCCAGATGCTCAAGCGTGAGACGCTCGCGGCCGCGTCTGTTTCCTCGTGGATCGGTGAGAACGCGGTCGGCGTGTATGTCGATTCGGACAAGGCGCCGGAGACGGCGCAGGCGTTGGGCGTCGCCGCGTTGCCGACGACGGTTGTGCTGCGCGACGGAAAGATCGTTGCGTCGAAGACGGGGTTCCTTGATGCTGAGGACTATCTCGCCTTTCTGAAGACCGCTACGGCGGAGTGAGCCTGCGGAGGCAACGAAAAAAATGCCCGGCGGATGCCGGGCATTTTTCTCGTTGTTTCAGGACGGGTCGGCGTCAGCTCAGCGGGTTGACGAACAGGCCGGTCGCGAGCTTGGGAAAGAAGAACGTGGACTTCTGGGGCATGAGTTCGCCGGCATGGCTGACATCACGGACGGCGTCCATTGGTGTCGGCTTGACGATGACGGCGAGCTGGGCGAAGCCCGCGCCGCCGCCAGCCCCGGTCTCGGAGCCCTTGCCGATCTCGACAACCTCTTTGATCGAGTGAGGGAAGGCCCACTTGACGGGGTTGCCGCCGTTGAGGGTGGGTTCGCAGATCTCTTCGACGATGACGTGCTGGATGATGGCGACGTCGAGGGTGCGCCATGCCTTGGGTTTGTCCGGGTGGGCATCTTCAAGAGGATCGGGCGTCGCGGGGTAGCAGACGAAGCAGAGCCCGGTTTCGAAGTCCATCAGGCCCATGACGTTGTCGATGCCCTTGGCGGCCCAGTGCTCGATCTCGTGGTCGAACTTCTCGGGGTCGTTGTCGCAGGGCTCGATGTTGAGGATGCCCTCGGCGGCTTTCTGGAAGGCGTCGATGGAATACTCGCTCATGCCGCCCAGGACGCGGTGGGTCGGGCCGATGTAGAGCCCGGGATCGGACATGCCGACGAGGACGAACATGGTCCTGCGGGCGGGGTGATCCGCGGGGACTTCGCCGTCTTCTTCGAGCGCCTTGAGGTAGTTGAGGGCGGTGTTGTAGCGGTGGTGGCCGTCGGCGATGAAGACGTCCTGGCCCGCGAGGGCGTCCTGATAGGCCTTGATGGTCTCCGCATCGTCGATGGTCCAGACCTCGTGGGTGACGCCGTCGCCCAGGTCGGCGGTCATGTCGGCGTCGCGGCTGTTGCAGATGTCGTGGACGACCTTGGTGGCGGCGCCGTCGTCATCGGGGCAGAGCCCGAAGATGGGGCTGAGCTGCGTCGCGGTGGCGTGCATCAGGGCCTTGCGGTCTTCCTTGGGCCCGCTGAAGGTCTGCTCGTGGGGGAGGACGCCGCCGCATTCGCGGGCGCCGAACGGGACAGTATCGAGCGTGCACGCCATGCCGGAGCGTTGGAAGGTCTGTCCTTCGGCGTTGAAAGTCTGGCGATAGGCGAAGATGGCGGGGGTATCGCGCTTGGTGAGGGTGCCGCCCGAGAGCATCGCCTCGAGGGCCTTGTTGGCGTTGTCGTAGGCGGACTTGGGGCCCAGTTCCTTCGGGGGAACGTGGGGCAGGTCGACCGAGACGATGTTGCTGGACGACTTCTTGAGGTAGGCGGCCTTGTCGTCGGCGCTGAGCACGTCATACGGCGGGGCGACGAGATCGCTGACATCGCCGACGCCTTGGTTGTACTGGATGGCGTTGAAAGGATAGATGGCGGGCATGGTTACGCCTTTCGCGGTCGGGCGGGTTCTGATGATGGCGGGGTCGTGCGTGCGTGGTCGAGCCCCTACGGCTCGTCCAACGAAGCATAGGGCCCGGTTGGTGGATGTTTTGGGGTGTGGGCGGATCGGCGGGTGGGCTTTTGGGGCGTTGGTGACGGTGGCGGGTCGGGCGCGGGTCGGGTGGCGGGTCTGGTCGGTACGATACGGGCATGAGCGAAAAGCCCAGGGCGTTGGTGATGCGGACGGCGGGGACGAACTGCGATGCGGAACTTGTTCGCGCGTTCACCCTTGCCGGGTGCGCGGTTGATCTGCTGCACGTGGATCGGCTCGCTGCGGACCCGACGCCGATCGATCGGGCGGACGTGATCGGGTTCCCGGGCGGATTCAGTTATGGCGATGACATCGCCTCAGGCCGGATTCTGGCGGCTCGGCTGCGGGAAACCGTGTGGGGGAACCTGCGGGATTCGGCAGCGCGCGGGACACCCATGATCGGGATCTGCAACGGGTTTCAGGTGATGGTGCAGCTCGGGTTGTTGCCGGGGCCCGAGAAGGGTGATTCGTGGGGATCGGGGCGGATCGAGCCGACGGTGGCGCTCGCGGCGAACGCGGGGGGTCGGTTTATTGATCGGTGGGTCGGGGTTGCGCCGGCGTCCGATTCGGGGGGGGCGTCGTGCATCTGGACGAGCGGACTGGCGGACGGGCTCGCGTCCGGGGCGTACAACGAGACGACCATGATGCTGCCGATCGCGCACGGTGAGGGACGTTTCGTGGCGAAGGATGACGCCGTACTGTCGTCGCTCGAATCGGGGGGGCGGATAGCGCTGCGGTACACGGAACCGGTGAACGGGTCGGCGGGGGATATCGCGGGGATTTGCGACGCGAGCGGTCGGATTTTCGGGCTGATGCCGCACCCCGAGCGGTACCTGGACTGGAACCGGCACCCGGCGTGGACGCGGCTGGAGGGGTCGGTCCGTGGTGGTGAAGGGCCGATGACGCCGGGGCGTGTGTTGTTTGAATCGGCGCTTCGTGCTGTCGTTGGCAGTGGTGCGGCGGTCAGCCAGGGGGCGTGAGCGGGCTTTCGGCTTTCTGTGATGGGTTTCGGTGTTCGGGCTTTGATGTTCGGCATCGGGTGCAGCCGGCGATGGGTTCGCTGGTAGACTCGCGGGATGCCGGTTGATGTGGAATCGATGTCGCGCGCAGGCTCGGCCGGGACTGGCCTGAGCGGTGGGTTCGTCTCCGATGATCGCACGTGCGTTCGGTGCGGGTACAGCCTGCGTGGGCTGGAAACGACCGGGGCGTGTCCCGAATGCGGGACGGCGATCACGAGGGCGAAGAAATCGGTCCGTCACTCGGACAACCTCGTCGATGCGCCGCTGGGGTACATCCGCCTGATGGCGTTCGGGCTGGGCTTGCAGGCCGCGTCTGTGCTGGCGATCGGGATTCAATTCTTCCTGCCGAGCGATTGGACGATCGGGCCCTTCAACCTCCGCGGCGTGCTGTTCACGCTGGCGACGCTGGTGTGGTTCGGTGCATCATGGATCGTGACGGTAAAGCGACCCCGCACGGAGCGGATCGTGTTCGACGAGATCCTCGATAACCGGCACATCCGGAATGTGTCGCGTTGGGCGCAGGGATCGGCGGCGCTGGCGGCGATGGTCGCGTGGGCGGCGTACGCGACGGGGAGCGGGATTCTCCAGGGGCTCGCGGGGCTGCTGATGCTCGGCGCGTTGTACGCGCTTGTGCCGATGGGGGTGTATCTCTCGTCGATGGCAGACTGGGCGGGGGAGACCGAAGAGGGATCTCGGCTGCGTGCGGCGACGTGGTGCATCGCGGTGCTGGGGACGCTGGAACTGGTGATCTGGGGTGTGTTGAAACTCAGCCCGCCGTTCGCGATGTTCTTCGCGTTTGCTGGCGTGATCTTCGGGATCCTGGTGTTCGGCGGTGTGCTCGTGTTCGCGTGGAGCGTGCTGATGCTCGCGAAGGCGGCGATGTGGGCGATCCATAACGCGGTGCAGGCGCGGGAGCGGGAGATCCGGCTCGCAGAAAAAAGGCGTCGGCGGGCGATGCGCGACGCAGCGCGGGCGCACGCGGCGGAGGCGGCGATGGCGGTGGGGGCACCCCCGGCGCTCGAGTCGTACGCTGACGATCCGAGCGTGATCCCGTTTGATGATGGGCATGGGGCTGCCGAGGGGGACGGTCGGCCGACGGGTATGGGGCCTGGCGGGACGGAGTCGCGGGTTGAGCGGACGAGCGACCCAGACGACTCGCAGATTTACGGCTTGGCGCCCGAGGATTGAGGCGGGATCGGGCCGGTCACGGCGGG
>DDFO01000014.1:95367-97199 GCA_002337215.1 Phycisphaerales bacterium UBA1926 | reverse complement strand
GGGTTGGCGAGATCCCCGATCGCGAGCCGTATCATCGGGCGTGCATGATTCTGCTGATTCCAAGCCGAAGAAGATCCTCGTCGCGATGTCGGGGGGTGTGGACTCGTCCGTCGCGGCGGCGCTGCTGAAGGACCAGGGGCACGAGGTGGTCGGGGTCTTTATGAGGCTCGGATCGCCCGGCGAGACGATCGATGAGATGCAGCCGTTCGATACCGCGGGGGTCAGCTGCGATCCGGCGAAGGTAAAGATCGGTCATCAGGGGTGTTGCTCGATCAACGACGCGGCGGACGCGAGGCTTGTCGCGGCGCACCTGGGCATTCCGCTGTACGTGTGCAACTTCAAGAAGGACTTCGGGCGGATCATCGACTACTTCGTGGATGAGTACGCGAATGGGCGGACGCCAAACCCGTGCGTGCGGTGTAACGACTGGCTGAAGTTCGGCAAGCTGCACGAATACGCGAAGCAGATCGGTGCAGACGCGGTGGCGAGCGGGCACTATGCGCGGGTTGCGGAAGGTGGCAGCGGGCCGAGGCTGCTGCGCGGGGTGGATGAGGGCAAGGACCAGTCGTACGTGCTCTTCGGGATCGAGCGGGGTCGGCTGGGGGAGATGGTGCTGCCGATCGGTGGGTACACGAAGCCGGAGATTCGGCGGATCGCGGAAGAGAAGAACCTGCCGGTGTTCGACAAGCCAGACAGCCAGGAGATCTGCTTCGTGCCCGACAACGACTACGCCGGGCTGGTGGAGCGGCGACGGCCCGACCTGAGCGCGAGCGAGCGCGGGGCCGGGGAGATCCGGGACGCGTCGGGCGCGGTCGTCGGCGAGCACGGCGGGCAGCACAAGTTCACGGTCGGGCAGCGGCGCGGGGTGGGGGTGGCGCTGGGCTACCCGATCTATGTCGTGGACCGTGACCCTGAGGCGAACACGGTGATGGTGGGGTCGCGCGAGGATCTGGTTTCCACGGGGTTGATCGCGCGGGAGGCGAACTGGCTCGTGGATGAGGGCGAACTGGCCGAGTGGCGGCGCGTGAGCGTGCAGTACCGGTACAACAGCGAGGCGTTGCCGGCGAAGGTTCGCGTGATCGAGCCTTTGGCGGACGGGGCGGAGACGCCGAGCGGGCGTGCGGGGCGGTTCGAGGTGGTCTTTGATGAGCCTGTTGAGGCGGTGGCGCCGGGGCAGGCGGCGGTGGTCTACGACGCGGCGGAGCCCGGGTTGGTTCTGGGTGGTGGGTGGATCGAACGAGCAGTGAGAGAGAGCGACCGATGACCGACGAGCAGCAAACGAGGCCGATCGCGATTTACCTGGTCGGCTACAACGCCGAGAGCCTCGACAGGCAGGACGACCCGACCGCGGACAGCGACGGGCACGTGATCAGCGCGTCGGTGATGCGGCGTGAGGACACCCAATCGCCCATCTCGCCGGTGAACGTGCGGATCGGGCACGGGTCGTCGCCTCAGACGGTCTCGGCGATGCTGCGGAAGATGGCGGACATGGTGGACGCATCTCCCGAACTCGTGAACGCGCTGCCGGGGACGGCGGCGCGGCGGATGCCGGACGGGACCGTGCGCACAAAACGAGTCACGATCGAGCAGTTCGAGGCGGCGGTGGACCATCTCCCGGAAGAGCAACGGGATCAATTGTTGTCGATCATGGACCGGCTGCGCGAGGCGATCGCGGAGGAGGATCACGAGGGGTGATGGGGAGACAGGCGGGACGCTTGTCCCACTGAGCGGCCGGAGCGGGACGTCTGTCCGATCAGGTCTGGGGTGCCCGCCTTCGGCCCGGAGGGCGAAGGCGGTTTCTTCGTTTTGCGGGGTTGCTTCGTGGTTCGCCC
>DDFO01000014.1:94540-95263 GCA_002337215.1 Phycisphaerales bacterium UBA1926 | reverse complement strand
CCACGGCACCGGGCGAATAGAAAGTTCGTGTCGCGGTTCGCACGACTGCGCCGCGGGGCGGGGCGGGTCGTGGCACCCGGGCTTGTGGGTTGGCTTATGAGAACAGGTTGTGCTGGATAATGCAGCGGATGGCGGAGACGCCGTCGCGCCAGCCGATCTTCTTGCCCTCGGCGTAGGTCCGGCCCGCGTACGAGATGGGGACCTCGTAGATGCGGAGGGCTCTGCTCGGCGCGTCGCCCTGCTCGGCGGGGAGGCGGATCTTCGCGAGCTTTGCGACCATCTCCGGCTCGATGCCGAAGCGGTTCTCGGTGAGCATCGGGGTGAGCTCGGCGAGGGCGGGGTGGGTGAAGGCCTTGGTGCCGCACTCGATGTCGGTGAGGTTGAGGTTGCTGAGCATGTTGCTGAGCGTGGTGATGCTTCGGTTGACGACGGAGTGCCAGAAGTAGAGGACGCGGTGGGTCTCGCCCAGGAAGCGGGTGCCGATGACGGCGTCGGCGCGCCCGTCGATGAGCGGGGCCAGGGCCTTGTCGTGGTCGGCGGGGTCGTATTCGAGGTCGGCGTCTTGGACGATGACAAGATCGCAGCCCTGCGCGAGGGCGGCGGCGAACCCCCGGCGGAGCGCGCTGCCCTTGCCGCGGTTCTGGTCGGTGATGAGGCTGGTGACGTCCTCGCGCCGGTCGAGCTCGGCGAGCAGCTCTTTGGTGCCGTCGGTGGAACCGTCGT
>DDFO01000014.1:88060-94468 GCA_002337215.1 Phycisphaerales bacterium UBA1926 | reverse complement strand
GGTGCCGTCGGTGGAACCGTCGTCGACGAGGAAGACGTGACGGGTGAGGGTGAGGCCGGTCGTGTCGGTCGGGCGCGGTGTCGCATCGAGTCGGGCGATGAGCTTGGGCAGCAGCTCTTGCTCGTTGTAGACGGGTATTACGACTGCCACTACCATGGCGGCACTTTATGTCGTCGCGATCGGAAAAGTCGACCGTTGAACCCAGCGGGGGCGAATGCCCTGCCGACCTGGTGAGCGGGGGCGTGAACGATCGGGCGGCGAGGCTGTGGTTCTTGCTGCTTGCGTTGGCGGGGTATGTAGCGGCCGCGTGGTGGCTGGGCTGGTTGGGCGGCGCGCCTTCTCGCGACGAGGTCCACTTCTGGCCGACCTCGCTCCGGTTCGCGGCTGAGCCGATCCCGTCGTTGGAATTGCTCCGCGGGTACGGCGAGCTGAGCACGCCGTTCCCGTTCATGGTTTTCGGCTGGCTGGAGGCCGGCTTCGGCGGCGGGATCGCGGTCGGGCGGTTGTTCAACGCGTTGGTGTCGTTCGCGACGCTCTCGGTCTTCGTTCTGCTGGCGCGGGGCCGGCCCGGCCGGGTGGTGGCCGCGGCGTGCTGCGCGTTCTCGTTTCCGTATCTCATCGGATCGAGCTTTTTTCTCTACACGGACATGATCGCGGCATCGGCGGCGTTCTTCGGGCTCGTCGCGTTTCGGCGTTCGCGTTGGATCACAGCGGCGGTCTTCTTCGCGGTCGGTGTTTCGAGCCGGCAGTACATGGTCGCGGTCCCCGCGGCGATCGGGCTGCACGCCCTCGTCGAGCACCTCAGGATCCACGGTGTTGGGGCGGGTCTCCGCCGGTTCGCGGGCTATCCCGGGGGATGGGTCTGCGCATCCGGGGGCGCGGTTCTGCTGGCGTGGGTCGTCTTCTTCGGGGGCTTTGCGCCGATTGGCGAGGTTCTTCGGCAAGACATCCAGACGCGATCGACGGTGGCGTTGATCCCTCGGAACGCGGTCTACTTCCTCGCCGTGATCGGCGCGTACTACGTCCCGCTGTGGTGCGTCTGGGAGTGGTGGGACCGGCGGTCGATGGGGAGCTGGGGTGGGATCAGAGTCCGGGTGCGCGGTGTGGTCCTGCTCGCGATCCTCGGGGGGCTGGTGCTGGCGTTCCCGCCGATCGGCAACACGGATTATCCGATCGAGACGATGGGGTTTCTCGACAAGGCGTTGCGTCTGGTTCTGGGCGACCGCGACGGGGTCCGCGTCGCCGTACTCGGTGTGCTCGCGGGGGCGGCGGTGCTCCGGTTCCGCAGTTGGTCCTTCGGAACGGCGTTGGTCCTCGTCCACGCGGTGATGCTCATGAAAGCGCACATCGCGTGGGACAAGTACGCGTTGGTCTGCCTGCTCTGCCTCTGGTTCGTCGAGGCGGACAGTGAACCCGTTGCCGTGGGGGCCTCACCAGTCGGTGAGCAGGATCCGCCGCTGGGGGGTGCCGAGGGCGAGCGAGGCGATCTGCCGGCGTGAGTGCCAGGCTCGCCCCGCGCCCTTGCGCACCGCGGACGCCGCCATGACCCGGAAGCGGACGGCGCGGTGGGTCGTCTGGTGATCGAACTCGGAGAGCACCGCGCCCGCCTCGAGCGAGAGCGAGCCGAGGATCTCTGCGCTGGTCGCGAATCGGTCATCGCGGTCGAGGCTGGGCGGTTGGTGCATGCCGGCCCAGAGGCCGGTGTCCGGTCGGCGTTCGACGAGGCGTCGGCCCTTGGCGTCGATCGCGAGGAGTGCGGTGATGTAGAGGGGCTTGCGCTTGGCGGCTGGCTTGGGGAGGGGGATCTCGTCTTGCCGGGCTCTTTTGCGGGCGAAGCAGTGATCGGCGATGGGGCAACGGGGGCAGCGCGGGTTGCGGGGCGTGCAAACGGTGGCGCCGAGTTCCATGAGGCCCTCATTGAACGCCCCAGGAGTCGTAGAGGCGCGGACGAGCGACTCGGCTCGTTTCCATGTCTGCTTGAGGCCCTTGGTGTCATTGGGTGTCTCGGCGCGCGCTTCGATGCGGAGGACCACTCTCGCGACGTTCCCGTCGACGATGGGCTCGGGGTGATTGAAGGCGATGGAGGCGATGGCGCCGGCGGTGTAACGGCCGACGCCCGGGATGGTCAGGAGGGCTGCGTGGTCTCGGGGGATCTCCCCCGCGTGGTCGCTGACAACCGCCCGAGCGGCGGCGTGGAGGAGGCGGGCGCGGCGGTAGTAGCCCAGCCCCGACCACTCGGCAAGGACATCGGCTTCATCGGCGGCGGCGAGGTCGGCGATCGTGGGGAAGCGGGCGAGGAACGAGCAGAACTTCTCGACCACGCGTGCGACCTGGGTCTGCTGGAGCATGACCTCGCTGACGAGGACGCGGTAGGGGTCCCGCTCACCGGCAGCGGCGTCGCGCCAGGGGAGGTCACGGGCGTTGGTGCGGTGCCACGCGGTGATCGCCCGGGCGATCTTTCGGTCGATGGCGCCGTCGGGCTCAGGCACCGGCGTCCCCGGTTTCGTACGTCGAGGCGTGCCCCGCGATGGCGGACCTGATTCTGGGCTTGAGGGCGGACCACCTGGCGTCGGGCGATTTTCCGACCGTGATGAAGGCGGTGTGGATGAGCAGATTGGCGACCCCCGGGATGTCGAACAGGTCGTGGGCGAGCGGGTCGTCGGCGTCGCGGGCGGCGTCGGGATTGCAGTAGGAGCGGATCCCGAGGGCAGACTCGTGCGCGTCGGCTTGGATCACGCACTTGATCGCGTTGGGGTTCGGGGTTGTCTCGAAGCGGACGAATCGCATGGTTGTGGGTCGGCGTTTGAGTCGGAGGTGGGGTGTCTATTCGTGTGCTGGTGGGGGCTGGGGTGTATTCTGTCCGATGAACACCCCGTCGGGGTGTTTCCTGACGGGAATTCTTCGCGGTGTTGTCCGGGCGGTGTTGCCCGGCCGAGTCGTGGTGTGAGCGTAAGGGCGAACGGTGATCGTTGACCGGCTGCGAGACCTGATCGAAAGGCTCGGCTCGTATCCCCTCTGGGAGATCGGGCTGGAGCTGGTCCTGATCTGGATCGTGGTGTTCGCGCTCGTCCGGTTCATCCAGGGGACGCGGGCGGCGGGGGTGCTCAAGGGCCTGATCCTCGTGCTCGTGATCGGCACACTCATCGTTCGGCTGATGAGCGCCGGGGATTCATTCCAGCGGCTGGCGTTCCTGTTCGATCGGCTCGCGGCGCTGTTTGCGATCGTGATGGTCGTGGTGTTCGCGCCGGAGCTGCGACGGGCCTTCAGCAGGCTGGGCGAGGCGCAGCTCATGGGCTCGGCGGACTCGGCGAGCCTGGGCGGGATCGTTGACGACATCTCGGCCGCGGCGATCTACCTGGGTCGGCAGCGGTTCGGGGCGTTGATCGTGCTCGAGCGCCGCGTTGGTCTCCGAGGGCTGATCCAGGGCGGGACGACGCTCGACGCGAGGGTGTCCACGGCGTTGCTGCAGACGATCTTCTTCCCCGGTTCGGCGCTGCACGACCTCGCGGTGATCGTCCGCGGCAGCCGGGTCGTGGCGGCGGGTGTGCAGCTGCCGCTCGCGGATGCGTCGGAGATGCCCGATCCGATGCTCGGCAGCCGGCACCGTGCGGCGGTGGGGCTGAGCAAGGAAACGGACGCGTTGGTGCTGGTGGTGTCGGAAGAGACGGGCAAGCTGCGGATCTCGGAGCGTGGGAGGCTGAGCCGAGCATATGAAGAGGAAGAACTCGCCGACGAGCTGCGTCGCCGGCTGCGGGTGAAGACAGAGCCGACCGAGGAGGCGGGTGATTCGACGGACGAGATCGACAACGCCGATCCGCTGGCCGGGGAACCGGACGAGTCTGACCAGGACACGGAGGCGCAGGGATGAAAGCGGAGACGGTGCGCACGATTCTGGTCGTCTCGATTGTCGCGGTGCTCGTGTGGCTGTTCGCTGAGTCGCGGACGCTGCGGACGCGGACGGTGACGGTGCCCGTCGAGATCAGCGCGGGAGGCTCGGGCGTCGCGTTCCGGCTGACCGATCCGGACGCCTGGACCGGCTCGGTGGAGCTGGATCTCGCGGGGCCGACGGGGCTGATCGAGGCGTTGCGGACACGAGCGGGCGACACCGTGGTTCTCGAGATCGGTTCGGAACTTCCTGCCGAAACCGGCAACCGATCGATCGATCTGCTCGAGGCGATTCGGCGCGATGAGCTCTTCGCCGACAGCGGGTTGACGGTCCGGCGGATCTCGCCCCGGCTGCTCGATCTTCAGACCGATCGGCTGGAGACGCTGACGCTGCCGGCGGAGGTCGACTTGGAGGGTATCTCGACAGCAGGTCCGGTGACGATTGAGCCGGCAGAGGTCACGGTCCGGCTGCCGGCGGGGATCGCACGGGAAGTCGATTTGCACGCGATCGCTCGGATTCCCCCGAACCGGCTCGCGGCGTTGACGCCAGGCCGGCGGACGGAGATCAGCCAGGTGCCGATCGAGTTGCTGGGGCTGCCCGATGGCGTGTGGGGGCTCAGGCTGATGGAGCCGCGCGCGGTCGTGACGCTCGCGCTGCGGGTCCGGACAGAGAGCCTGACGCTGCGGGAGATCCCGGTCCGGCTGAGCCTGCTCCCGACGGATCTCGCGGGCTGGGCGTTCGAGGTGCCCCCCGAGCACCGCGTGCTCGAGGACGTGGTGCTCTCAGGGCCTGTCTCGGCGATCGAGCAGATCAGGCGGGGGGACACGGTTCCCGGCGCACTCGCGACGGTGGACCTGGGCGGGATCGGGGAAGCGACCAACGAGGCGGCTCTGGCGGGTGTGCTCCGGCTCACGGGGGTGCCGACGGGTGTGGTCGCGGATCTGTCGGGTCGTGAGATCCGCGTTGAGGTCAGGCGTCGGGCGGTCATCGAGGAACCCCCGCCGACCGAACGCGGAGAATCGCCGAACGATCGGCCCGAGAATGGACCTGAAAACGGGTCTGAGGATGGGCTCGACGACCCGGCGTCCGCACCGGCTGGGTCTCCCGGGAGCGATGGCTGAGCATGGCGATTCTGGTCGGATCGCGAGGGTGACCGGGGTCCGGTCGTCACCGGAATTCATGCTGCTGGGCAGGATAATCGGGCTCTGGTGGGCTACCGTTGACGCCCGCGCGGAGCGCGCGGCGTTTCGAGCCCGGCGGCCTACGGATAGGGCCGACTCGGACCCATGTTGGATGCAGGGGTTGGACGCAGGGATAGACGCGTTCGAGCGGCTGGAGCGTCGCGGACGCTGATCCTGAACGACCGGCAACGAGAACTGTCTGCGGCGACGGCCTGAAGACCAAGAGGAACGACCCGTGAAGATCAAGACCGACGAGATCGCGAGCGTTATTAAGCAAGAGATCGAGCAGTACACCCAGGAGCTCGAAGTCTCCGAGGTGGGCCGCGTGGTCGAGGTGGGCGATGGTATCGCCCGGATCTACGGGCTCTCGACCGCGATGGCGGGCGAGCTGGTGGAATTCCAGACCTCCGACGGCGCGGTCATGGGTCAGGTGATGAACCTCGAAGAGGACACCGTGGGCTGCGTCGTGTACGGCGACTACCTCGCGGTGAAGGAAGGCGACCTGGTCAAGAGCACCGGACGTCTGCTCGAGGTGCCCGTCGGCGAGACGATGCTGGGACGGGTCGTTGACCCGCTGGGCCGCCCGATCGACGACGGCCCGGCGCTGCAGCCGACCTCGAACGAGAAGGTGGACATCATCGCGCCGGGCATCGCGGACCGCCAGCCGGTGCACGAGCCGATGCAGACGGGCATCAAGGCGATCGACTCGATGATCCCGGTCGGTCGCGGCCAGCGTGAGCTGATCATCGGCGACCGCAAGACGGGCAAGACGGCCGTCGCGATCGACGCGATCATCAACCAGAAGCAGTACTGGGGCACCGACGACGCGGTGGTCTGCATCTACGTCGCGGTGGGCCAGAAGGAATCGACCGTCGCGGGCGTCGTCCAGACGCTCAAGGACGCGGGGGCGATGGACTACACCACCGTCGTCGTCGCGGGCAGCTCCGACCCGGCCCCGATGCAGTACATCGCGCCCTACTCGGGGTGCACGATGGGCGAGCACTTCATGTGGAGCGGCAAGGAGGGCGGCAAGACCCTCGCGACCGGCGCGCCCTATCCCAAGCACGCGCTGCTGGTGTACGACGACCTTTCCAAGCAGGCGGTCGCGTACCGCCAGCTCTCGCTGCTGTTGCGTCGCCCGCCCGGCCGCGAGGCGTTCCCGGGTGACGTGTTCTACCTGCATAGCCGCCTGCTGGAGCGTGCGACGAAGCTCAGCGATGAGAACGGCGCGGGTTCGCTGACGGCGCTGCCGATCATCGAGACGCAGGAGGGCGACGTTTCGGCGTACATCCCGACCAACGTGATCTCGATCACCGACGGCCAGATCTACCTCGAGCCCGA
>DDFO01000014.1:87297-87950 GCA_002337215.1 Phycisphaerales bacterium UBA1926 | reverse complement strand
GGCCAGATCTACCTCGAGCCCGACCTGTTCTACAAGGGCGTCCGCCCCGCGATTAACGTGGGTATCTCGGTCTCCCGCGTGGGCGGTGCGGCCCAGGTGAAGGCGATGAAGAAGATCGCGGGCTCGCTGCGTCTTGACCTCGCGGCCTTCCGCGAACTCGAGGCGTTCGCCCAGCTGGGCACCGAGCTCGACAAGGCGACGCAGGCCCAGCTCGACCGCGGGCTCCGGATGGTCGAACTGCTCAAGCAGCCGCAGTACGACCCCTACGAGACGGTTGACCAGGTGCTGTCGATCTTCGCGGGTGCAAAGGGCTTCCTCGACGATATCGAGCCGAGCAGGGTGCTCGAGTTCGAGAAGGGGATGCTCGATCACTTCAAGAGCGCCGCGAAGGGTGTGCGTGACGAGCTCTCCGAGAAATTGGCGCTCGACGACACGCTTTCCGGCAGGATCGAGGACGCGATCAAGACCTTCAAGGCCGGCTGGCAGGGCTGAGGCCTCGTTCGGCGCTCGCTTGTCTGACAAGTACCTTGCTTCGTACAACCCGCGGAATGCGGGTTTTCTTTTGAAGTGATGGAGCGTTCGCCGTCTGGGAGGATCGATGTCCGCTGTGGGCTCTTCTGTGTTCTTGTCGCGACGGTGCGAGCGCGAAGCGT
>DDFO01000014.1:66287-87213 GCA_002337215.1 Phycisphaerales bacterium UBA1926 | reverse complement strand
CGAAGCGTCCGCACCGTCGCCCGCTGGCCTTCGATCGTGTCACGGAGGGATGGGCGTGTGTCCGGCGTTCTCGGACGGTTGCCCGCTATCGAAGGCGAGGCGCTGAGCGTTGCGTCGGCAGCGTTCCAAAGCTCGTTCTTGCTGCTTCTCTGGACATTCTTTCTCGGACCGTCGTGAGACACGCCAAAACTTCTCGCTCACGACGTGAGGCCGATCGGTCTTAGGGGGCGCGGTGTTTCTGACGCGTCCGGTCTTTCTATTTCTGAGAATCTGAGTACGGTGGGCCCGGGCGGCAGGCTGTCTGCGTTGGATGTCGTGCCCAGTCGGAATCGAAGGGGTGTCGCGGAGGCGACTTTTCCATCTGCTCCCCCATCGGCTCGCCCCATTGAAGAGGTCACTGATGATGCATCGTTCCAGTCTCGCGTTTTTCTCGCTGTTCGCGGCGTTCACGGCTTCATCGATCGCGCAGCCGATCGATGGTTTCGCCGATCAGGCAGAGCATCGGTGTGGGGTCGCGTGCGACCAGCGTGCGCCCGAGCCGCTCGATGTGCATCGCCCGCTCGATCGGATCGCGATCTCGCGTGCAGGCGGCTTTGTCGGCAGGGGCGGGGCGGGTCTCGAGGACGGGTCGGTCGTCGATATCCTCGTCGTGTATTCCGCCCAGGCGCGGGACGCGGCGGGGGGCGTTGCGGAGATCGAACTCGCGATCCTCGAGGGGTTGAACGAACTGAACACGGCCGCGGCGCAGTCGCTGGTCGCGACGACGTTCCGCGTTGTGCACACGCTCGAGGTGGTCCACTCGCAGTCCGGCTCGCTCGGCACGCAACTCGGCAGGTTGCGCGACCCGGGAGACGGCGTGCTCGACGAGGTACACGCGCTGAGGGACGCGCACAAGGCGGACCTCGTGATGCTCGTTGTCTCCGCGGGTGACGTGTGCGGGATCGCGAATATCGGGGTCGGTCCGGGCAACACGCCGACGCCGCAGAACGCCTTCAGCGTGGTCTCGCTCCCGTGTATCACGGGGCCGGTCTCCGCGTTCGCGCACGAGATTGGTCACAACATGGGGCTTCTGCACGGCTACGAGGAGAACCCGTGCACCAACGGCTCGTCGCGTTTCGCAAAGGGGTACGAGGATCCGTTCGGCGGGTTCAACACGGTGATGGGTGTTGGCGCTGCGCCCCGGGTGCTGCGGTTCTCGAACCCGCTCGTCGACGTGGGGGGGGCACCCACGGGAGTCGCGGCGGGGGGCCCCGGTGCGGCCGACAGCGCGTCGGCGCTGGCGCTCTCGGCGCCGGTCGTCGCGAAGTACCGCGATCGGGACCTCGACGCGAACGGGATCGAGGATACGGACGACATCGCCGCGGGCGATCTGACGGATTGCGACGGCAACGGGTACCCGGACTTTGCCGACCAGGATTTTAACCGGAACGGTGTGCCGGATGCGTGCGACATCGCCGGGGCGACGAGCGTCGACGCGGACGGGGACGGCGTGCCGGACGAGGCCGAGCCAACACGGCTGTATGTCGATGCCGACGCGGCCGGGAGCGGCACGGGCCTCTCGTGGGCTGATGCGATGGACGATCTGCAGGACGCGCTCGCGCTCGCACGGGCGAGCGGGGATGTCGCGGAGATCTGGATTGCCGAGGGGGTGTACCGGCCGGCGGCGGACGGTCATCGCGCGGTGCGGTTCGAGCTCGTGGGCGGCGTCTCGATCTTCGGCGGGTTCGCGGGAACAGAATCGTCGCTCGACCAGCGGATCGACGGGGCGCATCCGACGGTGCTGTCGGGCGATCTGAACGGGGACGATGCACCCGACCCGCGGACACCCGCGGGCATCGCGAGCCGGCAGGATAACTCGATCAACGTGGTGTATCTCTACGAGGAGGACGGGCCGATCACGCTCGATGGGCTGACCATCGAGCGTGGGCTCGCGGACTTCGAGGTGAACTGCGGCGGCTTCATGAATAACGCGGGCGGGATGGTCGCGTTCGGGGGCGACCTGACGATCAGGAACTGCGAGTTCCGGGAGAACGCCGCGGTGAACACGGGAGCCCTGATTCTCGTCAACGATGTGCGGTCGAGGATCATCAACTCTCGGTTTATCGAGAACGCGGCGGTAGACGGTCTGTTCTACGGCGCGACCTACCCGACCGACGGCGCGCTGCCGTACGAAGGCTACATCGGCGCGGTGCGGCTCAACACGTTCTACAACGGCGTGGACAACCAGTTCGTCGGCAATCTTGTTGCGGGCAACCGCGACAGCGAGTCGACGCCGGGGATGCTGGTTACCGCTTGCCGGCCGCTCTTCGCGAACAACGTCTTTGTGAACAACGTATCGACATCAACGATCCAGGCCGCGGGTTTGGCTTTGGTCCTGTGCGACGGGGTCGAGATCGTGAATTCGACCTTCGCGAACAACGCCGCCCCGAACGGATTCGGGATCCGCTCGAGCGGTATCGTCTCCAGCCGGTCGCAGGTCGTTGTCAGTAATTCCATCCTCTACGGCAACACGTCCGGCAGCATCACCGACCAGCGGGCACAGTTCAGTCAATCGGGCGCGGGGGCCGAGGTACAGTTCATCAACTCGATCGTCGAGGGCTGGGACGGTGCGTTCCCGGGTGTCGGCACCAGCGACGCCGACCCGATGTTCGCCGATCCGTCGTCGGACGATTTCTCGCTCTCGGATAGCTCGCCCGCGATCGACGCGGGGGACAACACCCGCGTGCCGGTCGACGCGCTCGATCTGGATGCGGACGGTGATACCGCCGAGCCGTTGTCGCGCGACTTCGCGGGTGATGATCGTTTCGCCGACGACCCCGATACCGCGGACACGGGCACCGGCTTCGCGGACGGTTCGGGACCGATCGTGGATATCGGTGCGTTCGAGGCACCCGGTGCGTCGCCTTGTCCCGCTGATCTTGCTGAACCGTTTGGCGTGCTCGATCTCGCCGACATCGGCCTGTTCGTAGGCGGGTTCGTGAGCCAGGATCCCGTCGCGGACGTGGCCGAGCCGTTCGGCGTCTTCGACCTCGGGGACATAGGGCTCTTCGTGACCGCGTTCACGGGGGGGTGTCCCTGACTTCCGACGCCTCGAGAAGGTGCGTCGCCCGGGCCTATCGGACGTGGATCACGCTCGATCGCCGATCCGGTTCCGTTTATCATCGGGGGATCCTGGGCATTGCGGTGTTTCGGATCGCGAGGGGAGCGGGCGGCCGGAGCCCGGGTCGATAGGTGTGTGCGACAGGGGCCGGCCGGCCCCGCGGGGAGCGATGCGAATGTGTATTTGTAAGAGTGTCTCGCTGGCGGCGAGTGGTCTGCTGGCGATCGCGACGGGCTTGTGCGTCGGTGCGCCGGATTTCGTGACCCACGACCCGGCATCGGGCGTGTTCGGCGAAGCGGGGGCGACGCAGCGGACGCCCGTGTCGCCACGCGAGTCGGAATCGGTGCGCGTCTGGATCAAGACGGGCCCGTCTTTTAGTTATGACGCCGTCGCGGTGTACTACACGCTGGACGGCTCGCCCCCCTCGGGTTTCCAGGGCACGCCAGGCAACCCGAGCACGCAGACGCTCACGAGCGCGGCGGGGCAAATCCAGTTCGTGCGCAACGAACCGGGCGCGAACGGGAACGACGACTGGTGGCGAGCGGATCTCCCGGTTCCCGCGAGCCTGTACGGCGCCGAGGTGCGGTACTTGGTGTCGGCGTACGGGCCTGGCGGCGCGGAGGTCTTCGCGCAGGACGCCAGCGACGGTGACAGCGAGTTCGGCTTCGACACGCTGCTCGCGTGGCCCGGTGCGGGGTCGAACGCCGCGAACCCCGGAGAGGGCTACCCGCCCCTGCACTTCTGGAAAGAAGAGGCGGTCGCGGGCAACAACTACATCAATACGATGCTCGACCAGAACGGGTCGCTTTACGACATCTACTACCCGAGCGCCGGCGCTGTGGAGGGCGTCTCGACCAAGAACGAGGGCTACTACGACGGCGGGCTCGACCAGTTCCCGGCCTTCCTCACGCCCGATCAGCGGGGGCAGATGCACCTCAACCAGGCCTTCCTGGGGATCAGGCCCACCGACGCCGCGACCGGCGCCGGCACGACCTATTGGCTGACCAACCAAAACGGGACGGACTTCGTTGAGGTCGATCAGTTCTGGGATGGGGACACGAACGTCGTCGAGACCAGGCAGCGGCTGGTCGCGGACGGCTACGACCTTTCCGTCGAACAGTCCGACTTTGCCCCGCGCGGGATCGACTTCCCCGAGACGCTCGGCGGAGAGGAGAACCGGGGCATCCATATCAAGCGGGTCCGTATTCAGAACAACGGTGACTCGACGATCCAGGTGAACGCGTATTTCTACGCCGACTGGGCGCTCAACGGGGGTGACCAGTTCGACGGCGCGTTCGCCGATAAGAGCCGGGGCGCGATGGTGTTCTTCGACAACACGCAGCGAACGGCGAACGCGGCGGGCGAGTACAACCCGACGACGTTCTCTGACTATGACAAGGACACCTCGGTGTATCTCGCGGCGGCGATGAAGGCGAACGGCGCGCCGGCGGCCGGCTCGTGGGCCGACACCTCGGGCGACCAGGGCGAGGGCTGGATCGGCGAGAAGCTGACGATCCCCGCGGGCGGGGCGAGGTCGTTCGCGGTCTACATCGTGGGCGGTTTCGACGGGTTCGCGGGCGCTGCCGGGACATACGACGCGCAGCAGGCGCCGGCGCTCGACAGCCTGCTCAACGGGACCTCGGTCTCCGCGCTCGAAAACGCGACGAAGAGCGACTGGCAGTCGTGGCTCGCCGACGGCGTCTCGTTCGAGTGCCCCGATCCGGTCTACAACGAGCTCTTCAAACGCGGCCTTCTCGGGACGGCGCTGCACCTCGACGGGAAGAACGGGGGCATCATCGCGGGGATGCACAACGGGGCGTACCCGTATGTCTGGCCTCGTGACGCGGCGTGGGCGGCGATCACGCTCGCCCGCACCGGGCACGTGGACGACGCGAAGAGCATCTACGCCTTCCTGCGCGATATCGCGTACCGCGATGTCGAGGGGTGGGGGCGCGAGGGGTTCTGGAAGCAGAAGTACACGACCGACGGGTACACGATCTGGGGGACCCCCCAGGTGGACGAGACGAGCTGCTATCCCTGGGGTGTGAGGTACATCTACGACATCACGGGCGATGTCGGGTTTCTTGAAGCGCACTACGACGGGGTCTATGAGGCCGCGCTCGCGTCGAGCCAGGACTCGACGATCGACAACCGCCTGCGGTACGAGGAGTCGGTCGATCTCGTGTACTCGATGAATCTCTGGGAAGACTCGTTCGACGTGTTCAACTACTCGAACGCGTCGGTGATCCGCGGGCTCGAGGACGCCGCGGCGATCGCGGGGATCCTCGACCAGCAGGTCTGTCCCGGTGGTCCCGGCACGTGCAACTACCACAACGACAAAGCACTGTTCGAGGCGCGTGCGGGCGCGATCCGCGCCGGCCTCGACGCGCGCCTCGCCTGGAACGGCGAGAACACGGATATCTCGCAACTCGGCATCGCCTACCCGTTCGAAATCTACGAGCCGGGCAGCTCGCGGGCGGAGCTGATCATGGACCGCATCAACGGGGTCGCGGCCGACACGTTCGGCAACAACCAGCCGCTCGTGAACTTCGGCGGTGAATGGGACGGGCTCGTGAACCGGTACTGGGGCGACGGCTACTGGAACAACCCGGCGCTGGTGCCCAACGCGAGCGCGAGCCCCTGGTTCCTGACGACGATGTGGTACGGCGCGTACTACGCCGAGCGGCAGAACGTCACGGCGATGCCCGCGGATATCGACAACCACAAGGGGCGGCTCGATCTGCTGGTCAACGAACTGGGCCCGATGGGGTTCGGGGCCGAGCAGATCGCGAGCAACAACACGCTGCTCTATCCGGGGCAGACCGACTACCGCCTGCAGACGGCCTACCCGAACGCGTGGGAGAGCATGTCCTTCCTCGTCGATTCGATGATGCTCTTCCTGGGGTATGAGCCCGAAGGCGGGGCCGTGCTGCGCGTCCGCCCCAAGTTGCCGACGGACTGGTCGTTCATGGACTACGGCAACATCCGCGTCGGGGATGAACGCGTCGATGTACGCATCGAACGCGACCAAGGAGGCGACGAGCGGCAGATCCTGACCAATCGGACGGGCGGCGCAGTCTCCTTCGAGACGGTTGTCCGTTACATCCCGACCGGGGACGCGTTCCCGGTCGTCACGATCAACGGCGTGCAGACCGTGTCGCCCCCCGGCCCGGCGCCCGACAGCCTGCTGGTCGCGGGGGCGCTCAGCGCGGGTGTCGGCGCGGAGACGGTCATCGAGATCACGTACGTGCCCGATTGCCCGGCGGACCTCGCGGCACCCTTCGGTGTGCTGGATCTCGCCGACATCGGGGCTTTCATCGCGGGCTTCACCGGGCAGGACCCGATCGCCGATCTCGCCGCGCCCTTCGGGGTCTTCGATCTCGCTGACATCGGGGCGTTCGTGCAGGCGTTCACGACGCAGTGCGCTGCGCCCTGAGCGTCCGGTCCAGATCCCCAGGCCGCTGTTCCGGGCCGGCAATCCCGTTCCGGAATCCCTCGATCAGCGCTCGATCCGCGGGGCGTTTGTCGGTACGCTGTGGGTCCGGCGGTGCCTCGTGAAGGGGGCAACGCCGACGCAAGCGATCACACCGAGGGAGATCACGCCATGACCGAGTCCGCTGCACTCCGTGCCCGCGTCGCCGCGGGGTTATCGACCGCGCTTTCATGCTCCATCGTGTCGATGGCCGGTGCGCAGGGGGCATTGGAAATCAACGAGGACGGTCGGGCGTTCGCGCGGCCCGGCGTGATCGGGACCGCGAACGGGACATGGAACGGCTCGATGCGCGGCGCAGCGTTCCCGTTCGGTGACGAGCCCGATTTCCAGATCGATCTCCGCCGGCAGGTGGGCGGGCTCGCGATCGCGGACATGAACGCCGACGGGTTCAATGACATCGTTGTGGTCTGCTACATCTCCAACTCGTTCCCGCCCTACGACGATTGGCGAGAGATGATCTTCTACGGCTCCTCGGACGGACCGAGCGCGACCCCCGGCTGGCTGAGCGACAACCAGACCCACGCGGGCGATGTCCAGATCGGCGACATCGACGGGGACGGAAACCCCGACATGGTCGTCGTGCGCGGCGGGAGCGTGCGCACGGATCCGGTGCAGATCTACTTCGGGGCCGCGGGGGGCGACCCGAGCGCCGGGCCCGAGACGAGCCCGAGTTTCTTCGCCAGTTTCGCGAGGCGGCAATGGGGCACCGCGGGCGATCTGGTGGACATCGACTCGGACGGCGATCTCGATATCGTGACCACAGGCCAGGGGCTCTCCCCTGACCCGTTCAGGCCGGTCCTGATGTTCCGCAACGAGAACGGCGCGATCAACCCCGTGCCCGCGTGGCAGAGCGGCGCCGAAGAGATCTCCAACGGCGCGACTCACGCGGACCTGCTCGATATCGACAGCAACCCAGAGATCATCACCGCCAAGTGGGTCAACTTTCAGAGCGGCTACTACGAGAACCTCGCCGGCACGCTTGCACCCTTCCCGTTCGCAAGCGTCGCCTCGACCGGGGGCGACCGCGGCGCCCAGGCGGGCGATGTCACAGGCGACGGTGTTCCCGAGATCCTCTTCGGGGGCGACCCCGTCACCCTCTACCAGCACGCACACGGCGCGCTCCTGCCCTATTGGTCCGCGAGCCCCCCCAACGGCGGGACCCAGGACATCCGCCTCCACGATTTCGATAGCGACGGCGATCTCGATATTGCCGACGTCGTATTCAGCAGCGGGCGGGCGTATCTCTACCAGAACAACAACGGTGTCCCCGACACCACGCCCACGTGGACCTACGACGCCCCCGAGGTTGGGACCGCGATCACTTTCGGCGATCTGAACCACGATGGCCGCGATGATCTCGTGGTCGGCTACTCGGGCAACACCTGCGTGCGTGTCTTTTACGCGCAGGCGCCCGATTGCCCCGCGGACCTCGCCCCCCCGGTGGGCGTGCTGGACCTCGCGGACGTGCAGGCGTTCGTCACAGGTTTCGTCGCGATGGATCCGATCGCGGACCTCGCCGCCCCGTTCGGCGTGTTCGATCTGGGCGATCTCCAGGCGTTCGTCGGGGCGTTCAACGCCGGGTGCCCTTAAGCGGCGATGCGGTCCGCGGGAGTCGGTCCGGCGAGTGCCCAGCAGAACGCAAAGGGACGTACGGGTTCTGAGGGCGGTTTTTCAGGGACAGCGGCTCGATCTGGCAAGCCGCTTGACGGATGAATCCCAGCGCGGACAATAGAAGAGACCCGGCCGCGTCCTCTCGGCTTCGGTGTTCGACCGTCGCGGTACCAATGTCCGAGAACATGATGAAGCAAACGTCTCAAGGTGTGTGTGCCCGCCCGTTCGCCGCGTCGCTTGTCGCGGGGGTGGCTGTTGTGTTCTCGCTCTCGACCGGCGCGTCCGCCCAGGCCGACCTTCCCGAGAATCAGCGTGGTGGACCGCTCGCTGTCCCGCTCCCGCCGATCATCATCCCTGCCGAGAACCCGATCACCGATGAGAAGCGCGTGCTCGGGAAGATCCTCTTCTGGGACGTGCAACTCTCCAGCGACAACACACGCTCGTGCGGCTCGTGCCACTTTGCCGCCCAAGGGGGCACGGATCCCGAGGCGTTCCCGAGCCCCGGGCCGGACGCGGAGTTCGGGACCGAGGACGATCGGTTCACCTCTCGGGGTCTGATCCGCGCGCTCAAGAACGGCGACTACGACCCGAGCCCCGCGTTCGGGCTCGATCCGCAGGCGACATCCCGCAGCGCGCCATCAACGCTGATGGCGGCGCACTTCGGCGATCTGTTCTGGGACGGCCGTGCGGTCGGCGAGTTCCGCGACCCGCAGACCGGCGAGACGGTGATCCCGCTCGGCGGCGCGCTCGAAACGCAGGCGGCCGAGCCGATCCTCTCGGATATCGAGATGGCGCATCAAGACCGCGACTGGGACGAGGTGACGGCAAAGCTCGAACGCTCCGTCCCGCTCGCCCTCGCGCGGGACCTGCCCGAAGATGTGCGGGCGGCGCTGCACGGCGAGGCCGGGTACCCGGAACTGTTCGAGCGTGCGTTCGGTGACGCCGGCGTGACCGCCTCGCGGATCGCGATGGCGATCGCGACCTACGAGCGCACGCTGATCCCGGATCAGACGCCGTGGGACCGGTACGTCGCGGGCGAGCCCGACGCCATGACACCCGAGCAGGTCGACGGCTGGCTGACGTTCAGCGGCAACCTGTGCGTCGTGTGCCACTCACCACCGACGTTTACTGACTTGAATTTCCACAGCGTCGGCGTGCGACCTGATTCCGACGATCCGGGCCGGGCGCAGTTCACACAGTTCAAGCCCGACGCGGGGATGTTCAAGACACCGAGTCTGCGGAACGCGGGGCTGAAGGCCAGTTTCTTCCACAACGGCGGCGCGGCCGACCTGGATGACGTCTTCGATGTCTACGCCAGGCAGACAGACTTTCAGGCGAACCCAAACCGGAGTGTCTTCCTGCCCATCGTGGTCTCGCCCTTCGAAGAGCAGGCGATCAAGCATTTCATCCTGACGGCGCTTGTCGATCCGCGAGCCGCGAGCGAGACGTTCCCGTTCGATCGCCCCGTGCTCTACGAGGAATGGGCGGCAGATGAATGGCAGGGCGGTAATCCCGCGATCCTGCCCGGCGGTACGCCGGGGACAGGGGGCGCTGTTCCGCGCATGATCGCGGTGATCCCGCCGAACCTCGGGAATCAGGAATTCCGGATCGGGCTCGCCGACTCGTTGGGTGGCACCACGGGGTCGGTTGCGATCTCCGAAGAGGCTCCCGTGGAAGGCATCGTGCACGCGGACACGCTCGCGGGGCCCTACACGCTCACAGCGGACCACTCGGGCGCCGGCTACGCGACGCACCGCATGCCGCTCCCGGCTGATTCGTCCCGCGCGGGTGATGTGCTCTACCTGCAATGGCGGGTGGATGACCCGGAAGCAGAAGGTGGCGTCGCGCTCTCACCTCCGGTACGGATCGAACTGTTCTGCAACGGGCTCTGCCCCGACGGCGGGACGGATGTGTGCCTCGCGGACATCGCCGCACCGGCCGGTGTGCTCGATCTCGCGGATCTGCAGACGTTCGTCGGCGCGTTCATGGCGGGCGAACCCGCGGCGGATATCGCCGACCCGATCGGCGTGCTCGATCTGGGCGACGTGCAGGCCTTCGTCGAAGCGTTTCTCGCGGGTTGCCCGTGAGCGGTGAAACCCTCTCGGCAGGGGTTTGTGCGATCCCGCCGATAACTCGGAACTGCTTGGGGTCGAGGCAAGGCGGATTCTCCGTCCGTGGTGAGAGGGTTCTTTCGTCGTGCACGTCGGCCGAGCGGCACGGCGTGAGCACCCACGCGAGGCGATCAGAGTGCGGATCGAGTCAACGCCTGGGCAACCGGGGTTGTATCTCATGCCCGCGCCGGAACGGACGGGCCCAAACAGCAACCCAAAAACATCGGTGGGCCGGGTGTCTGTCAGGGTGAATCGGCTTGTGTCATTCCGATCCTTTCGATACCGTGGTCACGTCCCAGGGATGTTCTGATCCACCTTCGTACCGAGAGGTCCAACGTGAAAAGTGTTGTTTGTGCATCGGCGGCGATGCTCGTCGTCGCCGCGGGATCTGTTTCTGCCGCGACCGAGATTGCTTGGAAGAACGACGGCGTGCTCATCGAAGCGAGCCCGATGGAGGCCCCGGCCCGCGTGCTCGAGCGCCTCGCGGGTCAGGAACGCCGGCTGATCGCCGAGTTCGCGTCGATCCCCACGGCCGAGGAGCGCGCGGCGCTGAAGTCTGCGGGCATCGAGGTTCTCTCGCCGCTCGGCGGGTCGTCCTACTTCGTGCGGGTGAGCGCGGACGCGCAGGTGAACGCCGCGCTCCGGGCGATGCCCATCACCGCGTTCGGCGAGCCGCAGCGCGCGCACAAGATCGACAGCAAGCTGATGCAGGGCGCCGCCCCGGCGTGGGCGATCGCCGAGCCGATGGACGAGGCCGCCCGGGCCGACGCGGTGAACCCGATGATCGGCGTCTACGTGCAGATGCACCGCGACGTCGGGATCGGTGCGCAGACCGTTGCGGACCTGATCGCCGATCATGGAGGCGTGATCCGCGACAAGGTCGCGTCAATCAACTCGCTGGTTGTTGAGCTCCCGTTCCTCGCGGTCGAGGGTCTCGCCGCCGACGACCGGGTGCAGTGGGTCGAGGCGGCGCTGCCCCGGATGGGCACCTTCAACGCGGATAACCGCGTGCGCGTCCAGGCGGACACCGCCCACAGTGCGCCGTACAGCCTGGACGGCTCGGGCGTGACGGTGTTTGTCTACGACGGCGGTTCGGTCCGCGCGTCCCACAACGACTACTCGGGGCGTGCAAGCGTCATCGACGGCGACGCGGTCTCGTTCCACGCGACGCACGTCGCGGGAACGATCGGCGGGGACGGCTCGGCGAACTTCACGCACCGCGGGATGGCACCCGCCGTGTCGATCCTCAGCGCCGGGTTTGAGTACGACGGGTCGGGAACCTTCTTGTACACCAACCCGGGTGACATCGAGTTCGACTACACCAACGCGATCAACCAGGGCGCGGACATGTCCAACAACTCGATCGGGTCGAACATCGCCCCCAACGGGTTCCCGTGCTCGTACGAGGGCGATTACGGCCTGACAGCCGCGACGATCGACGCGATCGTGGGCGGTTCGCTGGGCGAGCCCATCGTCATCTTCTGGGCGGCGGGCAACGAGCGTGGCAACGGCTCCTGCGGGACGCAGTACAACACGACCCCGCCCCCCTCCAACAACAAGAACGCGATCTCGGTCGGCGCGCTCAACTCGAACAATGATTCGGTGACCAGCTTCACGAGCTGGGGCCCTTCTGACGACGGCAGGCTCCGCCCCGTCATCTCGGCGCCGGGTTGCCAGTCCAGCGGCGACGGCGGCGTGACCAGCCTCGACAGCGGAAACGACAGCGACTACACGACGCTCTGCGGCACCTCGATGGCATCGCCCACGGCGGCCGGTGTCGGCGCGCTGATCTACGAGGACTTCCGAGACCAGTTCCCCGGTTCCGCCGACCCGAGCAACCAACTCATGAAGGTCTGGCTCGCGCACACCGCGGTGGATCTCGGCAACGCGGGTCCCGACAACCAGACCGGGTACGGCTCGATCCGTGCGATCGACGCGATCGAGTTCATGCGCACCGGCAACTGGGACGAGGGCGAACTCGCGAACGGTGGCGTGAAGACCTACTCGGTCGACGTGCTGCCCGGCGAGAGCGAACTGAAGATCACCCTCGCGTGGGACGACGCGCCGGGCACGCCCAACGTGGGCAACGCGCTGGTGAACGACCTCGACCTGGTCGTCGTTGATCCGAGCGGTGGGCGGCACTACCCCTGGACGATCTCGGGAACCCCGGGGTCGGCCGCGGTCAAGACCGCCGAGGACCATCTCAACAACATCGAGCAGGTGCAGGTCGATAGCCCCGAGGCGGGTCGCTGGTCGATCGAGGTCGTCGGGACATCGATCCCCGAAGGCCCGCAGGGCTTCGCGATCGGCGGAACGCCCGTCCTGGGCGACGGTCTGCTCGCGGTCGGGCTCGTGAGTGAGGTCCCCGACCTGCTCGCCCCGGCGACGCCGCTCGAGATCCGCGCCGCGATCACCCCCGGCATCGACGCGCTGGTCGACGGCACCGTCATGCTCAACTACCGCCTCGACGGCGGCTCCTTCGCGACCGTGCTAATGAACGACGCGGGGTCCGGCGAGTACACGTCCGCAGTCCCCGGCGCGGCCTGCGACGAGTCGATGGAGTTCTTCGTGACCGCGCAGGGCGAGCAGGCCGGACAGGTCCGCATCCCGCCGGGAACCGGGGCGTACAACGTCCCGATCGGTGAGGTCGAGACCGTGCTGATCGACAACATGGAGACCGATATCGGCTGGACGGTGAGCGGCGACGCGACCGACGGGCAATGGCAGCGGGGCGTCCCGGTTGACTGCGCGTCGCGCGGCGCACCCGGCGCGGACGCCGACGGGTCCGGCCAGGCATGGCTCACCGACAACAGCGCGGCGAGCAGCTGCAACAGCGACGTTGACAACGGCACGACGATCCTCACCAGCCCGGTGCTCGATGTCGCCGCGGGTTCGATCGTGTCCTACCGCTATTGGTTCGGCGACATCTCGACGGGCGCGGTGAACGGCGATGACTTCGGCGTCGATGTCTCCACCGACGGCGGCGCGAACTGGCAGCGAATCCGCACGATCACCACCGCCTCGGCGTCCTGGCGGTCGGACTCCATTTCGGTCGGCGACGAGGTCGCCGCGTCGAGCCAGTTCCGGATCCGCTTCAGCGTCAACGACCTGGGGACCCAGAACGTCATCGAGGCAGGCCTCGACGACTTCCGGATCATCCGCGAGTTCTGCGAGGACGTCGAGTGCCCGGCCGACCTGGCCGAGCCCGCAGGCGTGCTCGATCTCGCGGACGTTCAGGCGTTCATCAGCGGATTCACGTCTCAGAACGCGATCGCGGACCTCGCGACGCCGTTCGGCGTGTTCGATCTTGCCGATGTTCAGGCCTTCATCGGTTCATTCAACGCGGGCTGCCCCTGATCGGCGCACGTCAACGCTGAGCTGAAACTGAGCCGAGAGTCCCCCCGAGGGCCCGGGTTTCCCGGGCCCTTTCTCTGCGCGCCCGGGACCACGCTGACGTAGGCTCGTCGCATGACGACGGACGAGACCGCCCACGAACGCGAGAAACCCTGGGGCAGCCCGGGCGACGCTCCCGATATGACGCTCGCCTCGGCGGTTTCGATCGATGATGTCCGAGCAGCGGCGGCTCGGATCGAGGGCATCGCGATCCGCACGCCCTCGATCAGTTTCCCGAGACTCGATGCCCTGGCGGGTGCCCGACTCACGCTCAAGTGCGAGAATCTGCAGCCGATCGGAGCGTTCAAGATCCGGGGCGGAGTCAACGCGATGAAAATGCTATCGGCCGAGCAAAGGGCACGAGGCGTGATCACCTACTCATCGGGGAACCACGCGCAGGCGATCGCCTACGCGGCCTCCGAACTCGGCATCCCAGCCGTGATCGTCATGCCCATGAACGCGCCGCGCGTCAAGCTCGAGGCGACACGACGACTGCTCGCAGCCGCGCCGAAGGGGAGCGAGATCATCGAGTACGACCCCGATGCGATCTCGCGTGAGGACCTGGGCCGCCGGCTCAGCGTGGAGCGGGGCCTGCACCTCATCCCGCCGTACGACCATCCCGACGTGATCGCCGGGCAAGGGACTGCGGCGCTCGAACTCATCGAGGACGTGGGCCCGTTCGACGAGTTGTACATCTGCTGCGGAGGCGGTGGGCTGCTGGGCGGGTCGGCGACGGTGTCCAAGGCGATCAACCCGGGCTGCCGCGTGCTCGGCGTCGAGCCCGAACTCGCTGACGACGCGAAGCGGAGCCACGAATCGGGCGTGCTCCACGTCGTCAGCAATCCGCCGACGATCGCCGACGGGACGCGGACACCGTACCTGGGGCGATACACGCTGCCGATCGTGCTCGCACGCGTCGACGCCATCATGACGGTCACCGAGCGGGAGATCGCGCGGGCGATGCTCTTCTGCTTCGAGACGCTGAAGCTGGTCGTCGAACCCAGCGGCGCGCTCGGGGTCGCGGGGGCGATCAAGGCCGCGACGGCGGGTGTTCGCGTCGGCGTCATCATCAGCGGGGGGAACGTGGATCTCGACCGGCTGCCAGAGATCCGCGAGATCGCCGAGTCTTCGGAATAACCGCCAGCAGAGGCCGGTTCTCCGGGCCCTATCACAGGTCTCTACGCGAGGGAACGGTTCCCTCGTCGGGATCGATCGGTCTCCGGGCGCCCACACCTACGAATCGATTGGAAATCTGAATGAAGTTTGCACGTGTGTTGACACACAACCGGGCGGCGAAGCGCACAACCGTCGCCTTTGGCATCGCGGGAGCCGTGTCCGGCATGCTGGTCGGTTGCGAGGAAAAGCCCATGAACGAGAAATCCAACGTGTCGCAAGCCCCGTCTCCGTCCTCTGGATCACTGCACGACACGCTCAGCGCGAGGTACGAGCAGTATCAGCAGAAGGTCGACGACGAGACCAAGCGGATCTACAAGGCGGGCATCGAGGCGGTCGCCGCGTCGGGTGTGCTCGAGCGCGCCACCAACGAGGGCGACACCGCGCCCGGGTTCACGCTCCCGAACGCGGACGGTGAGTCCGTCTCGCTCGAGTCCATGCTCGATGACGGGCCGATCGTGCTGGTCTGGTACCGTGGCGGCTGGTGCCCCTACTGCAACCTCACGCTGCGTGCGTTCTCGGAGATCCTGCCGCAGATCGAATCGGCGGGCGCACAACTCGTCGCGATCAGCCCCGAGCTGCCCGACAACACCGCCGAGACCGTGACCGAGAACGGGCTGGAGTTCACGGTGCTCAGCGATGTCGGCAACGCGGTCGCCAAGCAGTACGGCGTCGTCTTCGGCCTGACCCCCGAGGTCCACGCGAAGTACAACGCCGCCTTCGGGTTCGACGCCCACAACGGGCAGGACTCGGGCGAACTCCCGCTCGCCGCGACGTACGTGATCGACCGCGAAGGCGTGGTCCGCTACGCGTTCATGGACGCGGACTACACCAAGCGAGCCGAACCGAACGTCGTGCTCGATGCGGTCAAAGCACTCCCTTGATCAGGATTTCATCCTGACTCAGTATCGAATCAAAGGTCAGCGCCGGGCTCTCTTAGTCTCGGCCGTTTCACGAAGGAACCCACATGCACCGCCGCCGCGCCGCGTTTGCTCTGACTCTCGCTGCTGGACTATTTGCGACCCTGACGCCCACCGCGTCGGCTTGGTCGATCGCTCCGGAATTCGCCGAACCCGTGCTCGCGGCGAATGAAGCCGTGCCGAAGGACGCGGAGTCCGCCGCCGCCAACGCTGTCCGTGCGGACCGCAAGGCTCCCGCGACGACGTTCACCGACGCGGATGGCCAGTCTGTCGAACTCGCCAAACTCCTCGAGGACGGGCCCGTCGTGCTCATCTTCTACCGAGGCGGCTGGTGCCCCTACTGCGTCGAGCAGCTCAAAGCGTTCAACAAGCAGCACGACGCGATCGAGGCCGCGGGCGGGCGGGTCGTCGCCGTGAGCACGGAACTCCCCGAGTTCGTCGCCAAGACGAAAGAGAAGAGCAAGCTGGGTTTCGATGTTCTCAGTGATCCGGGGGCCGAGGTGTCGCGAGCGTTCGGGGTCGTCTGGGCCAACGAGCGGTACGGCCGGGTCAGCAAGATCGCCGAGGCGAACGGGAACGAGAGGGGCGAGATCCCACTGGGCGTGACATACGTCATTGATACCGATGGCACCGTGCGGTGGGCGTTCCTCGAGCACGACTACAAAAAGCGGGCGACGCCCGAGCAGGTCGTCGAGGCGCTCAACGCGATCGAGTAATCGCGGCCGGATGCCAAGCCAATCACTCGCGTATCGCCCGGGCCATTCACCCGGGCGTTTTTCATGCGCTGCTGTCGGACGCGAGATCCGCGTCGGCGTCTCGCACCGCTTCGCAGAACGCCCGGATCGCGACGTGGTCCTTCACGCCGGGCGCGGTTTCCACCCCGCTGGAAACGTCCACCGCCCAGGGGCGGCATGCGCGGATCGCCTCGCCCACGTTGTCGGGCGTCAGCCCCCCGGCGACGATGATCGGCTTGGGGAGCGGCAGGCTCTTCACAGCGTCCGCGAGCCGAGACCAGTCGAACGACTCGCCCGCCCCGCCCGTGGAACCATCGACGAGGATCGCCGATACCTCCGGGAGCCGGCACCACCGGCGGAGCTCACGATCGATCACGTCCGCGTCGAATCGGAATGCCTTGATCACACCCGGGCCGCACGCGGCGACTGTCCGATCGTCCTCGTCGCCGTGGAGTTGCATGAGCTCGCAGGGGCACCGCTGCTCAAGGTCCGCGAACTCATCGATACTGAGATTGCGGACGACGCCCACCGTGTTCACCATCGGGGGCAGGCCGTACATGATCGAGGCCGCGTCCTCCGGAGCGATCGTGCGAGGCAGCTTGGGCACAAGGATAAACCCGATCGCGTCCGCCCCCGCCTCCGCGGCGACACCCGCGGATTCCGCATCCTTGATCCCGCACACCTTGATCCGCGTCCGCACGCGGCCCGTTCCCGTTCTGCTCACGCCCGTTCTCCCGGTTTCGTATCGGTGGACCCGCCGCCGGGCCCGATCTCAGCGAGTTCTGATTCGGCCAGCGCCCGCAGGTCGCTGTCATTCGTCGATTCGATCGCTTCGCCGAGCAGCCGCCTCGCGCGTCCCGAGGCCCCGATCGACGCGCACATCCGCGCCAGGAGCACGCGGATCTGCGGCGACTCCGGGTCCTTTGGATAGGCACCGAGAAAGTCGTCGAACGCCCGGATCGCGAGCGAGGTATCGCCGATGGTGGCAAGATGCGTGCCGAGCCGGTACTGGGCATTTCTCGCCAGCGTGACGGCCGAACGCGACGAGGCGTGCTTCTCGATCAACACCCTGTATGCGCGCACCGCCTCGTCCATCTTGTTGCGGGAGAGCGCCGAACTGACGGCAGCCCGATCCGTCCCCACGGCCTCGGTCCGCTCGTCAAGCGGCACGGGTTTCGATGTTCTCCCCGCCGCCCGCCCCGCCGGCCGATCAGCCGCGGGGTCTGCAACCCGGCGGTCGTACTTCGACCGCGGTGCGTTCCGCCGCAGGGGAGACCGGTCGGAGATCTGTCCCGCTGCCCGGAACTCCCGCCGTCGTTTCGCGTGCTTGGAGATCGAGAACAGGTCGTACGGCTCCCGTGGGATCAGCCCCGTCGTGAGCAGCGCGAAGGCGACCGCGAAGCCGAACGCATATCCCGCGAGGTGCGCCGCGGTGGCAACGTTGCCCGCGTTCCCGCTCACGCTCGCGAAGATGTTCCATGCGACCTGGAGCCCGATGAAGAACCACGCGGGCGCCATCATCATCGTGATCAGGATCATGAACCACAGCACCCGGATGCGCGTCTTGGGGAAGAGCACGAGGAACGCCCCGGTGACAGCGGAGACCGCGCCCGACGCCCCGATCGCGGGATTGCCGTCGAGCCAGACCTGACCGAGCCCAGACGCGATCGCGCCGGAGAGGTAGAGCGCCGCGAAGCCGACCCGGCCCAGTCGGTCCTCGACGGGCCGCCCAAAGACCCAGAGGAAGAGCATGTTGCCCGCGATGTGCCAGATATCGCCGTGCAGGAAGGCGTAGGTGAGGGGCTGGTAGGCCCTGAGCTCGCCACCCCCGCCGACGGCGAACCGGTTGAGCAGGTCGTTGAACGTGCCGTGCGATTGGGCGTACTGCTGGTAGACAAAGGCCGCGAGGCACAGCAGAATGAGCGCCGGCGTGACCGCCGAGGGCCTGCGGATTGGTCGGTCGGTTCCAAGGGGGATCAACACGCGGTGACTGTACGGCCCCGCCCCCCGGGGCATGGCCGCGCCGGCAATCAAACCGACGCTCCCCGAATCACCGGCATCTTTCGTCCGCCGATCAACGGAAGATCGGCCGCCGATCGGTGGGGGGGCTCGATTCGGGAATCCAATGCGGATCAGGGAGCGAACCGGACTGTCCGCGGGCCGGTTTCTTTCCCCCGCCGCCGTGCTTTCGGCGGGCCCGTGTATACCCTGTCAACGCCCCGTCGCGCTCCAACTGGGCCGGCCGGGACGGGCCTCGCACGCCCGCCAAATGATCACGCACCGCAAAGGGATCGCACCATGTCGGACTACTCCAAGGGTCTTGAGGGCATCGTTGCCGCCGAAACCAACATGTCGTTCATCGACGGCCAAAAGGGTATTCTCGAGTACGTCGGGATCCCCATCGGCGATCTCGCGTCCAAGGGCTCGTTTGAGGAAGCCGTGTTCCTGCTCTGGAACGAGAGGCTCCCAAAGAAGGCTGAACTCGACGCCTTCAACAAGCAGATGCGGGACTACCACGATCTGCCGGCCGGGATGTCCAACCGCCTGATCAGCCTGCCCATGCAGGCCCACCCGATGCACGTACTCCGCACGATGATCAGCGCGCTCTCGATGCACGACCCCGATCCGAACAGCATCGAGCTCGACGAGGTCCGCGACAAAGCGATGAAGATTCTCAGCCGCGCGCCCACGCTCATCGCCTACTTCGACCGCTACCGCCGGGGCTTGCCCCTCGTCCACCCGCGCAAGGACCTCTCGTTCGCGGGCAACTTCCTCTACATGCTCAACGGCGAGGAGCCCACCGAGGCGATGACCCGCGCCTTCGACATCTGCATGATTACCCACGCCGACCACGGGCTGAACAACTCGACCTTCGCCGCCCGCGTCGTCATCTCCACGCTCAGCGACCTCTACTCCGCGCTCACCGCCGCGATCGGCTCCCTCCGGGGCCCGCTGCACGGCGGCGCCAACGAGGGCGTCATGAAGATGCTCAACGAGATCCCGACCGTCGCCGACGCCGAGGCCTACATCAAGGGCAAGCTCGAGCGCAAAGAAAAGATCATGGGCTTCGGCCACCGGGTCTACAAGAACACCGATCCGCGTGCGACCGAGCTCAAAACGCTCGCCAAGCAACTCGCCGAGGACACCGGCAACATGGACCTCTACGAGAAGAGCCACACGATCGAGCAGGTCATGGAAGAGGCCGTCGCCGCCAAGGGCATCTACCCCAACGTCGATTTCTATAGCGCGACGACCTACCACTGCATCGGGCTTGAGCTCGACCTGTTCACTCCGATGTTCGCCCTGAGCCGCATCGGCGGCTGGGCCGGCCACATCCTCGAGCAGCTCGCAGACAACCGCCTCTACCGCCCCGCCGCGAAGTACGTCGGCCCGCACGCTGTCGCCTACACGCCCATGGACAAGCGGTAACGAGCGGCACACGCGCGAAGTCGCAACGACAACAAACCGTCCTGTCGACGCGCGTGCTGCCGCGCCGCACTCCACGGCCGAACATCGCGTGTCGCCGGTCCGCGAACAACGAAATCGGAGAACCCGATTGCCGCGACTGGGTTCCGCGCCGAACCCGGTTCGTGCCCCGCGTTCGCGGGGGGTGATCGCCCACGCTCTGGCGAAGGGTCCCCGGAGGGGAGCGACGCACGCACGATCGCCTGATCGCCTCTCCTTTGCGTGTCCACCGCGTCTGTGCACCACAGGAAACAACGCCGTAAGCCGCCCGGATCCGGGTTGCACGCAGCCTTGTTGCGTAGAATGTCGCCGTTTCAGAACCACACACCCGCGGCGGGGGAATCACCCCCTTCCGCATGATTTTGACCGCCCACGGGAGCGACTCACACCATGGCCAACACCACCATCAATGTCAAAGAAGTCCTCGGCGCCGACGCCGAAGCCCTGCTCGGCTACAACAAAGCCGCCGTCAGCAAGGACCGCCTCCACCTGCCCGGGCCGGACTTCGTCGACCGCATCGTCGCGAGCACCGACCGCAACCAGGCCGTGCTGAACAACTGGCAGCGCATCCTCAACACCGGCCGCCTGGGCGGCACCGGCTACGTCTCGATCCTCCCCGTCGACCAGGGCATCGAGCACTCCGCGGGCGCGTCCTTCGCCCCCAACCCCGACTACTTCGACGCCGACAAGATCATCGAGCTCGCCGTCGAGGGCGGCTGCAACGCCGTCGCCTCCACCTACGGCGTGCTGGGCATGACCGCCCGCAAGTGGGCCCACAAGATCCCCTACCTCGTCAAGTTCAACCACAACGAGCTGATGACCTACCCCAACACCTTCAACCAGATCCCCTTCGGCAACATCCGCCAGTGCTGGAACATGGGCGCCGCCGCCGTCGGCGCGACGATCTACTTCGGCTCCGAGGAGTC
>DDFO01000014.1:63405-66205 GCA_002337215.1 Phycisphaerales bacterium UBA1926 | reverse complement strand
GTCGCCGACATGTTCGCCGAGGCCCACGAGCTCGGCATGGTCACCGTCCTCTGGTGCTACCTCCGCAACAACAAGTTCAAGGTCGACGGCACCGACTACCACACCGCCGCCGACCTCACCGCCCAGGCCAACCACCTCGGTGCGACCATCCAGGCCGACATCGTCAAGCAGAAGCTCCCCGAGGTCAACGGCGGGTTCAACGCCCTGAACACCGGCGACTCCTCCTACGGCAAGTTCAACAAGAAGATCTACACCGACCTCGCCGGCTGCGACGAGAACGGCAAGGGCGGCCACCCGATCGACCTCTGCCGCTACCAGCTCGTCAACCAGTACATGGGCCGCGTTCCCCTCATCAACTCGGGCGGCGCTTCCGCCGGCGCGAGCGACACGAAGGATGCCGTCACCACCGCCGTCGTCAACAAGCGTGCCGGCGGCATGGGCCTGATCTCGGGCCGCAAGGCCTTCCAACGCCCGATGAACGAGGGCGCCGCCCTGCTCAACGCGATCCAGGACGTCTATCTCGACGAGAGCGTGACGGTCGCCTGATCGAGGGCCTCCGTCGAGGCTCGACAACCTGATCTCATCAACGAGCCCCTCGCGCAAGCGAGGGGTTTTTCTTGATCTGCCGAACCATCACCGTTTAAACCAGACTCGACCCCGGCGCACGGTCACTTCCGAGGAAGGGATCTCGACCCGCCCCTTCCAATAGTGATCGAAATCAAACTCCGTCAACGCAAGCTCGGGGTCCGACTCGATCACGAGCGTCCATGCCTCGCCGGACTCGATCACCCGCGCAACCCGAACGGTGTCACCGTTGAAGTGTGCGGTTACCGGCAGTATCCCCGCCCAGCCCCATTTGGTGCGTCGGGTCCCGCGCGTCATGCGGAAGGACGCGACGCCTTCGCCTTCGTGCACGAACCAGCACCGGAACGCGATTGTCATTTCAGGCAGTCGCGATTTGAGATAATCATCGAGTTCGATCTGGACGCCGCACTCAAGAACAATACCTTCGGCGTACCACTCGGGGTCGACCGCGGGCTCGTGCACCAGCGTGATCTTCAGTGCCTGAGCGACGATCGCGTCGTAGGTCGAATCCGAAACCGGCGTGATCGCCTCATCAATCGTCGCGACCACGTCGTACTCGTACCTGTTCTCGTAAACATGCCCACCGAGTTTCCCATTCAATCTCGGGTACACAGGCCACTCATCAATATCGTCGGGCACGATCAGCCGCGCGTCAAACGAGCCGGAGGCGTCGCCAATCAGAGTCGATGCGTCGCGCCAGGGAATGGACGGTTCGGGCGAAGACCGTGTCGCCGAGTGATCTTGAAGAAAATCAGTGCGAACCGAATCAGTGACGAGGTTCTCACCCGAACGTAACTCGATGTCAACGGCCATGCGAGGACTACGCATCCAGAGTTCGGAACGGTACCAAGCACGCAGTTCGTCGCCGGAAAGACCCTTGGGGCGATCGACAGGGCCCAGCAGCCAGCCATTCCAGAAGCGCCAACTCGTCCACGGCTGTTCGACGCGGACACGAAACGGAACATCCGCGGGCCACTTATTTCGATACACCACATAGTCCCGCGCGGCCCGCTCACGGATCGTCTCGATCTGTCCAGCGCTCAGCAGGTTCTGATCCCAGAGGTTGTAGAGATACCGAGTCTGAGCATGGCCCGCATGGACCTCATCGAGCAGCCCGATCTCGTACTGCCCAATTACCCAACTAAGCGGCCGACTGATCAATGTTTCTGGCTTGCGAAACGTGTCAGACGGGATCCGACGCTGCAACTCTGCGAGCAGTTGCTCCTTTACGGGTGAAGGCTTCTTCGTTCTCTGGTTCACCGGCCAATAGCGGGGCGTCGCCGGATCATCAAACATCAGGTGTACACCCACCAACGCCCACGACGGCACCGCCCGCACCCATCCGTGCTGCCGAGATTCTTCCCACACGCTCGCCGTGTACGCCCCGAGCCACACAACCAGCGCCGCCGCGATCGGCCAACGATGCCGCCGCGTCCGCCACATCTGTCGACGCGACCGGTGCCGTTTCCCGCACTCCCCGCACACGACCGGAGATTCCCGCGAGACCCCGTCCGCCCCAGGCGTCCCCGTCAGATCAAACCAGCACTTCCGGCACCGCAGCGCCGCCCGCCCCCGCCAGCCCGGCCGATCCCAAAGCAGCCCGAACGCCAGCAGCACCAGCCCGCCGAGCCCCAGGATCCATTGCAAGGCAATCAGCATCGACACAGTCTACTTGTCAACCTCGCCGAGGATTCGTCTCTCACCGACTCCCGAGGTGCCGCCTGGAGCTTCCGATAGATCGCCGCAACGAGAATCTACGGGCTGCTCCTGACCACAATCGCCGGGTGCCACCGCCCGCCGCGGAGCGGCGCGTGGTGCATCCATCGACGGAATCGGAACACGTCGCGCCGCACCGCGTTAGCTCGCCACCCAGGCTGTCACATCTCATTCACCGCCCGGCGCTCACCCGCCGGACGAACCGGACCACAAGCGGCAACGCCGGCTCGACGACACCGCTGTGATCGAACCCGCCCAGTTCTTCGAGTGTCGTATCCGGATGCTCCACGACCTGCATCATGCGCCAGAAGAACGCGTTCTCCTCGTACCGGCCGAGCAGCTCCTTCTCGCGATCCCCGGTGACAAGCAACATCGGGGGGGCATCGAGCCGGACATGAAACTGCGGAGCGAGGTCATCGACAACCGCGGTGTGCCCCGCGATCCCTCGCTCCTCGCGCACGGTGAAGTGTGTCACCGTGTGCCCGCTGACCGGCGCGAG
>DDFO01000014.1:58559-63299 GCA_002337215.1 Phycisphaerales bacterium UBA1926 | reverse complement strand
CCGCCAGTTCATCGGAGTCCACGCCGTGCGCCGCGAGCCACCGCTTGTCCAGGCCGACCATGCTCGCGAGATACCCACCCGCCGAATGTCCCGAAAGAAACACCCGATCGCGCGAGCCCCCAAGGTCCTCGATGTGATCCATGACCCAGGCGACCGAGGCAGCTGCGTCTTCGATATACACCGGAGATGACACGCGAGGATGCAGCCGGTAGCCAACACCGACAACCGCGATCCCCTTGTCTTTCAAGCCCTCGGGGATCTCCCGTTTCCCGTTCCGCAGACCGCCCGCGTGGAACCAGACAACCGTCGCGAAGTCTTTCGCACCCTCCGGAACATACACGTCCAGCAGGCACTGCTCGCGCGCGTACGCGTCGAGTTCCGATTCATCGAGATAGAACACGCCCGAGCGGCGGACCTCCTGCCCGCTCGCGGTCGGCGCAGCGAGCATGGTCACCAGCATCGTCGCCGCGAGCGTCAAGCACACGCCGCAGCGTCCCGCGGCCCGGTTCTGATTGTGAGCGATCATCCGCTGAGTGAACCGACGCAGATGCGGCACGCCATCGTCGATGCGGGGGGCGATCACACCGACTCCTTCGTCCGCTCGATCACCGCCCCGACCGCCGCGAGCCGCTCTTCCATCCGCTCGTATCCGCGGTCGAGGTGGTACACCCGGTTCACCACCGTCTCCCCCTCCGCCGCCAGCCCCGCGAGCACCAGCCCCGCGCTCGCCCGCAGATCGCTCGCCATCACCGGCGCGCCCTTCAGCGAGCGCACGCCGCTGACCACCACCGTGTTCCCCTGCCGGAACAGCCGCGCCCCCATCCGGCTCAGCTCCGCGACATGCAAGAACCGCTCCGGGAAGATCTTCTCGGTCACCACGCTGTTCCCGTCCGACAGACAGAGCAGCGCCATCAGTTGGGCCTGCACGTCCGTCGGGAACCCGGGGTGCGGCTGCGTCGTCACCTCGATCGGCTTGATCACCCGGTCCGCCGTGACCCGTACCGCGCACCGCAACGGGTCGCAGTCCTTCTCGACGGGCTCGACCCGCACACCCGCGGCCTCCAGCCGATCGACGACGGCGAGCAGGCAATCCAACGGACAATCCTCGAGCGTGAGCGCCCCGTTCGTGATCGCCGCGGCGCACATATACGTCGCCGCCTCGATCCGGTCGGGCAGCACCGCATGGTCCGCCCCGCCCAGTTTTTCCACGCCGTGGATCGTCATCCGGGGCGATCCCGCGCCCTCGATCTGGGCACCCATCGCAGTCAGCAGTTTCGCGAGATCCACGATCTCGGGCTCGCACGCGGCGCACTCGATGATCGTCGTCCCCTCCGCGAGCGTCGCGGCCGACATCACGTTCGCCGTCCCGAGCACCGTGCTCCCGAACGCCCCGCCCAGGAAGATCGTGTCCCCCCGCAGCCGGCCGCCCGGCGCGCGCGCGATGATGTCCCCGCCGTCGAGTTCGATCTCGGCGCCCAGCGCCTCCATGCCCCGCAGGTGCAGGTCCACGGGCCGGTCCCCGATCGCGCACCCGCCAGGCATCGAGACCCGCGCCCTCCCCCGCGCCGCCAAGAGCGGCCCGAGCACGCAGATGCTCGCCCGCATCGTGCGCACGATGTCGTACCGGGCGTGGCTCTCCGAATCATCGGTGACCCGCATTGTCTCGGCCCGAGCGCCGTTCGCCGATGTCTGTTCGATCTCGACGCCGAGTTCGCCCAGCAGGCGACGCATGTTCCCGATGTCGGCGAGGTCGGGGATCCCGCGCAGCGTGACCGGCTGATCGCTCAACAGCGACGCCGCCATCAGCGGGAGCGCCGCGTTCTTCGACCCGTTGATGCGCACGGTGCCGTCCAGCCGCCGCCCGCCCTCGATCACAAATCGGTCCATCGATGACTCCTCGGTGCGCCGAGTCTATTCGGCGTCCCGGGAGTCATCGGCAGACCCGATCCTCGCCCGCCACTCGCGGCGACCGTGGTCAGACCAGAGAGATGTCAGAGCCCTTACCGAGGCCGCGGCGTGTAGAGGTAGTTTCCGCCGCCCCCGAACCGCGAACCGCCCCCGCCGCGGAACCCACCGAACGACCTCCCAGCCCCGGGGGTCGTGAAGATGATGATCTGCTGCGGGTTGCGGTTCAGCGTCGTCCGCCGTTGGGCGGCGATGGTCGGCAGCGGCGCTTGCGGCCACTGATCGATCGCCGTGAGCGCACGCGGATCGGCGTACGCGAGGTTCCCGTCGTTGCGTCCGAACTCTGGACGCACCCAGTCGGGCGTCTGCGCCATCGCCGTCGTGACCGCCGGCGTGTTGAAGACCGCCGTCGACGACTGCCCCCGGTTCCCGCTGGGCAGGCCCTCGGTCCGCCTGGCAAGCGGCACGTTCACCGTCGTCGCGCAGCCGGTCGCGGCCAACACCGTCGCGGCGAGCAGGCCGAGCCCGAGCACGCGGGCGGGGTTCGGGTTCATCCGATTCTGATTGGGCGCAGCATCTCTCATGCCCAACCAAGGGGCAACCAGCGTGCCGCGGGCCGCAGGCCGCACTGAACCACCATCAGTGCGATTCCCCCCGGCTCTTTTCGGACGTGTGTCGATTCCACGCAACACCGACCATCGCGGCCTGTCGCCGCTCGGCAACGCGTCGCGTGCAAGGCCCAGACAGAGGATGCGTTATTCGGACGCGCTCGCGCCCCGACCCTCGGTCTGTGATCCCGAGGCATCGGTGGGGGACCGCAGCATCCGCTCGGCCGTCTCGATCGCGGCGGTCATGCTCCCCGCGTCGGCGACACCCCGACCCGCGATATCAAACGCCGTCCCGTGGTCCGGGCTCGTGCGCACGGTCGGCAACCCGACCGTGATGTTCACCGACCTGTCCCGCGCGAGCAGTTTGACCGGGATCAACCCCTGGTCGTGGTACATCGCGACGACCAGATCGAACTCGCCGCTCACGGCTCTCCCGAAGATCGTGTCACCCGGGAAGGGTCCTTCTACGCGCATCCCGTGGTTGGTCGCGAGCGTGATCGCGGGCTCGATGAGCCGGGTCTCCTCGTCGCCCATCAGCCCGCCCTCGCCCGCGTGGGGGTTGAGCCCGCACACGGCGACGCGCGGATTCGCGATCCCGAGCTGCTTGCACCCCTGCACGCCCAGATCGATCGCGTCGAACACCTTGCCGATGGTCAGCACATCGCGGATCTCGTTGAGCGGCACATGCACCGTCGCGAGGCTCACCCGCAGATCGGGCCCCTCGAACATCATCGCGAAGCGCCTGGTATTGAACTTCGCCCCCAGCAGTTCGGTGTGCCCCGGGTGCCGGTTGTGCCCGGCCGCGTGCCACGCCGACTTGCTGATCGGCGCGGTCACGATCCCGTCGGCGCGCCCCGGCGTGCCGAGCGGGAGCTTCGCCGATTCGATCGCGTCGCAGACCCAGCGGTAGCTCAGCGCTCCGTTGAGCTTGTGCACCCCGCGCTCGAACCGGATCGGCTGATCCTCCCCCGGCCCACGCAGCGCACCGGACCGCTTTGTGCGCACGTCCGCGTCCGAGTCGATCAGCAGCACCCGGTGCCCGAGCGCCGAGTCCAACAGATCAGACCCGCGGTCGATGCTCCACCAGAACGGCTCGATGCCGAGCATCTCGGCCGCGGCGTGCATCGCGGTCCCCGAGCCGTGCACAACGAACCGTGTGCTCGCGGTGGTCCCCGCAAGGGACTGGACGACGATCTCCGGACCGATCCCGCCCGGATCGCCCATCGTGACCGCCAGCGTGGGCGTGTCCGTGCGCGCGAACTCGGTTGGAGTGGGACCCTTCGGCATCCAAACAGTCTAGGGGACGCCGAACGCGGATCAGACCCGGAAGATCGCACCCATCTTCTTACCCAGCAGCGCCGACGCGGTGAGCAGCGTCACCGTCAGCAGGCCCATCCCCCACACACCCATCGCGCTGGCGATGTACGGCCCGTCGCCCAGACGGAGGGTGAACTCGTAGATCTTCTTGGTGATCGGGAAATGCGTCGCCCGCTGCGCGAGGATCAGGCTGTCGGAGACCTCGAGCATGCTGAACGAGAAGACCAGCAGCCCGCCCGCGACGAGGTTCGCGGTGATCAGCGGGAGGATCACGCTCCGGATCGCGCGCACCCGGCTCGCCCCCAGGTTGATCGCCGCTTCCTCGAGCTCGCCCGAGGTCTGCTCGAGTCCCGCGACGCTCGAGCGCACGATGTAGGGAAGCCGGCGGACCGCGTAGGCGATGATCAGCAGCGGGAACGGGTTGGGGTTCTGCCCGAGGACAGCAAGGTCGAAGATCGTGCCGTCCAGCGGGCCCCCGTCGTTGAAGGGCCAGCGGAGCGTCACCGCGACGTAACCGAACGCGAGCACCAGGCCCGGCACCGCGAGCGGGAGCATGCAGAACGCGTCGAGCAGGTTGCGCCCCCACGCGGTCGTGCGCACGATCAGGTACCCGATCAGCACACCCAGCCCGATGTCGAGCATCATCGCGGCGAACGAGAGCCCCAGCGAATTGGTGATCGAGCCGAACGCCTCGGGCGACCCGAGGGCCTGCTCGTAGTGGCTCGTTGTCCAGCCCGAAGGCAGCACGCTGCCGTACCAGCTCGTGGGCTCGGCGAGGCTCACGATCGTGACGCCGATATGCGGCACGACGGCGATGAGCGTGACGATCGCGAATGCGAGCGTGCCGCCCCAGCCGGCGAGCCCCGTGAGCGGCTTAAGACCACCCGATCGGCTTTTTTTTTTTTTTTTT
>DDFO01000014.1:53096-58449 GCA_002337215.1 Phycisphaerales bacterium UBA1926 | reverse complement strand
CCCGATCGGCTTGCGCGGGTCTGCATCGCGTGCCCCCGTTTGCCGAACGTGAGCTTGCCGACCGCGTAGAGAAGGATCGAGACGGAGAGCAGCACGACGGTGAGCGCGTACGGCCTCGCGGAGCCTTCGACCTCCTTGAGCCCGTTGAAGATCTGGACGGGCGTGACCTCGTTGAAGTCAAACATCAAGGGCGTGCCCAGCTCGGTAAACGACCAGATGAAGACGATCGTGCCACCCGCAAAGAGGCCGGGGCGGATGAGCGGGAGCGTGATCTTGGTGAACCGGCGCCACGGCCCCGAGCCCAGGTTCTCGGCGGCCTCGCTCATCGCGGGGTCGATGTTGGCGAGGGCCGCGGTCGCGTTCAGATAGATGATGGGGTAGAGGTGGAGCGCCTCGACGAGGATCACGCCCCAGAAGCGGGCGGTCCCGATCGGGTCGTAGTCGGTCCCGAACATTGCGTTGAACGCACCCTCGCGGCCCATGAGGGCGCGCACGCCGATCGCCCCGACGAAGGGCGGCAGGATCAGCGGGACCAGGATCGCTGCCTCGAAGACCTTCTTGAACGGGAAGGAGTGCCCCGCGCTGAGCACCGCGAGCGGGAGCGCGATGAGCACGCACAGCAGGGTGGTGCCGACCGCGATCGAGAGCGCATTCAGCAGCCCAGCGATGGTGGTGGGGTCCTCGAAGATGAGCTTCAGGTGGTCGAGCGTCCAGCCTTCGCCCGTGGACGGGTCGGCGGCGAAGCCCCCGCGCACCGTCAGCAGGATCGGGTAGACGAGCAGGACCGCGAGCAGCGCGATCGAGGCGAGGACGAGGGTTTGTTGGATCCACCTGCCGGACTTCATGCGGCGAGTTTAGGGGGCGGGGGGCGTCAAAGGGGTCGGACCGACGGTCTGAATCGTCAGTGTCCCGAGCGACCGGCTCGCGGCGTACGCATTGAGCGACTCGAGCGTCACAGCGTCGATCTGGGCGGCGATCTCATCGAGCGAGCGAGCCGAACCGCGGTTGTGGAGATCCGCCGCGAGCGAGGCCGCGCGGCCTCGGGTCGATTCGCCGCTAAACACGATCCGGCTCTTGATGCCGTTGACGGCGCGGTCGAACTCCTCGCGGGTGATCGGGGCCTCTCCGTTGATCCGGTGGAGCTCGGCGCAGAGGACATCAAGGGACTCCTGCGCGCGCTCGGGCGTGGTCCCGACGTAGGCGGTCACGGTCCCCGTCTCCTTCGTCGGCGAGTAGGACGCGTTGACCGAGTAGCACAGGCCCCGCTTCTCGCGGACCTCGGTGAACAGCCGGCTCGACATGCCGCCGCTGAGCACGCCGATGAGGACGCGTTCGAGCGCGACATCGGCGCTGGGCTCGCGCGGCGCGTCGTGGACGACGATGATCTGGACCTGCTGCGCGTCGTCATGCTCGTGGTGGTAGCCGCGGGGCGCGTCGGCGCCGGTCTCCATCGTCGCGCGATCGCCCGACCAACCGTTGAGTAAGTCGTTGAGGCGGTCGGCCGCGTGCGCGGGGTCGATGTTGCCCGCGATCGCGAGGATCGCGCCGTCCGGCTGTGCGAACCGCGACCAATCGGCGGCGAGCCCATCGCGTGTGAGCGAGGCGAGGCCTGCCTCTGTGCCCATCCCCGAGCGGTTCAGGGGCGAGGGATAGTGCTTCGCTCTCGCGCCGAGGACGCATCGTTCCTGCGGATCGTCGGCGAGTGATGCGAGAGACTGCAGGCAGAGTTCGCGCGACGCGTCGAACGACGCCTGCTCGAATCGCGGGCGGCGGATTGTGTCGGCGAGCAGGGCGCTCGCATCATCGAACCGGTCCGCGAGCATCGTCGATGCGAGCTTGGTGTAGAGGCGCGTGTTGTTGGTCGAGCGCGTCGCGCCGAGCATGTCGAACGCGTCGGCTTGTGCGCGCGAATCGAGGTCGCCCGCGCCGCGCAGGAGCAGCTCGCTCCACATCGGCGCGCGGCCTTCGTGCGCGATCGGGTCGTGCGCATCGCCAACAGGGATCAAAAAATGCAGCGCAAGTGACTGAACCGCAAAATTTTTTTCGACGACGAGTGTCGCGCCGCAGTCGAGTGTGGTTGTGGTGATCGTTGGCATCGTTTCCTTCGCAATCGTGGTGCGTGCGCGGAGTGTATTCGTCGTGTGCGCGCGACGCGCGATCGTACTCGTTGTGGAAACACTGCGCGGTGAACGCGCACGATATCGCATCGAACGTGCGGCGATCGTTCGCGAAGATGGGGGCATTGCGTTGTTGTCGCGGCGTCGACTCAATCTTCACGAGTGTGTGCGCGATGCTGCGCAGCGCAGCGCACGCGCATGTGCGCGTCAACGATGATCCGGTGTTGCGTGCGCGCGGAACGCGCTGTGCAGGGCGCGCGTCGCAATGCCTTCGCGAGGTTGCAGAGCGCACAAAAATCGGTATGTTCCGCATGACGCGTCGCATGAAGCGCGTGGTTTGCTCAAGCGTCGCTTCACTTGGCTCCGATAGAGCCAGTTGTGGGCGCACGTGCGTGGGTTGCGCGTGATCGTCCGTGTCGCATGATGCTGAGTCACACACCGAGGAGCACTGCTATGGCCAAGAAGGCTGCGAAGAAGAAAGCGACCAAGAAGAAAGCCGCGAAGAAGGCGACCAAGAAGAAGGCCGCCAAGAAGAAGGTCGCGAAGAAGAAGGTTGCCAAGAAGGCGACGCGCAAGAAGGCCGCCAAGAAGAAGGCGACCAAGAAGAAAGCCACCAAGAAGGCCGCCAAGAAGAAGGCGACCAAGAAGAAGGCAACGCGCAAGAAGGCGACCAAGAAGAAGGCAACGAAGAAGAAGGCGACCAAGAAGGCTGCCAAGAAGAAGGCGACGAAGAAGAAGGCCACCAAGAAGAAGGCGACCAAGAAGGCCGCCAAGAAGAAGGCCACCAAGAAAAAGTCGACCCGCAAGAAGGCGACTCGCCGTAAGGCCACCCGCCTCTGACCCCCACAAATTGGTGCCGGGGTCGGGCGGAGTCCCGCTGATATCCTCGGTGCTCAGGTCAGCAGACACCGCCGACGAAACCCGTCGGCACCAAATACCCAAAACGGGGGCTGGTCATTCAGGCCGGCTCCCTTTTTTCTGCGCCCGATTGGCCGGTCGCGCCGTCGAATGTGCATCCGGTCGGCAAATGCCTCCCGATCGTTGCTGGACGGCCGCGTGCCGAGCGAGAGAGAATACCGGCATGACGAACGACAAGGACGAGCAGCGGGGCGGGGCGTGGGCCGAGGCTCGGCGTCACATCCGCCGGTACAGCAAGGGCGTGCTCCGGATCGGGGACCGGGCCGTGCCGACGCGGTTCGTGATCGACGGGCGGGACGGCTCGGTGGTGTACCCGTGCGGCGAAGACGAGGCCGAGAACGCGGTGCTCTCGGTGCCCGACGACGGGTTCGACGAGATGGGGCTGCTGCTTGAGTCGTCGTTGTTCGCCGTGCGGTTCGACGAGGTGAAAGACAGGCACCAGGCCTATCACGGGGACGCGGGCTCGGTGGATTGGTTCAAGGCGCGTGTCGAGTCGGTGAAGTGGAAGGGCGAGGTGTTCAGCGGCGACGAACTGCTGGGTGCAAACCCACTGCGAGCGGATGAGCCCGCGCTCGTGCGCACGCTCAACGCGGACCGCGATCGGCTGCGCGAGGTCACCCGGCTGCTGACGGGCGTGAAGCCCGAGGAGGGCGTGTGCGTCGGGGTCGATCCGATCGGCATGGATGTGCGCACACGCGTGGGTGTGATCCGTGTGGAGTGGCCGCGTGAGATCGAGAGCCTTGAGCAGGCGCACAAGGTTGTGGGCGCGCTGCTGGCGGATGGACTGGGCGAGGGCGAGGACGAGGTCGGGTAAGCTGCCGGGATGGAGTTGCCGAAGAGCGCATACACGCCACGGGACGGGGCGAGGCTCCGCGAGGCGCACGCCCATATCGCCCAGCACGGCCTGAGTCTCTCGATGGTCGGTCTCGAATCGTGCGCCTCCGGCGGCGAGATGCTCGACCGGATCGCGGGTCGGGTTGCACAAGAGCCGGGATCGGCGAGGCCGTTGCTTGCGGGTGGCGCGCGTCCCGAGGTTTGGGCGCTCGACGCGACGGGGTCGGCGTGGCCTGGCCTCGACGCGTTGGATCGCGTGACCGGTGAGCGTGCGTGCTGCGCATGGTGCTTCGATTACCACGCGTTGATGGCGAACTCGGCGGCGCTGCGGATCGCGGGGATCGATCGGGATACGCCGGACGGCCCCGGCGCGATCATCGGTCGGGACGCGGGCGGCGGGCTGACGGGCGTTGTGTACGAGCGTGCGGCGATCCGCGTGTGGGACGCCGTGATCGGCGGCGAGGGGCTGCGCAACCGCGGATTGCTCGCCGAGGCGATCCGTTCGCTCGCGGGGTTCGGGTTCGCAGAGGTGCACGATCTGAAAGCGCAGGCATGGTTGGGCCCCGAGCTGCGAACGCTCGACGGGGGCGCCGGCGGGGAGTTTCTTGGCGGGCTTCCGATCGACGTTGTGCTCTGGCCGCTCGTCGAGGACCTGGGAGACGTCGTGTCATCGCGGGGCGAGTGGGAGACCGATCGCGTTCGGCTCGGGGGCGGGAAGATCTTCGTGGACGGGACGCTGAACAGCCGGACGGCGTGGATGCTGCACGACTATGCGGATGCGCTCGAACGGGGGCTGCCCGGGAAGCCGCGGGGCGTCGCGATGATGTCGCCCGACGAGATCGAGGAGGCGGTGCGACGGTGCGACGGGTCGGGTGTGCCGATGGCGGCGCACGCGATCGGGGACGCGGCCGTGCGCGCGGTGCTGGACGCGATCGAGAGGGTCCGCCCGAAGACTCCGGGGTTCCGGATCGAGCACGCAGAGTTGATCGACGAGGCGGATGTGCGTCGGTTCGCGGATCTTGGGGTGATCTGCTCCGTGCAGCCTTGCCATTTGCTGTACGACATCGAGGCGTTGCGGCGGGCGGTTCCCGATCGGCTGGATCGCGTGCTGCCGCTGCGGTCGCTGATCGACGCGGGGTGCGAGCCGGGGCGGGGGTTGATCTTTGGGAGTGATACCCCGATCGTGCGGCCCGACCCCGGGGACTCGGTGCAGGCGGCGGTCGAGCGGCAGCGCGTGGGGATGGGGGCGGGGGAGGCGATCGGGCTCGGGGAGGCGATCACGGAAGGGGAGGCGTGGGCATGTTTCTCTTGAGCGTAATTCGCACCGCGACGCCTTTTACGGGCACCCGGCTTGGAATGACTCGACGAATTGTCCGACATCCGCGAGGTCCCACACACCAAGCGGCGTGGCGACATCGGCGACCGGATCCATCGAGAGGAACGCGTTGATGAACGCGCCGATGTCGGCGAGGTCGAGGATGTCG
>DDFO01000014.1:51588-52933 GCA_002337215.1 Phycisphaerales bacterium UBA1926 | reverse complement strand
GACGCCGGCGGGGAGGCTCGCGAACGCGCCGAGGAGGATGCCGGCGTAGTTGTCGGGGCCCGCGTTGTTGGGTTCGCTGGCGAGGAAGTTGTTGTAGACGCCGGGGACCGCGCCGGCACCTGCGGGGCCTTCCCAGAAGACGAGGCCCGCATCGGGTCCGTTGCGCCAGAGCCAGGTGCCTTCTTGGGTTTCGTCGGTGCCACCGATCCATGCGAATGGGTGGGGCTCGGCGAGCATGATCGGGCCGAACGCGTTGACGAGGAGCTGGTTTTCGTTCGCAGTGGTGATGTCGGCGAGCCATCCGCCACGGTTCTGGGCGACGCTCGCGGCGACGAGCCAGGAGCGGTTCGAGCCCTCGTCGTAGGTGAAGAGCTCGTAGCGTCGGCCGTCGGCGGAGACTGTGGCGCCCGGTTTCGGCACCCCCGCGTCGGTAACCACCGTCAGCGCGGCGGCTGCAAAGACTGCGACGATGATGTTTCTCGCGGTCGACATGTATTTTGTTCCCGTCTTTCTGAGCCGGCGCGGACCCGGACGGATTGGCCTGCGGCTGCAACTCCCCAGTATGGCTCGGGGCGACCGGAGACCGAAGGGGAAACCGGCGAACCTGCCCAGAAACGGTTTGGGTCGTCCGAGAACCGTGGCGGAGGCGATGGATCATCTATACTGCCACAGGTCCACCTTCACGCTCTGACAGGAGGTCTCCATGCGGGACGACATCAACTACAACAACATCATCGACGGCGCCGAGTTCGAGCAGGCCCAGGCCGCGGCCGACGCGGCGGCGGAGCTCTCGGCCGAGCAGATCAACACCGAGAAGTTCTATGTGACCCAGCAGTACGAGAAGTACAGCGACGAGAACCATCGCGTGTGGAAGACGATGTTCGAGAAGCGGTGGGAGATGCTCGAAGAGCAGGCGTCGAGCACGTTCATCAACGGGCTCAACGCGATCAAGATCAGGCCCGACCGGGTGCCGTTGCTCTTTGGGCAGGCGGACCACCCGACGGTGCCCGAGAAGACGATCACGGGGATCAACGAATACCTGCGTCCGCTGACGGGCTGGCAGAGCCGGGGCGTGCCGGGGTATCTGCCCGCCAAGGCGTTCTTCGCGTGCCTGGCGCAGCGGGAGTTCCCGACGACGATCGTCGTGCGCCCCGAGGACAAGATGGACTACCTGCCCGAGCCTGACATCTTCCACGACGTGTTCGGGCATGTGCCGCTGCACGCTGACCCGGTGTTCGCGGACTTTTTGCAGACCTACGGCAAGGCGGCGCTGCACACCGACGACGAGCACCACATCGAGCGGCTGGGCCGGCTCTTTTGGTTCACCGTCGAGTTCGGGCTCATC
>DDFO01000014.1:51013-51534 GCA_002337215.1 Phycisphaerales bacterium UBA1926 | reverse complement strand
TCACCGTCGAGTTCGGGCTCATCAAGGAAGACGGGCGGCTGAAGATCTACGGCTCGGGGCTTATCAGCAGCCACGGCGAGGCGCACCACTGCCTCAATGCCCCCGAGGGACGGGGCGAGGGCAAGGTTGAGCGACGCCCGTTCGATCTCGAGCGGGTCTGCGAGACGACGTTCGAGATCGACAAGTACCAGCCGATCCTGTATGTGCTCGAGTCGTTCGAGCAGCTGCGGGACGCGATGAACCAGTACGCCGAGCGTGTGCTCGATGAGGCGAAGACCGCCGTGTGAACCGGCGGCACATGGGTGCGTGGCGGGTCGGGCGGAGCCTTGCCGACCCGACCTATCGTTGCGTCTCATGACGACGATCCCACCCGCCGAGCGGTACCCGATCCCGAAAAACAGCAGTGACCCGAGCGTGGGCACGTGGACCGCCGCGGACTCGGCGGTGCTGTACGGGTTCCGAGGGTGGGGCGGTGGGTACTTCGGTGTCAACGAGGCGGGGCACGCCGTGGCGACGCCACG
>DDFO01000014.1:49259-50966 GCA_002337215.1 Phycisphaerales bacterium UBA1926 | reverse complement strand
TGGGGGCGAGCCCCGCGGGGTGATGACGCCACGGGTGACGACGGCGGGCCACCGGCGGCGGTCGATCTTGCCGAGCTCGCCGACGGTCTGGCGGAGCGCGGACTGCACACCCCGGTCCTGGTGCGGTTCACCGATGTGCTCGAGAGCCGGATGCGGGATCTGCGCGCGGCGTTCGACCGGGCGATCGCCGGCGAGTCGTACGGCGGCTCGTACGCGTGCGTGTATCCGATCAAGGTCAATCAACAGCGGCAGTTCGTCGAGCATCTGCGGGACGTCGCGGGCCCGCTCGGGTTCGGGCTTGAGGCGGGCAGCAAGCCCGAGCTGATCGCCGTGGTGGGGCTGACCGAGGGGCTGAATGATTCGGCGGACGGCCCCGGGATGCCGATCGTCTGCAACGGGTTCAAGGACGACGAGTACCTCGAGACGGTGATCCTCGCCTGCAAGCTGGGGCGAAACATCACGCCGGTGATCGAGTCGTTCGCCGAGCTCGGTTTGCTCATCAAGCACGCTCAGGCCTACGGCGTGCGTCCTCGGATCGGGGTGCGCATCAAGCCCACGATGACGGGCGCGGGGCGGTGGGCCGAGAGCGGGGGCGAGCGGAGCAAGTTCGGCCTGCACGCCCCGGAGCTGCTGTCGGCGATCGAGGTGCTCCGCGATGCGGGCATGCTCGATTGCCTCCGGCTCGTGCACTTCCACGTGGGGAGCCAGATCTGCGATATCCAGCAGGTCAAGAACACCGTCAACGAGCTGGCGCGGGTCTACTGCGAGCTCCGCCGGCTCGGCGCCATGGAGCTCGACACGATCGACATCGGGGGCGGGCTCGGCATCGACTACGACGGCTCGAACTCGACCTGGGCGAGCAGCGTGAACTACTCGCTCGACGAGTATGCGCGGGACGTGGTCTACCGCATCCGGACCGCGTGCGACGACGAGAAGCAGCCGCACCCCAACATCCTCAGCGAGAGCGGTCGGGCGCTGTCGGCCCATTCGAGCGTGCTGATCTTTGACATCGTGGGGCGGGCGAGTTTTCATCCCGATCCGGACGAGGCGTGGATCGGGCGGACGATCGAATCGGAGGAGGCGGCGGGCATCGAGGTGCCCCAGCCCGTCGAGGACCTCCGTCAGGCGTGGGAGCTGATCAAGGGGATCGACCTGACGAGCGACAAGCTCGCGCTCGACGCCTACCACGACGCGTTGCACGCACGCGAGGAATGCCGCTCGCTTTTCAGCCTGGGGTATCTGAGCCTGCCGCTGCGGGCGGTTTCTGATCGGCTCTATTGGGCGATCGGCCGGAAGGTGCTCACGCTCGCCGGCGGGGCGCGGGGGATCGAGGCGGGGACCGGGCTGTCGGATCAGATCGACGGGCTCGCCGAGCAGCTCAGCGATCTGTGCTTCTGCAACTTCAGCCTGTTCCAGAGCCTGCCCGATTCGTGGGCGATCGAGCAGCTGTTCCCGATCGCGCCGATCCAGCATCTGGAGACCGAGCCGACGCGGCGGGCGATTCTCGCCGACATCACCTGCGACAGCGACGGGCAGATCAACCGGTTCGGTTGCACGGACCAGCGCGATTACAAGCCGACGCTCGAGGTGCACGACTTCGCGGTAAACCAAGACGGCTCGTCGAGCGAGCCCTACCGCCTGGCGATCTTCCTTGTCGGTGCGTACCAGGAAGTGCTGGGCGACCTGCACAACCTGTTCGGCGATACC
>DDFO01000014.1:42673-49185 GCA_002337215.1 Phycisphaerales bacterium UBA1926 | reverse complement strand
TGCACAACCTGTTCGGCGATACCCACGCGGTGCACGTGAGCATCGACGACGAGGGCGGCTGGTCGATCGACGAGGTCGTCGAGGGCGATACCGTCCGCGACGTGCTGGGCTATGTCCAGTACGACGCGGACGCGATGCGCAAAGCGATGCGGCGGGAAGCCGAGCGGGCGGTCCGTCGCGGCGCGATGACGGTCGCCGAGAGCCGGAACCTGCTGCGGTTCTACGAGCAGGGTCTCGATGGGTACACCTATCTCGAGGAGTGACGCGTTGCGCGTCGGTCTTCATCCGGCGACGAGCGTGTTCGCGTAGTCTGTCACTCGTGGACGCGACGCCCGAGGCACAAAGAATCAAAAGGCTCCGGTCGCTCGCGAACCGAGTGCGGGGCGGGGTCCGTCTCGGCGCGCACGACCGCATGCTCTACGCGACCGACGCCTCGATCTATCAGGTCGAGCCGATGGGGGTCGTCGTCCCCGCGGGTATCGATGACGCCGTTGCGGCGGTTGAGGCGTGCTGGGAATTGGGCGTGCCGATCCTGCCGCGCGGCGGGGGGACGAGCCTCGCGGGCCAGTGCGTGAACGACGCGGTCGTGATCGATGTCTCGCCCGCCTGCCGTGGGGTATGGGACGTCGACGGGGCGGCCCGGACGTGCCGGGCCGAAGCCGGGGTTTCGGTCACGCAGCTCAATGACCATCTCGCCGCGTCGGAGCAGGGGCGGGGGTTGTTCTTCGCCCCCGATCCGGCGACGGCGACGCACGCGACGGTGGGCGGGTGCATCGGCAACAACGCCGCGGGATCGCGGTCGATCATGTACGGACGCACCAGCGAGAGTGTCCTGGGCGTGGAGATCTGCCTCGCGGACGGCCGGCGGGTGACGCTCGACGCTGGGGCGGGCGGGCGCGATGAGATCGCGAGGGAGCTTGCCGAGCGAGTGATGGATGTGTGCGCACGGCACGCGGATCTGATCCGCGAGCGTTTCCCGAAGACGGTCCGTCGCAACGCGGGATACGCGCTCGACCTGGTCCTGGCACAGATGGATGCCGGGGGCGATGCGGACTTGATCAACCTCGCCCCGCTGATCTGCGGGTCTGAGGGCACGCTCGCGCTCACGCTGTCGGCGACGCTCCGCCTGCACCCCGTCCCGAGGGCGACGGGCCTCGCGGTGATCTCGTTCTCGAGTGTCGACGACGCCATCGACGCGGTGCTCCCGCTGCTCGGGCTCGCGCCCAGCGCGGTCGAACTGCTCGATTCGCTGATCCTCCGGCTCGCGAAAGAAAACATCGAGCAGCGACGGCACGTCGAGTTGCTGCCCGGCGGGGCGGACGCGGAGGCGGTGCTGTATGTCGAGTTCCGTCGCGGAGACGCTGGCGACGGGACGGACGCGGCCGCGGGGATCGCGGCGGATCTCGATCGCGTGCGTGGGATGTTCCCGGAAGGACGGGTGGGGTGCTACGCGGACGCCGGCTCGATGGAGCGGGCGTGGGCGCTGCGGAAGGCGGGCGAGCCGCTGCTCCACGGGATCGCGGGGTCGCGGAAGCCCGTGGGGTTTATCGAGGACGCGGCCGTGCCGCCCGAGAACCTGCGTGAGTATGTCCGCCGGCTCCGCGAGGTCGTCGAGGCGGAGGGCACGGTGGCGTCGTACTACGCGCACGCGAGCGTCGGTGTGCTGCACGTGCGTCCGCTGCTGGATCTGTCGAGCGGTTCGGATCGGTCGGCGATGGAACGCATCGCGCTCGCGTCGGCCGACCTCGCGAAGGAACTGGGCGGCGTGATGAGCGGCGAGCACGGGGACGGGCGCGCCCGTGGGCCGTTGCTCGAGCGGTACTTCGGCCCAGAGCTGATGGGTGCCTTCCGCGCGATCAAGGCGATCTTCGATCCGCAGAATCGCATGAACCCGGGGAACATCGTCGGGCCCGGGCCGATCGAGTCGATCCATGCTGACACCAGGCTCGCCGCGGAGCGTGTGCACGCCGTTGGAGTTCAGACACACTTCGACTTCAGCGATCAGGGCGGCCTGACGCACGCGGCGGGACTGTGCAACGGGGCGGGTGTCTGCCGGAAGACCAGCGGGGGGGCGATGTGCCCCTCCTACCGGGCGACGCTCGACGAGCGGCACTCGACGCGGGGGCGCGGCAACGCCCTCCGGCTCGCGATCACCGGCCAGGCCGCGCACAACAGAGGCGGCGGCACCCCGTCGTGGGACGACGCCGAGACGATGTCGACGTTGGATCTCTGCCTGAGCTGTAAGGCGTGCAAGAGCGAGTGCCCGAGCAATGTCGACGTCTCGAAGATGAAGGCGGAGTACCTCGCCCAGCGGAACCGCGCGGCGGGTCGCGTGCCGCTTTGCGACCGCGTATTCGGGAACATCCACACGATCAACCGCCTCGCGGGGCGCATGCCCGGCGTGTCGGACCTGGGGATGACAATCACTCGCCCGCTCGCGAACGCGTTGCTCGGGCTGCATCCGAGCCGATCGCTCCCGAGGCTCGTGGCGCCATTGCACCGGCAGTGGGGGCGCACGTCCGCGAGGCCGGGGCCCGGCGGCGCGACGGTGTCGGCGCCGAAGGTGCTGCTCTACGCCGACACATTCACGACCTACAACGAGCCCGCGATCGGGCTCGCGGCGCGGCGCGTCCTCGAGGCGTTCGGCTACCGCGTCGAGCTCTTCCGGGGCAGCGACGCGGCCCGGGCGCTCATCTCGGTGGGCATGCTCCCCGAGGCCATCAGACGGATCAATGGGGAAACCCGCCGGCTGCTGCCGAGGCTCGCCGGCGAATCTCACGACGACGTCGAGGCCGTGCTGTTCCTCGAACCCTCGTGCCTGAGCGCCGTCGCGGATGATTGGCTGAGCCTGAAGTGTGCAACACCCGCGACCGATCGTCGGCTGATCGCCGAGCGGTCGTTCCTCGTCGAGCAGTTCCTTGCCGACCGGTGGGAAGATCACCCGCGACGGCCGGCACTCGCGACCCGTTCTCCGACGAGTGAGCCCCCCGCGCGAGCGGGGGGATCCGGGCCCGGCACGCCTCCCGAGGCACGCACCCCACCGAACCCCTCGCTCGCGCGAGGGGCTCGTTCCGAGGCGCTCCCTTTCACCGGTACGATCCACCTCCACGCCCACTGCCACCAGAAGGCCCTCTGGGGCGCGGGGTCATCGAGTACGTTCCTCGAACGCTGCTTCCCGGGCCGGGTCCGCACGCTCGACACCACCTGCTGCGGCCTCGCCGGGAGTTTCGGCTACACGGGGGATCGGTTCGACCTCAGCATGCGTATCGGTGAACTGAGCGTGCTCCCGGCCGCGCGGGAGTTGGCCGAGGGCGATGTAATGGTCGCCCCCGGGACGAGTTGCCGGCATCAGATCAAGGACGGGGAGGGCACGCGGGCGCTGCATCCGATGGAGTTGGTGGCAGAATGGCTGGACTGACCACGGTCCGAATCATGAAACACCATCAGGCGTAACTCTCGATCGCAATTGGAACTCGTGTCGTCGTGCTCGTTCGTGCCGGCGTTTCGTCGGGAGGCTTGTCCTCCACCCTTCGGAACGAAGCCTCACCCCTCTTCCCTCACCTCCACCACCGACTTCCGCTCCGCGTCGTACACGTACACCTTCCCGTCCTCCTCGCTCTTGCACGCCTTGTGCGCCCCGTCGCAGAACGGGAAGTTCTGGCTCAGCCCGCACGCGCACACGAACACCGGCTTGTCCTGCGGGTCGATGCGGATCGGGCCGTCGGCCTCGTGGGGGATCAGTCGCTTTGCCATCGTTGTGCTCCTTTATGAACGTTTGGGTCCGATCGGATTTGTGGTCGCCGAGCGTATCGGGAGCGCACGCCCCACAGATTCGGCCGGGCATCAGCCGGATCGGGGCAACAGCGTGCCGGCCACCCCGGTCACGCTCGGCTGCGGAGCGTGAACACCAGCCACTCGAGCAACAGGCCCACACCCGCGGCGAGGACGAACCACCGCCAGATCTCGCGGATCTCCAACCCGCGGCCTGCGATCGGCGCGCCGTCATCGCCCCCGGCCCCAACGCTGCCCACGCGCACCGCCGATTCGGCGGGCGAGAGCAGGTTTACGGGGAGCGGCGTCGCGGTGCCGTCTGTGCGCACGGTGTAGAGACCCGCCCGGTCGAGCCGTCCGATCGGCAGTCGGCCGTCCCCGCGGGCCGGGTCCCAGCGGATCGACTTGGAGACCGGGCCTTCGAGCGTGACCTCGATGGGCTCGCGCGAGGCTGAGCGGGGCGGGGCGAGCACGATCTCGTCGCGGGTTTCCGACCAGGCCGCGGCATCGGTGTTGGGCACGAGGAAGTCGAAGGCACTGAGCACGAAGATCGGGAAGGAGAAGTGGACGGGCCAGTTGGTCTGGTCGAGCGAGAACGCCGTCGCGATGCGGCGGACGCCCCCGTCGTCGAGGGCGAGGATGAGCGGGCCGGTCGCACCGCGGGCGAGCGTGGTCCGGCCGATCTCTCGGCCGATCTCTCGGCCGATCTCCCGGTGAATCTCTGAGCGGGCCCGGTCGGGTTCGTCGGTCCCGTCATCAGATCCAGTCAGGTCCTCGTCGTCCTCGGGAAAGATGAGCCGATCGCCCACAAAGATCGTGTCGAGCACGGCGTCGCGCATCACCGGGTGATCGCGGTCCCACGCGAGGACGGGGGTCCGCCCGCGATCCGCCGCGCGCACGACCCGGGGCACGCCTTGCCCGCCGAGATCGACGGGCGCGCCGAACGACAGGCTCGGGACGCGGGGCATCGACGCGGGTCGGACGCGGTCGAAGACGACGAGGCCGAAGTCTTCTGCAAGCCGACTCGCGGTGCGTTCGAACTGCCGGCGTTCGATGACGCGGACGCCCGCGGTGCCGATCGCGTCGAGCACGTCGAGCAGGATCGGGTCGGTGCGCTCGCGGGGCGCAGCGGCGTCCGCCGGGGCGTCGGGCACGACCACCAGCACCGCGGGCCTCCGGACCGGGGGGAGGACGGCGTGCACCGCGTTGTCGGCCCCGAGCGCGTCGGCTCGGTCGATCGAGACGGTCAGCACGCCCCCCTCGGGGATCGAGAGGCGGACGGACTCGGCCCGCTCGCCGGGGCCCGCGGGTGTCGCGGCCGGGATGGTCACGCCCTTGCGATCGATCGCCTCGCCGTCGAGCCGGACGATCAATGGCACGCTCGCGTCGGTTGCTCCCGCGTTGAGAAGCCGAACGAAGACGCGGACGGATTCCGGGTCTTCGATCTCGCGGTCGGCGGCGAAGCCCACGATGCCGATGTTCCGGGTGCCGAGGCTCTGGAGTGTCCGATCGCCGACGATCTGGACCCGCACGGGGGTGATCCCCGCGCTCAGCGTGCGCGTGGTGAGGTCGCCGCCGTCCGTGAAGACCACCGCCCTCGCCGCCCGTTCGGCAAGGCTCCGGGTGTCGTCCGTCTCGTCGGAGTCGCGCGGGGCGGCGGTCGTCAGCGAACGCACGAGCTCGGCCGCGACGGCGGGCTCGCCCGGCTGGTCGGTCGGCTCGATCGCGTCGATCATCGAGGTGATCGACCCCATGTCGCGGGCGGGCGGGCCGACCACCGCCGCGTCGGCGGCGAACGCGATCACCGTGACCTCCGGAGGCTGGGCGCCGTCGGCCAGTGTGCCGACGAGTGCGCGGGCCTCGGCCTTCGCGAGCGCAAGCCGGGACGCGCCGCCCTGATCGCCCGGCGCGTTCATGGATGCGGATCGGTCGATGAGGATGAAGACCCGGCCCGCGCCGCCGTCGCCGTCGGAGAGCGCGGGCCTTCCGATCGCGATGAGCAGGGCCGCGAGGATGAGCGCGTGGAGCAGCAGGAGCCAGCTGGGGCGGATCCAGCGGAACGGGACGTTGACCTCGAGATCGCGGGCGGCCTGGTCCCACAGCATCGTGGACGTCACACGCATCGGTCGCCGACGCAGCTTGAGCAGGTAGAAGGCCGCGAGCACCGGGACCGCCAGCGCCGCGGCGAGCAGCATCGCGCCGGGTGCGAGCAACGTCACGCGTCGGTCTCCCATCCCGAGATGACCTCGGGCGGTTCATTGGGTCTGGGCGGCGTGCGGGGTGGCGGCTGTTTCGATTGGGCATCGGTCGGCTCGCCGTCAACCTCGGGGTCTGTCGATCCCGGGGGCTTGAACCGCTTGCCGGTGACGAACACCTCGCGGGAGACGTCCCGTGTCGCCCTGGGCTTGACGACCTTGACGTCGTGGAAGAGCGTGCGGACACGCTCGAGCAACGGGGGGAGCGCCTCGCCCTCGAAGACCTTCATCGCGAACGAGCCGCCCTTTCGCAGGAGCAGTGGGAGACGGTCAACGATCTCTTCGCAGAGGCGGATGGAGACGAAATGGTCCCCGTGCCCGCTGGTGTTGGGCGCCATGTCGCTGAGAACGACGTTCGCGAGCCGGCCTTCTCGGTCGAGCAGATCGCTCGGGTCGATCTCGGTGAAATCGCCCACGACCGTGCGCACGTTTCTGGCGAACTCGCCCGAGACCGGCTTGAGGTCGATGCCGACGACGTACCCGCGC
>DDFO01000014.1:34120-42594 GCA_002337215.1 Phycisphaerales bacterium UBA1926 | reverse complement strand
GATGCCGACGACGTACCCGCGCGAGCCCGTCCGCTCCGCGGCGACCTGGAGCCAGGACCCCGGCGCGCAGCCCAGGTCGATGATGCGGTCGCCCTTGCGGATGAGCCGGCGTTTATCGTCGATCTCGATGAGCTTGTAGGCCGACCGCGCGAGGTACCCCTCGCGTTTCGCCTGACGGAAATATCGATCGTGGAGTTGCCGGCGGGCCATCGCAGAGAGGATAGGGGGGCGTGCGAGCGCCACGCGGGAGCTCGGCCCGGGATCAGGCGCGCAGGGCGAGGATCAGTTCGACCTGCCCCGTCGGCTGCCCGGTTTCTCGTGCGATCGCGACGGGATCGAGCCCCGAGTCGGCGAGGCGGTAGATCCGGTCGTGCAGCGGGTCGGACGAATCCGGGTTCTCGAGATCCGGGGGTGTCCGGCGCGGCGTCGCGGATCGCTGCGAGGCGGCGTTCCTGTGAGTACCGGCGTGATCCAGGTCCGAACGGTGCGAGCCGGACCGGTCCGGGCCGGACGCTTCCAGACGGGACAGCCGGTCGTCCGCGTCGGCGATGAGCTGCTCGAGACGCTCGGCCTTCGAGTCGAGCAGCCCCGCCATCTGGCGCGTGAAATCGTGGACATCGGCCTTGAAGGCATCGATGTTGTTCCGGTCGCCGGCACGCGCACGGATGGCCGCGATCTGCTCGCTCGTCGAGACGTCCGGCGGTGCCATCATCCGCTTGCGGCGGAGACGGGACATGAGGATGAACGTGATGATGAGCACGCCGCCCGCCATGAGCAGGCCGGCGAGTGTGTTCGAGCCTCCCAACGCCGCTGGGTCGAGGCCCGAGGGTTCGTTCGTGGCGGCGTCTTCGCCGACCGAAGTAACCGTGGCATCCATCGCGCCGGGATTGGCGTCGGTTGCCGACCTGTGCGTCCTGCTGGGGGAGGGCATGCGGGCATCGTACGATGGAACGATGAGCGATGCGGACCACGCGAAGGCACGGATTGTGAAGCCGACCCGGCGGGACCCGGTCGTGCGCGCGATCGTCGCGTCGTGGCGATCGCTCACCGGCGGCTCGGCGACCCGGGACGACGGGAGGCGGACGCTGGTCGCCTGTTCGGGTGGGGCGGATTCCTCGGCGCTGCTGTTGGCGCTCGCGGCGGTCTCCCCGGGCCCCGAGGTCTGCCACGTGATCCACGATATGCGTCCCGAGCACGACGCCCGGCGTGATGCGGAACGGACGCGGGATCTGTGCGATGCGCTCGGGGTCGCGTATCACGAGCGATCGGTGTCGATCGCGACGGCGGGCGGGAACGCCGAGGCGAGCGCGCGCACACTGCGGTACGGGGCGCTCGAAGCGGTCGCCAGGGAGCGGGGGCTCCGGTACATCGCGACGGGGCACCATGCGGACGATCAACTGGAGACGCTGCTGATGCGCATGCTGCGGGGTGCGGGCGTGCGCGGGATGGCGGGGATCAGCGACCGCCGTGCGATGGGGGACGGGGTCACGCTCGTGCGCCCGATGCTGGGCGTCTCGCATCAGGACGCACGCGCGCTGTGCGCGAACGCCGGATGGGAGTGGAACGAGGACGCGACAAATCGTGACGAGGATCGGCTGCGGGCGGCGTTGCGGGCGAGGGTGCTTCCAGCGCTTCGCGAGATCGAGCCGGCGGCGGGACCGCGAGCGGCACGCACCGCGGCATCGCTCGCGTCCGCGGATGCCGCGATCACGCGATGGGCCGACGACGTGCTCGGGTCGACGGCTCTGGGTGAGCACAGCGGTTCGGTCAGACTTGAATATGATATGTTCGTAGAATTACCTGATTCCGTGATGGTGAGTTTGTTGCGGCGGATCTATACCCGGATCGTGGGAAAAAAAGGCCTCGATCGGCTTTCTCAGGCTGTTCTAACTGACCTTTTTCGGGGAGTTTGTGGCGCAGGGCGACGTGGCGGGTCCTTCGAAGTTGCTGAGTTAGAACTGCGCATTTGCGAAGGCTGCATTGAATTTTGTAAGAAATAGTACGTCGCCCCTTGCGTTCTCGTTCGTTATGGGCTAAACCGAGATCATTCTCTTTGCCGGGTGCGTGTCTCTCCCGGCTCAACCGCACGTAGTTCCGTCGACCGCCCGGCAAGGATGCTGGATTGTGTTCGCGGTGCGAGATTCTCGGTGGGGGCGCCCGGCCCGGCGTGCCCTGCGCTGGAGGTTCGCATGGCCGCAGACCCTCGTAGCAACGCCTCGTGTCCGAACGATGCCACTGGTTCTTTGAGCACGCCCCGCGAGGCCGGGGCGCACGGGAATCCGGTTCCGAAGCGACAGGCTCCCGCGACGCGTGAGCCGGACCATGCACGCGTCCGCGCGGTGCTTGTTCTTTTCGACCGGCACTACAGCGATGTGTTCCGGTTCGCTCGTCGCTCGGTGGACGAGAGCACGGCAGAGGATGTGTCCCAGGAGGTCTTCGCGAGGCTCATGCGGCTCGAAGGGATCGAGCAGCGAGAGATCAGTGGGTCGTATCTCCTCAAGATCGCCTCGAATCTGATCAAGCGTCGGTACCAGCGTGAGCGACGTTTCGGCGAGATCGCGAGCAGAGCGGCCGGGCGGCACGCCGGCGCGGCGAGCACGGAACGTGTCGCGAGTGGTTCCGTCGAGCGGGCGGACCGCGACGAAGCGACCCAAGCGCTCTCAAGCCTGAGCGCGCGCGAGCGGGACGCGGTGGACCTCATCGTGTGCCGGGGTCTGAGCTATCGCGAGGCGGCCGAGTCGATGGGGGCGAAGGTCAGTGATGTGAACAACTGGCGGTACCGGGGTGTCGAGCGGCTCCGCCGCGACGGATCGGGGGGTGGGCGATGAAGCGCCGTCACGACCCATACCAGAGGATCGAGCCCGCCTCCGGTCGCGACGAGCATGTCGCCAGGAAGCGTGCGAAGGTCGAGCTGCTCGAACGGATCGAACATCGAAACACCCGAGGACTCTCCGAAGAGAACGCGGAACCACCCGCCGAGATCTCGGTTCGTAAAGGCTCACTGGGTGAGTTCTCGGCGCTGCGGCTGCTGGCGGAGGTCGATCTTGCGCTCAGCGAACACCGGTCTGATCGCAGCGCCGAGCGGACTTCGTATCAACGACCACGCGGCGTATAGCGCACGCGAACGCAGCGACCCGCGACAGAACTCACGCAGCATTCAATCCCGAGCGATCGTGCGGATTCGGGCGATGAGCGCGTCGATCCGTGCGGGATCGTTGTAGGAATACGTCCCGAGGACCTGGAGGTCCGGCCCGACCAGGATGAGTCGGGTCGGGTGGTCGATGAAGTCCATGACGTCGCCTGACCTGGTCTGGATCTGGCGGGATGGATCATCCACAACCCCGAACTTGAACTGACTCTCGGCGAGGGTTCGGACCTCATCGCGGTCGCCCGTTAAGAATGTCCACCGATCACGGTCAGCGCCGATCGCGTCGGCGTACGCATCGAGCACCTCGGGTGTGTCGTTCACGCCGTCCACGCTGATGCTGAGCAGGCGTGCATCGGTGTCCCAGGTCTGATCCTGGACGCGTTTCATGGAGACCGCCATCGTGGGGCAGTAGATCGGGCAGTTGGTGAAGATGAAATCGACGACTGTGTAGTGCCCTTCGAGGATGGTCTCATCGGTGGGCTCACCGGCGGTGTCGATGAGATCGAACGACTCGACGCGGATGTCCTCGTAGTTCGGATCGGGCTGGGTTGGGTCGGGGCCGCACGAGGGCAGCGCGAGGATGACCGCGGCGAGCGAGGCGGTGGCGAGCGAGCGGTGTCTTTTCGATCGGCGCATGGTGTGTACCTACTCGGACCGCGTCACGCGAGCAGAGCGGAGATCCCGGCGTCGGCGACCATGACAATCAGCAGCAGCGGGAGGTGGGAGATCGAAGCGATGAAGACAACGCGGGCGTCCCGTTCGGTCCTGGTGAGTGCGAGTTTTATGCACAAGGCGATGTATGCCAGACCGGTCAGCCCGGCGGCCGCGATCGTCGTGATGCCGAGCGTGTCCATCGCGAAGGCGGGGAGGAGCGTCGCCGGGAGGAGCAGGATCGCGGTGAGCACGATGACGACCGAGGTGATGCGCCCTGAGGGATCGACGATGGGGAGCATGCGCTGCCCCCCTCGGGCGTAGTCGTCGCGGTGGAGCCAGGCGATGGCGAGGAAGTGGGGGATCTGCCAGACGACCATGAGAGCGACGAGCGACCAGCCGACCGGGCTGTTGAGCCGTTCGGGGCCCATGCCCTGCGTCGCTGCCGCGGCGCCGATCATCGGGGGGAGGGCACCGGGAATCGTCCCGAGCAGCGTGTTCCAGATCGTGCGGGTCTTGAGGGGCGTGTAGAGTAACACGTACGAGACAACGCAGAGCAGGCAGATCAGCGAGGCGGCGGTCCCTGCGAGCAGCATGGTCAGCACGATGCCCGCGATGCTCAGCCAGACGCCGGCTTTCGCGGTTTCCTTCCGCGAGAGCCGCCCCGAGGGGATCGGGCGGTTGCGGGTGCGGTGCATGCGCGCGTCCGACTCGGACTCGTACCACATGTTGAGCGCGTTGGCGCCCGCGGAGGCGAGGGCCGTCCCGATGATTGTACCCAATCCCGTGACGAGCAGGTCGGCGAGGGTCCAGTCGCTGCGACCCAGCGCGGCGAGGATGAACCCGACGCCCGCGGTGATCGTCACGAGCCGAGTGATCCCGGGCTTGGCCGATTCGATGTACGCCGACGCGAGCGAGCCGTGGGCCTCGCTGTTGATCAGGATGGTCGTCGCTCGGCTCACGGGTTTCTCCGGAGGTGCTGGGCGCTCGGCGTCGGTCGGCGGCCCACCTGCTGGCGTTTCGGGGGGTGCGTGGGATGGGGTTCGGGCCGGCACGTTCACGGGATTCGATCCTAGGAAACGACTCCTGTGGTCGACGCCGCTCCGGCTGGTTCCACGATCAGGGCTTCGGGGGCACGACAAGATCCGCCCAGACGGGGAAGTGGTCGCTGGGGAATGAGCCGTCGGCTCGGACGGGATAGCGCCAGACGCCGGTCCGCGTGACCTCGAGTGTCTTGGAGGGCAGCACGTAATCGACCCGCAGGCCGAACCGGGCGGTGTCGTCGGCGTCGAGGCCCTCAACGCTCAGCGGGCTTGTCGGGCTCGGGTCCGGCCCGATCCATCGGCTGCCCAGCAGGAACTCGCCGATCGGATCGTTCCACGACGATCCCTCGTCGGGGTCGGCGTTGAGGTCGCCCACGATCACGAAGTGGCTCCGGGCCGGGAGGCCTCCGGGTCTGCGGTTGTCGTCGAGGATGTACTCGGCGTTGTCGATGTAGTCTGCCCAGAAGCGGATCTCGTCGTGGTTCCGCTTCCTGTTGCGGGCCTCGTCGCCGTCAAAAGCGGGCGGGGTCGGGTGGCTCGCGAGCACGTGGACGACCGACCCGTTTGGCAGTTCGACGGGGATATCCCAGTGGCTCTTGCTGCTCAGGCGGAAGAGCGTGCCCGCCTCCCCCTCGTACCACATGAGCGGGGCCTCGGACGCCTCTTCGCCCTCCTCGGGCGATCGTTCCGGGAGCAGGGCGTTCGGCATCCGCGACCATGGGAACAGGCGGAACGTGCGGACGTACTTGTCGCGGATCTTCAGGCGATCATCGACGAGCAGCGCCATGCCGTACTGGCCCGGGAACGTCCCGAACCCCCAGGCGTCCCCGCCGAACGCCCGGGCTTCATCGGTTTGTTCCATCGATGGGGGGGGGATGAGCGAGACGATCTCGCCGTTGCGGTCGAGGTCGAACCCGCTGGCACGACCTGTGTTCGTGTCGGCCGTGAACACGTTCATCGACAGCGGGGCGACGCCCTCGCGGATCTCGGTCGCGAGCAGGTCGGCGAGGCGTCCCGCGTTCGCCCCGGGGCCCGCGTCCTCGTTGAAGCCGGGCCCGCCTTTCATGTCGTACGCGAGCTCGTTGATCAGAATGATGTTGGGACGGATGCGCTGGATGACCTCGGCCGCCTGCCTGACGCGGTCGCTGATCGGCTCGACCAACTCCTCGGTCCGAAGGTCCTCGATGTTGAAGGTCGCGACGCGGATCGTGACGGGCGACGAGGTGTTCTGTTCTGCGGCGTCCAGTGTGGTTTTGGTGGCACCGGCCTCGGCGCGGCCCGATACCCCTTGGCCGGCGGCGCGCAAAGGTTGCGTGAAAACGAGCGAGAGCATCACAGCGAGCGCGGCGAAGCGGATTGGCGAGTTCATAGCATCTCCCAGAAGTCCGTTTGGGCACAGGTCGGTCCGGTCGCGGGACGGCTTGCGGGCCCTGTTTCAGGATCCGCGAGCCTTCCGGGAGGGTATGTCGCCCGTAGACTCTCCCGCGAGCATCCCCGACGCGGGGTGCGCACCGTCCCGGTAGCTCAGCTGGATAGAGCAGCGGACTTCTAATCCGCCGGTCGGGGGTTCGAATCCCTCCCGGGACGCTTGAAAAAGACAAGGGTTTACGACGATTCGGGCTCGGGCCCGGGTGCTGGATCGGGGTTTCTCAATCCTTCAAAATCGGTGATTTGGGGTTGCTCTGGGGTTAGTCTAACCCGATGATCAGGGCCTGAGCAACCCCGCGAGGACACCGATCAGGAGGAACCCCCGATGGACACCCCAGACAGCTTCCACCGCAAACCGATCTTCGATCAGGCTCAAAATCTCGGCACGCTGCGAATCGCCGCGGGACTACCCAGAAACGAGATCCAGCTGTCGTGCATGGAGAGCAAGGGCGAGACGTACATTCGCCTGCTGGCCGCGAGATCGATCCTCGCCGCCGCATCGGTGACGGGCGGGCCCACGGACGCCGTGACGCTCGCCGATTCGGGCGATGAGTTCGACGCGGCCCTTCGGCTCGCAGAGTCACGCGAGCCGTGGATCTCGGAGGCGCGACTCGCGAACGGGTCGCCGATCTGGCATCGGCTCGCCCTCATCGCGTACGACGAGACCGGCCACGACCTCGCCGCGCCGGGGACGCCGGCCGCGATGGACCAATTCATCGCCCAGATTGAACCGGAGGCGACGCTTGGCGCGGCCCTCCAACTCGGGCGGGTGATCGTCGATTCGGTGCCGGAAGCGTGCGACCTGTCGAGCGCGGCGGAAGTGGCCCACGCCATGGGTGAGCTGCGGAGTCTCGGCCGGTGCCAATACCCCGAAGGCACGAAGCCGCTCGACCTCTTGCTGCTCATTAAGGCGCCCGCCGAGCTCGGCGTCGTGGCCGTGAAGATCTGGCGGGAGTATTGCCGGACCACCGGCACCCCCGCCTGATCGCGGAGCGACACGGGGCACCGGCCAGAAGGGGCAGCGCCTCGGCCGCCCCCGAATTCGCGGAGCGATCGAGCCGATGCCGGCCAGGAGCGGCGACGCGTTCCCGCCAAACCGGCGAGGGCGACGCCGGTCCCGTATTGGCCGCCTGGTGAGGAACAAACCCCCGAGCCGACGGACCGAACCGGTCCAAATCAAGACCGCGACCCCGTACCGCCCCCCAAAACGCGATGATAACAACCTGCAAAAAAACACCCCCCCGGAGGACCCAAGGCCACCCCCCGGGGTCCCTCACCGACGCGCGTCCACTTAGAGGGGGACTGGGGGAGGGGAAGCCCTCGAACTTCCGCAGAAGATACCCAACCAACCCGACCCAGCGAGACCAGAGCCCGCCTGCGGCCCCGTGAGCGGGGGGCGTGACGCTGCTCGGGTTGCGAGATGATCGATCATGCAACCCGAGCGACCCGACCGGACGGGCCCGCGTCATCGATCGTGGGCATCGAGCCACGCCTGGGTTTCACGTTCGGATTCCGCCTCCCGCTTGGAGAGCCGGACGAACGTCCGCGGCTGGGCGATCTCCCGCGCCTCGTCGCGATCGAGCATCGACGCGAAGAGTTCAATCCGGATCGGGACCGTGTTCGAACGCCGCGCGGCCCGGCCCCAGCCCAGGGGGATGCCCTGGCCCTCGAGTCGCCATGCCGCGGCGGCCGCCCGATCGAACATCGAATCAACAGACACACGGTGGCCCTCCGGCCCGACCATCTGACTCGGCGGGTATCTGCGCTGCCGGCCGGGACGATGGCCACAAACCGCCTGGAGCTCAGAGGGCGGGACCAGCGTCTCCCCCCCCGAGGTGATCAACCGCCCCCGGCTGTCGGTTTCGCGACGGTGCACGGTGTGCGCACGATCGGTTGGGTCTGCGGTCTCGACCAGTGACGCCTCGTATTCGCCCCAGGATGGCGTCCCCCGCATCGACTTCCCGCAGAGCACGTCTTCGCCGTTCCGGCTCCAGTTGGAGCCGATCGATTGCGGGGGAAGTCCGCCATCGCCGCCCTTGGTTGGGACGAACGCGCGCGGGGATACAGCGGGGACGGATCGGGACCCGCCCTTTGTGGGGTTCGAACTCAACGGCCTACTCCTATTCGAATCCGATGCTCGTCGGCGGTCGGATCACCGCCGCACGAAGGCGACGCTCCCCTCGGTGTTCTCGGCGATCCGCTCG
>DDFO01000014.1:33728-34021 GCA_002337215.1 Phycisphaerales bacterium UBA1926 | reverse complement strand
CCCGCCGATCCGCCCGCGGACACCCGCGAACCCCCCGAGCAGCGCGGGGGCGACCGACTCGTCGGTCCCGTCCCGGCTCCCGTCGAGCCCCACGTCCTCGAGGGCCTTCTTCATCTCTTCTTTCAGCCCCGCGAGCATCCCGCCCCCGCCCTCGCCGAGGCTCGAGACCAGCTCCCGCTCGTATTGGGCGAAACGGAGACGGATCTGGGCGCGTTCTGCGTCCTGTGTGTTGCCGCGGCGGCGGAGCCGGTCGATCCGCAGCCCCTCGAGCATGTCGCCCGCGCGGCCGCGGG
>DDFO01000014.1:9930-33701 GCA_002337215.1 Phycisphaerales bacterium UBA1926 | reverse complement strand
CCCGCCTCGTCGCGTCCGATCCCCGCGAGCGTCGACGACTCGGTCGCGTCGATCCGGGCGAGCTCGTCGGCGAGTGCGAACCCGTCGGTGATGGTCCCGCGGGCCCGGGCCCGGGCGAGCTCGGCCTCGCTGGCGGCCATCCGCCGCCGGGCGTCGAATCCGACCTGCCCGATCAGCCCGACGCGGTCGCGTTCGATCCGGGCGATCGCGGCCTGCGTGTCGCGCTCGCGGTTGAGCGCATCGATGCGTCGCTTGGTCTGCAGCTCGAGCAGCTCGAGCGCCTCGGCCCGGCTCTCGGGCGTCCCGTCCCCGGTCTCGATCCCCCGCCGCGACGCCTCCGCCTCGGCGAGGATGATGTTCCGACGCGACCGGAACCTGCCGGCGACGGTCCCGTCGTCGGCCCGCAGCCCGGCCGACCGGTACCCCCGCTCGGCGTCGACCGAGGCGTCGAACCGCTCGAACCGCTGGGCCATCCGCTCGAACGACGCCTCAAGCCGGGCGATCGCGTCCATCCGCTGGCCCGCGTTGATGTTTGCGCTGTTGAGTTTCTGCGACTCGCCGAATTTCTGGAGCCGGAGTTTCTCGATCGTCGCCGCACCCGTCAGGCCACGCTCAGAGAACAGCCGCGCGCGGTCCGACGCGCGGAGCATGCGGTCGTTCCGCGCATTGACGATGTTCCGGTCGACCCGCTCCGCTCGGTCGAGCCCGCGGTTGGTCTTCTCGATCTCATCGAATCCCCCGTACGCCCCGCCGCGGGCCAGGCCGGCGAGGTAGTCCTGCACCGCCGCGGCTGCGCCGTAGAGCGACGAGCCGACCGACCCGGGATCCGCGGTGTCGTAGGTCAGAAAAATGTTCCGGTCGAATTTATCCCGGCCTTTGGCCATCCGGACGCTCGCGAGTTCAATGCGCCGGGCCGCGAACTCGTACCGCTCGGCATACCGGCTCACCGACCGCTCGGCCATAGCGATCCCACCCGCCATCGCGGCCGTCCCCGCGGCCATCACAGTGGTGATCGTCCCCCAGTGGGCCTTGACGCGCCCCGCCATCCGACCCGCCGCGCGGGCAAACCGATTCTGGCCGTCCTGCATCGCCCTCTGCTTGCCGATGATGCGATCGAACTCGCGGGCAGCGTCGGCCCCGAACTTCCGATCGATCCGAGAGACCTCGCGCTTGTGCGATTCGTATTCGCGTGCGGCCTGTCGCAGTCCGCCCTTGAGATCAGAAACGTCGGCGCCGAGTGTCGTCACGATGTCGGGCATGGTTCACCATCGATTCGAGACCGGGGCCCGCGAGCGCTCGCCCCGAGGGTGAATTGACGCGAGACCGCGCCCCGCGAAGAAACCCGCAGCCGCACCTGCGTGCGACTGCGAGCAAGGTCCGGCGTGCCGACGCCTGAATCCTGCGGCCGGTCAAACGAACGGCCGCAGGCGGAGACCCGGGGGGCATGACCAACCCCCAAGAAAGCTCGCTGCCGCGAATGTCTGCGACAGCGAGCGGGGCACCAAATCCCCCCCTGGGGGGCATGGGATCCCCAGGGAGGCGAATGCGTCACGGCATGACCGCGCTGCACGAAAGGAACTCCGGCAAACACCCTCGGCCGCCAGCGAGGGCCGCCGTGGGCGGGACGAGCCAACGAATCAGAATCGCGCGATCGGCTCGGTCGCCGCGCGGTGATGCTCACTGATGTTCGGACACCGCTCGCCGATGCGTCGGCGGGCCGCGTCGAGCGACAGGCCCGTCGTGACGTAGTCGGCGCACGCCTCCGCCGCGGGCAGTTTCGACTCGGCCCGGCAGTCGAGGTGCCGACGCCAGGGCACGCCCGCCCGTTCCTCCGCGACGAACGCTTCGCGGATCGCCGGGTGCGCATCCGCAACGGCCTTCCACGTTTTGGCAGCCGAACGAGACGCCGAGTCTCTGCCTCGCTGCTCCGCCTCGCGGCTCAGCAGTGCGTAGAACACGGCGCCGGCGGAGACGGTCGAGGGTTGCGGCGACGCCTTCGGCGGGCTCAGCTGCTTCTTCGCCGGCTTCGCCTTCTCCGACTTCAATCGATCGGATCGAGCCTTGCGAGCCCCGGCGCGAAGAACATCGCCCGCCTTGGTCGAGGGCCCAGTCTTGCTCGCGGCCGCCGCCTCGCGCGCCCGTCGTGCACGCTCTTGAGCACGGATGAGTTGTCCTGGTTCCGTCGGCACTACTCCACCTCCTGAAACGGCAGGTGCTCGAAGTTGCGACGGTCCGTGTTGTATGCACGAATCAGGTCCGCTCTCGCTTTGCGATCGTTCCTGCGCTGGGCGAGTTTCGCGTCGGCTTCGGCGACGCGTCGCTCGGCGGCCTCGCACTCGGCGACAGCGGCGAGCCTCCGCTCCTCGAGCTCGAGGATGTCCGCTTCCAGGTCTTCACGAGTCGCCGCGATCTCGAGGATCCGCTCACGGCTCCGATCGGTACCGAGCACCTTGGCCCGCACGGCCTCGATGAGCTTTGCCGGCTTCAGATCGGACCAAGTCACGCGAAGCGACCGGAGATCGAGAATCTCGAACGCCTCGATCAGTTGGTTGACCTCGGCGTCGGAGAGTTTTTCCGGGTCTCGCCGGATCAGCCGATCGATGGTCGCAGTCGCCCGCGGCGACATGTCTCGGTGTCGCTTGGTGAGGACCTGGGCGAAGCGGGCTCCCAGCGACATCGGTTCGGTCTTGGTTTCAGCGGTGGTCATGTGATCGTCCTTTCGCAACGACAGCGGGGCCGACCGATCGGCGGCGGGCAATGCATTCCCGATGGACGGCGGAAAGGACGCCACCGATCGAGCCGGCCCGGTTGTCGTTGAGTGGTTGGGATTCATTGCACCGACATCTAACCACACGACGAGCCGAACGCGGCGTGCGCGAACTGCGATCGAGGCGGGTTATTCGCGTGCGAGCAATTTGGCAGCATCATTGTTGGCTCGGGGGCAAGGTGGCGATGGGTCGCGGTCGCGAGCAGGCCAGTTCGCGTTTTGCAAGAAACGCGAATTTCTCGTGTTTTTTAGTGTGATGCGGCCGGATTCCACGGCGAGGCGCGGACGGATCAGGTCGCATGTGGTAAGTATGTTGGTCTAGTGAGCACGGACCGCACACGGGAGCATGCGATGAGCGCACTGTCGATGAAGATCGGACCGGTCTCGCCGAGGAGCGAGATCGATTGGGACCAGGTCGAGCGGGTCCTGCGGGAGTTCGCCGACCCGATGTCTGAACGGCGGAAGCACGCGATCGATGCGGTCCGGGCCGGGATCGACCGTGCGAATGCGACCTACGCGGAGCACGTCGAGCCCCACGCCGGCCAGCCGATCTTCGCCTCGATCGTGATCGCTCGGCATATCAGCTTCCTTGCAAGCTCTGACTGCGACGACTTCCCCCAGTGCCACGCCGACGAATCAGATCGGTGGATGGCGGCCGACCTCGCGATTGACGAACTCGGCGAGGATCACATCGGAGCATTTAGTCGGTTCGCCGAGATCATCACGCTGATCGATCGTGCGTGGGCGATCCACGACACAAGCCGAGATGAGTTTTTGGAGGCCGAGCTTGAGTCGATCCGGAACCGTAACCGCGGGACGCTCTCCCTAACCGATGACAGCGAACCGCGATTGGCACCCGTCGGGCTGATCCAATACGTCGGCCGGATCTGCAGCCCGTTTCAATTCGAGCCCCGGTTCGATCAGGACATGTTGCGCAATCTCCAGGCCGAGCTACATCCAGAGACGCTCGCACGCCTCCGAGGCCAGATCGAGGGCCTGCCGTCCGACCCCGGCACCGTCGCGGACTACTTCGCATGGGCCGCGACTTTCGACAGCGGTGTTCGCTTCGACCGTTCTACGGATGCCGGGGTCCGTGCGTCGCTCCGTGAGATTGAAGCGCACCTCGGCGAGATCCGGGAGGCGTCCAAACGCTCGGAGGCCAAAGGCGAGCGGCTCGCAGCAGCGAGAAGGCTTCTCAACCACGCCACGTCGGATGGCGGTGATGGGACTCCTCTGACCGAGGAACGGATTACCGATTTGAACACCTACGCGGAGTGCATCGGCGAGGGTGCCGTTTCCAAGGGGACGATCCGAAACGCCCTCAGTCACTCGGCCCCTCCCGGCCATTCTTCGGGTGATCGGTCTCGCGGGCGAGACGGAACGAAGGCGAAGCGGATTTCGGACACACTTTCCGCCATCCGCTTCAACAGATCCCGTGTCGATGATGCTGCCCTCTATTGGGGCCAGGCAGAGCCGAGCGGGAAGGGCGAGACGTTCGGCCCGGTCCTGGTGTCGCTGTCGAAAGACTGGGCTTCATTGGCCCCCAGAAAATAAGCCAACGATCAAGTTCGGCGAATGCGAATAACACCCATCCGTCGCGATTTTTCGTGACGACTACATCGATGACGGCTGGTACTCCTGTCACGAGCGGCACTGCCTGAGCAGTCCGTATCGACAAGGAGCCCAGAATGTTTGCAACCCCGTCTCTCGAACCGTTGCCGCCCGCGATCCCAGACCGGTATCCGCGGCTCATCGATGTTCACACCGCGGCCCTGCTCCTGACTACGACGCCGGCCCGCCTCGCGGCCCTCGTCGACGATGGAACGCTGCCCTTTGTCCGTGTCGGTCGGTCGACGCGACTCCGTCTCTCAGACCTCAATGCCCTGCACCACGGTCGCCTCGGCCCGATCGCCCCAGAGGTGCCGGCATGATCGGCCGAACCCCACCCGCGCACGAGCGGCAGATGAATTCGATCGCCGAGGCCGCGAACATCCTCGCGGTCTCCGAGCGGACGGTCCGCCGGCTGATCAAGCGGGGCGAACTCGGTGCGGTACACGCGAACCGAAGGGTGCTCATCCCCCGTCGCGAGCTCGAGGACTTCGTCGCCAGGGGGGGTACCCGTCCGTGAGCGATGACCCGCTGCGCACCATCATCGACGCGCTCGCCGAGGCGGGCTGCGGCCCGACCGGCGGCGGCTCCAGGTGGTCCGCCCGGTGCCCATCACACGAGGATTCGTCGCCCAGCCTGAGCGTGAGCCGGGGCGACGACGGCCGCGTGCTCGTGTGCTGTCACGCCGGTTGCCGGTACGGCGAGGTCATGAGATCGCTCGGGCTCTCGAGCCGGGACGGGTTCGCGTCGACCCGCTCGGACGGATCACCCCGGCAGCGCGGCACGCGGACGCGGTACCCGCGAGACGATCGACCGGTGATCGACTGGGCACCGATGCAGCAGCGTTTCGAGTCCCAGGCGACCGATGCTCGGGTCGAGGATCTCGCGAGCCTGCTCGGTGTCGGGGCGGACGCGTTGCGGCTGCTGCGCGTCGGGTACGCGACGGTCGCGGACATCAACGAGCACCTCGGGGCACCGCTCGCGAGGGCCGACGCATGGACGTTCCCGATGCGCGACGCGGCGGGCCGGATCGTCGGGATCAACACCCGTCCGGTCGATGGCGGCAAGAAGATGACGCTGAAGGGTGGCCGGCTCGGGTTGTTTTACCCCGACACGATCGGCGAACTCGAGGGCGCGGTCTGGGTCGTTGAGGGGGCGAGCGACACCGCGGCGGCGATCACCGCGGGATACCCGGCGGTGGGGCGGCCGAGCGCGAAGGCCGGCAAGGCGATCGTTCGCATGCTCGCGGATCTGCTCCGCGGGCGTGATGCCATCGCGATCGGCGAGAACGACAAGAAGAAAAACGGAGCCTGGCCGGGTCGCGACGGCGCAAAGGCCGTCGCGATCGACCTGGGCAAGGCATGGAAGACCGAGCCGCTGCGGATGGCGATGCCCCCGGCGGACTGCAAAGACACGCGCGAATGGCTCGCAAGGCAGGCCACCGCAGGAGACCCCGATGGACGGACCCAAAGGCAAGAAACAGCATCGACGGGAGATCCCCGGGACAGTCGATGACCTCCGACAGGCCCGCGAACTCTCGAGGACGGCGGACGGCCGACGCGAGCTGAAGAACCGGGGCATGCTCCGCGACGATCGACACTGGGCGTTCTTCGATGCCCTGCCCGAGACGATCCTGGCCCAGGCGAGAGCGGCGTTCGAATCGAACCCGGAGCACGCCGAGCGTTTCAAGCAGATCGTGCCGATCGCGGCCGAAGCCGAGCACTCGCGGATCGACCTCGGACCGGGCTACGTCGATGCGAGCGTGCTCACCGCCGGCGGCCGCCGCATGGTCAGGGGGGACTGCCCGACCGGGTTCGTGATCCCGATTTACTCGGGCCTCGGAATCCTGACGGGGCTCGATCTCATCGGGCCAGACGGGTGCCGGATCGAGGGCTACATACCGCCCGACGGGCTCTATCTCCCCACCGGGCTGGAGAACCCATTCGAGTGGTTGCTCGATCGAGCGTCGGGCGGGCTCACGCCGGCGGCGGTCCATGTTGTCTCAGACTGGCGATCGCTGATCCGCGCGTCAGCGCTCGATGACTCGCCCTTTGTCGGGAGGACGCGCGGCGCCGGGGTCCACGTTGACATCGCCGAGATGATCGCACTCCGCCCCGTCCTCGTCGGCCGGTGGGAGAACTCGGCGGGCCCGATCCGGCCTTGCTCCGAGCTCGAGGCGATCGCGGCCGCGATCATCGCCATCGGTCATCCACCGCCCCCGATGGTCGCATGGGCCACGATCTTCGGCTACAAAACATCGGTCGATCGGGTGCGTGAGATCCTGGGCGAGGAGGTCGACCCAGCATGACCCAGGCGACCGACCCATTCAAACTCCCCGCGGGCTACACCGTTCACGAGGTCAGCGACGAGCCCGCCAGGAGCGGCAAGCCGAGCGCGGCCAAGAAGCTCATCGAGCTCGCGAGGGCCGGGTACCGATTCGCCAGATCCAGCGAGGGCGGTGCGCTCTTCGCGATCCCGCGCGAGGGCCCGAACATCGCCGCCGATCTTGACGACGGATCCTTCGATGACGATCTCGCCGCGGCGTACTTCGCCTCCACCGGGGACGCGGCGTCCGGCGAAGCGATCACGAGCGCGATGCGTGTGATCAAATCGGAAGCGAGGCAGGCCGACGCCGAGCCGATCCCGATCCGCGTCGCCGCGATCGGCGATGAGCCCGGGGCCGTCATCGATCTCGGCGATGAGACCGGCCGGGCGATCCGGGTCACCGGCGGGGGATGGGACGTGCTCGACCGGTCCCCGACGCCGTTCCGGCGAACACCGCTCACCGGAGCGATGCCGACGCCCGAGCGGGGCGGTGACATCGACACCTTGCGGGAGTTCATCAATCTCGCGCCCGAGCAGCTCGACATCGTCGTCGGGTGGATGCTCGCGTGCTGGCGACCCGCGACGCCCTGCCCGATCCTGCTGCTGAGTGGGGGCCAGGGCACGGGGAAAAGCTCGGCGACGCGGCTGCTCGCGAGGCTTGTTGATCCGACCACCTGCGAGGACCGACAGCCGCCGCGGGATAACGAGCAGCTCATCATGGCGGCCCAGAGCTCGCGTGTCGTCCTGCTCGACAACGTCTCTGCGATCAGCAACGACCTGTCGGACAGTCTTTGCCGCCTGTGCACGGGGGGAGGGTTCCTCAAGCGGAAGCTGTACACGAACGGCGGCGTGACGGCCGCGAGTTTCCGAAGGGCCGCGATCCTCAACTCGATCGAAGTCACCGCGATCCGGGGCGACTTCGCGGAGCGGATGCTGGTCGCCGATCTCGCACAGATCCCGGCCGGGCAACGCCGCATCGAGGAGGAGCTCACCCGCAAGTTCGCGTCCGCGCACCCGAAGATCCTCGGCGCGTTGCTCGACCGATTCGCCGACGCGCTCGCGGTGATCGACGCCGTCGAGCTCGAGGAGATGCCGCGGATGGCGGACTTCGCCCGGTTCCTCGCCGCGATGGACGAGACCGCCGGCACGAGCACCCTGGCGACGTACGGCGGTCAGGAGCTGCGGGTCGCCGAGGACGTGCTCGAGAGTTCCGCGATCACGCCCTACCTGCTCGCCGTCGTCGATCGAGCCGGCACAGTGCGAGGGACCGCCGGGCAGATCCTCGCGGCGATCACACCGGCCGGGAATACGCCGAAAGAACTCAAGGTCACGCCCCGCAAGCTCAGCGGGGACCTGCGGCGTCTGAAGCCGGCGCTCGAGACGGCCGGATACGAGGTCTGCCTCCCGACCGGAGACGGTCCGACGCAGCGCATCTTTGAGGTCCGCAGGCCGGGCCACCCTGGACCCGACGACGAGTACCGAGTGGTCTCCCGCGATGAACTCGCGGGCATGCCGGACGCGGGGGCCGGATGACGAGCGCGTACCCGCCCCACCCGACCGCAACCCGGCGGCGACGGGGACCCGGCGACCGCTCCTGCGGGCCAGTGAGGGCCGATTCTTAGGCTATGGGGCCGGGTAGTTGGGTCGGTCGGGTGCACGCCCGGAAAGCTCCGCGGATGGGAAACGAGCGAGGTCACCCGCCGAATCGGGTGCGTTTTGCAGGTTTCGAGAGAATCCGCACTTTCTGCCCTTCGTGCACGCCGCGTGTTGGGACGTTCGCCCCGTCGCGCGGTATGGTCGATGCAGACTCACCGAAGGCCGACATCGGCCGGCCGGCGGAGTCGCCCCCGGCGGGGGGCGATTCACATCCGGCCCCGATGAAGCGAAAGGGAACGCGGCTGATCAGCGGATCATCGGACGCCCATTGAAGACCACCCATCGACCCGGCAAGACCGGCAACCCGTCAGGGGGTGCCGCGTGAGCGACATCGCCAACACCATCGAGCACGCGCCGCTCGACGCCCTGCTCGACGGGCTCGCCCGCCGCTCGGGCAATTCGATCCAGACGACGCGGATGCGTGACGGACGGCTCCGGATCATGTTCCGCGAGCCGGTCCGCGAATCGGCCGCGACCCCCACCAAGTCAACCAGGCGACCGAAGTCGGCGCGGACCGAGATCCGCGAGGCCCGGGCATCGCTGCGCGATTCGATCCGAACGGCCGAGGCGGGAGGGGTCTCGTGAAGCCCGCCCCGAGCATGCCGGCGTCGTCGAGAAGCATGTCGACCTTCGGGACCTAGCGGGGAACTGCTAATTGCGGGTTCACCCAAATGTTTGTCATGACAAACATTTGGGCACCGCAACCGGTGGTGTCGACTGGTCGCTCGATGTCGGCGGGGAGCCGGTGGGGTCGGAGCCGGGGTTGACCCCGAATGCGGAGGGCGAAAAGTGCGCCGCGGCGCACTTTTTGGGATCGGGTCGGGTGACGCCGGATCGAATGGCAGATAGCCGGCTGCTGCTGGCCTCCGGCCAACCCCCATAGAGACGGCGGGCCGGGACGAAAGCGAACGTGCGGACACGCCGCGACCCGCGGCCCCGGGGACTCCGCGTCCCCTCGGGGCCGCGTTCTCGTGCGCGGGCGACGGTCCAAAAGCCGCGGGTGCCGCGGGTCTTCTATACCCGACGCGCGAAGATCAAGGTCCGAGATATTCTAAGAATTACTGAGAACGGTGCACACGAGACGGAGTCAATGGGAAACCCGCGGCACCCGCGGCAGTCCGCCGACGTGACTCGTCGCGATCACTAGGCATGCGGCGAAAATCCCGAGCAAATAGCGTGAAGGAGTTGCGGCGGAACAATTCTGGGGACGTGGGATGTCCGGAAGCTTCGGAGTGGGACCGATCTTTAAGGCTGGGTAGGATCACCACATGGAAGAGATTGAAGGCGTAGATCGGAAGGAATTCGATGAGATCATGGACGCTGGCAAGCGGTACGGCCAGCTTGTTGCCATCGCGGGAGCGAGATCGACTCGAAAAGCATCGGCCCTATTTGGTGACGAGTTCCAGCCGATTGTCCAATCGTTCGACGCGGCATTTTCCTACGCGCGGCAACTGAAGTACAGCGGCAACATCACCGATCCTGGATCCCTCGCGCACAGGAATCTGTACATTTGTTCGTTCATCGCCGGTACCCAGTTGACTCGCATCGCGATTCTCGGGGGTTACAACATGCGCGCCGCGGCACTGATCCGGCAGGAATTCGAGATCGCATCACGTGTGCGACAATTCAGGCGCAACGAGGTCAAAGTGAAGCCGTGCGGGGGATTCGACGGCCGAAAGGTCGCCCCCCCGACAACCCTCGACAGCCGTCTCGGCCGGCTTTATGGCAAACTCAGCGAGCATGCGCACGCCTCAACGCTCGAATCGATCACCAGCCTTGGCGCGGACATCCATATCCGTGAAGGTGCCGCATCAGTAGCGGTGCCTCTTATCGAGCCGAGATTCAAAGCTTGGGTAGCGCGTGACCATATGTTGGTCCATCTTCTGTTGTGCTGCTCCATCTGCGAAGAGCTTGCAGAATTCGCAAACAATACTGGCGAGTTCGATCTCGCCCGCGCAATCGTCAAGGCAGGGATGGTCGGCGGTACGTATCTGCTCAGGCTGCAAGACCGGATTGGTGAGGGCGATCCAGGCAGTACTGTTAGCGAAGACTCTGATGGCTCGGGTTGAAGGTGGCGAAGCCGTTGGTATCGGCTCATACGCATCCCATGACAAGGCGGCGGTGAACAACATGGACGGCGGAATCACGGTGAGTCCAGAAGATCGCGATGCGATATTGCGTGTTGGTCAGCAGTTCCATGGACATATCTACAAATGCGCGTCCGACGTGAGCCAGGAGACCCAGGATTTATTTGGCGAGGCAATGCGCCTCGGGGTTCTCGCAATCAACGCGGGATTTTCCCAAGTCGAGATGCTGAAATTTAAAGGCAAATTCAGCGACAGAGACGGACGATCCCAGTTCCTGGTTTACGCAACCGCTTTCGTCGCGGGGAGCCAGATCACGCGCATCGCGATCCTCCAGGGGTTCTACATCCGTGCTGCCGCACTTCTTCGGCAAGAGATTGAGCATGCTTCGAGAATCCGCCTGCTCCGCGAGGGCAAATACGAATTCAAAGACAGCGGCGCATTCAGAAAAAAGAAGGTCCCGCACGCCAAGACACTCAATGAAAATTTCGACGTTCTGTATGGAAACCTGAGCGATATCGCTCACCTCTCGTCCGTCGAAGCTATCGCAGATTTTACCACGAGAACAGTGCCGGTTCCGGCCGGCATGGGGGAGGGCGAAATGCAAGTCGCCCGCATCGAGCCCGAGCTCGTTGAGTACTGGGCGTCCGCAATGATGGAGGCGCACTGTGTCTTCTGCGCTCATGTCCTCGAGGACGTCGCCGAGTTCGCGGAGACGATCGGCAGCAAGGATGCCGCGAACCGAATCTGGCAGTCGATGGCACTGATGCAGCATTATCTCCTCAAACACAGCGAAGCGCGGAAGGCGAAGACGGCCACCGAGGACTGAGCCGACAGCAATCGGCGACCGATCCGCCGCCCACCTGACAATCGGTACGATGGGTCGGTGGCTGAGACGCTCAATTTCACAACCAAAGAGATCGAGGATTTGCTCGTTGAGGGCAAGCGATTCGGTTCACGCGCGGACGGGTACGCCGCCGCGAGCAGGGCGCAGGCCGACGCGGCGATGGGCCACGACTTCGGCAACGCGTTCGCCCTCATCAATGCGGCGTTCTCGCGATTTCAACTCGTCCCGTTCTACTCGGCACCCGGCGACGACGAGTCGCTTCGTGCGCGGCTGCTGCTGATCCACGCCTTCGTGTCCGGTGTCGAGATCACGCGGGCGGCTCTGTTGGGCGGCTACAGCTCGCGAGCGATCGCGGTGGTTCGGCATGAGTTCGAGATCGCATCGCGGCTGCGACAGATCAGGACCGCCACCGCGGGGCCACTCCCCGGCAGGAAGGGCGGCGGCCCCAGGCGTGTCGCTCACGCGGCGGCCCTCGGGGAGGAGTACGCGCGGGTGTACGGAGAGCTGAGCGAGTACACGCACCTGAGCACGATCGAATCAGTGCTCGATGTCGCGGCAACGGCCATCGAGCTCGGCGACGGCGAGCTGATCATCCTCCCGACCAAAGTGCCGGCCTACCGGCCCGAGATCATCCATAGGCAGATCTTGGTGCACCTCAAAGTATGCCTCGCCATCTGCGACGAGATGCTCGCGATTCTGCCGACCGGGACGCACCCGGAACACAACGAGGCCGTGCTGCGTCCGACGGTCATCGCCATGGCGATGGTCCGCAAGCTCGAGGCGGATTTACTGCCGGATGAGGGCGACGCCTCCGGGCACCCCGGCTGACCCGCGCGGAAGGATGGGGGGGGGCCGGTCAGGAATCGGCCGCACCCTGTCGAGCGAGGTTCGGCCAGAGCCACGCCCGCACGTGGTCGCTGACGGCCCGCAGCATGTCCGCCGGGAACTCGCTCACGTACCGGTCGTGCACGTCGGTGAGGACGTGCCCGCAGATGATCTTGCGGGCGTGCTCGGCGGCGGGGACGGCCGCGGTGGTCGAGACGGTGATCCACGTGTGCCGGAACCAGTAGAAGCTCCCCCGCGGGCGGGCGAGGGCGCCGTCGCGGATGCGGGTGAAGCGGAGATCGATCCCGTCGGTCTTGCCGTGCACGAGCGGGCCGCCCGCCTTGGTGGTGAGCAGCAGGGGGGACCGCGCGGCGGGCGTGCCCCGGCGTGATGCCCTGGCGGCCTTGATGGCGGCGACGGTCTCGGGCCAGAGGGGGACGCGTCGCTCGGCGTCGGTCTTGGTCCGGTCCTGGTCGATCCAGCCGCCGCCCAGGTCGCAGCGGTCGGCGCGGAGCGTCGCGATCTCGCTCTGCCCGAGGGCCCCGTTGATCGCGAGCAGGATGCACGCCTTGCTGGTCGCCCAATCGGCGGGGCCCGGCTCGCGGGACTGGGCGTCGCACCGGGCGAGCATGCGGCGGATCTCCCAGCGTTCGAAGTGCTTGCCGGCGACCGACTCGCGGCGCTGCCGGCGGATGAGCTTCTGCGGCGGGCTCTTGAAGCCCTTGCCGAAGTTCGGGGGCTCGACCTCGAGCAGGTCGCACCCGCCCCGGATGATCGCCTTGGTGAGGGTGACGCGTTTGCGGCGCGAGTCGGGCGCGAGGTCGCCCCACCGGCCGTCGAGGAGTTTCTCGAAGTCGACGGGGCCGAGGGCGCCGACGGGTCGGGAGCCGAGTTCGTCGTCGACGACGGCGGCGATCTCGTCGTACTCGCGGGCGGTGCGCGGGGCGAGCTCGCCGCGTCGGACGCGGCGTGCGACCGACTCGAGGTGGGCGGCGATGACGCGTCGGAGCTGGCACCCGGGGGTGCCGGGCCGCCCGGCGGTCGAGCGGGTGGGGCGGGGCTCGCCGGCGGTGATGGCGGGCCAGTCGAGCCGCCAGCACTGGAGCGCGGCGGCGGGGTCGTCGAGGGTGCCGAAGTAGTAGCGTTTGCCGGCGTGCTTCTTGGTCCACTGGTTGAGCCGGACGATGGGGGTGAGCCGGACGATCTCGGGGAAGGGCCAGACGGGGGCGTCGTCTGCGGGGGTGTGAAGGTTGTGTTTCTTGTTGGCTTGTGGCATGCTGCGGGGTCCTGGCATGGCAAGAATCCGTGCGAGTATAGTGACCGAGGTCCGCCGTTCGGGGTTGCTCACCGGGGTTAGTCGGTGAAAGCCCCGCCTTTACGAGCGGGAAAAATAGCGGTTTTCGCGTTTTTCTTGCGGGCTTCTAATCCGCCGGTCGGGGGTTCGAATCCCTCCCGGGACGCTTGAGGACGGCTCCGCGCAACGCGGGCCGCGGAGGAGACGCCGATGCAACCCGAGCACGAACAATCAACTCGGCGGCCGCGTGGCCGGCCCGAGCGGCATCCAAGTCGCCGTGCTGTTCTCGGCGCGGGCGTGGGCCTGCTCGCGGCCGGGGGGCTCGCGTCGGCACGGTCGCAGCCCGAGAGGACTGGCCCAAAGCCGAGCGCTGGGAAAGCGAAGAACGTCATTTTCCTCGTCGTCGACGGGATGAGCATCGGCACGTTCACCATCGCCGACATGGTGATGCGCGAGCGTGGAGGCGGGTCTCCCGAATCGGGCTCGCACTGGGCGAACCTCTGGAGCAAGCCGGGCGTGCGCCGCTCGATGATGTCCACGCGAGCGGCGGATTCGCTGGTCACCGACTCCGCAGCCGGCGGGTCGGCCTGGGGCTGCGGGCGTCGGCTCTACAACGGGTCGATCTGCTTCGACACCAACGAAGGCGAGCTCGAACCGATTCTGGTTTCCGCGAAGCGAGCCGGCAAGGCGACCGGGCTCGTCTCGACGGCGCGGATCACGCACGCGACGCCGGCCTCGTTCGTCGCGACCGTCCCGAGACGGAGCATGGAGAAGATCATCGCCGAGCAGGAACTCGAGCGAGGTGTGGACGTGCTGCTGGGCGGGGGCGCCGGCAACTTCTCCGACGATCTGCTCGCGGGCCATCCGGATCTGACCATCGTCCGCGACGCCTCGTCGATGCGGCGGGCCGCGGGCGTCGAAGGCCGGCTCCTCGGGCTCTTCACCGATGATCACATGAGCTACGAGCTCGATCGGCCCGACACCGAGCCGCACATCCGCGAGATGGCGATGCTCGCGATCGAGCGGCTGTCGAAGCATGAGAACGGGTTCGTGCTGCAAGTCGAGGCGGGGCGGGTCGATCACGGCGGGCACGCCAACGATTTCCCCGCGATTCTTCACGATCAACTCGCGTTCGAGGAGACGATCGAGGCGGTCACCAACTGGGTCGCCGACCGGAAACGGGAAGAAGGCCTGGACGACACGCTGGTGATCATCACCACCGACCATGGCAACGGCGGCCCCCAACTCACGCTCTACGGCGATGAAGCCAGGCGGGGCCTCGACACGCTGCTGGGCACCACGCACACGCTGTCATGGATGCTCGGCCAACTCCGCGGAAGGCCGCGCGAAGATTGGGCCAGCGGGCTCCGCGATCTCGTCCGCGAGCACGCGGGCGTAACACTCTCCGATGAGCAGGTCGACTGGGCGCTCAAGCCCACACGCGGCGAGCGAGTCGATCCGTTCCGCGGCGCCAACTCGCTGGTCAGCGCGGTCGGCAAGGTCATGGCCGACCACTACGGCATCGCGTTTGTCAGCAAGAACCACACCGCCGAGCACGTCGAAGCCACCGCGTTCGGCCCCGGGTCGGAGTCTCTCACGCACCGCATCGAGAACTACGAACTGCACGCGCTCATGGTGAACGCGCTCGGCTTGACCTGACCCGACCCGCGTGAATTTCGGATCACGCGAACAAGGGCATCCCATGCTCAGGGGCAGCCCGCGTTGAACGCGACAACGAACCCTTGCACGTCGGCGAGGTCCCACACGCCCTCGGGAGCGGCGACGTCCGCCGCGGGCTCCTGATTCAGGAACGCGCCGACGAACCCCTGGACGTCCGCGAGATCGAGCACGCCGAAGGGTTCGGCGTTGTCTGCGGCGTTGCAGCCCGCGCCCGCCACGAGCACCTCGCCGGGCCCGCTGATCGTGTTGGTGAACTCGCTGAAAGCCGAGAAAGACGCCCACTGGCTGGTGACCCAGTAGTAGGTCGTGCCCTCGAGCAGAAGCTGGTCGAAGCTCGACTCGCCGCGGGGCACGTCGAACGGGCTGAACCCGTTGCCCAGGCTGTACTCGTGCAGGTTCAAAAGCGGGAGGATGTCGAGGAAGTCGTCTTTGTACAGGCACGTCCAGTGATCGCCCCCGCTGGCGAGCAGGCTCTCGAACGAGTAGAGCCCCGAGACGCTCACCGTGAACTCGAGCACGTGATAGTCGACGGGGCCCAGCCCCGACACGCCCTCGATGAAGAACGGACGACTCCATGCGTTGCCCTGCTGAGTGCTCTCGGAGTACCCGAATTCGAGATCAGCGCCCGACTCGGCCAGCAGGTGATACGTCACGTCCCGCAGCCCGGCGACCCACGGCGAAGGGTTGCCCGAATCGAGTGCGATCTGCCACTCGCCGTTCGGATCGATGCCGCCGAACCCGTCGAAGGCGTCGGCGACCGGATAGTCCGCGATGGACACATCGCCGAACCAGGGCGCGGGGCTCGAACGCGTCACTCCCGCGGGTGTCGAGACATGCACGCCGAAATCGAGCGGCCAGGGGTTCACGCCGCCCCCGTTGTCGCGCACGACACCGACCCATTCTCCGGTGATCCCGAACCCGCTGACGAGCTCGCTCAGCCCCGAGACCTGCAGCGGCACCACCGCGCCGGATGAGGGAACGTCGATGTCGCTCGCCGGGAAGGACGCGACGACGCGGATGCCGGCGTGCGCCGAGGCCCCGGACACCGCAGCGGCCGCGATCCCCGCGGCGACAAAAACCGACTTCGAACCAGCACATCTGAACATCGAAACCTCCCTCATCAGCGGATCTTCGCAGGTCTGCGCCGGAATGCAAGCGGTTTTCGGTGCCCGGGAGATCATGCCAACTGTGGGGGCAGATCCGGTGGAACGCCCGCCCCAACGCCGGCTATCATGCCCCCCGCCGAACAACGGCAGGGCGAGTACCCAAGTGGCCAAAGGGGGCAGACTGTAAATCTGCTGACGTACGTCTTCGGGGGTTCGAATCCCTCCTCGCCCATTTCTTCTGACGCTTCCGAGCCCGCCGTGAGAGCAAGGCGGCTCTTCTCAACCAACGCAAGTTCCCGCTCACAATCGGTTCGGCGTGAGCAAAGTCCGAGAACCGGCAGTCGGCTGCGCCGATCGATTCCAATTCCGAGTCCGCGGACCTGAAGCGGCCAGGTTGGCGTTGAGCGCCTTTCGATGCGAACCGAGGCCCGACCACCCGGGGTTATCGCGGGTCCCGCAGGCATGCCCAGCGGCGCGCGTGGAAACGCCGGAACTCGTCGAGATCTGGTGCCAGTGGGGGGGCGCAGCGAGGGTGATCGTCAATGTCTCCGCGCGGCCCGAGCCCCGCGACACACGCGCTCACGCTCTCGGCGATGGCTCCGAGGTGGTATCCCCCTTCAAGGACCAACGCCAGCCGGCCTTCCGCGTGCTTGTCGGCGATGCCTCGGCAGTAGGCAAGCATCGTCGCGAATCCGTCGGTTGAAACGCGCATATCCGCGAGCGGGTCGTCGGCGTGCGCGTCAAAGCCGGCGGAGACGAGGACAAGATCCGGCCTGTAGGCGTCGCCGATCGGGAGGATGATCCGCTCGAACAGCGAGAGGTACGCCGCGTCGGCCTGCCCGGCCCGCAGCGGGAGATTCACGGTGTAGCCGATCCCCGGGCCCTCCCCGACCTCATCGAGCCGGCCCGTCCCCGGGAAGAGCGGGTACTGGTGCAGCGAAACAAGCAGCACATCATCCCGCGAATAAAAGACCTGCTGGGTACTATTTGCGTGATGCACATCCCAATCGACGATCATGACGCGATCGCACGCCCCCCGGCGGCGCGCATCATCGGCCGCGATCGCGATGTTGTTGAAAAGACAAAAGCCCATCGCCTGGTCGGGCTCGGCGTGGTGCCCGGGCGGGCGCACGAGCGCGAACGCGTTCCTCGCGTCGCCTTCGGTCACCGCGCGGACCGCGCGGAGCGTTGCTCCCGCGGCCATGTACGCCGCGTCCACGCTCCCGGCCGAGAGCACCGTGTCCGGGTCGATCGCTGTCACGCGTCCCCTCAGCGAAGCGATCCACTCGATGTGTTCTGCCGAATGAACCGCGAGGATGTCTCGATCGGTCGCGGGCTGGGCGGCCCCCCAGCAGACATGAGAAAACTGCCGTTGTTCGATCGCGCGACACGCGGCCCGCAGCCGATCCGCACACTCGGGGTGCCCGAATCCCGTGTCGTGCTCGAGCATCGCGTCATCGGTCACCAGCAGTGTGTGGGCCGTCATGGTCGTCCCGGTTTCTCACGATTCGGCCGAGTGTCGTTCCGCGGTGTACGAGTCCGTCTCATCCCGTCCCGTCCCATCATAGATCTCTGCGATCAAGGAGTTCATCGTGGTTGGTCAGCAGCACACCCCGTGGCAGACCGCGCACAGCGACAAGATCCGTACTCCAGAGGAGGCGGTCGCGTGCGTCAAGCCGGGGCAGCGGATCTTCGTGGGCTCAGGCGCCGCCGAACCGCAACGGCTCGTCGAGGCGCTCACCGATCGCGCAGACATCGGTGACACCGAGATCGTCCACATCCTGACGCTCGGCATCGCCCCGTACGCCGAGGCAAGTTTCCAGCAGAAGTTCAGGCACAACGCGTACTTCATCGGCCCGAATGTCCGGGAAGCCGTGGCGCAGGGGCGTGCGGATTACACCCCGATCTTCCTCTCTGAGATCCCCGCCCTCTTCCGCAGCAAACGCGTGGTGATCGATGTTGCGTTCATCTGCGTGAGCCCCCCCGACGAGCACGGATACTGCAGCTTCGGGGCCGCGACCGACATCGTCAAGTCGGCCGCCGAGAGCGCCAAGATCGTCATTGCCGAGGTCTGCGAGAACATGCCGCGCGTGCTGGGCGACTGCTTCATCCACACCCGCGATATCGACGCGCTGGTCCCCAGCGACCGCCCCGTGATCGAAGCGCCCCAGGGTGCGCCCAGCGAACTGGCGAGCCGGATCGCAAAGCACATCGCGGGGCTGATCGAGGACGGCTCGACGCTCCAACTCGGCATCGGCTCGATCCCCGACGCCGTCCTGGGCTACCTCGGTGATCTCAAGGACCTGGGCGTCCACACCGAGATGTTCAGCGACGGGATCATCCCGCTTGTCCAGAAGGGCGTGATCAACAACCGCGCCAAGACCCTCCACCGCGGCAAGATCGTCGCCAGCTTCGTGATGGGCTCGCGCACGCTCTACGACTTCATCCACAACAACCCGCTCGTCGAGTTCCGGCCCACCGAGTACACCAACGACCCGTTCGTCATCGCCAAGAACGACAAGATGGTCGCGATCAACTCGGCGATCGAGGTCGACCTCACCGGGCAGGTCTGCTCAGATTCCCTGGGCGATCTGTTCTACAGCGGCATCGGCGGGCAGGTCGATTTCACCCGCGGTGCCGCCCGGTCCAAGGGAGGCAAGCCCATCATCGCGCTCCCCTCGACCGCGCACGACGAGGCATTCTCCCGCATCGTCCCGCACCTCAAGCCCGGCGCGGGCGTGGTCACGAGCCGCGGGGATGTCCACTACGTCGTCACCGAGTTCGGCGTCGCCTACCTGCACGGGCGGACCATCCGAGAGCGGGCGATGGCGCTCATCGAGATCGCCCACCCGCGTTTCCGTCCCTGGCTGCTCTCGGAGGCGAAGGCCCGCAACCTCGTCTACGCCGATCAGATCGAGATGCCGATCAAGACGCCCGTCTACCCCGAAGAGCTCGAACGCACGTTTGAGCTCCGCGACGGCACGGACGTGTTCATGCGTCCGCTCAAGATCACCGACGAGGCCCGCGTTCGTGACTTGTTCTACAAGCTGTCCCCCGAATCAATCCACTACCGGTTCTTCCAGATGCTCAAGACGCTCCCGCACGAGAAGATCCAGAACCTGCTCCGCATCGACTACGAGTCCGACATGGGGCTCGTCGTCCTCGCGGGCCGCGGCGAGAACGCCGAGATGCTCGGTATCGCTCATTACCTCCGCGACGCGCGGACCAACCTGGCGGAAGCCGCGTTCCTCGTGCAGGACGAGTGGCAGAACAAGGGCATCGGCACCGCCCTGATCGAAACCCTCGTGAGCGTCGCCCAGACCAACGGAATCGCGGGGTTCACCGCCTCCGTCCTCGCCGAGAACAGCGGCATGCTCCGCGTCTTCCACAAGTGCGGCTACCGCGTGGAGAGCGAACTCGACAAGGGGGAGTACGCCCTCGAGATCCCCTTCAGCGAACCCGCGCTTACTCCCTGACCGGTCCAGGGCCGAACGTTCCGGCCCGCGTCCCGGCCCGAGACATTCACTCCTTGCAGCGAACCGCGCCGCCGCGCCGATAGAACGCCAATGCCGACCCGATCGAGCCTGGTGTTTCTGTGCACGCTCGCCCTCCTGGTGATCGGTGTGGTCATGGTCAACTCCGCCGGGATGACCGTCACGCCCGTCCCCGACGGCATCGCGGGGCTCGAAGCCGTGTCGCCCGCGCCGATGCTCGACACGATGAGCATCGTCACCAGCAGGCCTGCCGCCTTGCTGGTCGTCTCCATGATCGCGTTCGCGATCTGCGCCCTGCTGCCGGTCCGCCGTCTCGCGGGCCTCGTCACCCCGGCGCCCCACGCGCCGATGGGCTATCTGTACGCGGGCCTCGTCGCCGGCTCGCTCGCGATGCTGGGGCTGCTGGCGCTGGTCTACGTCCCGAGCATCCAACGCGAGGTCAATTTCTCGGCCCGCTGGATCGCGCTGCCCGTCGTCGGGTCCGTGCAGCCCAGCGAGTTTGCGAAGTGGGGGATGATCCCGCTGCTCGCCTGGTACGCCGCGGCCCTCGGTGGGCGGCTGAAGTCCTTCCCTTTCGGGCTCTTTCCGGCGGTTGCCGCGATCGCTGTGGTCTCCGGGTTCATCGTGCTCGAAGACCTCGGGACCGGTGTGCTGGTCGCGACCGCGCTGTGCGTCCTGCTCATCGCCGCGGGTGCGCGGATCTGGCAGTTCGCGATCTTCGCCGTCCCCGCAGCGGTGGGGCTCTTCATCGCCATCACCACCAGTCCCTACCGCGTCCAGCGGATCCTGAGTTTCCTCGATCCCTTCGCCGATCCACGGGGATCGGGCTACCACATGATCCAGTCGATGTCCACTGTCGCCGGGGGCGGCGTCGCGGGGCGCGGGCTGGGCCACGGGATCCAGAAGTTCGGCTACCTCCCCGAGGACACGACCGACTTCCTGTTCGCCGTCATCTGTGAAGAGACCGGCCTCGCCGGTGCGACCGCCGTCATCGGGCTCTATCTCCTGCTCGCCTGGGCGCTGGTGGGCGTCGTCCGCCATCAGCAAGTCCCCGTCCTCCGCTACTTCGTGGTCGGTGTCCTCGCGACGATCATGACCCAGGCGATGATCAATCTCGTCGTCGTCACCGGTCTGGGGCCCACCAAGGGCATCGCGCTCCCCCTGCTGAGCTCGGGAGGCACGGGCTGGGTGCTCACCGCCGCCTCGCTGGGGCTGGTGTGCGCCATCGACCGCGCGACCCGCAGCGCCGGGGCTGAGACTGTCGGGCTGAGCCCCGCAGGCTCGACGATCGAATGCAAGCCGGCACGCGCGACCCGGCCAGCGTCTTCGCACGCCGCAACAATCGCGGCATGAACGGCGCGCACGCTCACGACCAAGACCAAACGACCACCGGCCCGGTATCCGGCCCGGTATCCGGGTCGGTCGTCTTCGCGGGAGGCGGAACCGGGGGGCATATCTTCCCGGCCCTCGCGATCGCCGAGTCCATCGCCGCCGACCCGAACACGCACGCCGTCCGCCGGATCATGATCGGATCCGACAAGGAACTCGACCGAACGCTCCTCGACGAAGCCGTCGCGCGGGGCGACCTCGACGCGGCCTCGGAGATCCCCGCCCGCCCGTTCGGTGTTCGGCCCAAGGCCGCCTGGAGACTCGCGTCCACGTGGGGCGCCTGCGTCCGTGAGACGCGGATGCTCCTCCGCGACGAACGCGAACGGACGGGCCGATCGCCCGTGCTCGTCGCGATGGGCGGCTACGTGAGCGCCGCCCCGGTGAAGGCGGCCCTCGCGGAAAAATGCCCGGTCGTACTCGTGAATCTCGATGCCGTGCCCGGAAAGGCGAACCGCTGGATCGCCGCAAGGGCCGATGCCCGATTCTGTGTCGGCCGGTCTTCCGATCTTTTCGAGCCGTTCGAGAGCGGGCCCATCAGCCCGATCGTGCGGGCCGAGGTGCTCGTCCGCACTGACGCCAAGGAGGCCCGGCGGACGCTGGAACTCGACCCCGGTCGGCCGACGCTGCTGGTGACGGGGGGGAGCCAGGGCGCGCGCACGATCAACACGTTCCTCGTGGCATTCGCCCATGCGCACGCCGACGAACTCCGCGACGCAGGCTGGCAGGTCCTCCACCAGTCCGGACGCGATGACGGGCGAGCAGTCGCCGAGCACTACGCGTCTCTGGGAATCCCGGCGATCGTCGCGCCGCGGATCGGTGCGATGGGGCTCGCGTGGGATGCCGCGGATGTGTCGGTCTGCCGAGCGGGCGCGGGGACCGTGGCGGAGGCGTGGGCGACCGGCACGCCGTCTCTCTTCCTGCCCTATCCGTTCCACAAGGACGCCCATCAGCGGGCGAACGCGGCAATTCTGACCGATCGCGGGGCGGGCGTTCTGGGTGAAGACCGCATCGACACCGACGAAAACCTTGTCCACAACGCAGAATCGCTCCGCGAACTTCTCACCTCGCACGCCCGGCGGGAGGCGATCCGGGATATGCTCGCTCTGCTGGGCCCGGCGGACGGCGCGAACACGGTCGCGCAGTCTGTAACGGCGATGCTGGGCTGAGAAGAGGATTATCCGGACGATCATGGGCAACTTCGGCGGATCGGCGTATGCGGTGACGGTCATCCCCTCTAACATGGGGGGTGTGGCTGAGGTGACACCCCCAGAAAAGGCGACGTCGTTGCGGTGTGTCCTTGTCCATGCGCCGGGGTCATCGGTCCCCGAACGTCTCGAGCAGGCGTTGCGGACCAAGAAGATCGAGACCGAGGCAACCGACGACATTTACGCCGCTCTCGTTCTGATCTGCCGCCTGGCCCGGGACGAAGGTGTGGCGCTGCCGATTCTGGCGCTGGTCGAGCCCGAGCGGATTGCTCACGCGGCGGATCTCGTCGAGGCGGTCTCGGTCTACGCGCCCAAAGCGGTCCAGTGGGCCTACGCGGCGAGCCCGCGCGATCAGATCCGCGAGGTCCAGGAAGACGATCTCGAACGCTGGCGGACCGAACAGGGCGAGGCCGAGACGCGTACCGGATCTGGGGGCAAACCCGAACCCGATCCCCGTGCGGCTGGCATCTCAGACGCGGATCCGGTGGCGGGCAGCCCTTCGATAGGCCAGACTTCCGACCAGCCGGGCTCGGTTCTGACCGATGAAGAATTGAACATGTTGCTCGCCGACGACGACGTTGACGACACGGGACCGGACACGCCCGGCCCGCGGAGCAGGTAGGCCCCGGACGCGGAACAGAATCCGGTTCGGGGCGGTTCAGCCGTATTCCGATCGGCTTCAGGCTTGATGGTTCACGCAGGAATTTCGATGCACGATCCGTCCACTTCTCATCTCAAAGCTCCCGCGAACGATCCGTCTGCGACGCCGGTGCGGGTTGTGCTCGTGGGTGAGACCGGGCTCGACGCTGCCGTGCGGGACGAGGGGTTCGAGCCCGTGCGCACGCGGACGGCCCTCGAAGCGGTCGGCGAGATCGCGACACCGATTCATGACACACAGCAGAACGACCGGCGAGACGGCGGGCAGGCGGACCGCCGGACGCTGGTGATCGTGGGCCCCGACGCGGAGCCGAACGGCTCGCTCGGGGCGTTCCTTGGCGCGGTCCGATCCGCGGATCCATCGGCCCGGATCGCGCGAGCGCAGGCCGGTGATGAGGCGATCCGCGATGGGTACGACGCCGTGATCAACGCGGACGCGACGCCCGCGACGTTGCGGCGTCTCGTGGCACGCGATCGTTCCGGCGACACCACGGCACGGGACACTCGGCCCGACGATCCGATCGCAAACCCGCTCGGAGCGTGTGAATCCGCCGCAATGGAAAGGGAATCGACCAAGTCGGTGAGCCCTCCACCTGCGGATACCGCGGAGGTCAAGCCCATTGCCGCGCCCGTCCAGCCCGCGGTGAGGCCCGAATCGCAGGTCGATCCCAAACCGATCGCGCCCGTTCCGGCGAAGGAGCACGGCGACTCGATCGGCGACGCGCCGCTCCTCGCGGCGCTGCAGCGTTCACGCGCCGCCCTGCTCGACGCGGCCCTCCCGCTCATGGCGCGGCGGCTCGGCGTTGGCGAGGTCGCGTTTGTCGAGCACGGCAC
>DDFO01000014.1:0-9851 GCA_002337215.1 Phycisphaerales bacterium UBA1926 | reverse complement strand
CGGACACCGACATGGCGCCGGTCCCCTCGTTCCCGGTCGCGGCGGGGGGGAAGCGATTCGGCGTGATCCGGATCGGGCGGGGCGATGCGTGCGGAGAAGACAACGACCCGACCACCGACTCGGCGCCCAGTCGGACCGTCGGCATCGACACGAGCGACCTTGCGCCACACGCCGAGTGGCTCGCGACCTGGCTCGCGCTGCACGACCGCCAGCAGTCGTTGCGGCGTGCCGCGTTCACCGATCCGCTCACGGGCGCCTGGAACCGGCGCTACTTCGATTCGTTCCTGGAGGCGGCGCTCGAGCGGGCCCGGTACGCACGGCGGACGGTGACAGTCCTGATCTTCGATATCGACGGGTTCAAGCGGTACAACGACGACTTCGGGCACCCCGCGGGCGACGAGATCCTGATCGAAACCGTGCGCGCGCTCAAGGGTTCGGTGCGGCCTTCGGACCGCGTCTGCCGGATCGGCGGCGACGAGTTTGCGGTGATCTTCGATGAGCCCGAGGGGCCCAGGGTTCGCGGGAGCCGGCCTCCCGAGTCGGTGTACGTGCTCGCGAAGCGCGTGCAGCGACAGATCGGCGAGAAGAAATTCCCGAAACTGGGCGACGACGCGCCGGGCCAGCTCACGATCTCCGGCGGGCTCGCGGCCTTCCCGTGGGACGGGCACGACGCCGAGACACTGCTCAAAAAGGCTGACGATCTCGCCTGCGACTCGAAGCGTCGGGGCAAGAACGCGATCTCGCTGGGCCCCGGTGCGGAGCGCGTGTGCAAGAACGCGGGCGACGACTTCGTCGATTGATCCGCCGACTGCGCGGCGAACCCGCCATTCCCCCGGCTCCGATCCACGCCCCCGGCATATGCTGGGCGATGCCCTCCCGGTACCGCATGCTCGCGCTCGATCTCGACGGCACGCTGCTCGACGCGCGTGGTCGGCTGCACCCCGCGAGCATCGACGCCGTGATGCGGGCAAGGGCTCAGGGCCTGCGCGTCATGATCTGCACCGGGCGAGGGCTCGTTGAATCAAAGTCGTTCATGCACGAGCTCGGGCAGACCGATCCCGTCGCAGTCGCCGGCGGCGCGATCACCGCGGACCCCGTCTCGAACGCAACGGTTCGGCGCGTTGCGATGTCGTCCGACCTGACCGCGCTGGTCTGCGGTGCGCTGCTCTCCGAGGGGCACGCACCGCTGGTGCTCAAGGATCCGTCGTCGGCGGGCTTTGACTATCTGATCCCCGCGTCGGAGACGATGATCGACCCGGTGACACGGTGGTGGTTCGAGACCAACCGCGTCTCGGTGCGGTACGCGGACGCGATCACCGATGACGAGCACGCCGAGCACACGATCCGGGTCGGGATGGTCGCCGACGCGGACGAGGCCCAGCGGGTGGCGAAGATCGTGGAGCGGGCGGTGGGCGTGCGCGCGCTGATGCACGCGTTCAAGGCCGTGGTGGGGCCCGAGATCACCGGTGCGGGCGAGCGGACGGTGCACATCGTCGAGGCGTTCGACGCGGGGGCCGGCAAATGGCCCGCGATCCTGCACGAGGCGGGCAAGCACGGGATCGAGCCGGGTGAGATCGCCGCGATCGGGGACGAGATCAACGACCTGGGGATGATCGAATCGGCCGGCCTGGGCGTCGCGATGGCGAACGCGGCGGACGCGGTGAAGGCGGTCGCGAACCGGGAGACCGGGCACCACGACGAGGGCGGTGCGGGGGCGGCGATCGAGAAAATCCTCAACGGGATCTGGTGAGGCCGTGGGCGGAACAGTGCCGAGACTGAACCGGGCTGGGGGTGATTGATGTCGGACGCGCTGGAGCCGCAGACGCTCGAACAGATCCGTGCGACGCTCGACGCGCACGGGTGTGCGCCCAAAAAAAGCCTCGGTCAGAATTTCCTGATCGACCGCAATCTGGTCTCCAAGCTCATCGACGAGGCGGGTGTGGGCGAGGGTGATCTTGTGGTTGAGGTCGGCCCTGGCACCGGGACGCTGACGGGCGCGTTGCTCGGGCGCGGCTGCGGCGTGATCGCCTGCGAACTCGACGACGGACTTGCGCGGGCGATCGACGAACGGTTCTCGGCGATCGATCGGTTCGCGCTCGTGCACGGCGATTGCCTCGCGTCGAAGCGTGCGCTCTCGGCCGAGCTTGTCGCTGCGATCGACGGTCGGCCGTTCTCGTTGGTCGCCAACTTGCCCTACCAGGCCGCGACGCCCCTGATGCTCACGATTCTTGCGCACCATCCGGGGTGCCGGGTGATGGCGGTGACGGTCCAGAAGGAGGTCGCCGATCGCCTGCTCGCGGGCTGCGGTTCGAAGCTGTACGGCTCGATCAGCATCGTGGCCCAAGCGGCGGCAAAGGTGACGCGGATCGCGAATCTTCCCAACGAGTGCTTCTGGCCCCGCCCCAACGTGACGAGCGCCATGGTGAAGATCGAGCGGCTCGATGAGCCCCTGACGCCCCGCATCGGGGCACTGGCGGACTTCTGCCAGAAGACGTTCGCGGGGCGGCGCAAGCAGCTCGCCGGGCTGCTGAAGAACCTGGGGTATCAGGGGGTTGCATGGCCCGAGAACGTGTCTCCCACGGACCGGATTGAGGCGTTGCCGCCCGATCGGGTTGTTGCGCTGGCATCCGCGTGCGGTGTGCTGTAGGATGTCGTGTCCGGAAGGTGGTCCGTCGCGGGATAGCGCGTCGAGACGTGCTTTGGGGCGAAGGAGGATGCCGCCCAGTGCAGGCCGAGCGTGATGATCCGATACGCTCACCCGCCGCTCGCGAGGCCGCGATGCGGCGCGGGTTGCGGTTCCCCGATGCACCGGCCGATTCCTCCGAATCTCGCGGCCCGGTGTATACGACCAAAGACGACGTTGAATCGCTCGGCGTCTCGCTCGGGCCCGCGTTGCACGACGCCTGCGGCGACCGGCTCGGCGACATCGAGTGGTTCCGCAGCCCCTGGCAAAAGAGTGGTGCGGCGACCGGGAACACCGCGTGGCGGCTCCCTAACGGGCGTGTGATCGACGCGATCGTCAAGGTACCGGTTGGGTACAGCGAGTACTACTGGTCGACCCGTCTTGGTGAAGTGGACCCCATGTGGTGGGAGAGCGAGGAGTGCCGTCATCTGCCGGTCCCACGAGTCGTCGCGCACGGCATGGAACTCGGCGGGTACGACATCGCCTGGATCGTCCAGGAGCGCATCGCCGGGCAGACTGTCGGCAAGGACCTCGATGATGAACGGATGAACCAGTTGTTTCTCGCCGCGGCGCGTTTCCACACGCGCACGCGGGCGATCAAGCCGGCGGAGCGGACCGAGCCCGCGAGCGAGCCGGACTGGCGGGCAATCCTCGACCGCGGGCGCACACGGGCGACCGACAACGAGCTGAACCGCCTCGACGAATGGCTCGGGGCGATCGACGCGGTGGACCGGCTGCTCCCCACGCTGCTCGACCGGTGGCACGCGCGCCCGATGGACACGTGGTGCCACGGGGACCTGCACCCCGGCAATGTGATGATCCGCGACGACTGCATGGCGAGCGCCGACCCTCGGTGCGGCGTGCTGATCGATTTTTCGCTCGTCCATCCGGGGCACTGGGTCGAGGACGCGCTGTATCTCGAGCGGATGTATTGGGGTCACGAATCGGCACTGGGCGGGATCGAGCCTGTGCGGAGTCTTGCCGAGCATCGGCTGCTGCTGGGCCTGCACGCCGATGAAACCGACGAACAACTCGCCGATGTGCGCCGCCTTCTGATGGGGGTGACGTCGCCCGCGTTCTTGCGGCACGAGAACGATCCGGTATATCTCAACGCCGCGATCGACAAAGTGCGAGAGATACTCCCTCGATTCGGTGGATCTTTGTAATCTGTTGGGCGTTTTCTTGAATCGCGGGCTGGCGCGGCCACAATGCGGGGTTGCTTCCCGCTCGCGGGGGGCGCTGGATTGTGCTACGTTTCCTGCCCGGCCCGATCGGAGGCCGGTTTTTCCGCAGAAAGAGGTGACGCGTGGACCTGCTTGAACAAATGGCTCAGATGCTCGAATCGATCCGTGAGGATTACGGCAAGGCGAAGGGTGGCAACAAGGCGGCGGGCACACGTGTGCGGAAGACCATGCAGGACGTCAAGAAGTTGGCGCAGGAAATCCGTCAGGAAATGCTCGAAAGCCGGGATAGCGAGGAGTCGTGAGCCGGACCGGGACCGTCGAACACGACCGAGCCGATTCGGGCCGGGCGGATCCGGGAACGCTGATCGATCTTGGCGCGATTGACCTCAACGGGTTGGTCGCGGGCCGCGAAGAGATCGGCAGCGTCAACCCCCACCGGCACGAATTGGCGTTGCTTGACGAGATCGTCTGGGTGAACGACGATCTGACGCAAGCCGTCGCGCGCCACCGCTGCGCCGAGGACGCGTTCTGGGTTCGCGGCCATTTCCCGGATCTGCCCTTGATGCCCGGTGTGCTGCAGGTGGAGGCGGGGGCCCAGCTCGCGTGCTACATCTGGAATCGCCGGCAGCCGACACCGAAGCTTGCGGCGTTTCTCAGGATCGAGAGCGCCGCTTTCCGGCGTTCGGTCGTCCCGGGCGACGAGATGTACGTCCTGTGCCGAGAGGTCAAGATGGGGCGTCGGCGGTTCATCAGCGATGTCCAGGGCGTTGTGAACGGCCGGGTCGCCTTCGAGGCACGGGTCACCGGTATGGCGCTCGACGACATCAAGGCAGACTGAGGTGGCGTCGGCTCCGGGCGGTCGCGGCGAGGCCGAGCCTTGGCCGCTCCCGATCCGGATCGACCTGAGTGACACGTCCCCGGACGGCAAGGCCGAAACGGCAAGTGAGGCACTGCGCGCCCGCCCGGGTGTCGCGGTGTTCGTTGCCGATGGGGCAAAGGGCCAGCAGACGATCGCGGTGTCGGCGTGCGGTGATCTTCGTGCATTTGTCGGCGGGCGGCTGCGCGGCGAGGGCCCGAGAGCGGACCTGTCCGACGTGACGACGAGCATCGAGGCGTGCGAGTGCGGCTCGGGTTTCGAGGCGGATCTCGCGTGCGACGAGGTTGCCCGTGTGCGCACACCCGAGGCGGCGGCGCTCGCGGCGGGCCAACGCGCGGCATGCTTCGTGCATCTCGATCCTGAGAGCGAAGCGCCGGCGTGCCGGGTCATCGATGAATACCGGACTCTCAAGGGATCGGATCCTGCGACGCTGATCGGTCCTTTCGCGGCGCGGTCGCACGCGGAGCACTGGGCGGCGATGCTCGATGGCGAATTCGAGCTGTGCCGGAAGCCGTCGCTCCTGATGATGCAGCCTCGTGCCGAGGCGTGCCAATACAAGGACATGGGGCTATGCCCCGCACCGTGCGACGGCAGCGAACGGATGGAGATCTATCGCGCTCGCGTCCGGTCGGCGCTCGCGTTCGACGGCGCGGCGTTCGAGGCCGAGCGTGGTCGGCTGCGGTCCGCGATTACCGAGTCCGCGACGTCGATGGACTTCGAACAGGCCGGGATATTGAAGAAGCGGCTCGGTGCGCTGGACGCGGCTCGGTCCGCGGGCATCGGCTGGGTGACGACGATGGACCGGTTCCGGGTGCTCGCGGTGATGCCGTCGGTGAAGCGGGGCTGGGTGCGCATTGTTCTGCATGACTCGGGCGCGACCCGCCTGCTCGCGGATGTGCGCGCCGGTGCGGCTCTGGCGGACAAAGCGGCGGTGGACGTGGTCGAATCGGGGCTCCGGCGGATGGCACGCGAACCGGCCGGGTTCGGGCCCGGAGAGGCCGATCGCGTGGCGTTGGTTGCCCGGCACGCCCGGTCGAGTCGGCGGACACGGGGCAGCCTGATCGCGATCTGGCGAGATCACGGCGTGGGGTGCTCTGATTCACTGGATTGGGGCGTAGATCTTTCCGATCACCAACGGTCCGATCTGATGCGTGCGGTCCGCCGATTGGGGGGACGATCGGGTGACCGGCCGATCGGCAGACAAGACGGGCGAAAGGGCGAGGACGAGCCGAACCCGCCGGGCGCGAACGCGGTACCGGGATCGCCCACGCCCCCCCGGTCTGGAGATGACGGAACCACGGCATGACCGAGCCCTACGCGCTGACATTCGAACCGATCCTCAAAGAGAAGGTCTGGGGCGGTCGCCGTCTCTCGCGATACGGCAAGGCGCTCCCGAGCGACGCGCGGTACGGGGAGAGTTGGGAGATCGCGGATCTTGCTTCGACGAGCGTGACTGGCGGTGGGGGCGCGTCCGCGGTGTCTGTTGTCGCGAACGGGCCGATGGCGGGGCGGACGATCGCTGACGCGATCGACGCGTGGGGCGTCGCGCTGCTGGGGCGCGATGGACTCGAGCGTGCGCACGCCGTGGGGAAGCGGACGGGCGCGGGTCGTCCGGCGTTCCCGCTGCTGGTCAAGTATCTGGATGCCGGGGAGCACCTGAGCGTGCAGGTGCACCCGAGCCCGTCGTACGCCGAGTCGCACCCCGGGGCGTTCCTCAAGACCGAGAGCTGGTACGTCGTCGAGGCGGAGGCGACGCGTCTGCCCGACGGCACGCCCGTTGAGCCGAGCGTGTTTGTGGGCTTGGAATCGGGCGTGGACCGCGCGTCGTTCTGTGCGCACATCGCGGACGGGACGGTCGCGGGCGACCTGTGTCGGCTGCCGGCGAGGGTTGGTCGGTGTCACACGCTGCCGAGCGGGACGGTGCACGCGTTGGGCGCGGGTGTGCTCGTCGCGGAGGTGCAGACGCCGAGCGATACGACGTTCCGAGTGTATGACTGGGCGCGTGAGTACGACCGGCCCGAGCGGGAACTGCACATCGACGAGGCGACGGCGTGCATCGGGTTCGGGGTAGATTCCGAGACTCGGGCTGGTGGTCAGGACGTTGACGACACGTCCGCGGCGACGGCGTTCTACACGATCGACGCGGTGGACGGCGACATCGGCTTTGCAGACGGAAAGATGGCGATCGTCATGGTGATCGGTGGTGCGGGCTCCCTGGTCGGCGCCGGTGGTGATGTGCCGGTGTGCGCCGGGACAACGGTGCTCGTGCCGGCGGCGTGCGCGGGGGAGGCCCGGCTCAGCGGTGATGGGACGCTCCGCTCGCTCGTGATCGGGCTCGGCTCGGTGTAGGATGCGGGCATGAAGACTTACCGCCGAACGGAACTTGATCGAACGGGCCTCACGCGAATCGCCGGTTGCGGCGTCGGGCGCGCAGCGGCGGCGATGGCTGTCATCACGGCGTGCCTCGCCGCGGTCGGGTGCTCGACGGATGTGAACGCTCGCCGGACGATCGGGGCGGAGCGGGAACTCCCGACGCTCGCAGGGGCCGACGCGACGCACGGGATCAACGCCGAGCGAGCGACCCGGCTGGACCGGGGCGATTGGGAGCCGGTCGATTTCAGGCTCCCGGTGGACGGGACGGTGCACAACGCGTTGCTGAAGAGCGAGCCGAGTTTCGGCGATGAGCAGCCTCGCGCGCACGGGTTGTACCCGACGGCCGAGTCGGCGCTGGACCTGGGGAGCGACCGCGGCGCTGAAGCGTGGCGGGGCGTGGTCGAGCCCGTGCGCTCATTTGTGGACCTCGCGATCATGCCGGTCCGGGCGTTCACCGACCCGGCGTGGGGCAAGCGGCAGAGCGCCTCGAACTTCAAGCGGTGGAGGTCGGGTGCGTGGTACGCGGGGCCTGTGCCTGAGGCCGACAGCGGTGCCGACGAGGACGGCGGGTCGTGAGCGAACCGTCCTCGGGGCTCGACGAGCGGGGCCTGCCCCCCGGCACGCGGATCCGCGCGGGGATGGAGATCGGGCCGATCGCTGCGCGGGATCTCATCGCGTCCGGTGATCCACCACCGGTGATGGTCGTCGATGTGCGCGAGCCGGACGAGTGGCGGATCTGCCGGATCGAGGGCGCGGTGCTGGTGCCGCTCGGCGAGGTCGAGGAGCGGGCCGAGGAATTGATCGAGAAGATCGAGGACGCGGGTGGTGACCCCGCGGCGACGCCTGTGGTGGTCTATTGCCACCACGGGATGCGGTCGCTGACGGCGACGGCGGTGCTGCAGGCGAAGGGGCTGCGCGGGGCGCGGTCGATGGCGGGGGGGATCGATCTGTGGTCGGTGGCGGTGGACGATGGGGTGGCTCGGTATTGAGTCGCCTCGCCGGGTTGTAGATCAGGGGCAGCCGACTTGGAAACTTGTGACGAACGCGCCGATGTCGGCGAGGTCGCATCGGCCGAATGGCGCTGCGATGTCCGCGGCTGCGCCGCACCCATTCGCGAAATCAGTCACAAAGCGCGCGATGTCGGCGAGGTCGAGAACGCCACAGGGCTCTGAGTTGTCGGCGATGGGGCACGAGTTGCATCCGTTGAACGTTTCTCGGCTGATATTGAACGAGATGTCCCATCCCGTCCAGGGATTGGCATAGAACGGCGGCGTGAGCGAGGCCTGGGCGGCCTCGTCGCACACGGCGCCTCCGAAGTAGAACCCGCTGTCCGGCTCGGCGCGATCCACGCCGATCGCGTCGATGAGGGTCATGCCGTCCCACGCGCCGATGCCTTCGCTTTCGAGTGGTGCGACACCGGCGAGCGGCCAGAGGGTAATACGACCTTCTTCGGCTGGGTTTGTTTCGGGTCGGCTCGATGGCGCGGACAGTTGCGTGCCGACGGGGAGGATATTGGGGAAGGTTTGCGGGTCGAGCCCGTCGGGGTTCTCGAGGCCGGACCCGGCGAGTTCGGGGTAGCGGTCGATGATGCCGTCGCCCTCGGCGACGTTGGGCTGTCGGTATCCGATGACGAAGCCGCAGTTGTAGAGCCCGATGCCAAGGTCGTCGGTGCCGTCGTTTGGGCTAAGGTCGGCGCCGGGGATTCCCGAGTAGGTCGAGTTCGGGCCGAACGCGCCGTCGGAGATACCGTTGGTGTCGGCGATCTCGATGTCGGTGGGCTGGTCACCCGCGTTGAAGTCGATGAACTGGAGGACGACTTGTCCTTCCTGGAATCCGATGACGCCGTCTCCCGCGAGATCGCCCGCCTGCGAGCCGGCATCGAGCGAGCCCGGGATGTTCTCGATGAGGATGGGGCTGTGGGCGGTGGCATTGAAGCGGTCGGTGAGCCGGTCGTTTTCGGTGAACGCGAGGAACCAGTCGAGGCCTTCGACGCCGTCGCCGATGCCGTTGCCGTCATTGTCGACATCGGGGATCTGGGCGAAGGTGGAGAAGCTCAGGCCGTTGACGACGGTGTCGGCCGGGGCCTCGAACCACTCGCTCCAGTAGCGCACGGCGAACGCGTCGATCTTGTCGCCGAGCGTCTGGCTGTGCAGGCCTGTGAAGATGGCGGCGGTGAGGGCGCTCGTGTCGCCCGAGTATTCGTCGGGGATGCAGTGGTCGAAGGCGGAGTTGTCCCAAATCCAACTTGAGCCACGCACCGTGTCCGTGTGTCCGAGCCCCTCGGCGCTGGTGATGATGCGTTCGCCGCCGAGCCCGGCGTGGTAGACGTAGCCGTCGTAGCCCGCGGGTCGGGTCTGGTAGTCGAGTTTGATGGGGGTGATTTCTGTCTCGCCGGCCGCCATCAAGGTGATGGGGCAGCCGGCCGCGAGCGCGAGGATGAGCCGGATTCGAAGCATCAAGGTTCTGTTCTCCGGTGTTTGATGGAACTTCAGGGGCAGCCCGCCTGGAACTGTGTGACGAACGCGCCGATGTCGGCGAGGTCGAGCACGCCGAACGGTTCGGCGATGTCGATGCAGGTCGTGTCTCCCGCGAGGAAATCGGTCACGAACCGGGCGATGTCGGCGAGGTCGAGCACGCCGAACGGCTCGGCCCAGTCGGTGGAGTTGCAGGGGACCGCGCCGCCGTAGCAGTCGTCGGGGATGAAGAGATTCACGTTGAACGCCAGGTCGTAGCC
>DDFO01000063.1:68086-75941 GCA_002337215.1 Phycisphaerales bacterium UBA1926 | reverse complement strand
TGATCGTCGTACTTGCCGCGCACGACCGAGACGCCGTGCGTCAGCGCCCGGTACTGCCCGAAGAAGGACCAGACGGTAAACACAAGGCCCACCAAGAGCAGCGCGTAGACCGTGTAGTCGCTGAACAGCACGCCGTTCAGGTTGCCGATGAATTCGTCGAGTGCATGCATAGAGAGTGTGTCCCCGCTGTCTGCTGTTGAGTGAGAAACCGCGGCCCGTCGTGTCAATCGGGACACGCCGCGTCATCCAGATGATGCGCGATCCCGCCCCGGAACGCAAATCGAGACGGTTGCCACGGTTCGGTCTGTCCTCGGGTAGCATACCCCCGTGGCTGCCGAGTTCTCGCAGATCCCCGACACTGTGCCGGCCGACGCGCCGTCGCCGACCTCTCTTGTGACGGCCGGCGCGATCGCCGACGCACTGGCCGGTGCGCTCGCCGCCGCCGAGATGCGTCTGATCGATGAGCAGGCCCCGCTCGGGCTGGACGCCCTCGATGAGGTCGCGCTGCACCCGATCATCGCCGAGGGTCTCTCCGGCTCTGCCGGGTCCGGCTGGGGCGTCCACCGCGAGGCGCTCTACCCGGGCGATCACGATGAGGCCGACCTCGCCGCTGATTCCGATCGGCAGCGCTGCGACATCGTGCTTACCGATCGGCCCGGCCTCGCCCTGCTCGACCCGGTCCACGCCGACCGACGCGTCCGGGCGGCGACCGACACACTCTTCGCCGAACTCGCGCCAGCGATGGAAGCGGACTCGGCCGCGAACGCCGTCCGCCCCGAGGACGCGTTCTGGGTCGAGATCAAATCCGTCGCACAGATCGCCTACCGCGACGGCGTGCCGGGGCCCAACCGGTCCTACGCGAGCGAGATGGTCAACGGTCCCGCCGCCGATGTCTGCAAGCTCATCGGAGACGGCATCATCACCCGCGCCGCCGCGGCGCTCGTGCTGTTCACCGAAGACGACGCCATCGCCGCCCACGACGCGCACCAGACCGCCCACGCGCTGCTCGACATGGGGCTGCCCGTCGGCATACCCGAGATACGGTCGGTCCCGATCGCCGACCGCGCCGGGAACGCCTCGGCGACGATCGCCGTCTTCCCCATCCGGGGTCTCGGCCTGCAACTCCATCACTAAGACAAGCACCTGGGCTCAGGCAACGTGCCCGGCTCGACCGCCCTGGCCGGTCAGTCGTCCAATCCGGCGACCCGCGCGATGACGTCCGCGGCGCCCTTCGCCGCGTGCGTCCCGCGGAACTGCTCGGTGATCGCCCGCAGCGCCGCCCGCTGCCGCTCGGCCAGTTCGGGCCGTTCGAGCAGCGCCACCGCCTCATTCACAATCGCCTCGGGGCCCCCGAAATGCGGGATCAACTCGGGGACCACACGCTCGCCCGCGATCAGGTTGGGCAGGCTGAAGTACGGCGTGCTCACCAGCCACTTCGCGATCCCCCAGTACATCAGCCGGCTCGATTTGTACACGATCACCATCGGCTTGTCCTGCCGCGCGATCTGCAGCGTCACCGTCCCGCTCACCACAAGCGAAAGATCGCACCAGCGCACCACCGCGTCCGTCTGCTCGGCGGCGATGTGCAGCCCCGAGGGCCAGCCCTCGACGCACCCGCCCTCGCATCCCGGCGCGATCGGCGTCCGCCGCGCGATCTCCCGCAGGTGCGGCTCCAGATCGGCACGCGTCGCCGCGACGACCCCCGTCATCCGTGGGTAGTCCCGCCGGAGCCTGCGGAATGCCTCGATCAGCAGCGGGAAGTTGCTGTCGATCTCCTTGGGCCGCGACCCCGGCATCAACGCGACCTTCATCCCCCACGGCGCCTGCGCATCGCCATCGGTCGCGGGCTCCGGGAAACCGCCGAGCTCCGCATCGAGCGCACCCAGGTCGGGCAGCTCGTCGAACAGCGGGTGCCCCACGAACTCCGCCGGGACGTCGCGCTTCTTGAAGTACGGCTCCTCGAAGGGCAGAAGGCAGCACACAAAGCTCGTGAGCCGGCGCAGCTTGTGCACCCGCCACTTGCCCCACGCCCACACCTGCGGCGCGACCAGGTGCACGACCTTCGCCCCCCGGGCCTTCGCGAGCTTGCAAATCGGGAAGTTCGCCGCGGGCGAATCGACCGGCACGTGCAGCGTCACCGGGTTCGCGTCGAGCCAGGCCGCGATGCGCTGGTTGATCGCTCGGTGCTCGAGAATTTTCCCGATCCCGGGGATCCCCATCACCGCGCTCTGCCCGGTGTACTCGACGATCTCCGCCCCCGCGGCCTCCATCTTCTTGCCGCCCCACGCGTACATCCGCAGGTCCGGGTGCCGCTCGCGCAGCACCGCGATCACCGCCGACGCGTGGTCGTCGCCGCTGGGCTCGAAGCCGGTAAAGAGGATGGCGGGCGCGTCGGGAGCCATGAACGGCGAGTGTAGGTTCGCGAGTGCTGGCGACGGTTCAGAACCCCGCCGACCCAAACCACACGCTCGGCTTCTCCTCGAGCGCCGACGCGATCGACAGCAGGCTCTCGACGCTCGGCAGATGCGCCCCCCGCTCGATCGAACTCAGCTGGCTCACGCTCACACCCGCGTGCTCGCTCAGGTCCTTGAGCGTCCAGCCCCGGCGTGTTCGGCTCAGGCGGACCTGCCGCCCCAATTCGCTCCGCAGCCGATCCTGGGGACGCCCCCCCAGGTTGAACGCCGCCGCCGCCTGCCCCAGCACCCGGTTCAGGTCCTCGGTCGAGAACGGCTTGGGCACATAGTCGAACACGTCCTGCTTGAACGTCTCCCGCATCGAGTCCATCGTGGGGTAGCCGGTCACGACGATCACGCACAGTTTCTGCCACCGCCGACGCAGTTCCGCAAGGACCTCCTTGCCGTCCGCCTCGCCCATTTTCATATCGAGCAGCACGACATCGGGGAGCCGATCCTCGCAGGCCTCCCACAGCATCGCCGGGTCTGCCGCGGTCCGCAGGTCGTGCCCCTCGGGGTCGAGCACCGCGTGCAGATACTCGCGGAAGTCCGCGTCGTCGTCCACCGCCACGATCGAGAGCGGGGGGACCCCCGACTCGCCCTCGACCACCGTTGAATGCTCAGCCATCGCCGCTCCCTTCGCCCGCAAGACTATCGGCTCGGCCCGCCCGAGCATTCCCGGAATCCGATCCGTTGTCGCCCGACCCGTTTCCAGGCCCGCCGCGCGTCCCGTTCCGCGGCGCCTGCCTCGGCATCACGATCTCGAAGACCGCGCCGCAAATCCCCTGCCGGTTCCGCGCGATCAGCGTCCCCGCGTGCTCGCGCACGATCCCGTCCGCGACCGCAAGCCCCAGCCCGGTTCCCTTGCTGTCCAGCCGGCTCGACACGAACGGCTCGAACAGTGTCGAGAGCAGTTCGGGATCGATCCCGGGCCCGGTGTCCGCCACCCGGATCGTCACCCAGTCCTCGCCGTCCCGCGTCTCCGTATCGGCCGACACCGAGATCTCGTGCGCCACCGCGTCGCGAATATCCGCCCCCTGCCGATCTGCGCCGCGGAGCGCATCGACCGCGTTGCGGATCAAGTTCACGAACACCTGCACCATCCGGTCCGCGTCGCACTCGAGCCGCAGACCCGGGTCGATGTCGTGCCGGATCGCGAGCTCCGCGGTCTCCCGATCGAGCCGAACGAGCGTGATCGCCTCATCGACGATGGGCGCGAGCGTCGATTCGGTGTACGCCGGGTCCCGGGCGCGGGCAAAGTCCAAGAGCCCCTCACTCAGCCGCTCGAGCCGACCGATCACCCGCCCCAGCAGATCCGCCTGGCTCCTCGAGAGCGAGAGATCCGGGTCGTTCCGCAGCCGCTCGACAAGCCCCTTCGCGACCGCGAGCGGCGTGTTGAGCTCGTGCGCGATCCCCGCGCTCATCATGCCCAGGCTCATCAGCCGGTCAGCGCCCTCCAGGTTCCGCTTCGCGGTCTCCAGCAGATGGTTCTTGCGTTTCAGGTCCGCGGCGACCGTCTCGAGCTCGTCGAGCGCCCCCGCGAGCGCCGTTTCCTGCCGACGGATCCCGCGGATCGCGTCGTTGCGAGAGCGCATGATCTCGCCCATCTCGTCGGCGGGGATCGCCCGCTCGTCCACGAGCTCCGACGCCGCGTCTCCCATCTGCACCGCCCGGTCGGCCTCGAGCAGCAGCCGGATCGGCCTGTACACATGCCGGGGCAGCACGAACACCTCGAGCGAGACCGCGATGAGCGCATAGACCGCGACCAATGCGATGATGATCAGGATGTAGACCCCGACGACCGCGCGCCGCGCCGTGTCCAGTCTGGCGCCCGCGACGAGGATCTCGTCCTCGCTCCCGCCCTCCACCAGCACCCCGCGCCACGTCCGCGACCCGACGCCCGGCACGCGCACGGGGTCGTCCCCGGCGTCCGCCAGCCTGGGGACCACGCCCAGCGGGAAACCCAGCGCCGACGGGGTGCCCCGCCTGATCTCGACCAGGTCCGCGATCTCGCCCGGGGTCTCGCCCGCCGAGAGTGCGCGCACGGCCCGCGATGCGACCGCCCCCTCCGCCTCGCTCACCGCGTGGTCGAGGGCGGGCCGGACCGAGATCAGCAGGACCGAGGTCAGCAGGATCGAGAACACGGTGTGCAGGAAGATCAGCTTCTTGCGGATCCGCATCGACGCGAGCAGCCCCCGGCGTTGCAGAGAGCCCGATTGGTCGCGATCACGCGGCATGGAAGCAGGGTACGCGATCCGCCGGCGCGCGCATAAACTCGCCGATGCCCCAAGGCCGATCAGCAAAGCCCTCCCGCGCCCGGAACCACCCACGCCAGGGGGCCAGCGGTCCGCCCACGCGGAAGACCACGATCAAGGAGGTCCGCCCCGCGACCGCGCGGACGGTCGCGTACGCGCGCCTCGCGGCGGACGCCGCGGATTTCCCGGATCTGGTCCCCGCCGCCCTCGACACGGGCGATCTGGATCCCCGGGATGCCGCCCTCGCCCACGCGATCCATGACACCGTGATCCGCCGGTGGTGGACGCTCCAGTCGGTCATCGTGCCGTTCCTCAACAAGCCGTTCCTCGAGTTCGAGCCCGGCGTCCGCGCGGCGCTGCTCGCCGGATCGGCCCAGCTGCTGTTCTTCGACCGCGTCCCCCCGCACGCCGCGATCAGCGAGACGGTCGAATGGACCAAGCGGGCGATCCGCCCCGGGGCGGGGGGGCTGGTCAACGCCGTGCTCCGCCGGGTCAGCGAGCTGCTGGGCACCGAACGCACTTACCGCGACACGTACAGCTGGGGACTCGACGAGATCCCGCTCAGCGACGGGCGTGCGCTCGTGCTGGAACGCGAGATCCTTCCCGAGCAGGGCCTCGCGCGCACGGCGTCGGCGGTCAGCATCGCCGCGCCGCTCCTCGAATCCTGGCGCGACGCGCACGGCGAGAAACTCTGGCGGCCCCTCGCGCTGCACACCCTCGCGGTCCCGCCCGTCACCATGAACGTGCGCCACGCCGAGGCGCCCGTCCCCGGCACCGAGCCCCACACCACCGACGGCTTCGTCCGCTACACAGGCCCCATGTCGGCGCTCGGCGAACTGCTCAACAGCCGGGACGACGTGTGGGTCCAGGACCCCGCCTCGGGCGAGGCGGTCGCGTCGATCGCCGACCTCGATCTCGGCAAAGAGAATCCCGTCATCGTCGATCTGTGCGCCGGCAAGGGCACCAAGACCCGTCAGCTCGCGCGCACGTTCCCGAACGCGGAGATCGTCGCGACCGATACCGACGCGTCGAGGCTCGCCGTGCTCGGGCGCGTCTTTGACGGGCATTCTCATGTGCGTGTGCTCGATTTCCCCGCTGTCCTCGACGACTGCCTGGGCCGGGCGGATCTGGTGCTGTTGGATGTTCCCTGCTCGAACACCGGCGTGCTCGCCCGGAGGCCCGAGGCGAAGTACCGCCCCATGACGCGGCAGCGCGACCGCCTGCTCGACACCCAGCGGCAGATCGTCGCCGACGCGATCCGCCTGCTGGGTCCCTCCGGGAAGATTCTGTACTCGACCTGCTCGCTGCAGCCCGAGGAGAACCGCGAGATCGCCCGCTGGGCGACGACCTGGCACGGCTTTGCGATCAGCCGGGAACGCGTCTCCCTGCCCCAGGGCCTCCCGGGCGATCCGCCCGGCGCGTACCGCGATGGGAGCTACTCGGTGCTGCTCAGCCGGTAACGTCGGCGTGCGCCGCGCACTCGGCATAAACTCCGCTCCCCATGAACCTCCTCGACCTGCTCACTCCCGGCTCCATCCGCGCTCCGCTCCACGCGGACGACAAGAAGGGTGTGATCCACGAACTCGTCGATCTGCTCATCGCCGAGGGTAAGGTCAGCGACGGATCGGCCCTCAAGGACGCCGTCTGGACGCGGGAGCAGACCCGCACCACCGGCATCGGGCACGGGCTCGCGATCCCGCACGGCAAGTGCGCCGGGCTCGAGGGCCTCTCGATGGCGATCGGCAAGCCCGCCGAGCCCATGGACTTCGAGGCGATCGACGGCAAGCCCGTCCGGCTCATCGTCCTGCTCGCGAGCCCGCCCGACCGGACGAGCGACCACATCCAGGCGCTCGCCCGCGTGAGCCGACTGATGACCAGCGAGGCGTTCCGCCAGGATGTCTACGACGCGGACGACGCGGAAGCGATCTACGCGTTGATCGAGGCACAGGAGAACGGCTGAACCGGCCGAGTCATCTGGTGCCACGGAGACGCCGCAACGCGGCTTCTCCGTGTCTCACTATTCAGCAGCCGACCAACGGATTCGTTCGAATGCGAGCATTGGAAGTCGTGGTGAAACCGCTGCGCGGTGTCACCACGGCACCCGGCGAACCCCACTGACCCGTAGGAACGGGTCAGTGGCACAAGGCAATCCATTCAACCGCTCGCTTGCTCGTCAATTGCCGCAGCGATCAATTCGAGCCGCGTCAGTGCCCGGTCGGCCTGCGAGCGGAAGACCGCGTGCGGGAAGAGCGTGATGAGCGCGACCACGAGCCCCACGGCCGTCGTGAACAGCGCCTCGGCGATGCCCCCCGCGACGGCGGCGGGGTCGGTCACGATCTGATCGGCGCTCAGCAGGTTGAACGAGCGGATGATGCCGGTGACGGTGCCCAGGATGCCCAGCATCGGCGCGGCCGTGATGATGACCGAGTGGATGGTTGACCACCGCTCGATCGCGGGCCTGCGGGCCTCGGCGCGCTCGAGGGCGAACGATTCCTGCACGCGATTGTGCCCCGAGTCACCTTTCCGGGAACGGGCCTCGTCGATGAGTTCGGCGGCGAAACGCCCGTAAATCGATCGGTCCTTGCCCGCGATCGACGCGGCGGCGGACAGATCGCCCCGACGCAGCTCATTGGTGATCCGAGAGAGCGTCCGCGATCGCCCGGCCCGGTGCGTCGCGGTCCAGAACAGCGTCCGCTCGAGCGTGAGCCCAAGCGAGACGACGCTGAGGATCCCCAGCGGGACCATGACCCAGCCGCCCTGGGTGATGAGTTGGGTTGCGGTGTCGGACCACGCCATGCGGCGATGGTAGGGGATGGACGGGGGCGGGCGAACATGGGTGACGGCCCGCGTCGACCCACGACGATGTGGGGTATCGACCCGTACACTCGCAGGAGATGATGGAGCAGACGGTCGGAGCAGCGAAGATGAACGAGCAGCATGCGAACGCCCGCTTCGCCGAACCGCGCGCGCGCATCGACGCCCACCTCGACGCGATCACGGCGGAACTGCCGGTCCCCCCGAACCTCCGCGACGCGATCCGGTACAGCCTGCTGGGCGGGGGCAAGCGGGTGCGTCCACTGTTCGCCTGGCACTGCGCCGTCGCGGTTTCGGGCGATGAGGCGATGGGACCCGCGAGCCTGCCGGCGG
>DDFO01000063.1:55252-67959 GCA_002337215.1 Phycisphaerales bacterium UBA1926 | reverse complement strand
CCGCGAGCCTGCCGGCGGGCGCGGCCGTTGAATTGATCCACGCGTTCAGCCTCGTCCACGACGATCTCCCCGCGATGGACGACGACGACCTGCGCCGGGGCCGACCGACGCTGCACATCCACGCCGGCGAGGCGATGGCGATCCTTGCGGGCGACGCGATGCTCAGCCTCGCGAGCGCGACGCTCTCGATCGTGCCCTCGGGGGTGGAGCCTGTCGGGGATTCGCTGCACCGCCGGCTCGTGGCGGAACTCAACGCCGGCACGCTCGGGATGATCTCGGGGCAGGTGCTCGACACGCTTGGCGGGTTCGACGCCGCGACGCCCGACACCGACCGGGTCGAGCGGATCCACCGCGAGAAGACCGGGGCGCTGATCATGGCGGCGTGCCGGATGGGGACGCTGATCGGCGCACGATCGCTGCCCGGGCCTGTCGCGGACGCCCGGCTCGCGGCGGTGTCGGAGTACGCGGACGCGATCGGGCTGATGTTCCAGGTCGTCGATGACCTGCTCGATGTCACCCAGTCGGCCGAGCATCTCGGCAAGCGCACCGGCAAGGACGCCGACGCGGGCAAGCTCACCTACCCCGGTGTGCACGGCGTCGAGGGTTCGCGGGTGTTCGTCAACGCGTTATTGGACCGGGCGACCAGAGCGCTCGGATCCCTTCCCGATGGCGAACATCGCGATGTTCTGCAAGAACTCGCGTCGTTTCTCGCACAACGGACGAAGTGACCCCGTAGACCGGTCAAGAATTCCACGGATCTGTGGTATGTGAGAGCGGCGTCGCGATCGCGAAGCTGATACACTCTTTTCAAGAAGATTTGAAAACAGAGGGCTCTGTGGCATCCCACGGGGTTCTTCGGCTGAGACGGCGAGGACCGATGGCACTGCTCGAGCAGATGAACGGATCGAAAGATATCCAGGCCCTGAGCGTGGCGCAACTCGAAACGCTCGCGGGCGAGATCCGGTCGGCGATCATCGAGCAGGTGCAGCGGACCGGCGGGCACCTGGCGCCGAATCTCGGCGTCGTGGAGCTCACGCTCGCGATGCACTATGTCTTTGACTTCGCCCACGATCGGCTGCTGTTCGATGTCGGCCACCAGTGCTATCCCCACAAACTCGTCACGGGGCGTTCCCACCTGCTCAAGGACCTCCGCACCAGCAAGGGCATGAGCGGGTTCCCCGAGCCCTCGGAGAGCAAGTACGATCTCTTCCGCGTGGGGCACGCCGGGACCGGGATCTCGACGGCCGTCGGCATGGCGCGGGGCGACGCGCTCGCGAACGAATCGTTCGACCCCGAGAGCAACCCGGACGGGCGGCGCGTGGTCACGCTGATCGGCGACGCGTCGATCGCGAACGGTGTCGCGATGGAGGGCCTCAACAACGCGGGCACGCTGAATCGCCAGTTCCTGGTCATTCTTAACGACAACGGGATGTCGATCAGCAAGCCGCAGGGCGCGCTCGCGGGGTACTTTGATCGGGTCCGTGTGAGCCACACGTACAGCGATCTCAAGAAGAGCGCCAAGGGCATCCTCGACCGCTTGCCCGGGGGCGATGTCATCCGCGACGCCTACCACAAGGCGGGCGAGATGACCAAGACGCTCATCAACGAGGGCTCATGGTTCGAGCACTTCAACCTGCTCACCGTGGGACCGATCGACGGTCACGATCTCCCGACCCTCATCGAGTTTCTGACCGAGGCGCGGGACATGGACCGCCCGATGGTGCTGCACGTCAAGACCATCAAGGGCAAGGGGCTCGATGTCGCCGAGGCGGACGCGACCCGGTTCCATTCGCCCAAGGCATTCAGCGTTGCGCGTACCGAAGCGCAGGGCTGCCGGGTCGAGATGAAGAGCGGCGGGCGGGCGTTCACGACCGCGTTCGGGGACGCGCTGGACGATCTGATGGCCCGGGATGAGAAGGCGGTCGCGTGCACCGCGGCGATGCCCGACGGGACGGGGATCAGCACGGTCATCGACAAGTACCCGGGCCGGGTCTGGGACACCGGCATCTGCGAAAGCCACGCGCTCGACATGATGGCGGGGCTCGCCAAGACCGGGTTCAAGCCTTTCTTCGCGGTCTACTCGACTTTCCTGCAGCGGGCGTTCGATCAGGCGTTCCAGGAGTCGGCCCTCCAGGGCTTGCCGGTGAGGCTCTGCCTCGATCGCGCGGGCCTGGTCGGGGGCGACGGCGCCGTCCACCACGGCTTCTGCGATGTCTCGCTGCTCCGGACGCTCCCCGACGCGGCGTTGCTCGCACCGATTGACGAGCCGAGCCTTGTCGCGGCGCTCGAATTCATGCGCACGTACGACGAGGGCCTCTCCGCGGTCCGCTACCCGCGGGACGATGTCAGCACGCGGTTTGCGACCCTCGATTGCCCGGCCTTCGAGTTGGGCAAGGCGAGGCTGCTGACCAGCGAGTTCGAGAACCTCGACGAGAACCGGCCCGACGCCGCGGTGCTCGCGTTCGGCACGCCCGCGATCGACGCGATGACCGCCGTCGATGAACTCGGGGCGGACTTCAAGGTCGCTGTCTGGGACGCGCGGTTCGCCAAGCCCGTCGATCGCGGCGTCATCGAGTCGCTGCTGCGTCGCAACATCCCGATCGTGACCGTCGAGGACCACACCGTCGTGGGCGGGTTCGGGTCCACGGTGCTCGAATGTGCGCAGGAACTGGGTCTGGACGGCTCGAGGATCGTCCGACTGGGCCTGCCCGACGAGTGGATCATCCAGGACAGCCGGCCGATCCAGTTGGCGCAGGCCGGCATCGACGCCTCTGGGATCGCCCGTGCGATCCGGTCCGCGGTGGATGAGTCGTCCGATGCTCCGTTGAACGGCGTCGGTCGGTCGGCGACCGCCGAGCCCGCCTCCACCAACTGACCCGGTCGGGATCACCTAAACTCCACCCGTGAGCCGCCGAGTCCTCCTGCTCCTGAACGAGAACAAGCCCGATGCGGTCGAGGCGGCGCCCTCGGTGCGTGCGCTCATCGAGAAGCACGGCTCTCTGGTCGCGCAGCACAACGCCTCCGTGGCCCCCGAGATCCCGGAGACCGGCATCGACCTGGTCGTCGTGATGGGCGGGGACGGCACGCTGCTCGGCGCGGCCCGAGCGTGCGCCGATCGGAGCATCCCGCTGCTGGGTGTCAACCTGGGCAGCGTGGGGTTCATGGCCGAGTTCGATCTCACCACGCTCGACGCGCAAGCCGCGGACCTCTTCGGCGGGGGCGAACTGCGGATCCAGCCCGCGCCGGTGATCCACGCCGTCATCCGGGGCCCGGACGGGACCAGCCGGGCCGAGGAGATCGCGCTCAACGAGTTCGTCGTCACGGCGGGCCCGCCGTACAAGATGGTCGCGATCCGCATGGATATCGACGGCAGCCCCGGCCCGCGGGTCGTGGGCGATGGGCTGATCGTCAGCACGCCCACGGGGTCCACCGCGTACAACGTCTCGGCGGGCGGTCCGATCGTCTCGCCCAACGTCGGCGCGTTTGTCGTCACGCCCATCGCGGCCCACTCGCTGAGTTTCCGTCCGATCGTCATCCCGTTCGGGACGCCTCTGGCGCTCACCCTTGAGCGCACGAACGAGGTCGAGATCAAGAACGGCGACAGCCTCCCGGCCGAATCGCACGGGACGACGCTGATGTGCGACGGGCAGGTAAACCACAGGCTCTACGAGGGCGACCGGATCACGATCGACCAGCGCCCCGAGCCCGTGCACCTGGTGCTGAGCGGTCAGACGACCTATTGGCAGACGCTGATGGAGAAGATGCGCTGGGCGACCCCGCCGCAGAGCCGGGGTCGGTGAGGCGACGGGCTACGCCTCGTCCCTCGCAGCGGTTGGCTTGCGCCACTCGATCTCGTCGTCCTTGTGCAGCACGCCCGCCGCCCGCTTCACGCAATTCACGCAGGCGAGTTTGCTCTCGTCGAGCGGGCTGCGCCAGTGGGCCGAGTCGGGCTTGGGCTCGAGGCAGAGGGTGCAGGCTTCGCCGTCTCTCGGCTGGTCGCTGACGAAGTGGATCGCGAGGTCGGCGAAGGCGAGCGTGAGGCAGCGGCCGCAGATGCACGCGCCGCGGTGCCCCTCGACGAAGGGGCGGTCCTCCGACCACGGCTGCGCGCAGAAATCGCACAGGAAATCGTCGAGCTGCATGTTGTGGGGGTCGGCTCCCTCGCGGTGCATGGGCAAGCCTAGACCGCGTCTGTGTGGGCGTCTGTGGAGGCCGTCCCCGACGCGGCTGGGCGGTCGCCGGGGCCTGTATCGTGGGCGATCAGCTGCCGGCTCGCGATCTGGCGGTAGACGTCGCATCGGCCGAGCAGTTCGGTGTGGGTGCCCAGGTCGACAAGCTCGCCCTTGTCGAGCACGGCGATCCGGTCCGCGTTGATGACGGTGCTCAGGCGGTGGGCGACGACGAGTGTTGTGCGCCCGGCGCTGAACTCGGCGAGGGCCTCTGTGATCCGCGCCTCGCTGTCGGCGTCGATCATGCTCGTCGCCTCGTCGAGGATCAGGATCGCGGGGTCGCGGAGGATGGCGCGGGCGATGGCGAGGCGTTGCCGCTGGCCTCCCGAGAGCGTGAGGCCGCGCTCGCCGACGACGGTCTCGTACCCGCCCTTGGCCTCGATGAACGCGTGCGCGCGCGCCTGCTTTGCGGCGTCGATGATCCGCTCGCGCGTCACGCCCTCCGCGCCGTAGGCGATGTTGTCGGCGATGGTCCCCCCGAACAGGACAGTCTCCTGCGTGACGACCCCGATCTGCTTGCGGAGCGAGCGGACCGAGACGGTGCGGATGTCGGTGCCATCGATCAGGATCGCGCCGGGGGCGCTGCCGTCGGTCTGCTCGGCATCGGGCTCGAAGAGGCGCGGGACGAGGCTAAGCAGGGTGGTCTTGCCCGAGCCGTTCGGGCCCACCACGGCGACCGTCTCGCCGTGCGCGACCTCGAGGGTGAGGCCTCGGATCGACGGGGCCTCGGCGCCCGGATAGGTGAACGTGACGTTGCGGAAGGTGATCGTCTGCGCGTGTCTCGGCAACCGGGAGAGCTCGCGTCCGTGCCCCGGCTCGCTGGGCTCTGCCAGCAGCTGCTGGATGCGCTCCGCGGCGGGGGCGGCCTGCTGGATGTCGTTGATGATGCCCGTCAGCGGGCGGAGCGAGGCGCCCGAGATGCCCAGGGCGCCGAGGGTGAGGAACATGGTCGTCGCGGTGATCTCCTCGTCCATGACCGCCTTGACGGCGATGAGCGTGAGGCCGCAGATGGTGAGCACCGCCATCGCCTCGACGAGCGGGCTGGAGAGGGCGCGGGCGCGCCGGGCGGCGAGGAGGTTGCTGAGAACCTCTTTGTTGATCTTGTGGAACCGGCCCGACTCGTAGCGCTCGGTGGTGTGGACCTTGACGACACGCAGGCCCTGGAGCGATTCGCTCGCGGCCCCGTAGAGCAGAGCCTGCTTGTTGAGGGCGGCGCGGGAAGCGCGGCGGATGCGCTTGCTGAGCCGGCGGATGACCAGGTAGAGCAGCGGGGCGACGAGCAGGGTGATGCCGGTCATCCGCCAGTCGATGATGATCGCGGCGGCGAACGCGAACACACCCTTGCTCACCTGGGCGACGCCCTTGCTGATGAGGGCGCCGAACCCCGCGCCGAGCTGCTGCGGATCGTTGACGATCCGGCTCACCGGGTCGGCTGACCCGTCGGTGATGAGCTTGCGGAGCGGGAGATGGATGACACGCCGGAAGAGGTCGCGGCGGATGAGCGCGGCCGTGCGCTCGACGACGATCATCGAGAGATAGAGGTGGACGAAGTTGGACGAGGCGCCGATGAGCGTGAGCGTCGCGAGCCCGATCATCATCCAGATCACGGCGGTGAAGGGCTTCTCGGGGAGTCGGTCGATGATCGCCTGGGGGATCTCGACGATGGGGTCGCCCGCGTTGAATTCCATCGCGAGCTCGCCGAGCGTGGCCTCCTTGCCCATGATCGCTTCGAGGACGGGGGAGGCCGCGATGATGCCCCCGCCCAGCGAGGACCCGCTGATGACGGCGCAGATGAGCGCGATGACGAGCAGCCGCTGGTAGCGGAGCATCTTGCGGGCGAGCGACCAGAAGGCCGATCGGTCCTGGTTGCGCTGCGATTTTTTGGCGTCCTTGCGTGCCACGGTGTGAGCGTATCCGGGGCTTCGTCGGCGGGTGTGCGCACAGCAGAGTGGTTTTTCGGTGCGGACGGCGCGGCGATCACGCGTCTCGGGCGGCCCCGGTGTCGCGTTCGACGGTCAGCGCGATCGTTTGGGGTGAGTGCAGCGTCCCGGTGTTCATGCCCGGGCAGGTGCGGGACGCGGACCGCCAGTGGTGGGGGGTTTTGAGATTGTCTTTCCAGAACGGCCACGTGCGGCACTGCGCGGGGCGGTTTCTGTAGACGCGACAGAGGGCCTTTCCGGGCCGGGTCTCGCGGTCGAGGAAGACGCAGTCGTTCCCGAACTCGGTCTTGGTCTCGGTGAGGCTGGGCCCGAACGGCGTGCGGTGCGTGAACCTCCGGTCGAAATCACTTCGAGGGATTCCGAGTTCCGCCGCCATCGCGTCGGCCTCGGTACTGGTGTAGTGGACGTATCCCGGCGCGCCGGTGCAGCAGGCGCCGCACTGGGTGCACTCGAACCGGAGGCCGACCTCGCCGGTGCTGGTCTGCCCGGTGGGATCGGGCACGCCCCACCAGGGGATGTCGGCAGGATCGCTGGGGGGGGCGTTCGGGTCTGTGGGTGCGCGACGGCTCATGCGGGTTCGATCGGCTCATCCTCACGGCGGAGCGCGACGAGGGTCTGGTCGTCGTCGCGTTCCATCGAGTTGGTGTGCTTGTAGAGCGCGCCGTAGATGGAATCGACGACGCAATCGGGCTGGCCGTCGCAGTCCTCGAGCGAAGAGATGACGCCCTTGACGCCGAACATCACGCCCTTGTTGTTGAAGGATTCGGTGATCCCGTCGGTGTAGAGGATGAGTGTCTGTCCGGGACGGATCGTGATCGTTTCTTCTTCCGGTTCGAGATTCGTCAGGACGCCGAGCGGCGGGACGCCGGACTTGTCGAGTTCGATCACGCCCTCGCCCGGCGTCTTGAGCAGCGGGGGGTTGTGCCCGCAGCGGGCCCAGGAGAGGGTGGACGATCCGGGGTTGTACACCGCGAAGAAGGCGGTGACGAAGCTGCCGTCGAGGTTGGAGGCGGCGAGTTTCTCGTTGGCGAACGCCATGACTTTGGCGGGGCTGAAATCGTCGCCCTGAAAGCAGTGGAGGATGGCACGGAGCATCGCCATGACGGTCGCGGCGGCGGGGCCGTGCCCGCTGACGTCGGCGATGAGGATCCCCCAACTGCCGTCGGGGAAGGGCAGAAAGTCGTAGTAGTCGCCCCCGGCGCGGTCGGAGGTCATGTAGCTGGTCGCGATTCTGAGCCCCGGGATCGTCGGGGTTTTCTGCGGCAGCAGCGAGCGTTGGATGCCGGCGATCTGCTCGAACTGGTGTGTGAGTTCCTTGTTGAGCTTCTCTTCCTGCCGCTTGGAGACGAGGTTGCGGGTCGCCATCCCGAGGAGGCTGGTCTGCATGAGGGCGTCGAGCAGATCTTGTGGACGCGGGCCTCGTGGATCCTCATAGAACGAGAGCGCCCAGTTGGTCGCGCGTCCCTCGTGATACTGGGGGATGGCCATCATGGACCCGATCTCGGCGAGGTGTTCGCCGAAGTGGGGGTCGTTGCCCGCATCGAGATCGGTGAGGATCTGGGGTCCGCCGTGCTCGATGATGTCGCCCACGAGCCCGCCTTCGTAGGTCGGAAGGTCGTCCCAGTCGCGCCATGGGTTCTCCGGGGGCTGTTTGTCGAGGTTCTCACGCACCTCCCGGGTCATGAGGCGGGTGACCTTGTACTTGCCGTCCGGGAGGTCACGCCTGGCGATCGACATGAAGAAATCGGTCGGGCGGTTCTTCCCGAACCAGCCGCCGAAATGCTTGAGCATCTGGGTGGGCCTGTCGAGCGTGCTGGCAACGCGGAAGAGGTTGTCGAGGTCGGCGACTTCGCGGGTGTCGGCGGTGTCGACGCGGGTGTACTTCACGGGCAAAGCGTAGGGCGGGTTGCTGGGGCTGGAGCACCCATCGAAACGGGCCGCAAACGGGCTGCGGATGGGCCGCGGACGGGCAGAACCGGGCACGGGTGGCCTGAGTGTCAGTCGGCGGCGCAGGCCGATTCGATCCTGCTCCGGGCCTCGGCCGCCGCGCGGTCGCCTTTGTTCACCAGGTCGAGCGCGGCGTCCCGGTCGGTGTGCGGGAGCCCCGGAGCGTTGATGCGGACGTTCCACCCCGCGGCGACGGCGGCGGCCTCGGCGGCGACCCCGGCGATCGCGAGGTCGCTCCCGAGGTACAGGTTCGTGCGCCCGACGAGCGACTCGAGCAGGGACAGGAGATCCATCGCGAGCACACGGGCCGATTCGGGAGCCGCGATCGCTCGCCGGAGGGCCGCGGGTTCTTCGGTTATCCGGACTTGATCGTCGGCTTCGAGCTTCTGGAGGCGGTTGAGTTCTTCGTACGCGGCGGCGTCTTCGGTCGCGAGTGCGAGGAACCGGGCCTGCATTTTGGCGAGGGCGGAGGCCGCGTCTCGGAGCCGTGATTCGTGCTCGGCGAGCGATTTCTTGCCGACCGAGTAGGCGACGACCATGCCGCCGAGGGCCGCGGCGGTCGCGCCGAGCATCGCGCCCGCGGCCCCGCCGCCCGGGGCCGGGGACTTCGACGCGAGCGAGTCGAGAAGTTTGCCGAACCGTTCATCCGCGAGATCGTGCATCACGAAGCGTACGGCCTGCCATTGATCGAAGACGCGGGAGGCCGTCGGCCGATGAGCGGTCTAGGGTGGTCGGCGCACGACGTGCTCGCGACTTCTGATTTCGCCCGGGCGGCTGCGCTGGGGCGATTGCGCTGGGTTGGGTGTTGCAGTTGGGTGTTGGGGCGTGGGTCGGCTGCCGAATTCGGGATTGATCGTTGCGAGTGCTGTGCTTTTCATCCTCCGGGGCGGTCGCCGCCTGTGTGTTGTCCACCCTCGTCGCGGCGGCGGCGTTGGGGCAGCCCGCTGGTGAGCGGGCAATGCCCGGCGGGAACAGGACGGGCGCGGTGGGTGACAAGTCGCTCGGCAGCATCGCGGTCCGGGTTGAGGAGGGCCCCGTGATCGACGGGGTGCTCGATGACGAGGTCTGGGCGCGTGCTGAGGCCGCGGATGATTTCACGCAGTCGAATCCGGTGACGGGCGCGCTCGCGAGCCAACGCACCTCGTTCCGTGTGCTCTACGACGCCGAGAATCTCTACATCGGTATCCGCTGCGACGAATCAGAGTTTCCGGTGTTGGCTCGGCAGACCCGGCGTGACCAGGGGGCGCAGGGTGACGACGCCGTCTTCATCACGATCGACTCGAACCGGGACGGGCAATCGGGCTTCTACTTTGATGTCTCGGCGGCGGGCGCGCGCACGGACGGGCTCATCGACAACGACGCCTCTCTCGGCACGTCCTGGGACGGCATCTGGGCCGCGAAGACGAGCGTGGACGACGCGGGGTGGTCGGCCGAGATCCGCATCCCGTTCGCGACGCTGTCGTTCGACCGCGCTCTCACGGCGTGGGGGTTCAACATTGCACGCGAGATGGGGGCGAGGCGGGAGACCGTCCGCTGGCGGAACTTCCGTCGCGAGGGCTCGGTGCGGCAGGTTTCGAGGTCTGGGCTCCTGGAGGGGCTCGAGGACATCAGGCAGGGGCGCGGGCTGGTGCTCAAGCCGTTCACGTCGGTGATCACCGACCTGAAGGACGGCGGCGTGGACGTGGAGCCCGGCGCGGATCTGTTCTACCGCGTCACGCCCCAGCTCACCCTCGCGCTGACGGTGAACACGGACTTCGCCGAGGCGGAGGTGGACAACCGGGTGGTGAACCTGACGCGGTTCCCGCTGTTCTTCCCGGAGCGGCGAGACTTCTTTCTTGAGGACGCGGGGATCTTCGACTTCGGCGGCGTGCGGCAGAGCCCGCGCCCGTTCTTCAGCAGACGGATCGGCATCGTTGGTGGGCAGCAGAAGGGGATCACAACGGGCGCGCGCCTGACGGGGCGCGCGGGCGACTGGCGGATCGGGGCGATGACGGTCCAGATGGATCACGACGACGAACTGGGCGACAAGAACCTCTCGGTCATCAGGCTCCAGCGGGATGTGCTCGATTCGTCGAACCTGGGGATCATCTTCACGAACGGCGACCCTTCGGATCGTGGGCAGAACACACTGTTCGGGGCGGACTTCAACTACCGGAACAACTCCGCCTTCGGTGGGACGGGGCGGATCACGGGCGACCTGTTCGCGCAGGGGACGTACACGCAGACCGCCGGGGAGGACAGCGACAACAGCGACACGACCTCGATCGGCGGCCGGTTCGGCATCAACCGCGACCCCTGGGATTTCAGCGTGTTCTTCGCGCGGATCGGCGAGAACTTCGATCCCGCGCTCGGGTTCGTGAGCCGGCGTGGGCGCTACGAGCACAACATCGGGGGTGGCTACACCTGGCGCTTCGGCGAGGACGAATCCCGCGTCCGCAACATCCGCCTGAGCACCAACGCGAGTTGGTTCACCTCGCTCGATTCCACGATCGACACGCTGGACATGAACCTGCCGGACGTGGCGGTCAATTTTCACTCGGGCGATTGGGTCGGCGGCCGTCTATTCCTGAGCCGCGACAACCTCGTCGATCCGTTCGGGATCACCGACGACATCACCGTCCCCGTCGGGACGTACGACAACCTGGGCGCGGAGATCCGGGGCGGGACGGCGTCGAACCGCCCGGTCGCGGTGAGCGGGACCGTCCGACGGTACGGGTTCTTCTCCGGGGATCGGACGGATTACTCCGCGGGGGTGACGCTCCGGCCTGGCTCGTACTTCAGCGCGACCGCGTCGTATTCGATCAACGACATCGACCTCGACGAGGGCGATTTCACCGTCCGCGTTCTCTCGATGCGGGGGTCGATCCAGTTCACGCCCGACCTGAGCTGGGACAACACGGTGCAGTGGGATAACCGCTCTGATGAACTCGGGCTCAACAGCCGGGTGCGGTGGGAGTTCCGCCCCGGCCAAGAGTTCTTCGTGGTCTACAACGAGGGCTTCGCGGTCGAGGACGATTTCGGCGGGTTCGACTCGATCCGCCAAGACCTGACGATCAAGCTCGGGCTCGCCTTCCAGTTCTGACGCGAGCCCGGGAACGCATCACGGGCAGCCGGCGAGGAACGCGTCGATGAACCCCGCGATATCGGCGAGGTCCAGCACACCGACGGGTGCCGCAAGGTCCGCGACCGGATGACCCGATGTGAACGCGTCAACGAACTCCCCGATGTCGTTGAGGTCGAGGACGCCCAGCGGCAGCGCGACGTCTGCCCCGGTGCAGCCCGGTTCGACCTCGACTGGCACGACATCGTTCCACGAGCCGCCGACGCGCAGCTCGTCGTAGAACATCTCATACCCTGCGTAGGTGTGCATCCGGAGGTTCACATTTGTGATCGTGTCCGGGCCGGAGATGATCGAATGCCCGGCGGCGCCCGATGTCAGGGGCGGGGTTGGCGGGCTCCCNNCTCCCGTCGAGGTTCGCCCGCAGGGGCACCGGGTCCGCCCACAGTTCGACCGTCTGGCCCAAGACCGGATCGATGAAGAGGTGGGCCACGAGCAGGTGTGCCTGCCCGGTGATGAGCTGAGGATCGCCCGGCTGACGCTCGGCGATCAGCGGGAATCCGTGCGTCGCCAGACCGAACTCGAGCGTGCCCCCTCCGGCGAAGTCGATGAGCACCGTGCCGTAGTGCGATTGCTCCGTCGTCTGAACGAGAATACTCGCCCACCAGTCGTCGCGGGCCGATCCGGTCCCGACCCCGCGCCACGCGTACTTATCGCCTCCGCTGGCGTGGGTCCGGTGCCAGCGGAACTTGCCGCCGTCGGTCGCGAGATGTTCCGGGCCGACCTGATAGGCCAACGAGCCGGGATCGGCGTACGCCGTGCCGCGGTAGTCGTCCGGGCTGATCGGCGCTTCCCATGGCCCGTGGAACCCGAACAGCGTGCCACCCGTCGGGGCTTGCCCGTGCAGCGGCGATCCGGCGATGTATTGGCCCGCGGCGGGGTCGCCCCCGAGCAAGAACTGGTCCTGGATAGTGAGCTGCCCGCTGCCGGTCGAGAGTGCGGCCGTCAGCGCGAAGCCGATGCTGCAGATCATGCTGCGCATGCCGTGCTCCTTTCGCTGATGGTGAGCCATTAAAACGATAGGGGCGTCCGGAATCGAGAGCGGTCGGTATTCCCCGTTCAGGGTGCCGAAACAGCGTCTTCCGGCGGTTCGCGGGCACCCGCGGGAACGCGGTCGAGCCAGCGGATTCTGCGGCCCGAGGTAGAGAAACTCACGCCGGATCGGGCGATGTGTAGTGCTCGTCGAGCACCGCTTTCCAGTCGTCGAGCGTTTCGACGGCGACGAATTGTTTCTTCACGGCGTCCCGCTCGGGATGATGCGCGGCGAAGCGGATGCCGAACTTGCGCATGGTCTTGCCGGTGAAGTTCTCAGCACGCTTCGTGCGCGCATCCCCCACACCGCGGACCATCCGTTCGTTGACCGCGAGCGCGAGATCGAAGTGCTGCTCGAGCACGGCCCGCTGCTCCGCAACGGTGGGGGGGCTGGGCTCGCGTCCGGCGAGCATGCTGCGCCACTGGCGGAAGATCCACGGG
>DDFO01000063.1:50725-55198 GCA_002337215.1 Phycisphaerales bacterium UBA1926 | reverse complement strand
CGTGTACGCGATCATGCGGAAGACGTCGCCCGCTTCCCAGATGTCGCCCGATCCGAAGATCACGCGTTCGCGGTGGGCGCCCGGATGCGTGCGCGTCGCGATCTCTCGGAGCATGTCCCACCGGCTTGGGCCGACGTATTTCTGCTTGACGGTGCGCCCATGCACGCAGACCCAGGCGCAGCCGATGTCGTAGGCGGCGTCGAAGAGGCGGTAGAAGTTCTCGCGCATCTCCTCGGTCTCGTCAAACGATCGGCGGAGCTTGACGGTGACAGGGATCTCGGCGGGCACGGCCTCTCGGACGGCTTCGAGGATGCGGACCGCGCCCGCGGGCTCGCTGAGCCAGTGCCCGCCTCTCGCTTTCTTGCTGACCTTCTTGACGGGGCAGGCGAGGTTCACGTCGATGGACGAGAACGTGCGCTCGGCGACGCTCGTGTCGCTCTCATCGAGTGTTCCGCTGACGAGTTTGCGGTAGTCCTTGGGCTTGCGGGTGCCCTGCTCGAGCATCTTGACGGCCGCCGCCGCCATCTCCGCCGGTTCGGAGCCCATGATCTGCCCCGCGAGCGGGTGGTCTTCGTCGCCCCCGGGCACGTTGTCGGCAAGGTCGCCCAGGTCGGCTTTCACGAATCCCCGGCCGCCCCCGAGCAGGGTCAGGTCGAGCAGGGCTTCGGTGACGCAGTAGGGGCAGCCGTGCCGGCGGGCGATGATCCGCATCGCGGCGTCTGAGTATCCCGCGAGGCCGGCCTGGAAAAACGGGGCGTCGAACCCGGGTGTGATGGCGCGGACGCGTGGGTCCATGCCGCCCTCGCCGTGGCGGCGGACCAGGTCCTCCGCGACGCGGCGCGGGTCGATCGCGCGACCGTCGGGCGCGCCCCCGGCGCTGTCTCCGCTCGGCGGAATGGCCGGCGCGATCCCGGGGCTCGGTGCCGTTGCGTTGGAGTTCTGACAGCCCATCTGTGGGGACGATATCCTCCCGGCATGGCACACACGAATCGGAAACTTGGGTTGGGGCTGGGGTTTGGGCTTCTGCTCGCGTCCGCCGTCGCGGGCGTCGGATGCTCGGGGAGCGGCAATCTGCTCGCTCTGGCAACGGATTACGAGGGCGTGCCGCCGTCCACGCTGGCGCAGGCCGAGGTGCTCAACATCCAGGTTTTTCGCAACGTGACGGACCTCGAGTTGACGAACACGACCGCGCGTTCGTTCGGGCCGAGCGTGATCTGGGTCAACGAGCGGTACAGCCGACCGATCGACGGGCTCGCGATCGGGGAGAGCGTCGATCTCCCGCTCCGGCAGTTCGTCGATGAGTACGGCGATCCGTTCAGGGCGGGCGGCTTCTTCGCGACCCGCGACCCCGATGCGCTCGTGCTCGCGCAGCTCGAATCTGACGGCGTGCTGTACGGGCTGCTCCTCGGCGGCGATCGGATCAAGTAGCCCCGACTCTGCCTGCCGGATGCCGGGCCGATCCGCTCGGAGTTGTCTTGGGATGGGCTGTCACGGCGTGACGGCGTTGTCCGATTCAACCGAACGCCGGGCGGCGTCGAGGATGCGGACGACCACGAGGTTGTTCTCGAGGCTCGAGAGCGGATCGACCGATGCGTTGCCGCGCACGATGGCGTGGAGGTACGACCATTCGTCGCCGTAGGGCTGTGGGCGCGGGTCGGGGTTGATCTCGCGGGGCTCGGCGTCGGGCTTGCGGACCTGCATCGCGTCCCATTTCTGGCAGTGGATCGAACCGCGCGGCGTGTAGAGGTCCATCGACTTGTTGTCGTGTGTCCACGACCATGAGCCCTGCACGATCGCGACGGCGTCGGGGTAGGTCAGCACGATGGTCGAGTCATCGTCGACGCCTGGGTAGCGATCTGGTTTGTTCGTGTGGGCGGTCGCGAAGACCGAGGTCGGTGCTTCGCCATCGCGGAGCCAGGTCATGATGTTCGCGCCGTAGCAGCCGAAATCGAAGAGGGCGCCCGCGCCGTTCTGGTCGGCGTCGGTGAGCCAGTCGAGGAACTCGGGCGCGCACCCAATCTCCACTGGGCCGCGGTGACCGTGACGGAAGACCGCGCGTCGGACGGGCGTGTACCACGCGTTCTCGCCGGTGATCCTGCGGGCCTCGTGCGCGGACGCGTACCAGGACGTCTCGTAGTTGGTCAGCAGGTGAACGCCGTGCTCGCGGGCGAGGTCCGCCATCCGCGTCGCGTGCGCGTTGCTCACCGCGAGCGGTTTCTCGACGAGCATGTGGACACCGCGCGGGGCGCACGCCTCCGCCGCCATCAGGTGGTTGAACGTCGAAGTCATCACCGAAACGGCCTCGGGTGTGCGCTCGTCGAGCATCGAGCTGAGATCGTCAAAGTAGAGCGAATCGTCGAGGCCGTGCTTCGCGGCCATCTTGTCGAAGATCGACCGATCGGGCTCGTAGATCCCGACCAGGTCGATCTCGGGGCGATCGTTTGCTTGCCAGAGCAGGCCCTCGACGTGGCCGTGCACGAGACCGATGACGGCGAGGCGGAGCGGCGCGGGTTCAGGATCTGGCTTGTTGTGCTCGCTCTGTGCTGCGGCGGTGAACACGGCGACGAGCATCGCGGAGATCGGGTGGAGTGGGTTCATGGTGGGCGTCGCTCCCTGCGGGGTGGTCGGCGATCATACGATCGGCCTATGGCGAACATCCTCGTGGTCGGGCCGCACCCTGACGATCAAGAACTGGGCATGGGTGGTTCCATCATCCGGCTCGCCGAGCAGGGGCACAGCGTTCTGCTGCTCGACATCACCAACGGCGAGCCCACGCCGTACGGCGACCCGGCGACACGCGCCGCGGAAGCCCGGGCGGCGCTCGCGCACCTCTCGCCCGAAGGCGGGCTTCCGGTGCGTCGGCTGTGTCTCGGGATGCCCAACCGGTTTGTGGAGCACTCGATCGAGGCGCGGCACAAGGTCGCCGGGGTGATCCGGGCGCACCAGGCCGACATCGTGTTTACGCCCTATTTCCGTGATGCACACCCCGACCACATCGCGGTGACCCGGATCGTCGAGGACGCACGTTTCGACGCGAAACTGACGAAGATCGATATGCCCGAGCCGCCCGCCGCGGTCGACGCGGACGGGAACGAGACGCCGATGCCGGTGGGCGATCCGATCTACCCGCGATGGCTGTTCTACTACTACGCGACCCACCTGCGATGGGTCGCGGACCCCAACTTTCTGCTCGATGTCACGGGGTGCGTTGAGCAGAAGATCGCGTCGATCAGGGCGTATCACACGCAGTTCGTGCTCCCGGAAAAGAACCGCGGGATCGTGGATTGGGTCGAGGCGAGCGCGACCTACTTCGGCAGCCGGATCGGGACGAGGGCCGCAGAGCCCTTCTACACGAACGAACCGATCGGATTGGCGTCGCTGGAGGGTGTCGCGGGGGTGCGTTGATCGGTCGAGCGTGCGGGAGGGGTGCACAGGACGCCGGGGGTGGGGCCGTTGATCAGCCTGCTCGATCACGGGAGTTCCCCAGGTGCTCGCGTTGAATGCCGGCGAGGTACTTGCGGAGCACGTTTCGTTTCGTCCGGGAGAGCTTCATGTCGCTCTCGCCGAGCATCACGACGCCCAGCCGGCAGCCGTTGTCGCCCACCGCGCGCTTCGGCCGGATCTCGGCGATGAACACGAGTTCGGTCTGGACCGACCCCCGTCGGCGTCGCGCCCGGCTTCCGCGGGCATCGTCACGCGGATGAGGAGCGGCTCGGAGAGACCGAACCGAGACGGCCTGATGGATTGCAGGCGGATATCGAGCCCTATCTCCGTCGCGTCCATGATCCAACCCTTGAAGTTCCGCGGCGTGTCCAGCATGTTCGATACCGCGCCGAGCTCAACGCCGTGCGGGTTGAACGCCGCGGACGGCATCGCTGGGAGTTCCGCTCTTTCGAGCGTGGTCTCTTCGCTGTTGAAATCGCCGGGTTTGGGAGGGGCGATGAGACGCCAGGCGGACACGATCGGCCGGTCGCCCTTGGTGAGCGCGCCGGGCAGGGCGATCGACATCCCGGGGATGAGCATCCGCGCGTTGAGCCGCGTGGGCTCCCCGCGACGGAATCGGGGCGGTCAGTCCTTCAGATGTGTCTCGAAGAGCTTGAAGATCCGCCGGTACTCGTCCAGCCAGCCGGTCGGCTCGAGAAACCCGTGCGGCTCGACGGGGTAGAGCGCCATCTCCCAGTTCTCTTTCTCGAGTTCGATGAGCCGCTGCGCGAGGCGGATGGTGTCCTGGGCGACGACGTTGTCGTCGAGCATCCCGTGGCACATCAGCAGGGCACCCTCCAGCCCCTCGGCGTGCTCGATCGGGCTGGAACGTTTGTACGCCTCGGGGTCGACCTCGGGGGTGTTGAGGATGTTGGATGTGTACGGGTCGTTGTAGTGGGCCCAGTCGGTGACGCTGCGGAGCGCGGCACCGGCTTTGTAAACATCGGGGCGGAGGAACATCGCCATGAGGGTCATGAACCCGCCGTAGGA
>DDFO01000063.1:50169-50604 GCA_002337215.1 Phycisphaerales bacterium UBA1926 | reverse complement strand
AGGGTCATGAACCCGCCGTAGGAGCCTCCGTAGATGCCGGTGTTGCCGATGTCGGCGAGGTAGGTGAGGCTGCCGTCGTCGTCGAACTCGGGAAAATAGAGCGGGTCATCGCGTCTCGAGTCGTCCCGTTCCTTGTAGAGCGCGTCGAGCCAGGCGAGGCAGTCGTCGAAATCCTCGAGTTCCGGCCGGCCCATGTTGCGGTATATCGCGGTGCGCCAGTCACGCCCGTACCCGCGCGACGCGCGGAAGTCGGGGGCGATCACGATGTAGCCTTCCCGGCAGAGCAGCGTGTGGAACATGTGCTCGCGGAAGTAGTACGACCAGCCGTTGTAGACGTGCTGGGTGTACCCCGCGCCGTGGCTGAAGAGCACGACCGGCTTTCCGGCTTCCGTCGGTGCGGGCACCGACGGGTCGTCGTAGACCCGGCAGTGGATC
>DDFO01000063.1:49435-49989 GCA_002337215.1 Phycisphaerales bacterium UBA1926 | reverse complement strand
CGGTCTCTGTCAGCCGGAAGGCCGGCGTGATCGGCGCGAGCCCCTGCACGTAGATCTCGGGCGGGTCCATCGCCGTCGAGTAGAGCATCGCGACGCGGGACCCGTCGGGCGAGACCTTGAATGACTCGACCGTGCCGCCGAACTCGGTGAGCACGCTGAAGTCGCTGGGCTGCTGCTCATCGCCGACGTCCAGCGACGCCCAGCCGATCTCGTACTGCCCGGGGTGGAAGAAATTGCACCGGTAGAGCAGCATGTTCCGGCGTTCGTACTCGACGACATCCTGAACCGTGAAGTACCCGGCTGTGAGCGCGCGCGTGGTGCCCGATTCCTTCTCCCACAGGTACAGGTGCGAGTAGCCGGACTCTTCGCTCAGAAACCAGACCGCCGAGGAGTCGGTCGTCCACGCCATTTCATTGAAGTACCAGTTGATCCACGCCTCGTCGCGCAGGTGGTGGATCGACGACAGCATCGGCTTGTCCTCATCCTCCGAGGCCTCCTCCGTCTCCGCGAGCGATTCCAGGTCGGCGGTCGCGATCCAGCGGTCCTTGTTGTCG
>DDFO01000063.1:42475-49355 GCA_002337215.1 Phycisphaerales bacterium UBA1926 | reverse complement strand
GATCCAGCGGTCCTTGTTGTCGTTGCTGTGGAGGACGAAGAAGACGCCGGTGCCGTCGGGCGACCATTCGACGGCCTCGACCATGAACGGGCGGGTCGCGTCTTTGCTGTCGGCATCGTCTTGCGGGTCGCCCCGTTCGGCGTCACCCAGATCGCCGGGCTCGACGGCGACTGCGTCATCCGTTGCGTTCTCGGCCTCCCTCAGATCCTTCAGCCACGCGAGCGGATCATCGGGGATCATCGGCAGCCCCGACGCGTCCATTCGATGCATGCGTTCGGCCTCCAGATCGATCAGCACGATCTCGTCTGAACGGCGCTTCTCGATCCCCACCTTGGGGCGGACCGACGACGACGTCACATAGCCGTCTTCGTTGACGTACGCCGGCATCGTGTCGTTCGTGCCGTCGCCGGGGTCTTCGGAGAGAACGAGCGCCAGCCATCGCCCCGCGGGGGAGAGCGCCCGCGTGTGGATCCGCATCTTGTCGCCCAGGTAGAACGGCCCGGGCACGCGGGTCGCGTCGGCGTTGCGCAGATCGTCCCGCCGGTCGTCCCGCTCGTTCTTTCGGGCGTCCCGGTCGCGCACAATCGCGAACAGCCGGTGCTGCTGCTCGGTCAGATAATCGCGGTCTTCGCTGTTCTTTTCCTTCGCGTCGGGGTCATCGGCTGTCCGAACGTCCGCGGCTTGCTGCTCAGAGCCGGACTCGGTGTCGCGCACGAACCAATCCCCGCCGCGCACGAACGCGACCGACCCGTCGGTCATCCAGATCGGCGACGATTCCGACGCCGTCGTCCGCGTGAGCTGGGTCAGCTCGCCCGATCGCATGTCGCGTACGAAGACATCCCCGCCCCGGCTGAACACCTTCCGAGAGCGGTCCGCGTTGAACACGCCAACTCCCGAACTCGCGAATGGCAAGTCCTCGTTGGCGATCCTCTCGGGGGCGGCGTCCGGCTCGGCGAGCACGATCCAGCGATCACTCAGCCGAGAGGCTTCGCGGTCGCGATCGAACAGGACCGATCCACCGTCCCACGACCAGGCGATGTCCGAGGGTGACCGGGCGACCCACTCGGGGTCGCTCATGATCTGCTTGAGCGTCGGTGTCCGCGCCGCCGGTTCGGCGTCTGCCGGCTGATCGACGTTTGCCACCGAAGGCTCCGCGGCGGGCGCGACACCCTGGGCGAACACCGGCGACCCGGATCCGAACAGGCCGATGCCGAGCGCGGGACCGAGAAAAACGAGAAGAATCTGACCGCGATTCCGCATGCGAGCCGCCTCCTGCAGTTGCCGGTTCTAGGGTCCATTCGACCCGCGTCGGCCGCGCGACAATGATTGTCGGTCGGCCGGGACTCGAGCCGTGCGTCGCGAACACGCCCGGCCTCCGCCGAGCGACCCCGCTGAAGCCAGCATACACGCCGCCCGTTCAACCGGACCGATCCGCGAAGGAACGCAGATGACGACGACCGACACGATCCGAACGATGGACGACCCGACCTCAGGCAATTGGAATTGGGCACCGCAGCCCGAGGCCCGGAGGCTTTTCGAGGAACTGCTGGTTCTGTTCCTCGAGAAGTGTCCCGAGGCCGCCCGCTTCGGCGAGCAGATCCTCGACACGACCGGCACGCACATCACCGAATGGGTCGGCGTCATCCTCGCGCACGACACCCCCGAGATGCGCGAACGGCTCAACGGCGCGGGGTACGTCCCCCGGATCACCGAGTTCGTTGACGCTGATATCCACTACGCGTTCTGGAACCCCGCCGCGAGCACGCCCGACATCCTGCTCACCGAGTCGAACCGGATGTCGGTCGGCCTCCTGGTCGATTCGGTCGCGGATTTCTTCGCCGCCAATCAGATCTCGGGAGTGGACCACATCCAGGGCGAGCCGCTCGCGAGGGCCCGCTGGGCTCAGGTTGCCGAGGGCGATGGGGCGGCGCTCTGGGCCTTTGAGCGGCACGGCTACGACGGCTTCCACCTCAAGTTCGAGATCGCCGAGCACCGCATCGCCGCGATGCACCACCTCGAGCGTTTCCGTGCGAGAAACCGCTGGGGCGAGCGTGCCTTCGAGGAGATCGACGGCGCGGTCCGCGCCGCGGTCGACGAACTCGGCGAGGACTGGGCCGCGGCACAGTTCATTCGTGCCGAGCGCGAGTGTTTCATCCGCAATCACTGCGTCGCGAGCGGCCAGCGGGCGCGGCAGGTCGCGGTCGGGCTCGGTGTGGCGAATATCGACCACATGGTCTACGCGGCGTCCGCCGGCGCGGTCAACGCGACCCTTGAGCTCTTCGCCGTGCTCGGCTTCCAGCGCCGCGAGTCGTTCGCCGTCGGCCTTAGCGACGCCGCCGCGGTGCTCGAGCAGCCCATCACGGGCGATGTCGTCGTTGTCGTCTCACCCGCGGGCGATGGGCCGGGCGGTTCGGGTTCATGGGCCCGTCTCGTCGGCGAAAGCCTCGTTTCGAGCGGCCCGGCCGGTGTCGCGTTGCGTGGCGAAATCGCCTCGCTCGGGTCGCGCCTCCAGATCGACAGCGACGCCGCGAGGCCCGTATCCTCGATCCCCGTCGCGACGACGCATCTTGATGCCCTTGCGTCCGACGGCGTAGTCGAGAACGCTGTCGCGTCGGCGCTCCGCGACGGGGGCGTGATCGGCCCGGTCATTTCGCTCGTCTCCAGGGCCGATGGGTCGCGTGCGATCGGCGAAGCGTCACTCGCCTACCGGATCCCCGGGACAGCCTGACGCACGCTCCGGCGTGCACGGCGGCGTCGGCGAGATCGAGCGCACACGCACACAATCGAGTGCATTGCTCAGCGATGGATGCAATAAAAAAAGGGAGGCACGAGACGTGCCTCCCTTTGAAGTTTTGGGATTCACACACCGAGCCGAACCCGGCGTGCTGACGAACCGGAGCCGATTACGGGCAGCCAGCCGTGAAGGCGCTGATGAAGCCCTGAACGTCGGCGAGGTCCCACGTGCCGAAGGGCTCGGCGACGTCGGCCGCATCACCCTGGCTGGTGAACGCCGAGATGAAGCCCTGGACGTCGGCCAGGTCGAGCACGCCGAACGGCGCCGCGTTGTCGGCGGCGTTGCAGCCCTGCGCCCCGGCGGACGGGACGACGGTGCTGACCGAGACGACCTCGGACGAGCCGACATTGCCGGCGGCGTCGCGGTACAGACCGATCTCGACCTCGCCCGTGGTGGGCTCGGTGTCGGTGGTGACGCTGAAGTTGTACATCGTGCCCCAACGCAGCGCGTTGGTCACTTCGCCCTGATCAGCCGCGGCGAAGGTGATCATGCTGCCGCCTTCGGTGGCGGTCCAGTCGGTGCCGCTGTATACGTCGCCCGAGTGGTACGCGACATCGCGGAAGTCGGTCGACGACGCCGAGCCGGGGATCGCGAAGCTGTCGGCCGAACGGTGCGAGGTCTGGTTGTGCAGGGCGTACTCGTAGGTCCAGGTGCCGTCGCCGTTGTCAACCGCGAGCGAGCCCAGGTTGAACATGCCCTCGCCGGGGACGAAGATTTCCTGGATCTGGACGTCGTTGTTGATTTCCTTCCAGGCGTAGATCGGGGCCTGCTCGCGACGGGTGAACGAGCTCATGCTGAACGAGCCGTTGCTGCCGAACGAGACGATCGGGCGGAACGAGGCGTTGTTGTGCTGGTTGCCGGCCTCGGCGTCGTCGGGGCTGACGTACTGCGAGCCGACGTAGAACGTGCCGCCCTCGTTGACTTCGCTGACCTGGACCTGCAGGCGCTTAAAGATCGCGTTGCCGCTCTGGCCCCGGCCGCCGAAGGGCCAGTTGAAGAAGCCGGTGTACGCGTTGACCTGGGTCTTGGTGCCCAGGTTGCTCTGCTGACCGTTCAGGCCGCTGCTGTAGGGATCGGAGCACCCGACACCCAGCAGGCTGAACGAGCCCGGGTTGTTGCAGCCGAGGCCGCACGCGTTGCCGGTCAGCGCCGCGAAGCCGTGCTTCAGCCACGACTGGCCGAGCTGCTCGATGCGGTTACCGTCCGTCGTGACGCGGTACATCGTCTGCCCGATGACCGGGTGACGGTTCGTGCCGTCGAACCACTCGAGCGGGACATCGCCGATGTTGCACGACGTCGTGGCGACCGAATAGGCACGGATGCCGCTGACTTCGCCGTAGTACTGGATGCTGGGCAGCTCGCCCACAATGACGTCGGCACCGATGGTCCCGGCGTTGGCAGTACCGCACAGCGAACCGGCGGCAATGCACAGAATGGCAGACTTCTTCACGGTTGTTCTCCCTTGTCTTGAAACGATGTGGCTGATCGTCAGCTGTGAACAAATGACCCATGTGAATCGGGTTTGGCTGAAAATAGCCCCCTCCGAGGCGGTCCACGGTATCTGAACCCGCTGGCAGATACAACCCATCCCGTGGAATACGGCGTGGATCCTTCGGAAAAAACTGAGAAAATGAATCAACCAAAGATCAAGTATAACCCAAACATCCAGCTCGAATCCGGTCAATAATCCCGAGTTGGAGTACTACAGCGGGCTTCTACGGCTTCCGGCGGGTCAAACCTCGCCGCTCAGAGAATGCCGGTGTCGGACCGGGCCGAAGCAACGAATTTCAACCTATTCCGGTGTCACAGCAGTCCATCAGGGGCAGCCGGCACCGAACGCCTCCACGAACGCCGCAACGTCCGCGAGATCCCACACGCCGCTGGGTGCCGCGAAGTCCGCGCTCGGATCCTGACCCAGGAAGGCGACGACGAAGCCCTGAATGTCCGCGAGATCGAGAACGCCCTCGGGTACCGCGATGTCCGCCGGGCCGCACGCCGCCGGGCCGCACGCCGCGACCCTCAGCACGAACCCATCCACACCCGCCTCGATCGTGTTCGCGGCACCGGCGTCGCTGACGACGAATCGCAGCCGGACGGCCTCCGCACCCGGGAACAGTGACGACATCTCGTACGTTCTGGGCGACCAGCCCGGCGTGCTTCCGAGATCATCGATCACCGTCCACGAGTCGCCGCCGTCACCCGACGCTTGCACGCGGAGCAGGTCGCTCGACCCGTCCGCGTTCATGTAGAGCGATACGTCCGCGTAGACCGCGCCGTTCGCGTCGGAGATGTCGTAGTCGGGGGTCGTCAGAATCGTTGGCCCGCCGTTGAGGTTCACGCTCGTCGCGAGCCCCGTCGTCCAGCACGCGCCCGATCCATCCGCGTCGCGGACAGGCCCGCCGCCCCGGTCGGCCAGGCTGGGCACGCCGCGTTCCCACCCCCCGGAGAAGACATTGGTGTTGTCTACGGTCCACCCGCCGACCGATTCGCCGTCTTCGCTGGCGACTTCGACGAACGGCTCGCTCGAAAGGACCTTGAGCGTCACACCGGGAGCTGAGGGCGGGAACGTGAAGCCCGTCCCGTCGGCACCCGTCCCGCTGAAGTAGTACGACACCTCGGCGCCGCAGGCCGTGGGGGGGAAATTGCCGAACCAGTCACCGGCGAACCCGGGGTTCATTCCCGTGGACTCCCAGCCCGAACCGTCGTTGGTGTGGAGTGTCACGCCCTGCTGGGGTTCGGCGCCCAGGAAGTCCGCGTGCAACGAGACGCCGATCGGGGTCCCACCCGCCGGGTCGATCCGGTCGGGTCGCGCGCCGAGCACCTGGATCACCCCGGGCGTTGGCCCGCCCGCGATGCCGCGCGACTGCATCACCCCGGCCCGCATCCCGGCGTTGTCGACCGAGGTGCCGCTGTTCGAGGATGTGCTGCTCGACCCGCACCCGCCGTTGGTGTGGATGCCGATCGCCGTGCCGTCCTGCTCGTCGAACACGGCCGACCCCGAGTTGCCACCCGTCGTATCGGGGCGATACCGGATCGTCGAGCCGCTCACCGAGTAGAGCGGACCGGTGTGCGTCTTCTGCACCGCGTACCACGCGGGGGGCACCGGGAACGACGTCGAGCCGTACCCCGTCACGTTGATGGGCCGGCCGTCCGAGGGGGGTGCCTGAGTCGCGAGCAGATAGCTGTCCAACTGCGCATCGACCGGGCTCAGCCCCGTGTTCGAGTTGTTGAACATCCCGAAGACTGCCCAGTCGTTACCGATCGAGGAGCCGCCCGAGTCCTGCACCGAGCTGTTGTCGATCGGGTACTGATCTTCGGGAAGTGGGGGAACGACCGAGCCGCCCGCGGTCCTCAGCGGGACGTTGAACCAGGCGGTGTCGCCGCCGCCCGGCCCGCAGTGGTTCGCGGTGATCGCCGAGTTCGCGCGGTTGTTGAACAGCCAGAGCGTGCAACCGATGGGCGCAAGCCTCGCAGAACGCGGGTCGTTGGACAGCACGCGGTCATCGCCCCCATCGCACAGCGTCCGGCTCTCGAGAGGCGGCAGCCCCGCGTCCACGCCCACGACGCGGACCCGCGCCGACCCGGAGGCTCCCGGATCGCGGTCCGCGAAATCGTTCGGCACGATCAGGTCGACATACGCCGTGTCGCCCGCGAGGTACGCCGAACTGTTCGACCACTGCGCAAGCGTCTCGGCGTTCAGCCGGTGCACCGCGCCCGTGCGCGCGCTCGTGATCACCAGTTCGGCACCGTCGGGGATCGTCGTCTCGCCGAACCAGACGCGGACCCAGTCGGCCCCCGGCGCCTCAACGAGCCCGCTGTAGACCACGCCCGGCTCGTTGGTCTCGACATCGCCCGAGTCGATCGCGACATCGACACGCTCGAACGTGAGCGGCGCGGCCTGGCCCGCCGCGGTCCCGCTCAGCGCCACCAGAGCCACACCCGCCGCGAGACCATACCGACCGTTGAAGCTGTTCCGCATTTCTGCATCCCCTCTGATTGCTGATCGATTCACGCGTCGGTTCTCGGACCGGCACGAAGGCCGCGTCGTCGATCCGGGGTGCGATCCCCTGACCTGAAGCTGACTGA
>DDFO01000063.1:36346-42331 GCA_002337215.1 Phycisphaerales bacterium UBA1926 | reverse complement strand
CTCGCTGACCGCGAACACGGCCTGTCAGAAACGGCCACGCCCCAGGAGTTCCCGGAGATGGGCCGTGCGTCCCCACGCGCTCGCCACCATACCGGATCACACGCCCTGCCGAAACCTAATTTTCGAGCTCGCGTGTCCCACGACTTGTCCGTTCGAGGTCGAAAAACCGGGAGGGGTGTTCCTCGGCATCAGGGCTCCTGGGCGCCCCGCCAGCCTTCAAGGATGGCCGCAAGATCGTCGGCAAAGTCTGCCATCGATGTGCTCGGGAGCAGCGCGAGCGGGTCATCGATCAACGCCACACGCCCCGAGCGCACGGCCTTGATGTCGAGCGTCCCCACCCGACCCAGCCGCTCGAGGACGAGGCGGACCGAGTCATCCTCGGCTGAACCACGCCCAGATTCGGATCCCGGGTCACGGGGTGCGACCAGCACGATCGCCGAAGGGTCAAGCCGACGGATGTCCTCGGCGTCGAGTTCCAACCAGGGAGAGCCGGTCTCGATCGCCGGCACGCCCCCGATCCGCCTGAGAATCTGGTCGTGGAACGAGCCCGGTCCGAGCGCGCCCGGCGGCGTTGTCGACCCGAGCAGAAGCACAGGTCCAACTCCAGCGAACCCCTCTCCGCGCACGGACCACGCCCTCGCGAGGGTCGCGCTCGGAAGTTGGTCGGCGAAGCGAGCCGACGGATCCCGGAACCGCAGCGATTGCCCGATGTCCTCGAGGTCGCCGGGCACGCCCTCGGGGCGATCGGGGTCGCCGGTCTCGAACGACGCGACGCCGAAGTCGATCGCGAGATCATCGATCGTGCGTGCGATGTCGTCGATCGTCAGCAGCGTCACCCGGCGGACCGCCCAGCCGTGCCGTTCGGCGAGCTCGGTCAGCCTGGGCGGCAGCGGGCGTGAACCCCACTCGATGATGATCTTCGTGGGACGGACGCCCAGGATCGCCTCGTAGTCGAGCGCCTCCTGATGCCCGACCGCAGGGACCGTGTCCGGGAGCACGAGGTCATAATCGTGCTTGCCCACAACCGAATCGGCGAGCCCGAGATCGCGGAGCATCACCGCGACCGCCGGGCTGAGCACAACGAGCCGGTGTTCGCCGGAACCCGAATTGCCCGAGCCGGAACTGTTCGCGCTCGGCGCACCGCGTGAGCAGCCAGCCGCGGCGATCACGGCGAGCATCGCGAGCCCGACGATCACCATCAGCACCCACCGGTGTAGCGGGATCGTGCCGGTCACGCGTCGATCCCCATGAGTCGCCGATCGATTGTTTCGCGGAGCTCCACGAGATCCTCATCGCTGTGCAGGAACCACGCCCATGTCCGGTCCCGCGCGATCGCGCGGTCGGCGAGCGCCGACTCGATCGTGCGCACGCGCTCGTCCAGCGCCCCGAGCTTGCGGGCGTGGGAGGTGCGCGCCTCTTCGAGCATCGCGTGCATCTCGAAGTAGAGCGGGTCGCGTTCGCCGCGCGGCGTCCCGGCGATCCGCTCGACAAACTCCCGCTTGCGGCGCTGGAGCGCCGTCAGCGCATCCGAGTCCCCGAGGGCGCCAGGGTTGTGCCTCGCGTGGTGCGCGCGCCACCGCGCGCGGCGGAGATCCATCCGCGAGACATCGGGAACGCCCAGATCGAGCGTGAGGGTCGCGGTCGCGATGCCCGCGGGCGCGAGCGTCCATCCGAGCCAGTCACGCAGCCACCGTTCGGTGACGCGGTCGTAGACCCCGCCCCCGGTGCCGTGGATGAACAGGTCGCACGCGTGCGCACGGAGCACGCCCGTGAACAGCAGCGCGCGAGGACGGATCCGATCGATCGGCGTGTCGTCGAGATCGTCGAGGAAGATCGCGTGCGCACGCCCCGCGTCGTCGATCCGCCACAACGGGAGCTCGGTGCGCCCGACGCCGGTCGTGAGTTGGCGCACGCCGGCGTCCGGCAGCGCCGCCGCCGCATCGTTGTAAGCCCCGACGCACGCGTCGGGTTCCGATCGCATCCGCCCGATGAGACTTTGGAAGAGCGGCGTGGTGTGCAGCGTACTCGCGAGCACAGGCGGGGCGTCCGGCGAAAGCCCGAGCCGATCGCGGAGCAGGCGCGATTGTGCCTCCATCTGTCGGTCCGCGTCCGTGGTTCCCCCGGCTTCGCGGAGCACCGCGCGGACGCTGTCCAAAGCAGATCTCACCCCGGGTGACGCATCATCCCCGGCTTGCTCGCCGAAGAGATCGATCGTTGCACGGGTCCATCGCCCCTCGCGGTCGTCGGGGGCGTGCGCTGGATACGCGACAGCGCCGGGCGTCTCGGCGACGTGATCGGGCACGCACCACGCGACCGAGACCGGCGAGCCCGCGCCCGACGAACGCCGGGCGATCGCGTCCGCGGCGAGGTACTTGGTCAGGATCCCGGCGTGCCAGAACTCTGCCTGGTGCCCGGTCATGACGACGGGCTGATCGGTCGAGAGCCCCAGCGAGCCTCGGAAGGACGCGGATTCCGCGTCGAGTCCGCCCTCCGGCGGCGTCCAGTTCACCAGGGCGTCATCGATCACGAGATCGGAATGCCGCGCGGTCATCGTGTCGGGAGCCCCGACGGACGCCGGGGCTTGCTGGGCGCAGCCGACTTCGAGTTCGGAATCGTTTCCTTGCACAGTCGCAGCGTATCCGTGCGGATCGGCGGTCATCGCACAGCTCCGAGAGAGAGGTCCGAGAGGGCGGGATCTCACTCGGACTGATCGCAGCAGGGAACGAGCAGACCCGAGGCTGCCCCGGCGGGGAGGTCGGCGGCGTGCGCACAGACCTCGTTGTGCATGACGGTGCGGTAGTGGGTGAGCCTGTGGTCGGGGTCGTCGAGTCCGCCGCCGAAGGTCCGGTTGGGATCGTTGTAGATCCGGCGGATGGGGCGCTCGGTGATCGTCGCACCGGTTGCGACGAGTTGCACCCAGAGTTGCATCGGGAAGGCGTAGCCGTCCTCGGTGAGCGCGAGTTCGTCGAGGGCGCGCACACGGTGGGCTTTGAACCCGCAGAATCCGTCGGTGAGGTCAAGCCCCAGCCGCTGGTTGAGCTCGGCGGTGATGGTCCTGTTGATCGCGCGGCGTGACCCGGGGGGTTCGCCGATGGGGTCGAGCGTGGGATCGAGGTATCGCGAGCCGCTGATGATGTCCGGAGACCCGGACCGGTCGGCGTCGGCGATCGCCTCGAAGAACGCGGGCAGCTCGTCGGGTTCGTGTTGCTCGTCGCAGTCCATCGTGATGATCCAGTCGAACCCGCGGTCGCTCGCCCGGCGGAACGCGGACCGCAGGCTGTTCCCATACCCCACGTTGCCCTCGTGGCGGATCAGGTCGAGATCCATCGAGCCCCGGATCGCCTCGATGGCGTCGGCGGTGCCGTCGGTGGAACCGTCGTCGATGAGCAGGACGTGATCAGCGTGCGCCCGGACGCGCCGGACCACCGCGTGAACCGTGGCCTCTTCGTTGTAAACCGGGATGGCGATCAGTATGCTCATGCGACCTCTGTTCTTAACTGATGTTCCCGGACGGCGTACGTGCACCTTCGCTCCCGGCGATCGTCCGGGCCGAACACAGCCGGCGTCGGGATTGTTCCCCGCGATATCCCCGACCGGCAACGTTCATCGCATGGACTGTCAAACCTATCAAAGTCCGATCGAACCTGCGGTATCGGGATGTGGGAGAGCGGTTCGCAGTCGCGGCGGGGGTTGGATTCATCGGGTCCGTCCCGCGGACCTGGTGCTCAGTCCTCGTCCGGCGTGTTCTTGCCGCCGAGTCGCTGGGTCTGCTCCCGTTCGCTGCGGGCGAGGCTGGTGAAGGCCGCGAAGCCGAACGGGGCGTCGGATTCGCCGTTCTTCTCCGCGGCTCCCGCCATCGCGGCGGCCTCCATCTGACGGAGGAGCGATTCGCTGAGCGCGTGGACCGAGACGATCTCGTGGATCGGGAGCGTGTAGACCTCGCCCGAGGGCGTGCGGATCTGGAAGATCGAGCACTGGACATCGGTGGCGAGCGAGCGGTCCATCGCGTCGCTCGCGGAGGGAAGGCTGCAGGCGAAGACGGGGTACACGTCGGCGATCGGGATCCGCTGGCCGAGCTTGGTGATGACCGCCATTCGTCCGTCGAAGAGTTCGTGATCGGGCGAGGGGGCTGTTGCAGCGCCGCCCGCGGTGGGCTTGAGCCTGCCGCTGAAGGTTGCGGCGGTCACGGCGAGCGTGTTGAGGATGTCGCGGACGACGTTGTGCCAGAAGACTTCGCGCCGCTGGGCGACCTGCGCCATCGGCGCGGCGGTCGCCGACGAGGGCGCGGTCACGGCCGGGAACGGCGGGCGGTCTCCGATGTTTGTCGAGCGGTCGGCGGGCATGCGGGAGGGTAGGGTCGTGCGGGGCGTGAACGGAGGGTGTTCATCGGCGCTCGTAGGTGGCGATTCGGTCATCGAGCCTGCGGAGGTCGTACTCGGCGTCTCGGACCGCGGTGCGCCAGGCGCTCATCGGTGTGCGCACGGGACCGCCCAGTTCGGTGGGCGCGTCGGCGTCCTCGGGCGGGTCGATCTGCAGCAGTTCGGGGTAGGTCTCGCTGAGCGTCGCGATCTCGGCGATCGCAGCGCGGCTCTGTTCGACCAGCGGCTTGGCTTTGGAGGCCGCGGCGTGGTACTCGTGCGGCATGACCCGGCTGGTTGCGGATCGGCCTGCGCGCACGTCGAGCGTCGCGTCGGCGAGGCGGACGGCGTCTCGGACTCGGTCGATGAGCGTGCGCGCCCGTGCGTGCGCCTCGGTGAGCCCGCTCTCGAGTTCGATGGTCTCGGCGGGTCGGCCCCGGAGCCCCAGCGTGCGTTCGAGAGCGCGACGCGTGCGGTGGACCGGGAGGGCGTAGAGCCGCGATGCGGTCTGGGGTGTTGCGTTGAAGGTCCAACCGTCGGCGTTCTTGTCGATGATGGGCGGGGTTTGCCCCGCGGGTTCGTCGGCGATGAGAACCGGCGCCCCGTTTTCGTCGCGCACGGCCCAGAGCGGGGCTCTCGGGGCGAGCGCGGATTCGTAGATGAGCCGGTCGAGCGGGCCCGACTCGGCAAGGTCGCGGGCGAGCGCGCGGAGATCGAGGCGGATCACGGCCCAGTCTTCGACGTCGGGGTTCAGCGCGGTGGTGTCGTCGTCACGTGCGCGCTCGATCGCGGTTGCCGCGTGCAACGCTCGGTGGTCGGCGGCGAGGGCGAGGCCCAGCATGCCCGGTGCGACCCGGCGGTCGGCCGGGTCTGCGAGCCAGACGGCGATGGGGGTTTCGCAGTCTCGGACCGCGCGCACGCACTCGAATAACAGGTCCGGGCGTGTTCTGTTGCCGGTCAGTTCTATGAGGATCAGGCCCGGGCGTTGGTGATCGAGCGCTCTGAGGGCTTCGACGAAGGCGTCGGCGGTGTGCCGGGCGTCGAGATCACCGCGGAACTGGATGACGGCGAATCGTTCGACCTGGGCGAACGCCGCGGGTGCGCGCGCGGTGTGCGCGGCCAGCAGCAACAGAAATGGGAGGAGCAATCGTTGCAAACCGAACAGATCGTACCACGCGAACGGACCGGCGATCCGGCGCAGCCGACGCGATCGGGCGGGCACCTGACGGGATATGGGGCCAGATGGGAAGTCGGTGTGCACACGGACCGATACGGCGTGGGTCGCGGCAGTTGTTTCCGACGCGACGGAACCCACGGATGGGAGCACCTGATGACCACACCGGCGAAGTCATTCGAAGATCTGCGTTCGATTCTTGGGAAGCTCGATCGCAAGATCGACTCGGCCCGTTCGCGGCGTCTGGGTTTGGACCCTGAGCCGGTGGTCGGCGTTCAGGAAGACGGCGGGCCACTGATCGGCAAGTCCGAGACGCCCGAGGACTCGTCTGCGCCGGTCGTGGAGGGCGAATCGGATGAGGCCGCGGAGAACGCGGCGCGTCGGCGTTCGCCGTACGGTCGCGCCAAGCCCCTGAACCGGGGCGGGAACGGCGTGGGGAACGGCGGGGCGTGG
>DDFO01000063.1:35955-36235 GCA_002337215.1 Phycisphaerales bacterium UBA1926 | reverse complement strand
GGCTCGGGGGATCGTGATCGGAAGTGGGGGGCCGTGCTTGCCGTGGCGGCTGGCGCGGGTAGCATTGTCCGATCGGCCGTGGGTGCACGGCGGTGGTCGGGGCAATGGTGTAATTGGTAGCACGACAGATTCTGATTCTGTTAGTTGGGGTTCGAGTCCCTGTTGCCCTATTCGAGTTTGATGAACAGCGCTCGCCTGATGGCGGGCGTGTTTGTTTTTTGGGGTCTCATGATCTATGTGAGCTTTGCGCGGGCACGTAAAAACCCCCGGCTTGCGCCGG
>DDFO01000063.1:7125-35793 GCA_002337215.1 Phycisphaerales bacterium UBA1926 | reverse complement strand
ACCCCCGGCTTGCGCCGGGGGCTTGTTGGTGATCAGATTTGGTCGCTCGGGTGCCGTCGTGGGTCAGATGCTGGGGATCAGGGGCAACCTGCGTTGAATCCGCTCACGAAGGCCTGGACATCTGAGAGATCGAAGACCCCGTTCGGTGCGGCGAGGTCGGCTGTTGCTTGCTGGGCGGCGAATGCGTCGACGAACCCGTTGACGTCGCTGAGGTCGAGGACGCCGAACGGCTCGGCGATGTCGGCGCTGTTGCAGGCGCTGGGCCCGGTGATGGCGAGGTTGGGGCGGAAGTGCTCGAGCGTGCAGCGCATGCGGTTGATCTGGTCGGGGGTGAACCGACGCATGCAGAAGTCGTCGGAGTAGTCCATGTAATTATCGGAGGGGGCGGGCAGGCCGCACGAGGTGCGGGAGCCCGGGCATCCGAATGTGGGGGAGGACTCGGGGTTGGTGTCGCAGATGCGATCGCCGTTGGTTGAGCAGTTGGAGGTGGACTGGCAGCCTCCGTTGAAGGTGTGGTAGAGGCCCATGTAGTGTCCCACCTCGTGGGTGCCGGTTCGCCCGAGGTTGAAGGGGGCGAAGGGTGCGTTACGCCCGAAGGTGGAGTAGAGGACGACCACTCGGTCGGAATTCGACCCCGGGATGCCGCCTTGGGGGAGGTCGGGGACGTAGCCGAGCGCGCCCGATGCGGAGTTGGTGTAGATGTTGAGGTAGCGGTTGGTGTCCCAGGCGAGGGAATTCCAATAGGACCCGCTGTCGTTGAACCAGGAATTGTTGGTCGAGTAGGTGATGCCGTTGGTGGGATTGCCCTGAGGGTCTTCGGTCGCGAGGAAGAACTCGATCTGTGCGTTGTCGCCGTCCTCGCCGAAGGTGCCGGAGATGGCGAGGAAGTCTTCGTTGAGAATGTCGATCTGCGATTCGACCCGGCTTTCGGAGATGAAGCCGGTGCCGTTTGAGCTCTGGATGACGTGGACCACGACGGGGATTCGGAGCAGGCCCTGATCGGGCTCGTACTGATCCTCGACGTTGGTGCGGGTGAAGTTGCAGTCGTTGCCCGAGCCGCGGAGGACGACATCGTGGCCCGACGGGTGTGCGGCGCAGCGGGTGCCGATGGATTGGAAGTAGCCGGAGAGCGCGACCTCGTCCCACGAGTTGTACGTGACACCGTCGATGATGATCTCGTTGTCGGAGATGATCTGCATGGGGTCGGGGGTGATACCGATGCGACCTTCTGAGGGGCTGACGATGGACTCGGCGGCAGCCTGCGGCGCGGCTGTTGCCGCAGCAGCGGCGATGGCGATAGCCATGGACGAAACGAGCATTGAGACCCCTCTCTGCAGCCTTGCGGCGCATGGGCGCGGATGAGAAGACCGACTGGTCGGTGGTGAGACCCTGGCCTGACGAATGCCGGCCTTGTCGGGACAGATTCGCAGAATTCCGGGACAAGTTCCACCCGGTCGGGTGGTAGAGGCGCGAAAAAGGGGCTCTCGGGCGGAGATTCTGAGTTTCCAGATGGTTTCTGAACGGCGTTCGCACTGGCCTGGTCGGGCCAAATCTCGGATTTCGAGGTGGGATTCGGGGTATTGGTTATAGGATTGATTTGTCCGATTTAATCGGCTCTTTTTCTCCTCATAGTCCAGATTGAAGACGGAGGCGGTGATGTCTCGTGGATGCGACGGTTGGGGTCGGTCGGTGGTCTCGGCGTGCTGTGTGATCGGTGCGATGATCATGGGCGCGTCGGCGGATGTTGAGCGGTACCGGGATGAGGGCGATTTCCTCGCGAGGATCCAGCAACTGGGGCACATTGTGGTTTCGGAAGGATTTGAGTCCGCAGTATGGGACGGGACGCGGACGACGATTATCGATCCGATGCTTGAGCCTGAGGTTGTGTCGGGGGGGGTGCTCTGGGAGCCCGCAGCGAAAGATGTGTTCGGGAGTCAGTTCAGCAGTCGGCAGCACGGGCTTTCGACGACACCCAACTGGGCGCGGACCGGCGGTTGGGGGATGTACGAGAATCATGTCGGCGAGCCGTACCCGACGACGATCCGAGTCTCCGCGGGGGCGACGATCTTCGGGGTTGGCGGCTGGTTCAACACCAACCCGGACGGGCAGTCGGTCGGGTTCCTGTTTGAGGATCGGGACTTCGCGAACGAGCCGGGGTATGTGCTCACGGGCTACGGCGCGATGTACCCGGGCGACACGCCCGCGTTCGGGCATGTATTCGTGGGGTTCATCGATCCGGACGGGTTCGACGCGGTTGTGATGACCGGCACGCTGGAGATCAATGAGAAGGGGATTCTCGAGGGCGGGATCATTTATGGCTGCGATGATTTTTCGATCGCGGTTCCAGAAGGCTTCGGCGGGTGCCAGAACCCGGCGGATCTCGCGGCGCCTGTGGATGTGCTCGATCTCGCCGACATCGGGGCGTTCATCGCGGCGTTCAATGCGCAGCAAATGCCGGCGGATCTGGATGGGAACGGTCTGTTCGATCTCGCGGATATCAACGCGTTCGTGGTCGCGTTCGTCGCGGGATGCCCGTAGATCCGGGAGTGGGCCGGTCAGGATCGCGCTGGGTGCGCGGCGTGATCGGGGCCGAGCTGGATGCTGAGGAGGTCGGCGTATCGGCCTGACCTTGCGGCGAGCTGGTCGTGGGTGCCCATCTCGGCGATTCTGCCTTTTTCCAAGACGATGATCTGGTCGGCGTGGCGGATGGTGCTGAGTCGGTGGGCGATGACGAAGCTCGTTCGGCCTTCCATGAGGGTGTCGAGGCTGGCCTGGATGAGTCGTTCGGACTCGCTGTCGAGGTTGCTGGTGGCTTCGTCGAGGATGAGGATCCGGGGGTCGGCGAGGACGGCCCGGGCGATCGCGAGGCGTTGCTTCTGACCGCCCGAGAGGCGGACGCCGCGCTCGCCGATCATCGTGTCGTAGCCCGATTCGAGCTCGGTGATGAAGTTGTGCGCGTTCGCGATCTTCGCGGCGTCCTGGATGTCTTCGTCGGTCGCGTCGCGGCGGGCGTAGGCGATGTTCTCGGCGACGGACCCGTCGAAGAGGAAGACGTCCTGCTCGACGATGCCGAGGAGTTTGCGGTAGGACTCGACCTCGATGTGGCGGAGGTCGGTGCCGTCGAGGGCGATGGAGCCCTTGGAGGGGTCGTAGAAGCGGGCGATGAGATTGCAGAGCGTGGTTTTGCCCGAGCCCGAGGGGCCGACGAGGGCGATGGTCTGGCCCGGCTCCGCGGTGAACGAGATATCCGAGAGCACGTCCGGCAGGTCCGGCTTGGTCGGGGCCGGCTCGGTGAGTTCTTCGGATTCGAGGGGCTTGGTGGCCTTGCTGCGGGGATAGTGGAAGGCGACATCGGTGAGGGTGATGCGGCCCTGGACCCGGTCTCGCTGGAGCGTCGTGAGGGTCGGAGAGGCCGACGGGACGCTCGCCCCATCTGGAGCGGGGGGAGGCGATGAGTCCTGGAATTCGGTGGGCTCTTCGAAGAGGTCAAGGGTGCGATCGAAGCCGGCGAGTTGGGATTGGATCTGGGAGGCGGTCGCGACGAGCGCTTCGAGCGGGCCGAGCAGCATGAGGACGTAGGCGGAGAACGCCATGAGGTCGCCCAGGGTGAGGTCGCCCTCGAGGACGCGCCAGCCTCCGTAGATCAGAACGCCCGCTGAGGCGAGGGGGATGAGGACCTGCCAGGCGAGTTCGAGGAGCCGGCTCCACCACCACGCGAGGAGTTCCTGGCGGAACATGAGGTGGTTGTCGCGGGTGAATCGTCCGGTTTCGGCGTGGGTGCGGTGGAAGCCGCGGACGACGCGGATACCGCCGAAGGACTCGGTCGCGCCGGCGTCGATTCCCTGTCGGGTGCGTCGGACGTCTCGGTAGATGGGGCGGATGCGGGCGATCCAGGTGCGGTGGCTGAACCAGACGATGGGGATGAATAGGAGTGCGCCCGCGAGCAGTCGCCAATCGACGATCGCGAGGATGATGAGGGTTCCCGAGAGCTGGATGATGGCGCGCCAGGGGTTGTAGATCATGCTGAAGAGGAGTTCGCCGGCGTTGCCGGCGTCTTCTCTCAGGATGCTGGCGACGCCGCCCGATTTGAGATCGCTGATGCGGCTGAGTGGTAGGCGGACGGCGTGGTCGAACGCGCGCCTGCGGAGCATCGCCTGCAGGCGCTTGGTCAGCTTGGTGCACTGCCATCGGCCCCAGATGCCGAAGCCGGCGGAGACGAGGCTGATGATGAGGATCGACACGCCGAGCGTGACGAGGAGCGTGCGTCGGGCGGATTCCGATGCCGAGTCGATGCCGGTCCAGGACGGGAGGCCCGCGGGTCCCGGGCTGTCGGTGAGTGCGTAGTCGATGACGATTTTGGAGGAGTAGGGGACGGCGAGGCCGAGCCCGGTTGCGACCGAGAGTGTGCAGAGGGCGGCGACGACCCGCCAGCGTTTGCCAACGAGCAATCCCCAGAAAGCCGTGAAGAGCGCGCCGAAGGAGCGTTTGCGTTGCCTGGCGGACTTGTTGTCGCTCGGCGTCGCGTCGTTCTTGGATCGCGCGGCAACGCGGTCCTCGGCGTTGGCGCGTTTGCGCTTGGCGAAATAGTCGTCGTAGCGTCGCTTGCTGGAACGGATAGGGCCTCGCACAGGTGGACATTAGGGGGCGGGGCGGGGAAAGACGGCGCAGAAAATCGCCGCCCGGGTGTGTGGCCCGGGCGGCGTCATGAGAATCGGTGGTGGACTCGATCGGGTAGGGATCGAGCGGGGTCGATCAGCGGCGGCGTTTGATCAGCATTCCGCCCGCCAGACCCGCCATGGCGAAGGTGCCCGGAGTCGGGACGGGGGTGAAGGCGATATCGAAGATCGCGTCGTTGTAGTCGGCGTCGCCCCCGGGCAGCTTGATGTCCTCGACGAACAGCCGAGCGGTGTTGCTGCTGGTCCACTGGTGCCGGAATTGGGCGGCCCCGACTTCGGTGTCCTGACGGAAGATGTTGTGGGTGCCGTTGGTGATCTCATACTGGAACAGGACCGACTCGCCCTCGGCGACGCTGCCCACGAAGGTGGGGGCGGCGTTGGGATCGCTCTTGTTGCTCATCAGCAGCACGGGACCCTCGTTCTCAACATTGGACAACCAGCTCAGCTCGCCGGTCCAGCCGGCGCGGCTCGAGACGAAGTCGACGGTGAACGTCGCGGCGTAGGGCGAGACGATCGGCCCGGTTTCGTAGTCGGTGATGTCGGCGCTCGCGGTGAAGGCGGCGGCGGCGATGACGGCGGGCGCGACGGCGGTGGCGATGATCTTCTTCATGTTGTTCCCTCTCTCGTTTGTTGAACGCCTGCGTCGGCGTTCGGATTGGCGGAGTTTCTCAGGCTCCTGGAATCGCGTGGTGGTGGGACGCGTTGTGCCCACCGCCGTTGACATTGGGCCATCCCGATCCGGTCGGCACCAGCGTTGATCGCGAAACTCGGGGACAGGGTCCGGGAAGGCGCGGCGCGATCGGTGTTCGTGTTCCAGAGCGCCCGCCGATCGTCCGAGAGGTCGTTCGGATCGGCTGTGAGGCGGGGATCGGTCATGGGCGGCGTGAAAGTGGGCGGGCTGTTCGTCGCGGCGCGTGGGGCGTGTTCGATGCGCACGATGTGATAGAGTCGGCGTGTTCGACGCGCCCGGCTCGGCGGGCTCTGGGGCTGATGCATGACCGACAAAGAACAGTCAATCGCTCGGGGACCGGGCGCGCCGGTCGCATCGACCTCACCCGGCCATGAGTTCCACCCTTTCGATCGGGAAGGCGGTCTGGTGTTCACGACCGTGCTTCCGGGGCAGGCGTCGGATTTTCCGGCGGAGCGATCGGACGACATCGCGGAGGCGATGTGGTCTTCGATCGATTCGGTTCCGGACGGCAATGCACGGTGGATCCACCTCGATCGGACCAAGCCCCGCGCGCAGGCGTGGGTGCGGGAGTCGAGCGGGCTCCCCTCGCTGGTGGGCGAGGCGCTGCTGGCAGAGGAGACCCGGCCCAGGGCGGTGGAACGGTCATCGAATGGGCAGCACGGTTTGCTGGTGATTCTGCGCGGCGTGAACATGAACCCGGGGGCGGAGCCGGACGAGTTGATCGTGATCCGCATGTGGGCGGAGGCGGGTCGCCTGATCACGCTCCGGCAGTTCCGGTTTGCGACGATCCGGAAGCTTCGGGAGCACGCGATGGAGGGGCGGGCGCCCGCGACGGCGGGCGGGGTGCTGGTCGCGATCTCGAACGGGCTGTCGCTGCGGATCGGTCCGGCGGTGGACAACCTGCAGAACCTGCTCGACGAGGCCGAGGACCAGCTCGCGGGCGAGGACGCGTCGGGATTGGATACGCGGCCCATCGCGGAGGTCCGGCGGCAGGCGATCCGGCTGCGCCGGTTTTTGGCCCCGCAGCGCGACGCGTTGCTCGGGCTCGCGTCGTCGCCGAGCGAGCTGCTGGACGCCGGGATGCGGGCGGAGTTGCAGGAGATCGCGCAGCGGACGGCGCGGTATGTGGAGGATCTCGAGGAGGTCCGGGACCGGGCGGCGGTGACCCAGGAAGAGATCCGCTCTGCTCGCGAGCGTCAGGCGAACCGGACGATGTACCTGCTGACGCTCGTCGCGGCGATCGCTCTCCCGCTCGGTCTTCTCACCGGTCTTCTCGGGATCAATGTCGGCGGGATGCCGGGCGCGGACGACCCGGCGGCGTTCTGGTGGGTCACCGGGGGGATGGTCGTCGTCGCGGGCGGCCTCGTCGCGGTGTTCCGTTCGCTCCGCTGGCTCTGAACGGCACACAGGACGAGACCCCGGCGGAAGGGCTGTTCGTCTAGGATGGCCGCATGTCGCTCACGCTCGCTACCCGTCTGCTCGTTCGCGCCGCTCGATACCGCTGGAAACTCAACAAACCCGAGATCAGCCGGATGCTCGGGGCGATCCCGCGCGGGGGAGTCGCGATCGATATCGGGGCGCACAAGGGCGCGTACTCGTTCTGGATGGGCCGGCGCGCGGGCACGACGGGACGGGTGATCGCGGTCGAGCCGCAGGAGCGCATGGTCGAGGGGCTCGTCGCGTCGCTGGGGTCCGTGAACATGGCCCAGGCGACGGTGGTGCACGCCGCGGCGTCGGAAGCACCGGGCCGGGGCACGATCAACATCCCGCGTGATTCGACGCACGGCGCGTCGATGGGCGATCTGGGCGATGGGCGCGCGGTGGACGCCGTGGATGTGCGGCTCGTGTCGATCGACGAATTGGTCGAATCGTACGGGCTCGATCGCCTCGACTTTGTCAAGATCGACGCGGAGGGGCACGAACTGGAGATCATCCGGGGTGGGCTCGCCTCGCTGGAGCGGTTCGGGCCTTCGTTGCTGGTCGAGAGCGAGGCGCGGGCCCACGAGCCAGGCGAGGCGTCGCACCTCGAGACGCTCGACGGGATGCTCCGCCCGCTCGGCTATCGGGGCTCGTTCAACGACGGGAAGCGGTGGCTCGGCATCGATGAGATGGATGTCGACAAGCACCAGAACTACGGCGTGGGTCGGTTCTGTAACAACGTTTACTTTGAGAAGGTCGGCTAAGGACTCGTTCCGCGAGCCGTGCAATCCGTTTGCGTCAGGCGCGTCGCGAGGTCCTTGCGGGCCGATGTAAATAGGAATCTATTCGCCGACTGTCTTCTTCCGCCGCAGGACGTGGTGGTACGACTGCGCGAACCGGTGGGCCTCGTCGCGGACCTGTTGGCAGAGGCGTAGCCCCGCGTTGTTTCGGCTCAGGCGGATGGGCTCGCTTTCGCGCTGGACGTAGATCAGTTCTTCCTTCTTCGCGAGGCTGATGACCATGGGGGGTTTGACATCGAGCGTCTCGAAGGCCTCGAGGGCGGCGTGGAGCTGGCCGAGCCCGCCGTCGATGAGGATGACATCGGGGTAGAGCTCTTCGCCGGCGCCGGCGTCGCGGTATCGGCGGCTGACCACCTCGCGGATGGACATGTAGTCGTCGTTGCGTCGGCTCCCCGGCATGTTCTCGAAGGACTTGATGCGGTACCGGCGGTACTGGTCTTTGAAGGGCCTGCCGTCCACGAAGCAGACCTTGGAGCCCACGGTCTCGTTGCCCATGAGGTGGGCGATGTCGATGCCCTCGATGCAGCGGACGGGGGTGTCGAGCCCCAGCGTTTTGGCGAGGGACTTGGTGCCGGTCTCGGGGTTGATGTAGCCGATCTCGGTCTCGGGCTGCCAGCCGTCGCTGGTCTTGGCGCGTTCGTCGAGGCGTTGGATCGCCTTGACCTGGTCGCGGAGCGTCGCGGCTTTCTCGAAGTCGAGGCTCGCCGCGGCGTCGGTCATCTCCTGGGTCATTTCCCGGAGCATCGCGGTGCGCTTGGTGCCGAGGAACTTGGTAAAGCGGTCGATGTCGCGGCCGTACGCGGTGACGGAGATGGATTCGTTGCACGGCGCGGTGCACTGGCCGATGCTGGCGAGCAGGCAGGGGCGGAAGCGTTTGTTCTTCGGGTCGCCCTCGACGATGTCGAGCTTGCAGGTGCGGAACTTAAAAACCCTTTGCAGGATCTGGACCGCTTCGCGGAGGTCACCCGCGTTGGTGAACGGGCCCAGGATCTTCGCGCCCTTCATCTCGGGGGCCTGCTCGCCGGTCTTGGGGTCGACGCCTGTGGGGTTTCGGGTGACGAAGACGCGGGGATAGTCCTCTTTCTGCGTGACGACGAGGTAGGGGAAGGATTTGTCGTCGATGAGGCGGGCGTTGTAGTTGGGCTTGATGTCCTTGATCAGCCGGTTCTCGGTGAGCAGGGCCTCCCACTCACCCGAGCAGACGATGGTGTCGAAGGCGTGCACCTCGTCGAGCATGCGGTGTTTTTTGGGGCCCAGGTCGGCCGACGGCACGAAGTAGGACGAGACGCGGTCGGGGAGTTTGGAGGCCTTGCCGACGTAGAGGACGACGCCCTTGTGGTCCTTCATCAGGTAGACGCCGGGCACCGGCGGCAGCTCGCGGGCGGCCTTGTTGAGCCGGGTCAGGCGTTCGTCGCGCGATTCGGTGCCCCAGGGCGGCGGGGTGTCGGCGGGGAGATAGCCCTCCTCGTCGAGCGAGCCTGGGTCGTGGGCTTCGGGGTCATGTTCCTGGTTGCGGGGCACGGCGGATGGTATTCGGCGGTTTGGCCGGCGCGGTTTCGGCCTACGCGCTCGATGGGGCGTGTGCCGTGTGGTTCGCCGCCGCCTGTCTTACGACGTTTCGTGCTCGGTCGTCGGCGACGATGTCGATCGGTTCGTGGGTGCTTGATCGGGGCGGCGCGAGGCACAGGGCAAAGACCATCCCCGTCATGGCCGCGGCACTGTTGCTGACATGCAGCGTGTCGAAGGGCGTGGTGAGGGCGAGACCCGCGAGTGCGAAGAGCGGGCCCGCGTGATAGGTCCCGAGGCCGTGCGTTCGCGCGATGCGGATCCCGTCTCGGAACGTGAAGACGAAGACTGCCCCGAGGAGGGCGAGGCCGACGATGCCGTTGGACGCGGCGATGTGCAGCGCGGTGTCGTGGGCGTGGTCGAAGGCGGCGACACGGTCGTCGGCGCCGCGTTGCCCGGCGGTCCACGAGGAGAACCCACCCGTGCCGACGCCCGCGATGGGATGCGCGAGGAAAGCGCCGAGTGCTTCCTGTTTCATCGCGATGCGGGCGCCGGTGTCACCGGTGACCTCGCCCGAGAGCGCGGCGGCGACCTGGCCCTCGGCTCGTTCGAGCCGATCGGTGATGGGGCCCCGGAAGGCGAAACCGACGATAAGGAAGGACGCGATCAGCGACATAAAGGCGAGGGCCGTGCCGGTTCGGCCTTTGCCCAGGGCGCCCGCGCGGATCATCGCGAAGAGCCCGGCGCCCATAACGAGGAAGACCGACGCGGCCCAGCCGCCCCGCGATCCGGTCATCGCAAGCCCGCAGGCGGTGATGAAGACACCCATGATCGCGAGAACCCTGCGTCGTCCCTGCGCCATCAGCGAGGTGGGGAGGTGAAGCCCGATCGCTGCGGTGAGGATCGTGCCCGAGACGGCGGGGTCCCACCATCCGCTCATGCGGTCGAGAGCCCTTCCGAACCGGAACGCGGCGGGCCCCTCGGCGTGCAACGCCCAGGCGTTGAGCCCCTGCACGGCGTTGCCGATGAGGAACCCGATGCAGAGCCCGGCGATCACCGAGGCCCGCCCTGTCGTCGTGACGCGGAGCGCGGGGGTAAGCAGGATCGCGACGAGAAAGAAGCGCGCGGTGCCCGCTTCCTCGATGCCGAGGCTTGGATTGGGCGACCAGAGCAGACCGGCGGCGAGCCAGGCATAGAACGCGATGAGCGCGAGGACCGCGGGGCGGGTGACGGTCTCTTTCCAGAGTGAGAACGAACGATGCGCGAGCGGCAGGAAGAAGAGTGCGGGGGGGATGACCGCGATCTCGGCGAGCGACGTCGGCATCGTCACGAGCATCGCGGCGAGAACCCCGGTCCAGACGTAGCCGCGGACCCAGCGACGCTCCCAGGTCGGGAGGGGGCAGCCGGGTGGGTGGTCTGGTGATCGGTCGGCGGGAGCTTGTTGAGGGTCGGCCATGAACCGCGATGGTATCGCGGTAGACTCTCGCTATGAGTGACGCTGCGAAACCGACCCAGGGCGACAAGCCCACGACGCCCAAGGAGTATCTGGATCGGCTTCCGCCGGACCGGCGGAAGACCATCGCCGCGATCCGCAAGACGATCAACGCGCGCCGGGACAAGCGCACCAAGGAGGGCATCCAGTACGGCATGATCGGCTGGATGGTGCCCCACAGCGTCTTTCCCGCGGGGTATCACTGCGACCCTGCCCAGCCTCTGCCCTTCGTGAGCGTCGCGTCGCAGAAGAACCACATCGGGATCTACCTGTTCTGCTTGTACACCGACGAGGAGGCGATGGCCCGCTTCGTCGAGGAATGGAACGCGACAGGCAAGAAGCTGGATATGGGCAAGTCGTGCATCCGCGTCAAGTCGCTCGAGGACCTGCCCATGGACGTGCTCGGCGATGCGATCGCACGGATGGACTGCGACACGTTCATCGCCCAGTACGAATCGCGGTGGGGGGCGTCGCGGAAGAAACCGGCGGCGAAACGACCCTCAAAGAAGGCCGCGGAGAAGAAAGCCGCTTCCACGCGGGCGACAACACCGACGGCAAAGAAGACCGCGAAGAAATCGGCGGGTGCCAAGAAATCGTCCAAGAAAACGTCCAAGAAGGCCGGAAAGAAGCCGGGGCAGTCGCGCGAAGGCCGGTGATGGGCGGGCGCGGGGTGGCCTCTTGCCGGGTTGATGCCGGCCCGCGTTTCTGGATGCGGCGCAATGAAAAGCCCCCGGCGTCGTGGACGCCGGGGGCGAGGGTTGCAGGGTCTGGATGCCGGTTTACGGGCAGCCGCCGGTGAAGGCGCTCACGAACAGGCCGATGTCGGCGAGGTCGAAGATGCCGTCGCCGTTGAGGTCCGCGCCGGAGCCGGGGACCTGCCCGGTGAAGCCGCTCACGAAGGCACCAATGTCTCCGAGATCGAGGATCCCGAAGGGCTGGGCGAGGTCGGCCGCATTGCAGGGGGTCGCGCCGGTCGCGACATCAAAGCAGATGTTGTCGACGATCTCGATCCGGTTAGAGGGCAGGCCGTTGCTGTTGTTGATGTAGACCAACTCAGCGCGATCGAAGAAGCCGTCGATGGTCACGCTCTGGTTGAGCTCGTCATCGCCGTCGTGGGCGACGATCGACTCGGCGACCTGGACGTTGCCCAGGAACCCGCGGAGGCGGGTGGACTGGCTGGCCGTGTCGTTGCCGAACTCGATGGTGAGCGAGTTGACGGGGGTGACGAAGGGCATGCGGAGGGCGCTGGGATCGTCTCCGAAGACGCCGAGGCCCGGGCCGTCCGACTGGTTGCCGCCGAACGCCAGGATACTCAGATCGGCGCCGTCCGAGTCTCGGAAGGAGAGGAGGTTCGAGTCGTTGGACATGAACCCGTTGGGCTGGTTGCCGGTCGGGTCGTCGTTGAAGTCGATGAACTGCTTCTCGACGCTGAAGCGGATGTTATCGACGATCTCGACCAGGCCCAGATCAACCGGGCTGCCGTCCATGTTGGTGTACTGGAACTCGATCGCGTCGAAGGCGCCGGCGATGGAGACCGATTCGTTGAGCAGGTTGTCGCTGAGCGTCGGGCTGGTGACGCTGCGTGTCAGCGAGCCGTTGTTGTAGCCGCGGAGGGTCGCGAAGACCGGTTCGCGGGTGGGGTCGTCGTTGCCAAACTCGAGGGTGAACGTACTGACGATCGCGTCGAAGTCCATGCGGATCGAGCTGTCGTCATCGCTGAAGCACACCAAGGCCTGCCCGTCGCTCTTGCCTGTGCCGAATGCCTGCACAGTGAGGTCGGCGCCGTCGGTGTCGGCGAACGAGACGATGGGCGAGTCGTCGGACTCGAACCCGTTGGGGACGGTGCCGGTGGCGTCGCTCTCGAAGTCGATGAACTGCGAGGCGGTGGCGAAGGCGATGTTGTCAATGATCTCGGTGAGGCCGATGGGCGTGCCGCTGGCATCGGTGTAGGCGAAATCGATCCGGTCGAACACGCCGGTGATCGCGGGCCCGTCGTCGATGTCGTCGTTGCTGTTGGTCTCGAAGACCACGGTCGCGGTGTTGGCGCCGTCCAGGAAGCCCCGCAGGGTTGCGAAGACCGGGCCCCCGACGAACCCGCCGTCGTCGTTGCCGACCTGGCACGAGAACGCGGTGACGGGGCGTGCGAACCGCATCCGCACGCCGTCCGTGTCATCGCCGCTGTTGACGAGACCGCGTCCGTCCGATTTGCCGGTCCCGAAATCGGTGATCTGGAGGGTGCCGCCGCCGGTGTCGCTGAACCGCACGAGCGAAGAGTCTGCCGACATGAAGCCGTTGCCCACACCACCCGTTGCGTCGCTCTCGAAGTCGATGAACTCGTCTGCCACCGCGAAGCTGATGCTGTCGATGATCTCGGGCAGGTTCGCGTGCGCCACACCCGCGGCGTCGGTGAATTCAACCTCGACCGCGTCGAAGATGCCCTCGATCGACGGGCCGTCGTTGATCATGTCGTCGCCGTTGTTCTGGATGATCCGCTGGGCGACCGCATTCCCGTCGCGGAAGCCGACGATCCTGGTGAAGACATCGACGCCGCCCAGGAAGTTCGAGTCGTCGTCGCCCATGAGCATGGCGAGGTTGGTGACGGGGCGGGTGAAGGTGAGGCGGATGGGCGTGTTGGCGAAGTTGACGAGCGAGAGACCGTCGGACTGACCCCCGCCGAAAGTCCCGATCTCCAGTTGCCCTGCGCCGAGGTCACTGAACGACACAAGCGGCGTGTCGGCGGATACAAAGCCGTTGGGGACAGACCCGCTCGGATCCGATTCCCAGTTGATGAACGCGGAGGACTGGGCCGACGCGGCCGATCCGGTGAGCGCAAGGATCGCGCCCGAAACAATCAAATTCTTCATGGATACCCCTTCCAAGGTCTCTCTCCCACGCGGAAGCGACAGAATGGCCACTCCCTGTGGTACAACACCACTGACAGCCTCAAGTTATACCGAACAGGTCAACCGAACCCGCCCTATTCCGGATTATTGGGGATATTTACAGCCTGTTCGGTGATTTTCATTCCCATTCGATCGTCGCGGGGGGCTTGCTCGAGATGTCATAGACGACGCGGTTGACGCCCCGGACCTCGTTGATGATCCGGTTGCTGATCCGCGCGAGCACATCGAACGGGATCCGCGCCCAGTCGGCGGTCATGAAGTCCTGCGTCTCGACCGCGCGGATCGCGACGGCCTTCTCGTACGTCCGCCCGTCCCCCATCACGCCCACGCTCTGGATCGGGAGTAGCACGGCGAAGACCTGGCTCGTCCGCCGGTAGAGTTCGGCGGCGACGATTTCCTCGAGCAGGATCTCATCGCAGTCGCGGAGGACGTCGAGTTTGTCTTTCGTGATGTCGCCCAGCACGCGGACCGCGAGGCCCGGACCCGGGAAGGGGTGGCGCCAGACGATCTGGTCGGGCACGCCCAGAACCTCGCCGAGCTTTCTGACTTCATCCTTAAAAAGATCCCGAAGCGGCTCGATGAGATCGAATCCGAGTTCTTCGGGGAGGCCGCCAACATTATGATGAAGTTTGATGTTCGCCGAGTTGCCCGCGTGCCCGTGCCCCGATTCGATGACGTCGGGGTAGAGCGTGCCCTGCGCGAGGTACTGCGCATCGGGCAGATCGCTCGCGGCTTCTTTGAACACTTCGATGAATCGGTGGCCGATGCGTTTGCGCTTCTCTTGCGGATCGTCGATCCCCGCGAGGTCGCCCAGGAAATCGTCGGTCGCGTTCACGACGCGAAGATCGATATGGAAATGGTCGCGGAACGTCGTTTCGACGAGCTCTCGTTCGTTCTTGCGGAGCAGGCCGTTATCGACGAAGACGCAGGTGAGCTGGTCGCCGATCGCTTTGTGGATCAGCGCCGCGGCGACGGAGGAATCGACACCGCCGCTGAGCCCGCAGATGACTCGCTTGTCGCCCACCCGCTCGCGGATCGCGTCGGCCTGGGCCTCCGCGAAGTCCGCCATCCGCCAGAGCCCCTCGCAGCCGCAGATCTCGTAGAGGAAGTTGCGGATCATGTCCGTCCCGTGCGGCGTGTGGGTCACCTCGGGGTGGAACTGCACGCCCCGGAACAGGCCGTCCTCCGACCGCACCGCGGCGTACGGGCAGCTCTTGGTCGCGGCGGTGGGGACGAGCCCCGCGCTCTCGAGCCCGGTGATCTGGTCGCCGTGCGACATCCAGACCGTCGTGTGCCCCGGGATCGCGTTGAAGAGGGTGCCCTTGCCTCCGTTGTCGTGGTTGACATCGAGCGAGGCGCGCCCGAACTCGCGGTGGTCGGCCCGGTCGACCTTGGCGCCCATCAGTTTGCAAGCGAGCTGCATCCCGTAGCAGATGCCCAGGACGGGGATCCCCAGCGAGAAAATGCCGGGGTCGCATGTGGGCGCGCCCTCGTCGTCGACACTTGAGGGCCCACCCGAGAGGATGATCCCCTTGGGCTGCATGGCACGGAGTTCATCGGCCGATATGCTCGGGTGGACAAGCACGGCGTAGACGCCCGAGTCACGGGCGCGGCGTGCGATCAGCTGGGCGGTCTGGGAACCGAAGTCCAGGATCGGGACGACCTCGCCTTGAAGACCCCCGGCCTGTGCACCTCTGGAAAGGGGCGTTTCGTGCTCGTGTGCTGCCATCGCGTCCTCGTCCGTGCGTCCCGCCCATGCTCTGCCGATGCCTGCTGCTCGGGAGCCGGCGGGGGGGAATGGGGACGATACGCAAACCGATTCGTCGGGTCGATGCTGGCGATCATGACGGTTGCGCTCAGCGGATGCATCCCCTCGACGCCGAGCGGATTCGACTCCCCGGATCCGACGAGCCGGCTCGTGGCGATCAGCAAGGCAGGGGAATCGGGGGATCGGAGCAAGGTGCCCGATCTGATCGAGCAACTCGAGAGCAACGACCCGGGCGCCCGCCTGCTGGCGATCCGATCGCTGGAACGGGTCACCGGGGAGACCCTTGGGTATCATTACGCGGACCCGTGGTGGGCCCGCTCGAACGCGGTCCGGCGGTGGCGTGCCTGGGCGGCCGACAATGGACTCGCCAGCGACGAATCGCCGGAAACGCCGGAACCGGCCCTCAAGAACTGACGCGGCCCGACCGACGACTCTCGCAACACCCGATGATGACCACCGACCCTCACATCGAGATCCGCCTCGTCAGCGACCCGATCTACCTCAGCGGCGCGCGCGAACTGGTCAGTTCCGTCTCGCGACGGCTCGGGTTCGATGATCTCCAATGCTCGAAGATCGCCCTCGCGGTCGATGAGGCGCTCTGCAACATCATCAGGCACGGCTACGACCGTGCGGCCGACAAGCCGATCTGGATCCGCCTCTGGCCCGCGACGACCGACACCGACGGCAAGCCCCGGGGGCTCCGCCTCCAGATCGACGACGAGGCGCGGCAGGTCGAGCCCGAGCAGCTCAAGAGCCGGGATCTCGACGACATCCGCCCCGGTGGGCTGGGTGTGCACATCATCCGCGAGGTGATGGACGACGTGCAATACAGCAAGCGTGAAACCAAGGGGATGCGTCTGACGATGGTCAAGCACGCGCCGGGAACACCCGGCGCAACCGCCGGGACCTCGGACAACGCGGGCGGCGCGACGCAGGGGGAAGAAGCCGAATGAGCGATCAGAACATCGGGGTCGAGAACAGGGGCAACGCGGTGGTCGTGTCGCCCGAGGGCGATATCGACATGAGCCGTTCGCCGGACTTCCGCGCGTCGCTGCGCGAGGTCAACGACCGCAAGCCCATCAAGCTCGTGGTGAACCTCAAAGAGGTGGGGTACATGGATTCGTCGGGTCTCGCGACACTCGTCGAGTGCATGCGGACCGCCAAGGGAAACAGCACCGAGATGATCCTGTGCGGCATGAACGACCGGGTCCGCGCGATCTTCGAGATCGCACGACTCGATCAGTTCTTCCACATCGAGCCAACCATCGACGACATCGCCGGCCTCTGATGCGGTAGTCTGCCCCCGATGGCCGACAACGACACCCAGCCCGCCCGCAAGCCCGGTCTCCCGCTGGGGGGCCTGCTGATCGCGCCGATCCTCGACGTCGTCGGCCGGAAGGTCATGACCGCGCTCGATCAGATCGGGGGGCTGTTCTACCTTCTCGCCGACAGCATGACGTGGATCTGGCGCGGCGCCACGCGGAGAAAAGTCCGCATCGGCAAGGCCGCGGTCGTGTCACAGATCGTCCGCGTCGGTGTCCGCTCGATCTTCATCGTCTCGCTCGTCTCGGGCGTCGTCGGGCTCATCCTCGCGCTCCAGCTTGCGCCCCCGCTCGACGAGTTCGGCCAGCGCCCGCTGATCGCCAACATCATCGGGGTCGCGGTCCTCCGCGAGCTGGGACCGCTCATCGGCGCCATTGTGTTGACGGGGTTCGCGGGCGCGTCGATCGCCGCGGAGATCGGCACGATGGTCGTCAGCGAAGAGATCGAGGCGCTCGAGGCCCACGCGCTCAACCCGATCCGGTTCCTGGTCGTCCCCCGCGTGCTCGCGTCGATCCTGAGCATGACCGCCCTGGGCGTGATCGCCAGCGGGATGGCGATCCTGTGCGCCATGCTCATCTCGGTCACCGTGCTCGAGATCCCCTACGCGACGTTCACCAGCAACCTCGTTGATCAGGTGAAGTTCAGCGACTTTTTCTCGGGGTTCATCAAGGGCGGTGTCTTCGGGATGCTCATCGGCCTCATCGCCTGCTACAACGGGCTCGCCGTCTCCGGAGGCGCCGCGGGTGTGGGCAACGCGACGACCAACACCGTGGTCCAGTCCGTCGTCGCGATCATCTTCGCCGACCTCGTGTTCACGGCGGCCTTCTTCGCGCTGGGCCTTGTCTGACACGACGGGCATGACGAACGCGACTCCAAACCCCACGGCCGGCTAGACCTTGGCTTTCATCCACCCGCCCTGGATAAACCGGGCGGTGAAGATCATCCCCCGGAGCACGAGGTCCGTGCACATGCCGATCCACATCCCCCAGAGCCCCTGGATCGGGAAATCATCGGGCATCGGGTTGGCGATCTCGAGCCAGGGCGACGCGTCGGTCCCGCCCAGCACGATGTCCGCCCCGCTGAGCAGGAACGCGAGCGGCAGACGGATCGCGTAGGTCGAGATCCAGGTCATCCCCATCACGACCTTGACGTCGCCCGCCCCCCGCATCGCGGTGCGGAAGACGATGCCCAGCGCGAACGGTACCTGCACCCAGCCGCAGATGAACAGGAGGGTGGGTGTCGTCTCAAGGTGCTCGGGCTGTGCGCTCAACACCCCGACGAGGTTCTTGGGGATGGTGATGAACGCGATCCCGAACGCGAGCATGATCGCCGAGGCGATCGAAGCGCACGTCAGCATCGACTTCCTTGCCATGTCCGGTCGGCGGGCGCCCAGGTACTGCCCCGCGAGCGTCGCCGCGGCGGTGCCCATCGCGAAACCCGGGAGGAAGCTCATCGCCTCGATGCGGATCGCGATCATGTGCGCCCCGAGCAGGCCCGCGTTCTTGCCCGCCGCGAGGGCCTGGGCGCTGATCACACCCACCATCACGATCAACAGGAAGTTCCCGAACCACATCCCGCTGGTCTCGAGGAAGTTCGGCCAGCCCAGGTTGAGGAGTCTGCGGATCGTGATCCAGTGGGGCACCAGCCGGCGACGCAGCAGCGCGATGCCCCACGTACCCCGCAGCGCCATGCCCAGCAGGATCATCGCCCCGACGATATCGCCCGCGACGGTCCCGATCGCGATCCCGAGGATGCCCAGATCGAACGACGCCGGGTTCGCGATGATCGTGCGGTTGATCACCTCCTCGATACCCGCCGCATTCGTCACGACGCTCGTCCGCGTGATATCCACGCCGCTGAGCAGGAAGCTCACGGTGATATTCACGACGTTCCGCGCGATCATCGCGTAGAGCGGCCTCCGCGCGTCGCCGGCGCCCCGCGCGCACGCCGTCAGGATGAACAGCATCGACGCGCCCGGCACGCCGTACGCGATGATCTGCATGTAGGTCACGAACGAGGCGGTCGCCTCGTCGGTCATCCGCATCACGCCCGCCACGGGGCCGGCGAGTGCGACCACGCCCGCCGCGGTCAACCCCCCGACGATGAGCCCCACGAGCACCGATTGCCCCAGCACCGCCCGCGCCGCCGCGAGCCGGCCTGCGCCGACCGCCCGGCTGATCATCGCGGTCGCGCCGACGCCCACCGCCATGATCACCAGCCCGATGAACCACATGATGTACGACGCGCCCGCGATCGCGTCCGCTTCGGCGACGCCCAGCCCCGCCGCAAGGACGGTGTCGGTGAGCCCCACCAGAGAGTTCAGGAACGATTCGATCATCACTGGCCACGACAGTGTCCAGATCGCCGCGCCCATACCGAGACCCGCGAGCCGGCCCGCGCGGAACCGCCCGTCGTCGGTCAACCCCTGCGGCTTGCGGAGGTGTGTCTCTGCAGCGGGTGTCGGCTGGGTGGTCGGTCCCGGGTTTCCGCGCGCGCTCATGGGGTCCGCCGTTCGGTTGGTCTCGTCGTTCGGCGTCCGGCTGATCACAAACGGGTCTCCGCGGAAACAGCGATGGTACGGCGGTCATCCCGCTCGCAGGTCGATCTGAGTAATCCGCGGACGCTCCGGCGGCCCGCCCGCACGGTCCTGACCTGATCGACATCTATCAGGTCTGTCAGGAGGGTGTTTTTCGCCGTTTTGATTGCGGAGATTCATCGAAGTCGTTAGGTTCTGGCCCTCGGGGGGCGGGGCCGGGACGGATCCGAGCGGGACATGTCCGGTCGCAGATCAGGGGGCACGCCGATGGCGGATGGAAAACGCTGCATCATTTGCGGAGAAGACTGCACCGACAGGCCCCGGATCAAGGACGGCAAGGGGCAGTACGCCTGCCGAGCCTGCGTCGAGAAGAAGCAGGCGGGCAAGAAGTCCGCGACGCGAGATCGACCGGACGCCGCCCCCAAAGCCGCCCCCGACGCAGCGCGCGCGGCGACCGGGGCCGGGATGATGGAGCACTGGGCGTCGAGATCCGCCGAGGGTCAGATCGCGTTGGGCGAGATCGAGCAGCCCAAATGCCCCAAGTGCGAGCACCCGATGATGCCCGACGCGGTCGTCTGCATGGGGTGCGGCTTCAATACCCAGTCGGGCAAACGGGTGTTCACGCGGGTCCAGAAAGCCGAGAAGGACAAGTCGTCAGGCGGCGGCGGCATCTCCCTGGGCGGAGAGAACACGGTCGTCATCGTCGGCCTGCTCGGCGCGATCGGTCTGATCGCGGCATCGGCCCTGCTCGGCGAGATGGGCATCATCTTCGCCGGCGTCGCGGCGCTCTGGACGCTGGCCGCGTGGATCATGATGATCGTCGCCGCGTTCCAGGACGGCGACTCGAAGTGGGGCATCATGGGGCTGTGCAGCATCATCCCTTGCCTGGGGCTGCCGACGGCGCTCGCGTTCACGTTCTATTACTGCATCGTCGGGAGCACGCGGACCAGCTGGAAAGCCAACTACTGGCTCTCCGTCCTCGCGTACATCGGCTGCTACGCCGCGGTGATGATCAACAACCCCGAGATGCTCTCGAGCGATTTCTGATTCGAACAAAGGCTCCGAGCCGGGCTGTCGCGTTGTTGGCGCTCCTCGCCTCCGGGTCGGTGCGTCCGAGGCGCGGGCCCCGGAGTTCTGTTCCCGAGACTACTGTTTTCGTATGAGAAGTGCGCATGACGACGCATGAGAAGATCTGCATCTTCTGCCGACGGGATTGCTCGGACCGCGACCGTGTCGTCGACGAGCGGGGGCGGTACGCATGCCGCGTCTGCCTCGGGGTCGCCAAGCGCATCCGCGCCGAGGCCTCGCGTGCGTCGTCCAGTGGTTTGTCCGCGACCGGCATCACCACGGGTGACGCGATGGACAGCGCCATCGAGCGCGCGCAGTCGTCCCCCGCCGATGCGCCGGCGAGCGAGCCGCCCACCGGCGAACAGCCCGTCGGCGTGAGCGGTGAATCGGGCGTCCACGGACCATCGGCCAACCCCGACGCACCGGCCTCCGCCGCCGCGATCGATGAGCTCCGCGCTGCCATCAACGAACTCCGCGCCGCGATCGGGTCACCTTCCCCAGGGAACCGTCCCACCCCGCCTCTTGCCACCAACAACGACAGCCGGATCGAGATCCAACTCGACGAGGAATCCCGCTCGCCGTCGCCGTCGCCGTCGCCGTCGCCCCGGCGCCCGACCGATGACGCCGATCCCGGACTCCCGGAATTTCCGACAAGCGACTCCTGCCCGGTCTGCGGCGGTGACATCCCGCCGTTCTCGATGCTCTGCGTCCATTGTGGGACCAATCTCGAAACCGGTGAGCGACTCCACGCGGCGGACGAGCCCGAAACGCCGGAGGCCGCGGAATCCGGCTCCGCCGACGGTCAACCGGCCGAGCCGGGGGATGATCCGACAGAGACGAGCCCGTCCGACGAAGACGCGGGGCCCGATTTCATCGCCAGGCCCCGGCGCAAACGCGTCAGCATCCCCGTGGGGTACGCGGTCGGTGTGCTCAGCGGCCTTCTCGCCGCGAGCGTGTGGGTGCTCTTGAGAGCGGATTCGGGGGACACGATGCGCGTCCTCGCCTGGGCGGTCGGCGTCGCGGCCGGTGCCGGTGTCTACCTGGGCAACCGAGGGTTCGGTGATCCGGCGACGGGCCGATTCGCCGCATGCGTCGCGGGGGTCGTCATCACGCTCGGCATGGTGGGCGGTGCGTTGGTGGGCTCGCACCACCTCCGCGCCGTCGCCGCGACCTACGACGACGAACACAAGCAGCTCGCGACCATCGCCGACGAGATCGTCGCCGAGTGGGAAGACGAGCAGACACTCGAATGGCCCACCTGGGGCAATGCCGAGAAGGTCGCCCGAGACTACCGCTACTGGCCGTTCGGCTACCCCCAGCGCGTCGAGGCCGAGGCCCGCGCCCGATGGGCCGTGCTCTCGGTCGATCAGCGCCAGGCGCGACGCGAACGCATCGAGGCGGCCTGTGCGCCGGTCCCCGTGTTCCTTGAGGACCGCGCACCCGCCGACCTGATCTGGATCCCGCTGGGAGTCATCACCGCCTACCTCATCGCGTCGGCGAGCTTCCAGGGCGCATACAACCGAGCGATCGCCGCGCTCTCGTAGCGCAAGCCCCGGGCCGACAGGCGGGCCGCGGTCGCGTTCACGCGAGCAGCATGTCCAGCAGCTCGGGCACACCCTGCGCTCGCGTCGCGACCGTCTCGACAATCTTCCGGCTTCCCGCGATGTCCTTGAGGTCGCGCACGAGCTCGTTCTCGCCGGGGTGGTCCGCTTTGTTGCACACGAAAAGGTCCGCGATCTCGAGGATCCCCGCCTTGTCCATCTGCACCGCGTCGCCCATGCCGGGCGTCAGCACGACCGCCGTCCTGTCGACATGATCGCGAATCTTCACCTCGTTCTGCCCGGCCCCGACCGTCTCGACGAACACCGTGTCGTACGCGCCGGTCTGCGGGTCGTCGCCCTCGCACGCCCCGCCGATGAGCTCGATGATCTCGTCCACCGCGTGGTAGTCCTCGCCCCCGATCGCGAGCGACCGATAGAACACCTTCTCGCCCAGATTGTTGAAGTCCACCCGCAGCCGATCGCCCAGCAGCGCGCCCCCGGTGATCGGGCTCTTGGGATCGAAGGCGACGATCGCGCAGCGCCCACCAGCCGACGAGCCCTCGCCGCCCGCTTCCGCCCGCCTCGTGTACTCCCCGACGAGCTGCGCGACCAGCGTGCTCTTGCCCGCACCGGGCGAGCCGGTGATGCCGATCACCCGCTTCGGCCTGCGCTTCTTCGCCCCCGCGCGGCTCACCCCGTCGTTGTGCAGCCTGCTGATGTCCCGGGCGAGCTGTGCCGACACGTTGTCGCTCGGGACCATCTCCGCGTGCGATTCCGTCGCCCCGCGCACCGCGTTGACGATGTCCATCAGACCCGTCCCCGTCGGGAAGCACGCCGCGACGCCCTTTGCCTTCAGCGTCTCGATGTCCTCCGCGGGAAGAATCCCGCCCATGTACACCGGGATATCCCTGCGTCCAACGGTCTTCAGCGACTCGAGCAGTTTGGGGCCCAGCGTCAGGTGGCTGTTGCTCATCATGCTCGCCGCGATGACATCGCAGTCCTCGTCGCGGGCCGAGATCGCGAGCGACATGGGCGTCTGCCAGAGCCCCGAGTAGATGACGTGGGCCCCCGAGTCCCGCAGCGCCCGCGCGATGACCTTGACCCCCCGGTCGTGCCCGTCCAGGCCCATCTTGCCCAAGAGCACCCGGGGGCGGTGGGGGAGGTCCCCGCACCGGTCCAGTTTCTCAAACTCGTGCGTCGCGGTCGTCAGCGTCTTGGCCATGGATCGTCATCCCCTGTGCCGCCCGCGGAGAGACGCCGCGCAGCGCCCGAGTACGGGTCTGTAGAGGCACAAGGATAGACGCCCGGATCGATGCAATGGACGGGTCGGGCGGCGATGAACGTGCCCGAGCCCGATTACCACGCGTTCGCCTTCACGGACAACCGGCAGAAAACGCCGTCACGAACACCGAAATGTCGGCAAGATCGAAAGTCCCGAACGGCTCGGCGAGATCCGCGACGGGATCGAGCGACGAGAACCCGGTGACGAAGAGTGAGATATCGGAAAGGTCAAGGATGCCGTCCGGATCGAGATCCGCAACGCACGGTCCCGGCAGGCACAGATCCCACTTCGCGAACCCCACCACATCGATGTTGCCGGCGTTGGTGAATACTCCGCCGAGGTACAAATCGGTGCCACTTCCGGCATCGAACGTCGCAAGTGACCAGACCAAGCCCCCGCCGACAAAGCCTCCGCCGACACCCGTGCCCCCATCGTCCGTGAACGAGGAGAAACTCGTACCATCCCACGTGGCAAGGCCCTTCATCAACTCGCCGTTGATCGCTATGAAATCGCCCAGCACCGCGAGCTTCGGTCCATCACCGAGGTCGACCACCTGCAGTCGCCTGATGCGATTGTCGATCTGATCAGTGATGATCTCCCAAGCGGTCCCGTCCCACGCAGCGAGCGAAGAATGATCAAAGCCGCCCGGGCCGAGCCCTGCGAGGCCCGCAAAGAGCCTGGGCCCGGTGCCATCATCAAAGACCGCGAGCGAATTGGGTTCGACCGTTGGAAAGCCCGAGTAGCCCGGCGGGTCGGGAAGCACTGACCATGATTCACCGTCCCACTTCGCGATCTTCACCGAGTCGAACTCGGGCTCGAAGCTGATCCCGCTGACATACAGCGCCTCGCCCGTCCCATCGTCAAATGAGGCTCCCGCGTAGGTTCGGCGGAACGGTCCCAGGCCATCGGAATCGCTCGTCGGAAACCAACCCTCCCCATCCCACCGCGCGACACTGTACGGCTCGTTCGGCCCCACTGAAAATGTGACAGGCGCCCCGCCCACCGCGTACAACATTTCACCGTTCCCATCGTCATATGGAAACAGAGCACGCACGCCAGGGCTGCCACCATTCGTGAGCGGCAGCGGAAGCGAAGTGTCCTGGATGACTTCCCAACCGGTTCCGTCCCATTTCGCGATGCCCTGGCTCGTTGGCTGGCCCCCCGCTCGCCAGAACTGACCGGCGGCGATCAACTCCGGGCCGCTCCCGCTGTCGAAAACCGCGATCCTCGAGACATCCTGCCCCTCGATGCCGAGGCCATTCTGATCCATGAGCGGTGTAAGCGTCGTCCCGTCCCACTTCGTGATTGCGTTTCCGCCCGACTTGCCATTGATTGTCGCGTTGTTCCCAGCGATGAACAACGCCGGGCCCGATCCATCGTCGTGCACAAGCAGGTCCTGCACGAACCGATCCGGGCCTTCGAAGTCCGCCCATCGCGGCGAGCAGCCATCGCCCGCCGATGCCGCTCCGGACGCCCCGATCGCACCCCACGCAACGACCACCGCAAGCAGACATGCAGCGTTCGTTCCCAGTCTGGACCTTGGTGTCATCTCGCCTCCCTCGCATGCCGTGCAGGCCGCAGGCGATCGTACCCGCGAGCGCGCGCACCGAGATGCGTTCCGGCGCGATGCGACCATTCATCGAGAGGGTGAGCCCTCAAGATCGCATTCGATCCAAGAACGCATTCGCCGATAACCCGGCGAGAAACCTAGTGCGGCACTTCCTTCACCGCGTTCCGGTTCCACGCCGGCACCCGCATCACGATCGGCTTCCCGCCCGCCGCCGCCTTCTCGATGTCGCACTGGCAGCTCAACCGGCTGTTGATCTGGATCCCCGGCGCTTCCTCCACCCGGTCCTCCTCCGCCTCCGTCGCCTCGCTCAGGCACTCCATCCCCTGTTCGACATACACGTGGCACGTCGAGCACGCGCACACGCCACCGCACGCGTGCTCGATGTTCACACCATTCCGAATAGCAACCTCGAGCAGGTGCTCGCCCTCGGCCGCCATCACCTCGTGCTCGCGTTTGTCGGAGCCGTCCTCGTTCATCCCGGTCGGATCCTCGAGGATGATCGTCACCGGGATCTCCATCGGGCCCTTGGGGTGGTCGCTCGCTTTCATGTGCATCGTCGAAGTCCTCGGCGTTTCGGTGTTCAGTGGTCGATGTGCTCGACGCATCGTCGATTGATCCGGTGCGTACACCAGATCAAATCAGTAATCTGGAACAATTCTAGGGATCTTCATTCGAGGATCCACGCCGTCGGGCGTTCGAGTTCCGACGCCCCTTCACACCAAACCGCTCGCACGCAGCCCGGAACCCGGCCCCGAATCCTCCCCGTCGTCTATTCTTCGTGATGAATCCCGGTCCTCCACAGGACATCTCAGCAGCGCACCGGGCGGGCGAGCCCGATCAGGCGTCCATCACGCTCAGCGTCGTCGCCCCCGCGCACAACGAAGAGGGCAACATCCCCGAACTCGTCAGGCAGGTCGGCGAGGCCTGCAAGGCCATCGGTGTCCCCTTCGAGTTCATCATCGTCGACGACGGATCCACCGACGCGACCCGCGCGCGCACGATCGAGGCGATGCACACCAACCCCTGGCTCCGCTGCGTCGCGATGACCGGCACGCCGCCCGGCAAGGGCAACGGCCAGTCCGCCGCCTTCCACGCCGGCTTCCGCGCCGCCCGGGGCGACCTCATCGCCGTCCTCGACGCCGACCTGCAGAACGACCCCGCCGACTATCCGAAGCTCTATCAGGCGATGCTCGACGAGGACGCCGACTTCGTGCAAGGCGACCGCTCCGCCGCCCGGAGGCAGGGTGATGCGTGGATCCGGCAGGTCGGCTCCGTCGTGGGCCGCAAGTTCCGCCTCTGGCTCCTGGGCGACCGCATCACCGACACCGGGTGCTCGCTCCGCATCATGAAGCGCGAGATCGCCCTCCAGCTCCCCCTTGAGTTCAAGGGTGCCCACCGCTTCATCCCCGCGATGGCGAACCAATTGGGCTACAAGGTCATCGAACGCCCCGTCAGCCACCGTCACCGCGCGCACGGCGAGACCAAGTACGGCATGGGCATCACCAAACGCGCCATCCCGGGTCTCATCGACTGTCTCGCCATCCGCTGGATGCGCAGCAGGCGTCGGCCCACAACGAGCGAACTGATCGCACCCGCGTCCGTGCGCGCGAACGCCGACGAGCCCCGGGCCACCGAGGTCCACGCATGAAGGCCGGCCCCGTCCTCGCCATGATCGCCCTCATCCTCGTGGGCATGTGGATGGTCCTCCAGCCCACACTCTCCAAGGCCGAGTTCGACTACGAACTCCGGATCGGCGCGGTCCAACTCCACGGCGAGCGGACCGAAAACGGATATCGATTCGTCGACCCGGCTCCCCTCGCCGAGTTGGGCGAGATGACCGCCGATGAGTTCATGGCCCAGGTCGATGCCCAGCGGCAAGCCTGGGAAGCCCGCCCCCCGTTCGAACAGACCCTGCTCGGCTTCTTCAACATCACAAGCTGGACCAATTTCGTCTGGGTCGCCGTGGGCTTGGGTGGGCAGATCGCCTTCTTCGGCCGGATGATGATCCAGTGGGTCACCAGCGAGAAGAAGCGCGAGTCGGTCGTCCCGGAGCTCTTCTGGTGGTTCAGCCTCATCGGGGGCATCTGCCTGTTCACTTACTTCGTCTGGCGCGTCGACTTCGTGGGCGTGCTCGGGCAGTCCACGGGAGTGGTGATCTACGCCCGGAATCTCCGATTGATCCATAAGCAGCGCCGCCGTGCCGCCCGGACAGCATCACCCGAAACAGCCGATACAACGGCAACACCCGAACCCGACGGGGCCGGGCCCGGTAGATCTTCACAAGGCTCCAATTCGAAAGAGGACCCCGCCCATGCGCGTGCTTCTGGATGACCGTCCGATCGAAATCGACCCGCCGAGCATCTCGGGTGCCATCGCCGCCGCCCGCGCCGCTGTGGCCTCCGATGGCAGGATCGTCATCGAGATCCTCGCCGACGGGCAGTCGATCGACCATTCGATCCTCGATAACCCGCCCAAGGACAGCGGGGGGCTCACGGAGCTGCGCTTCGTCACCGCTGATCCCAACGCGTTCGTCGCGGTGACCCTCTCGGACACGCACGCGCTGCTCGACGAGGCCTCCCAGCGGCACCAGGAGGCCGCCGATGAACTCATGGCGGGCAACCGCGAGGAGGCGATCGACCCCCTCCGAGGCGCGCTCGAGTCGTGGGCCGTCGTCCGCGACGTCATCGAGAAGTCCTCGTCGCTGCTCGCGATCGATCCCCGGTCCATCGAGTGCGATTCGGGCACAGGCGGTTCGATCATCGACGGGCTCACCGAGAAGCTCACCGAGATCAAGCGGGCCCTTGGCGAGCAGGACGACTCCGCACTCGCAGACGTGCTCGCGTACGACATGCCCGATCAGGTCGAACGCTGGCGAGGGCTCCTGGGCACCCTCGAGAAGACGGCCGCGGCGGGACGAGCCTGAGTCGTCCGAATAAAGACACCACCCGATTCTGGTTGCTGATGGTGCCCCCGCATGCTTTAATGCGGGTTCATGCACCTTCACGCGGAGGCGAGAGACGCGTTGTCCATCCAGAGCGACCAACCAGACCCGATCACCGAGGGCGACCCGAACCCCGGCCGGCCCACGACAGAAGTCCACCCGATCGATCGGCTGATGGACCGCGCCTCGCTCGCCCTCGCCGAGACCCGCTATTTCGACGCCGCCAACGACGCGGCTCATGCGCTCAACCGCGCCCGCCGAGACAACGACTTCGAGCGCATGGCCCGCATCTGCCTCCCGCTCCAGGAAGCCCGCCGGCAGATCCGCCAGGTCGCGACCGACGCGGTGTCCCAGCGCGGCACGGTCCAGGTCGTCTCCCATCCGGGCGATCTGCGCGGCCCGCTCCAGCCCGGCTGCTACCTCATCCAGCCCCCGATGATCGGCGCCGATGCCCGCGTGCTCCGCGAAACCGCAGTCAAGCGACGGATCCCGATCGCCGTCCTCGCCCGCGAACCGCTGACACGCAAAGGCCTCTGGCCGCTCGTCGGCGTGGGCGAGGTCTCCATCCGTGTGCAGGTCGATCCGCCGAGACCGCTCGAGCGCCGCGATGACCACATCACCAAGGACGGCTACGAAGGCCCCGTCTCGCTGGCCTGGTTCGAGTCCGCGGGCGAAGCGCTCGGCGACAAAGCGATCGCCGACCTCGATCCCGATCTCCATCCGCACTGGCGCGTTGATGAGATGATGGAAGCACTCGACGCGTACCCCGAGCACGAGAAACTGCACCAGGCGCTCGCCGCCGCCTGCCGGGACGCGATCGGTGTCCCGGATCCCGTCGGCCGACGCCCGTCCCCGCTGGACAACCCGTTCAGTTTCTAGCGGACGATCCCACGAAGTCCGAAAACCAAAGCCGGCGAGCGACTCGGACCTGCCAGTTGCCTGCTCATGCTGTGGCGAGACAAATTTCTGGTATCACCCGCGATGACAGATCTTGGCGGCATGTGCGTGCTCCGCTATGCTGTCTCAGTGGAGCCGGTGAAAGCCGGCTGAGGAACCAGACGTGTCTACGTGGGTCCGTTCGTCAGAACGGATCAAGAGAGGATGAGATCGATGAGAACCATGACTTTGTGCGCGGCGCTCGCCGCGACCGCG
>DDFO01000063.1:5297-6999 GCA_002337215.1 Phycisphaerales bacterium UBA1926 | reverse complement strand
CCGCCGGGCTCGCCTCGGCTGATGTGTACAACGATTCCACCGGAGAGATCTTCGACGCGGGGTTCACCCACCTTGATATCTCGTCGGCCTCGATCACCAACGACGCCAACTTCCTCTACATCAGCGTCCAGACGACCGGCGACCTCGACGCCGTCAACTGGGGCAAGTACGCCATCGGCATCAACAACGGCAAGGACGCGTCCGACGCCGGCAACGGCTGGGGCCGCAACATCGACTGGAACGGCCAGACCATCACCCACTGGTCCGCCACCTGGGCCGACGACGGCGGCAGCGGCGCCGGTGGTGAGGTCTACAACTTCGACGGTGCCAGCTGGGTCCTCCAGGGGGCAACTTACAACGGCGATCTCAACATCTCGGGCGACGATTCGCAGCACGCCGCGGGTGTCCAGATGTGGGCGCTCTCGCTCGCGACGCTGAACCTGGTCGTTGGTGACACGTTCACCTTCGACATCATCACCACGGGCGGCGGCAACGACCCCGGGGTCGACCACCTCAGCCGCGCCGATCAGGCGACCCCCTTCTGGGATACCCAGTCGGTCGCCGGTGAGTTCTTCAGCTACACCGTCGTCCCCGCCCCCGGCGCATTCGCGCTGGTCGGCTTGGGCGGCCTCGTCGCGACGCGCCGCCGTCGCTGAGCGACATCACGCGCAATTGAAATTCGCGGGGCGGTCCGGCAGGGCCGCCCCGTTCTCGTTTTTGCACGAGGGCCCCCCGGTTGACCCGATCCGGCCTGTAGGATCCGCCGGAGGGTGGCTCGTCGGCCGGCCCGCACCAGACCACACACGCCCCCGACGCACGACCATCGGAGGGAGCCGGAGCACGGATGACGCTCACTGTCACGATCGAAGTCGATGGATTCCCGGCCCTCGGTGGCGTGCTGCCGATCAACCCGGGCGCATCGATCGACATCGGCCGAGCGGGCGCCTGCCATCTCGTGCTCGATGACCCGCTCGTCGCCCCGCGGCACTGCCGCCTGCACAACCGAGGTGGCGCACTCGTGCTCGAAAACCTCGACCACGAGATCGGCGTCTTCTGCGACGGAGACGACATCGCCGATTCGCGAACGCTCGACGGTACCCACGAGCTCGAGATCGGTGAGATCAGGCTCCGCGTCACCACCGAGAGCCAGGGTGCAACGACCACCGAGCCGACACCCCCGTCCGAACCGTCCGAACTGGCCGACTCGCCCGCCGAGCCGCCGGCGAACGACGCGCCGCCCGCACCTGAGCCCGCTTCGGCACCATCGGGGTCATCTGCATCATCCGCTGAGACACCAGCAGACAGTTCACCAGAGCCAGAGCCAGAGCCCGAAACAGAAACTGAACCTGATCACGACCCGGTGCAGGTTCCTGAAGAGACCACATCCGTCTCTGCCGCAACCGAGCCGATGGTGCCCGCTGAGGACGAGCAGGACAGGGGCGAGGATTCCCGACCCGAGTCCCAACCCGAGTCCCAACCCGAGTCACACGCCGAGCCCCGGCCCGAGCCCAAGCTCGAAACACTGCCTGACCCGATCCCTGAACCCACACGTTCGACGCCGCCGCCTCCGCAGGCATCAGACGCTGAGATCAAGAAAGACGCAGAGCCGACGGCCGACCAACCAAGAGAGCCCGACTTCCAGCCCGAGCCGTCGGCACGCCAACCCCGAGTAGAGTCACGACCGCCACCGCCACCGCCACCG
>DDFO01000063.1:381-5132 GCA_002337215.1 Phycisphaerales bacterium UBA1926 | reverse complement strand
CCGCCACCGCCACCGCCACCCGCAGCAGTCACGCTTTCTCATTCGGAGCGGGCATTCCTGGCGCCGTTGGCCGACGAATTCGGCGACGACGCGCTCGCGCTCGACACCCCGGAAGCAGCGCAGCGCGCGATCGAGCGAGCGAGGTCTCTCGCCGATGAAAGCGGGATTCAGGGCGATGACGACGTCCGCACGATCCTGCGGTGCATGGTGCTTGTCGGCTCCGACCTCAGCCGATCGAGCGGCATCGATGCCGATATCCGTCTCACGCTCGGGATGACCGATCGCCCCGCCGAGCAGCGAGCCCGCCGCATCACCCGGATCGCGCAGACCGCCGCCGATGAACAGGGCGGCCCTGCGGGCATCAGCACACTCGCCGACGGACCCGCCGCGCCCGCGAGCCCCCCGCCGGGTCGCGTCCCGCCGCCCCCGGTTTCTCCGGACGGTGCCGACGCGCCGCCGGTTGAGGCGGAGCGCGCCGCTCCACAGACCGAATCGCCCACGCCGCCCGCCGACCCCGTTTCAGACCCCATCCCAGACCCCATCCCAGACCCCGTTCCAGACCCGGTGCCTGACCCAGAGCCCGAGCCTGTGTCCAATCCGTTGCCCGAACCGCCGCCCAACCAGGCTGCTGAGGCTGCTCCCGAATCGACACGCAAAGGCCCCCAGCTCGAGGCTCCGGCGCCCGAGCCGACGCGTGCCCCGCCGCGCGCGCCCGCACCCGAACCCGCACGGCCGAAGAACGTCCCGCCGAGCAGACCCTCACGCCAGGAGCAGGCCGCCGACGCCATCGCCGACATCCCCGGCTACACCGACGTGGAGCCCGTTGGCGGTTCATTCCGAGGACGCGACGCTACGACCGGTGAGCGCGTGCTCGCGTTCGCCGCCCGCGGCGAGCCCGACGCCGCGCTCGACCGCCTGGGTCTCGCGTCTCGGATCATCCATCGCAATCTTGAGAAGATCACCGATTCGGTGGTCGGCTCGATCGAGTCGGCTCCGTCTACGTTCGCGGTCGTCACCGATCACGAACTCGCGACGCTCGACGCGATCCGTCCGAGGCTCTCCGCGGCCTCGCTCGCCGCCGCTCCGCCGGACGCCGTCATCCAGGCGTTCCTGCTCACCGAGGGCGCGCTCGCGCCGCATCTCGCGCAGATCGTCAGCGAGAAAAACCGCGTCCACGAGCGGCTGGTGCTCACGTGGGCCGCCGAGGTTGCCGACGCGGTCCAGGCGGCGCACCACGCCGGCATCGCCCACGGCGCGATCGATGATTCGATGGTCATGCTCGATCGGCACGGTGTCCTTGTGCTCCGAGGGCTCGGCCTCGCGGACCCCGAGGATCCGTCGCTCGACGCGTTCATGCCCGAGCAAATCAAGAGTGTTTCGCCCGAGCGGATCGCCGCCGCCGCGGACGGCGAGCCGCTCCGGCCCGAGCACGCGCCGCTGGCGGACATCTGGTCGCTCGGTGTCGTCGTGTACTGCCTGCTCACAGGCCGGCCGCCGTACGAGGGGCACCGCTCGGCGCTGCTCCGCGACATCGCGACCCGGGAACCAGAGCCCCCCGCGTCTGTGACGGAGGGCTTGTCCGACGCGGCGGCCGATGCGTGCGGCGTGGCGCTCATCCGCGACCCCGCGGCCCGCGTTGCTTCCATGGCAGACTTCGCCGAGACGCTCCGGGCCGCCGCGTCGCCCGAGGCGGGCGGGAAACGCAAGAAGGGCCTGTTCGGCCGCAAGTCGTAGCGCTCCACCGGGCGAGCGGGTCTCTGGAGACAACACGCCGCGGAGTCCATTGTGGACTCGCGTTTGGCGCTCGAAACACCGAACCGCAGAACACGCCGACGGCAATTGCCCCGGCGCGGAGTGCCAAAAAAAATGCCGCGCTCTCGCGAGCGCGGCGGCTGTGTGTTCGATGAGGAAAAGCGATCAGATCACGGGAAGATCCCGCGGACCTTGTAGACTTCGCCGATGTGCTCAATAGCGGCGGCGAACGCGGCGGTCCGCAGGTCGCAGCCGTACCGCTTCCGGGCGGCGAGCGAGCGCTGCGCCGCGGCGCACATGTGCCGGTTGAGCTCGCGGTCCACGTGCCCGGCGTCCCAGGTCACGCACGACTTGTTCTGCAGCCATTCGAAGTACGACACCGTCACACCGCCCGCGTTCGCGAGGATCGCGGGGATGACCTCGATGCCCTTCTCGCGGAGCACACGGTCGCCCGCGGGTGTGCACGGCGCGTTCGCGGCCTCGGCCATCACCTTGCAGTTGATCATGTGCGCCTGCTCGGGCTTGACCATCTGCTCCATCGCGCCCGGGATGAACACGTCGCAGGTGGTCTTGTAAAACTCTTCTTCGCTGATGACTTCAACGCCCATGTCGGCACGCGTGCCCGCGCCCGTTGCGCCGAGGTGCTTCTCGTACCCCGCGATGCCGAGGTTGGCCTCCGAATACGCGGTCAGCGCGTGGCAGTCGATGCCCTTCTCGTTGCGGACCGCGCCGGTGTGGTCCATGACCGCGATGATGCGCGCGCCCATGTCCTGAAGGATCCGCCCCGCCCACGAGTTCACGTTGCCGAAACCAAGCAGCGTCACCGTCATCCCGTGCAGCGGGATACCGATGCCCGGCAGCATCTCGGCGAGCACATCCGCCACGCCCTGCCCGGTCGCCTTTTCACGACCCTGCGAGCCGCCAAACGACACGGGCTTGCCGGTGACAACCCGCAGCGCGTCGTTGTCGGCGTACCCGCTCGAAACCATGTAGGTGTCCGCGAACCACGCCATGATCTGCGCGTTCGTCCCGACGTCGGGCGCGGGGATGTCGTGGTCGGGCCCGATCATGTGGCTGATCGCCGCGCAGTACCGACGGGTCACGCGCTGCAGCTCATCGGGTTCGAGGCTCCGGGGGTTAACCTTCACGCCGCCCTTGCCGCCGCCGAAGGGGATGCGGACGAGCGCACACTTGAAGGTCATCAGCAGCGCGAGGCTCTTGACGTCGTCGAGGTGCGTGTCCTCGTGGTAGCGGAACCCGCCCTTGTAAGGCCCCAGCGCGTTGTTGTGCTGGATGCGGTATCCCTTGAACAGCCGGTGGTGCCCGTCGTTCATCCGCACCGGGAAGTGCACCATGACCTCGTTCTTGGGCTGGGCGAGAATGATCCGAACACGGTGCTGGAGGTTGATCGCGTCCGCGGCGGTGAGCATCTGCCCGACCGTCTGCGTGTAGAGATTGTCGGGGTCGGTCGGGAATCCCAACTCGTCGAACACCGGGTCACGATGCTCATTCGTGGAGACTGGGGTTTCGCTCGTCGGCGTGGCGGTGCTCATCGAAATTCCTCGCGTGGACCCGCCCGGTCCGATCCGGTGCGGGACGCCGCGTTTCAGGCGGCGGTTGGCTCACTTCACTCAGACTATCGGCCGTTCTCGGCCCGGCCTCGAATAGGTCTCGAATCGACGCGGAAACCGCCGCCGCGACGGGGCGGTGGCGGTCGCCCGGTGATCCTGCTGCGCAACTACGATTGTGATGGTACAGCAGTTCGCCGAACCGGGACCACTTCTTGCCGGGCGCGATCGTCACAATTGCCCGCATTGCCGGGTCGCTATTCTCGGACTCAGGTTCTGGACCGATCCCACGATTCCCCCCGACGGAGCGCACGCCCATGGTTCTCTATGCCGCCGCCGACCTTTTTTGGGCGACCCGCATCAAGTCGCTCGCCGACGACATGGGCGTTCCATGCCGGCCGGCCCGCAATGAAAAGATGCTCCGCGACCGACTCGAGGACTCGGAGGTGCGCGCCGTTCTGCTCGATCTCGATGCGCCCGACCAGGCACGCGAACTGATCGCGGTGCTCCGCGGGCCGGACGCCGGAGCGATGGAGAAGGCCGTCAAGATCATCGCGTGGGGCCCACACGTCGCGGTGGACCTGCTCGCCGAGACACGCCAGGCTGGGGCCGACGAGGTGATGACCCGCGGCGCGTTCTCGAACGCGCTGCCGGCGATCCTCGGCGCGTTCAGTGGCTCGACAGGGGCCTGATCGGGTCGCCCGGTATCCCTTTCGTGCCGGGTGCATCACCAGAGATTGCACGCCCGGAACGCTCAATCCCAAGGAGCGGACCGCCTACCATTGCGGTTCCCGGTGCCGGGCCATCCTGCCGCGCGTTGCGACGGATGGAGCACCCATTGAGTCCCCGAACCGCGTCGCACGACGCGCGGTGTGCGGATCCCCTCCGCCCGCCGGTTCGCCCGGACGCTCGACCGATCTCCCCGGCACGATCGGATCGCGGGTCCCCGCGGGCAACGCCGCGCCCGACTCCCAATCGAGTCGCACGGCGACGAAGGAAAATGCATGATCGATGAAACGCTGATCGCGTCGCTCGGGATCGAGGACGCCGATGCCGAGGCCCTGCTCTCCGAAGCCCTTGGCGACCGCGCCACAGGCGGCATGGACGACCTGCTCGACGAGCGCATGGACTCCCTCGAGACCGGCACACTCATCCAGGGCAAGATCATCGGCTTCTCGGGCGACGATGTCGTCGTCGAGGTCGGCCTCAAGAGCGAAGGGCTCATCCCCAAAGAAGAGTTCCCCAACCTCAGCGAACTCAAGGTCGGCGACAGCATCGACGTCCTGCTCGAGTCCATGGAAGGCGACGGCGGCCTGATCCAGCTCTCGAAGCGCAAGGCAGACCGCCAGATCGCCTGGCAGAAGATCGTCGATACCTCCAAGGAAGGCGACCCCGTCGAGGGCACCTGCATGCGGAAGATCAAGGGCGGCC
>DDFO01000063.1:0-273 GCA_002337215.1 Phycisphaerales bacterium UBA1926 | reverse complement strand
CATGCGGAAGATCAAGGGCGGCCTGCTCGTCGATATCGGCGTGCCCGTCTTCCTCCCCGCCTCGCAGGTCGATGTCCGCCGCCCCCACGAGATCGGCGACTTCATCGGCCGGTCCATCCGCGCCGAGATCCTCAAGATCGACACCGAGCGCCGCAACATCGTCATCAGCCGCCGCAAGCTCATCGAGCGCGAGCGTGGCGAGGCGAAGCGCCGCCTGATGGAGACCCTCAAGGAGGGTGACACCGTCACCGGCACCGTCAAGAACATCGCCGA
>DDFO01000041.1:11743-12274 GCA_002337215.1 Phycisphaerales bacterium UBA1926 | reverse complement strand
CGATCATCGCCCGGCCCGTGTTCTGGTCCACGATCACGATGCTCGGCTCGGCCCGCCCGGTCTGCCGGTCGGGCACGTTCATCACGATGTAGTCCTTGTCGCGCGTGTAGACGGCGTGGGCCCGCAGGGCCTGCTCAACCAAGTGGGGCAGGTCCTGGTTGTCGTCCACATAGAACGACCCGACCCCGGCGACCCGCTGCGCCTCGGCGATGCCCTCGTGGGTCATCGTCGCGCTCTTGCGCTCGGGCTTGAGCTCGTAGTACTGCGTGTGCGTGTCGCGCTGCCGCTCGAGATCGGGGAGACGCTTCTTCTCTTCTTCGAGCTTGGCCTGCAGCGTCGGGATCTCGCCCTTGTCGCGAACCTGGCGGATGTCGCCCTCGTAGCCCTTGATGCGCTCCTTGCACGCGGTGACCTCGTCCTCGATGGTCTGCCACGGCTTCTGCATCTCGACGAGGTGCTTGGCGAGGCTGTCGGCGATGTCGTACCGCGGCTTCTCGTCGTGGGCGGCGCCGGAGATGATCAGCGGCGTGC
>DDFO01000041.1:4008-11581 GCA_002337215.1 Phycisphaerales bacterium UBA1926 | reverse complement strand
CGCTTCATGTTGTCGCGGAGGTAGTCGAAGCCGAACTCGCTGGTCGTGCCGTACACGACGTCGCAGCGGTACATCTCCCGCTTCAGCTCCTCGGGCTGGGTGTGCTGGGGGTGGATCGCGCCGACGGACATTCCGAGGCCGCGGAAGAAGGGGTAGACCCAGTCGCGGTCGCGCTGCACGAGGTAATCGTTCACGGTGACGACGTGGACCTGGTTGCGCTGGATCACCGCGAGCAAGGCCGCGAGCGGCGCGACGATCGTCTTGCCCTCACCGGTCTTCATCTCGGCAATCTTGCCCTGGCTGAGCACCATGCCGCCGATGAGCTGGACGTCGAACGGTCGGGCGCGGAAGGGGGGGCGGCTCTCGGGATAGAGCTCACGAACCGCCTCGTAGACCTCGTTGGGAATGTCCATCCAGACCCACGCGGGCTGCGGCTCGGTGTTGCCCAGCAGATCGTCGGTCGGCTCGCGGGGTTCGGCGGCGTCCATCGCGGCCCGGGTCTGGTCGTAGAGCTCCCGAGCCCGCCCGGAGAGTTGTCCCGCATCGAACCCCAGCTCGGGGTTGAAGATCTTTCGGATGCCGACGTGCCGGTCCATCGCCTCACGGGCGAGGGCGAAAACCTCAACGAGCAGATCGTCGGTCTTCGCGCCGTCGTCGTGGCGCTGGCGCAGCTCGGCGACGAGGTCACGGAGCTGCTGGTCGGTCTTGCCCCGCATCTGGGGCTCGAGCTCGTTGATCTGCTCGACGCGGGTGGTGTACCGCTTCACGAACCGTTCGTTGCGCGTGCCGAACATCTTGCCGAGCAGCTTGCCGACAACGGGGATTTCTGAACTGGCCATGGGAATCGTCCTCGACCCCGATTCCGGTGATTCCGGGCGCGGGGGTGGTCTTGGTGATCAAACTGTGGAGCGTCGCGTCTGAACCACGTCGGCGGATCTGCCGACCGGTGCCGCGATGGAGAAAAGAGCAGGGTCGCCTGGAACAGGCCCCGGGGACAGGGCCTGTTATCCTCAGGCCGAGGGGGGCGGCAGGTTCAGCAGTGCATCACGCAGCCGACGGGCTGTGAGGGCCGGTGTGGTGCGATCGATTGCAAGACGTGCTGTGGACGGCGTTTGCGCCGCCGGCCTGCTGAGCATCTCGAAGCGGATGCCTCGGGCGAGCCTCTCTTGCGTCTGGGCAGGGAGAATCCGATCCGCGATCACTCGGGCCTGCAGGGCGATCCGTGCGGAGTGCGAGACCTCGTTGAGCCCACGGGCGGATGCCTGAGCCGACACCGAGACGAGCATCATCACCAATACCGACGCGCGGAGCGCGAATCGGCTGGCGGGGTCTCGGGTTAACGCAGCGTCTGCCATGTCCTTGAAGTATCGGCACCGAGCGGTGCGGAAGCAAGCATTCCCACCCGGTTCGTGCCAGCCGGTGTGGATTCTGGATCGACCCGGCGGGTGAATCCGATAACGTTGGAGATGTTCGGCTGACAGGCCCTACGGGATCGCGTATGTTCTTCGGCCGACCGCCCGCACCGTTCCGGGTTCGACCCGCCTTACCTGAAGACCCAGGGGCCCGCTCGGGTTCCCGATTGAGAGTTCAACGCCCATGATGGTCTCCCGCGAAGCACTGCCGTCCACGCGCGAATCCATGACGCACAAGTTCAGCGTCGCGAACATCGAGGGCTATCTCACGATCGGGCTCTACGACGACGGGCGACCCGGCGAGATCTTCATCAAGATCAGCAAAGAAGGCTCCGCGATCTCCGGCTTCTGCCAGGCCTTCTGCCGGGCGTTCAGCCTGAGTCTCCAGCACGGCTTGACGGTTGGTGAAGCGGTCCAGCGGTTCAAGGGCATGCGGTTCGAGCCCTACGGGCAGACCAGCAACCCCGATATCCCCGAGGCGAGTTCGATCATCGACTACCTGGCGCGGTACCTCGAACTCCACTTCGAGAACAGGTCGGCGGAGATGCGCCCCGCGATGAGCGGCCGGCTGGCCGACTGAACCCTTGGCCAACCATTCCGTGGCAGACTGAAATCGGATGCCGGCCGGTCAGGAACCGGTACTGAGCGTCGGATCAGGACCGCGCGACCACGCTCGGCGGCAGCAGCCCGATCAGCACCAGGATCGACCCGACCGCGAGAACCCAGAGCCTGCTCCGCTCGCCGTTGGCGAGGCGGGCCAGGCGTGATTCTGTCTCGCGGAACGCGGGCAGTTCGATCGACGGGGGCTCGAGCGAGGCGAAGACCAGCGTGCTCGCGGTCGGGCCGTCGTTGACGAGCTCGACGATCTCGGTTCCGCTCGGCACGAGCCCGAGCTGGGTCGCCGCGAGCTGGTAGACGACCGCGTCGTTCTCGTCGAGGACGGCCCCGAGGTACGCCTCGTGGCGTGTCAGGCGGTGGAGGCGGTGCATCTCGGTGAGCAGGACCCGGTCGCGCCGCCAGTGAGCGCGATCGAGATCGCGGGCCGCGGGGATCATGACCGCCGACGCGAGCAGCGCAAGCCCCGCGAGCAGAAAGAGCCATCCCGCGTCGAGGAGCGGTTCACGGGTTGTGGTGGGCTTTGTGCGCATGGACATGTGGGCATCGGCCCGACGGGGTGCCCGCCTTTGAAGTTCCCGCGGGCGTTCGACCGGTTCTACACTCGGCGGATGCAGCGTGATGTAGTGATTACCGGGATCGGCGCCGTCAGCGCCGCAGGGACCGGGGCCGACGCCCTGTGGCAGGCTCTGGATGAGGGCGCGGTGAAGACGGGCCCGATCTCGGCGCTCGACGCGTCGGGGTTTCCGTGCCGGCTCGGAGGCGAGGTCCCGGATCTGAAGGCCCGGGACTTCGTGCCCAAGAGCTACCGCAAGGCGACAAAGGTCATGGCGCGGGACACCGAGCTCGCGGTGGTCGCGGCGCAGCTCGCGATCGCCGACGCGGGGCTGTCGTCCCGCGGGAGCGGGGAGACCGGGTCGTGCGCCACGGGCGACGGCGCGCACGCGATCGTTCCCGAGCGGACCGGGTGCCAGATCGGCGCGGGGCTGCTCAGCGCCGAGGTCAACGAGCTCACCGCCGCCCTCGCCACCAGCACGGATGACCAGGGCCGGTTCGATCTGAAACAGTGGGGGAGCGGCTCGGCCGCCGGTGGCGATGGCGCAAACGCGATGGGCAACCTGCCCCCGCTCTGGATGCTCAAGTACCTGCCCAACATGCTCGCCTGCCACGTCACGATCATCCACGGCGCCGAGGGGCCCAGCAACACCATCACGTGCGCCGAGTCGAGCGGGATCCTGTGCGTCGGCGAGGCGTCGCGTGTCATCGAGCGCGGCGACGCGGACGTCTGCTTCGCGGGTGGCGCGGAATCGAAGCTCAACCCGCTGGGCCTGCTCCGGCTCACGTTCGCCAAAAGGCTCGCCGACACGGGCGAGAGCAGCGACGCCTCGGCGTTCGCGCTCCCGTATTCGGAGTCGAGCACCGGGGGCCTCCCCGGCGAGGGCGGGGCGATCCTGATGATCGAGGGCAGGGCACACGCCCGGGCGCGGGGCGCCACGATCTACGCCGAAGTCGCCGGCTTCGGGGCGGGGCACTCGGGTGTTCCGATCTTCCCGGGTGTCTTCGATGAGGACCCCGGTCCGACCCAGACCGACGCGGGGCTGTTCCGAGCGATCCGCGCGGCGCTCGATGACGCGGGGGTCGAGCCGGACGAGATCGACGCGATCGTCCCCGGGGCGCTGGGTGTCCCCTCGGCGGACGCGGGGGAGCAGAACGCGCTGAGAGCCGTGTTCGGCGATCGGCTGGCGGCGATCGAGACCATCACGGTCGCGCCCAACGTCGGGGTGGCCACCGCCGGCCACGGGGCGCTGCTGCTCGCGGCGGGGGCGCTCGCGATCCGGCATCAGCGGCTTCCCGCACGCGTGCACGCGTCGGGGACGGGCACAGAACCTTCGCCGCTCCGTGTCGGAGCCTGTGCAAGCCGGGACGCTTCGTTGCATACTGTTCTGGTCTGCACGCCATCCCTGGGCGGGCAGGTCGGGGCGGTCGTCCTCCGCAAGTCGGATCGAGACGCCTAGGCACTACGGCACCTGCACACTCGCCCCGTCATCTTCGTCGGCGCGGACGCTTCTTGTTTTCACCCACCCTTTCGGAGATTCACAACACAATGGGCAACGACTACGGACACGGCGGACGGGGCGACAACCGGGGGGGCGGCTACCGCGACAACCGGAACGACAACCGAGGCGGCGGCTATCGCGGCGGCCCGCGCAACGACCGCGGCGGCTACCGCGACAATCGCTCGGGACACGGGGGCGGTCATGGCGGTGGACACGGAGGCGGATTCGACCGGCGCGGCGTGCAGCTCGACGAACTCGACCCTGCGCTCACCGAGCTCTCCCGCCGCGTGATCGGGTGCGCGATCGAGGTCCACAAGGAGCTCGGCCCCGGCTACCCCCGCGACGTGTACGTCAAGAGCCTGCAGATCGAGCTCAAGGCAGAAGAGATCGAGTTCAAGGCCGACCACAAGTTCGAGGTCGAGTTCGACGCCGAGGTCGTGGGCGAGGTCATCTGCGATCTGTTCATCGGCGACCGCTTCCTGCTGAAGCTGATGGCCGAGCACACCGACATCGGGACACAGCCGCGCAGCGAGCTGCGTGCGCAGCTCCGCGCCGCCGACTTCGAGCTGGGGCTGATCATCAACTTCGGTGAGCGCCGCCTCAAGGACGGGCTCGTCCGCGTGCTCAACCCCGACAAGCTCCGCGAGCTCCGAGGCGAGACCGACGAGGAGGAGTACGAGTACGTCGACGAGGAGGAGGGCGACGACGAGGTCGTCGAGTCCACCACCAGCGGCGGCGAGTCTTCCGGCGATGACGAAGAGTAAGAACGCAGGAGGCCCCCGCGTGTCATCCAATCGCACGCCCCGGCGCGTCGTCATCACAGGGATGGGCTGCGTGACCCCGCTGGGACACGAGCTCGAGACGTTCTGGCGCCGCCTGCTCGCGGGCGAGAGCGCGGTCGGCCCCGTGACGCGGTTCGACGCGTCCACATTCGCGACCAACTTCGCCGCCGAGGTCAAGGACTTCGATCTCCGCGCCATCATCGGGGACGCCGCGGAAGGGCACGCGGGCGCGGGGCTCGGCACCCGGTTCGCGATCGCCGCCGCGACGATGGCCTGGCGACAGGCGGGCCTCGCGGGGGGCGGGGCGCACGACCCTGAGCGCACAGGCGTCTACATGGGCTCGGGCGAGGGCAGCCTCGATTACGAGAATTTCTTCGCCTCCAGCCTCGCGGCCTGGCAGGCCGAGACCCGGTCGGTGGACACGAAGACGTGGGCGGCCCAGGCGCTCGAGCACATGAACGCGGTGCTCGAGGTCGAGCAGGAGCCGCACGTCTCGATTTCCCACCTCGCACGCGAGTTCGACTGTCGCGGCCCCGCGTTCAACTGCATGACGGCCTGCGCCGCGAGCACCCAGGCCGCGGGTGAGGCCTACGAGATCATCAAGCGGGGTGACGCCGACATCATGCTCGCGGGTGGCGAACACTCGATGATCCACACGCTCGGGATGACCGGGTTCATCCGCCTCACCGCGATGAGCGGGCGACGCGACGAGATGGATACCGCGAGCCGACCCTTCGACAAAACCCGCGACGGGTTCGTGATGGGCGAGGGCGCGGGCGTCGTCGTGCTCGAAGAACTCGGGCACGCGCTTGCCCGGGGCGCGACTCCGCTCGCCGAGGTCGCGGGGTTCGGCTCCACCGCGGACGCCTACCGCATCACCGATATCCAGCCCGAGGGGCTCGGTGCCCAGCGTGCGATGTCGGCGGCGCTCCACCAGGCCGGCATCGATCCGTCGAAGCCCGATGACCAGGGCCGTGCCCCGGTGCAGTATGTGAGCGCCCACGGCACTGGCACCCCCGAGAACGACGGCATCGAGACCCGGGCCGTCAAGGGCGTGTTTGGTGATCAGGCGAGCAGGGTCTGCTTCTCGAGCATCAAGAGCATGACGGGTCACCTGATCCAGGCCGCGGGCGCGGTGGAACTGATCGCCTGCGTGCTCGCGATCCGCGACGGCAAGGTCCCGCCCACGATCAACCTCCAGACCCCCGACCCCGAGTGCGACCTCGACCACGTGCCCAACGAGGCGCGGGACCTGAGCGGCGCGGGGGGTGTGGATGTCTGCCTGTCGAACTCCTTTGGGTTTGGTGGGCAGAACGACACGATCTGCGTGAAGCGGTTTGTCGGCTGATCGGGTCCGCTTCGGTTCTCTCCTGCATGAACCGACATCGTGATTCCGATGTATTGGGTGTATGCCCTCAACCACCAGACTCATCCTCGGCCGCGTCGTCCCCGCCTGCGCTGTACTCGCCGCGTCCGGCGTCGCCGGTCTGTTCGGCCTCGAACTCATGCGGGCCCGGGCCGAGCGGGAGATCTACCGCGACCGGCTCGCCGACCTGACCACGACCTATGACGATCTCGCGGGGCGGTACAACACCGCGGTCCGCCGCACCGCGATGACCGAGCTCGTCGTCGAGAACGGGACGCTCACGGTCGTGGTGCAGTCGGCGGGTGGGCGGATCGCCGACATCACGACGCCCTTCGACCCCGCCTCGGAGATCTACGTCGATTACGCGATCATCGGGGGGCGGGTCTGGATCCGCCGGATCTTCGACGAGCACACCGCGCCGTCGGAGGCGATGGTCATCGACCCCGCCCTCGCGAATATCGACTGGAACGACGATCCGAGCGAGGTCGGCAAGGCGATCTACCGGAGCCTCGACGAGGGGCGGTGGATCGTCACCGTCGCCGGCAACGGGGGGCTCGGGCTCCGCAAGGCCGAGCCGGGCGAGGAGATCGCCCTGGGCCCCGCCCCGGCGATCACCGACTTCGATGAGGTCGACGCCGAGGCGGCGCGGACCTCGGGCGACATCGACTGGCGGGATCTATTGGCGCGGGTGTTGGGGAACTAACGGATGCTGTGTAGGGTTACATTCAATAAACACCACCCATCATCGTGTTTGCCACAGCTCCAAGAGCTACCCCACCCGCGAGCGAGAATGTACCGATCACAAAGGCCGAGCAGATCCAGGCAGGCAGATAGCTCAGCGTGCGTTCAAGTCTCCGAGCGACGAAAGCCGCGATCGTGAACACCACCACGACCACAGCCAGGATGATGAGCGACTTTTCTTCCCGTATCCAGATCTCATTGGATCGGTGAACTTCTACTGCGATAAATAGCATTCGCAACACAGCGGCGGTCCCAAAGCCAGCCAATAAACAGACCATCTTCAAAGCGGTCTTCTTGCCCCGAATCACACGCGGCTGGGTCCGGCGGGTGTCCCAGCCGCACTCGGGGCAACTGGGGTCGGGAGCTCCCGACATGTCGTATCGGCACCCCGGACACCGAATCGGTTGAGGCCTCGCCTTCGTCATCAGCCCATCCGTTCGCCCCACGCTGCCGCCCGCGTTTCGATACGACGACTGCTACCTGCTGTTCCATCCCTCCAAGGCTTGCACCACGCGCACGATAAGGGGCAGGGTGCCATGGAGACGCCGCGAAGCGGTTTCTCCATGCAGATACCGGTGAGCATGGAGAAGGCTGCGCCGT
>DDFO01000041.1:478-3908 GCA_002337215.1 Phycisphaerales bacterium UBA1926 | reverse complement strand
GGTGCCACGACTCGCCGCAACGCGGCGCAGTCGTGCGGGTCTGGTTTCCAGTCAACGCCGCACTACTGCGCCTCGCGGCGAGTGGTGGCACCCGCTGGTTCGCGCGAGCCGCGCACGAAAAAGGGCCGCGCCCTGGTGGACGCGGCCCGTGTGATTCTCAGCGACTCAACGAGCCGTCAGCGTCTCAGCCGTCGCAGCCCGCGAGGAACGCGGTCACGAACAGGGAGATGTCGTTGAGGTCAAGGACGCCGAAGTCGGCCGCGAGGTCGGCGACGCCGGTCTGATCGTTGAAGCCGGTCACGAACGCGGTGATGTCCTCGAGATCGATGATCCCGTCGTTCGTGAGGTCGGGGCGGCAGAGTTCCGAAGTGATGCAGTCGCTGGGGTTCAGCGGGGCGGTGAAGCCCTCGATGAAGCCGGGCGAGCCCGCCATGCGCCCGTTGAAGAGCGTCGTGTTGAAGTCGTTGGCGCGGGCCCCGAAGAACGGCGCGGGCACCGTGCCCCAGTTGAGGCCCTCGTCGTTGGCTTCCTCGTTGAGGTCCGCCAGCGTGAAGATGAAGATCGCCAGGTGGTCAATGTTGGGGTTGGTGTTCTGCGGGACGAGCGGCCAGACGAAGCCGTCGTTGTCGTAGTTCACCACATCCACCGCGCCGTCGTTGGCGTCGCGGAGCTGGAGGATCTCACGCCCCGTGCTCGGGTCGGTCGCGGTGCCGCCCTCGCCCGAGTCGCCCAGGCGGTCGAGGCCCGGCTGCAGCAGGTCGGTGTACCAGCCCTCGACGGGGATCGCCTGGTAGCCGCAGCCCCACGCCGCGTAGAACTCGGCGACCGAGTTGTAATCCACATACTGCCCGCCCTCGCGATCGGCACCGAAGATCACCGCGGCCTCCTGGGGCGCGAGCACCGTGCCCTCCGGGAAGCGGGTTGTCGCCCCGTCCTCGTCCTCGAGGTACCAGCCGCTGATGTCCACGGCCGCGCCGGTGGTGTTGACGATCTCGACCCATTCGTCGAAGCCGGGGTCACCCGCGGGGAAGCCCTCGTCGCCCGGGTTCTCGGAGTTGGTGGCGAACATGATCTCGCTGATCACGATGCCGCCGGACGCCCGCTCGGGTGCGCCGGTGTTAACGATGCCGGGGGAGCCGTGGTCCCGCCCGTCGAAGTAGCCGGTGTTGTTGACCCGGCGTGCGCCGTCGAGGCCCCGCAGCGAGAGCCGCCAGTTGCTGCCGGCGTTGTTCGCGGTGCTGTTGATGCCCTGCCCCGCGGGGTTGGCGAGATAGAACGACCCGCGGCCGTCGTCGCCGGGCCACCCGCCCTGCGGGACGCCGTTGGAGGTCGTGCCCTGATAGTTGGCGACGTCCAGCCGGACATTCACCGTCGTCATCTCATCGATCACGACCGGCGCGACGAGCGCCCGGACCTCGTTGGCGAGGTCGGCGTTGTTCGCGAGGCTGACGCCCCCGACCTGGACGTACTGGTACCCATCGACCGGGCCCCAGCCCGCTTCCCACTCTTCGATCGGGGGGTCGCCCAGGACGACCACGCCGCCCGGCTCGATGGTGACCTCCGGGAACTGCGGCTCGGCGCCGTCGAAGACGGGCTGGTCGAGGTCCTGGAAGAAGAAGCCGGTCAGGTCGACGCTCTCGCCGCCCGCGTTGTAGATCTCGATCCACTCGCGCTCCGTGCCCGAGGGGTTGAACATGATCTCGGTGATCGTCAGATCGCCGAACCCCGCGACGCTCTCACAGAGATCGAGCACGCCGTTCCCGTCGGCGTCGAGCGAGGGGGTGTTGATGATGTCGAACTGGTCGAGGATGCCGTTGCCGTCGCAGTCGAGCTCGGGGTCGAGCTGGATCTCGCAGTCGTCGGGCACGCCGTTGTTGTTCCCGTCCGGCTCCGACTCGTCGGGGATCCGGTTGCGGTTGCAGTCCAGGCTCAGCCCGATGAGGATGTCGATCGCGTCGTCCTGCGCGTTCCCGTTGAAGTCGGTGAACGACTCGCCAACGGTGGGGACGGTGCCCGGGCTCGCGACGTCGCCCTCGCCGTAGAGCGTGACGATCTCGCCGCTGTCGGTGTCTTCGATCTCGACGAGCCGCCCCGCGATCCCGCGGTCAACCCCCTCGGTCGAAAGGCCCCACGCCTCACCGGGGAGCACGCTCGCCTGATCGAGCGCCCCGAGCGCACCGTTCGCCGGGTAGGGGGGCGGGGCGCTGGTGAAGAAGTTGGGCTGCAGGTAGATCGAGCGGCCGTTGCTCGAGAAGGGCCACTGGTTGTTGCCCCGGCCGACCTCGTAGTTCGGCCAGTTCACGGTTTCGCCGTTCCCGTCGATCATGAACAGCACCTCGTTCACGTCGCTCGCGGTGTTGGCGATCGTGATGGTGTTGAGGAGCATGATGATCGGGTAATCGACGGTGTCGCCCACGCCGTCCTCATCGGTGTCCACACCCCACGAGGCGATGAACGACTCGATCGTGTTCGCCCGGCCGTCGCGGTGCGAGCCGCTCGCGGGGAGCTGGTTGAACTCAACCGGATACTCCCACGATGACATGACGATCGCCGACTCGCCCGGCTCCAGAATCACGCTGTTGACCACCGAGCACACCTCGCCCGCGAAGTCGCAGCCGTCGATGCCCTGGTCGACCGCACCCGGGACGATCGTCTGGCTGACGGGATCGAAGATCGTGCCCGAGCCGAACGGGTCGGATGGGCTGTTGTTGTCCTCGTCGGCCAGCTTCCAGTTCGAGATGTCCACCGGGATCAGCCCGACGTTGGTGATCTCCACCCACTCGGTCTCCGCCTCGTCGCCCGAGGGGTTGAAGAACACCTCGGTGACAACCACGTCGTTCCCGATGCCCGCGTTCGCGGTCATCGCCAGGCCGGCCATGAGGGCCAGCGCGCTCGATTCTTTCATCATCACGGATCTCCGTTCTCTCGTTTCCGACGGGACCCCGGCTCCCCCGTCGATGATCTCGATCCCGAGCCGAGGGGCACCGCCCAAGGCCCACGCCCGTCCCGGGAAGACGAACGCTCTTCTCCAAAGCCCGCCCCCCGGTGGTCGCCGGGAGGCGGGGCGAAGCAAGGCGCGGATGGGCCGTCAGGCCCACCCGTAAGCGCCCGCATAGAGATTCAGTCAACACCCTCGATGCGGAACTGCGTGACCGCCGAAGGCCGGCCCTGCACGAAGCCCATCGTGGTCTCGAACGAGATCCCGGGGGTCTCCTCGAAGATCCGCGTGATCTCGTTGCCCTGGTCGATGCCGGTGATGCCCACGTGCCGGCTGCGCAGGTAGGTGGCGAGAAGCTGCGAGCCCTTGGTCCGGAACGCGACGTGCCCGTCGGCGAACCCGACGTTCACGCCGCTGTCGCCGTGGTTGTTGGTCAGCTCGTCGGGCCAGTTGCCCAGGATCGGGCGATCGCCCTGGTTGCTCGTCACGTTG
>DDFO01000041.1:0-429 GCA_002337215.1 Phycisphaerales bacterium UBA1926 | reverse complement strand
TGGTTGCTCGTCACGTTGAGCAGCTCGAGCACGTCGGGGTCGTGGTCCTCGTCGCCGTCGAGGGTGAGCAGCGTCGTCGAGGGCGCCATCTGCGAGTCGAGCCGCTTGATGAAGTTGTTGTAGCTAAGCGGGCCCGGGTTGAAGTTCTCGGGGTCGCCCCCGATGATCTCCTCGCGACGCCCGTACCCCGGGTCGTCGGGGTTGGTGTACCCGCGCTCGTAGTTCATGTCGACGACGATCTGCTCGTCTGTCGGCGCCGTGCTGTACCGCGTACGGAAGCTCCCGTCCGGCCAGCGGGCGTACCCGCCCACGAACGAATACCCGTGCCAGCCCCAGAACTCGAACGAGTGCCCCCGCTCGTTGCGCCCCACGTCGTTCTCACCGATGAAATCGAACGCGCCATCGACGAGGCCGCTGATCGAGTTGACC
>DDFO01000012.1 GCA_002337215.1 Phycisphaerales bacterium UBA1926 | reverse complement strand
ACGAACGCCTGCAGGTCCGCGAGGTCCAGAACGCCCACCGGCGGGGCGAGATCCGCGGCGGGGTCGTTGCCGACGAAGGCCGAGACGAACCCCTGCACGTCCGCGAGATCCAGCACACCGAACGGCTCCGCGAGATCCGCGTCGTTGCACCCGCCCCCGCCGACCGGGATCATGGCGTACGCACGCACCTCACCGTTCAGCACACCCGTGCCGACGATCACGCCGTCGTCGTTGATGCTCAGCGCCGAGGACGATGTGTTCATATCGAGATCCCATCCCGTGCCGTCGGGGATGAGATCCGCGACGCGGTAGGTCTGCGAACCGTCGTACAGGTAGGGCACCGCGAACGCGTTCGACGCTGTGCCGACAACCCATCCGTCGGAGTTCACGCCGCGTGCGCCGCCCTGGCTCGTGCCTTCGGGGAGGGGGACTTCCTGGATCCCGTCCGCGTCGCTCCAGATGAACGGGCGGCCTGAGCCCTGGTTCATCATCGATGAACCGACCACGTGACCCGCCTCGCTGACGTCGAACGCGAGGGCCCCGTTGGCGCCCGCGATCGCCCCGACCTCGAACGCGATGCCCGTTGAGATGTCGTAGACCATGCCGACGTTCCGCGCCGCGTTGGCCGGGTCTGTCCCGGGCCCGACCACCCGCCCCGCGTTGTTGATCGAGAAAGCGGTGGTCATGCTCGATCCGCCAGCGGTCGTCGCGCTGATAATCTCCGTTGTCTCGCCGTAGATCACGGCAGACTCGCTGATGCCGCCTCCCGCGGACCCGACCGCGATGCCGTTGTCGTTGATGTCGTTCGCCCGTCCGACGCCGAACCCGCTGGGCAGGGGCAACTGCTGGACGGTGTTGGTTGTCCAGAGGACCGGGAGGGCACCCGACCCGAACGATGTCTGGGCGCCGGTGCCGACGACGATCCCGTTGGCGTTCACGCCGTTGCCGGCGCAGAAATCACGCCCCGGCAGATTCGGCAGAGGCTCGAGCCCCCCGCCCTCGGTCCACCGGAACGCCTGCGAGACTGACCCGAGCGAGCGGCCTGTTGCGATCCCGCTCGATGAGACCCGGTACCCCTGCGATCCGAAATCGCCGGGGTTGACGATCCCGATCTCATGGATCGTGTAGGCCGGGGCCCCGCCCGCGACGCACACCGACGCCAGCGACATCGCCGCGGCGGAAACAACGACCGACCCGAACTCACGTGTACACCGCATCTCAGCCTCCCTCGGTACCAACCCCGGCACGGAACAATTCGTGTTCGCGGCGAGTATACCGGATGTGGGGACAATACCCCGGCAGAATCCCCCTTTCGCGATGATGCGACGAAGCACGCCCCCGTGAACCCGCACCACACCTCGGGGGTACACCATGTCAGGAACCCGCCCCGCATATGCCGATGAAGAGCACGTGAGCAGAACCGCGGGACGGTAAGGCCGATTGACAGCGTGTCTGGGGACGGCTCCCGCCGTTGCCGACCTGACCGAGACAACCCGCCTGAAACCCGGCCGACCGAGACCGTCCGCCCGGCTCAGGCCCCGGCAGAGAGAACCCGATGCCAAGACAGATTTGCACAGGCCGACTCGCTCGCATCGTCCTGGCCTTCGTGATCCTCCCGCTCGCGGGCATGCCCGCCGCATCGGATGCGGGATCGCTCGGGAGAACCGAGTGGGCTGCGTCGAGCGTCGAGTCTCTCGCCGGGCCGTTCGCGTCCGCGGACGAGCTTCTTGATGCACTCGAAACGGCCGACGCTGGGATCGACACGCTCCGGAGCCCCATCGTCTACCGCAAGTTCTTCGCGATCCAGTCTGATGAGCAGCGTCGCTCGGGGACGCTCTACTTCCAGACCGAGCGGGGCGACCAACCCGACGCCGCCAGAGCCACTCGTCGGTTCGCCGTCTCCTTCGACGAACTCTCCGTGTCGGACCGGCGCGAGAAAATCGACCAGCAATACGCCTTCGACGGCGAGTGGGTCGTCGAGAAAACCCCGTCGGATCGCCAGTTCACCAAGCGTCAGGTCGTGCCGCCGGGCGAGGATTTCGACCCGCTCCGCATCGGCGAAGGCCCCTTCCCGGTTCCCGTCGGGCAGCGGAAGGCCGACATCCTCGAGCGATTCGACGCCGAACTCCGGCCCGCCGACGACAACCTCACCGATCCCATGCTGCGGGCGCTCGTCAAAGCAAAGGGCCTGATCCAACTCCGCCTGACGCCCAAGCCCGGCACCGCCGAGAGCCGGGACTTCGAACAGATCCGGATCTGGTACGAGCCGGACGGGAACCTCCTGCCCCGCATCGCCCGGACCGTCACGCCCATCGGTGACGAATCCGAGGTCGTGCTGCTCAAGCCGGTCGTCAACGAGCCGATCGACGCCGAGATCTTCTCGACCCGAACGCCCCCGCCCGAGGAAGGCTGGAACATCAGCATCAGCGACTTCCGCGAGCCCATCCAGGACTAGCCCGCACGCATGCACCGAGACACGCCCCAACGCTCCCGACCGACGCCGCCGATCCGGCATGCCGCCGCCTCGCTGCTCCTGCTCGCCGGCGGGGCATCGGCGCAGCCGGGCACTGCGCCAGAGCCGCCCGAGCAGACCGGGGCCGACCCCACGCAGATGCTGCTCGACATGTTCAACGAGCGACTGCCCGACCAGACGTCGGGACCCGCGGCCCACCCCGCGATCCAGGACCTCCTCACCGCCGACTACCTCAGCGAAGACGAGAAACGCGCCATCCGCATCGAGCACGGCCTGTGGGAAACCACCGACCTCGCCGATCCGAACGATCGCGCACACGCGGCGCTCATCGCGGGTGGCATCCTCGACCCGGTCTTCGACGATCCCGAGACCGATCCCGTGCTCCGCGCCGAGGCGTTGCTCCGCCGGGGCGAGAGCGGGCTCGTGCTGGAGCTTCTTCAGAACCAGACATCGTTCACCGCCCACCGTCTGCGAGCCCAGGCTCTCTTCGACCTCGCCCGTTTCGACGACGCCGACACCGCGATCGATCCGGTGGTCGAGCGCATGCTCGCCGAGCGGATCGACGACGCGGGCGAACTTGCCCAGGGCGTGCGTGCCCTGATGATCCGCACACGCATCCGCGGCTCCGAACGCGAATCGGGGGGCGATTTCCAGACCCTCAAGTCCATCATCGAGCAGGGCCGAGATGAACTCGACCGCCTCTCTTGGCGGATCCGGCTCGCCGAGGCCGAGCTCTTGTTCGAGAAGCACAGCCTCGAGGGCGCCGCCGAGGCCCTGCAGGAGGTTCTCACGCTCAACCCTCGCTGCGGCGATGCAAAGGCGATGCTCGCCCACCTGTTCGTGAACGGCTTCGCCTTCGACAAGGCCGAGGCGATCGTGGACGATCTCCGCGACGCCGCCGAGCCGTTCGGCGGGATCAATCCCGACGCGTCGCTGATCGAGGCCCGCATGCGGCTCCGCCAGCGCGACCCGGATGCCGCGAACGAGTCGCTGGAACCGGCCCGCGTTGCGCTCCCGAAGAACCGCGACCTGCTCGCCTGGCACGCCGCCGCCGAGGCCGCGGCGTTTCGCGAGGCCCAGAGCGACGCTCTGCTCGCTGAACTCGAGAGGCTCTCGCCCGGCTCCCCGCTCGGCCACTACACCGTCGCCCGTGTCCTCGCGGAAGCTCGCCAGTACGAAAAGTCCGTCGCCGCCTTCGAGATCGCTCGGGAGCGATTGCCCAACTGGTCGTACCCCCACATTGAACTCGGACTCGTCCTTATCCAGGCAGGCCGGGATGCCCAGGCTCAGCGCGTCCTCGCCAAGGCCGTCGAACTCGATCCGTTCAACGCCCGGTCTCGGAACAGCCTCGAACTCGTCCGGGGGCTCGCCGAGTTCGCGACCACCGAGAGCGACCACTTCATCATCCGCCACGCACCGCCGAAAGAAGGCGTCCCATCGCTCGACGCGTTTCTCGCCCGCGAGATGCTCCCCGTCCTCGAGGACATCCACGCCCGCGTCTGCGCCGATCCCAACGACATGCCGGGCGGGATCGGCCACGAACCCGCCCAGAAAACCCTGATCGAGGTCATGCCCTCCCACGCCTGGTTCAGCGTCCGCATCACCGGCATGACCCGGATCCACACGATGGCCGCTGCCACGGGCCCCGTCATCGCGATGGAGAGCCCCCGCGAGGGCCCCGGCTTCACCGTGGGCCCGTTCGACTGGCCCCGTGTCCTCCAGCACGAGTACACCCACACCGTCACCCTCAGCAAGACCCGCAACCGCATCCCGCACTGGTTTACCGAGGCCGCCGCGGTCTTCTGCGAGGATGCCCCACGCGACGAGTCCACGTGGCGGCTGCTCGCCCGCGCCTACCGGACCGACACACTCTTCAACCTCACAGAGATCAACACCGCCTTCGTCCGCCCGAAGCAGCCGACCGATCGAGGCCAGGCGTACGCCCAGGGCCACTGGATGTACCAATTCATCGCCGACCGGTGGGGCCCCGACGCGCCGACCAGACTCATGGACCGGTACGCAAACGGTGAACGCGAAGCCTCCGCTTTCGAGGCGGAACTGGGGCTGAGCACTGCCGGATTCATGGACGCCTTCCTCGAATGGGCGGCCTCGGATCTTCGGAACGCGGGCCTGCTCCCACCCGAGAACGTACCGACGATCCCCGAAATGATCGAGGCGGACAGGCGCGAGGCCGACGACCCCGATGCCGTACGTCCAGATGCCGCCTTCGTCGCCCGCTGGCGGCAGCAATACCCCAATCATCCAGAGCTCGCCGAGATCCTGATGAGCCAGGCCCTTGCCGGCGCGGATCCGCAGAAGGCACGGCTGTCGGCAGAAACCGCCGAAACCCTTGAGATGCTCACGATCGCGGTGCCGGCCGCCGAGACGCCCCACCGCCTCCTCGCCCGCCACTATCTCGCGGGCGGCGCCGAGGACCGGGAAGCGGCTATCGAACACCTCGAGTTCCTCGACGCCCGCGAACAGAACAGCGCGACCTACGCGATCGAGCTCGCCGAACTCCACGCGGCCTCCGGGAACAACACCAGGGCATCGCACTACGCCGAGCGGGCCGCGAGAATCGCCCCGTTCGATGCGGACATCCGCGAGTTCGCCGCCCGCATCGCGCTCAGCGCCGCGATCTCGGGTGACCACGCGATGTTCACGGTCGCCGCCCGGCATATCGAAGCGCTCACCGTGATCGAGCCGGCCGTGGAGAAGCACCACCAGCGGCTCGATCGCGTGCGGGCTCTTGCGAATCACTGAGAATCAGCGCGCCGCCCGAACCGAGTTCTGCAACGGCTTCAGGCGAATCCGACGGCCTGGTTGCCGCACCCGTCACGCGTTCCCGGCTCGGAACAGTGCAAACCGCGGACAGACTGGAACTGCAAAGATCTGCGAAAAGGCAAAAAATAAAAACCGCCCATCTCGCGATGAGCGGTTTTCAGAATTCAGTATGCCCTTGGCATATGAACAGTTGGGTCCAACCTTCGCCGTGCGTTGCCACACGGTTATCCGCCGACGACCGCTTCTCTAGAGAAAGCGGACGTCAATAGCGGGCGAGAACGAGTTCACTTGCCGGGTGCAGATCTCTCTGCGGCCTGCGGTTTATCTGCCAAAGGCAGCACAGGTTTGGCCCGGTCTAAGGAAATCCCTTAGAAAGGAGGTGATCCAGCCGCAGGTTCCCCTACGGCTACCTTGTTACGACTTCGTCCCAGTTACCAGCCTCGCCGTAGGCACCCCTGAAACGAGGTGACTTCGGGCGCTGCCAGCTTCCATGACGTGACGGGCGGTGTGTACAAGGCTCAGGAACGTATTCACCGCGTCGTAGCTGATACGCGATTACTAGCGATTCCGGCTTCATGCAGGCGAGTTGCAGCCTGCAATCCGAACTGGGGCACGGTTTTTGCGATTTGCTCCACCTCGCGGTCTTGCATCGCTCTGTCCGTACCATTGTAGCACGTTTGCATCCCTGGGC
>DDFO01000008.1:161403-174372 GCA_002337215.1 Phycisphaerales bacterium UBA1926 | reverse complement strand
GGCACGATCCGCGCCATCAACGGTGGCACGATCACCAAGCCCTCAACCGGCAATCTCTCGCTCAGCGACATCTCGCTCCAAGGCGACCTCGACGTCGCGGGGAACGCGGGCGTGTTCTACAACTCGACGGTCTTCGATTGCCAGGGCATCATCTCGCTCAACGACTCGGTCTCGACCGGCAACGCGTTCGTCCAGTTCAACGCGAGCACGACCGTGTCGGGCGGCGGCACGATCTTCCTCGCCGGCAGCAGCAACGACAGCCAGGTGACCACGAACGGCACCGTCCTGACGATCGCGCCCGGCTTCACGATCGGGGGCTCGGGCGAGATCCCCGCGACGATGGTCAACAACGGCCTGGTTCGGGCATTCCCCAGCACCAACGGCGACGGCCGCCTGGATCTGTTCGCGGGCACGAAGACCAACAACGCCCTGATCCGCGCCGACCCGGGCGGGGTGATCGACCTCAGCGCCGTCACCGTGAACCAGGGCCCGGGCGGCGAGATCCTCGCCGACGGGGGCGGGGTCGAGTTCATCTCGAGCCAGACCGTCAACGGCGGCACCCTCCGCACCGCGAACGGCGGCACGCTGACCAAGCCGCCCAGCGGCAACCTCTCGATGTCGGACATCTTCATCGACGGTGATCTCGACGTCGCGGGGAACGCGGGCGTGTTCTACAACTCCGCCGCCCTGACCACGACCGGGTCGATCAACCTGAACGACTCCGCGTCGACGGGCAACGCGTTCATCCAGTTCAACGCGAGCACGACCCTCACGGGCGGCGGGCGGGTCTTCCTGGGGGGCAGTTCCAATGACAGCCAGGTGACCACGAACGGCACCGTGCTGACCGTTGCGCCGGACTTCGCGCTCGAGGGATCGGGCGAGATCCCCGCGACGGTGACCAACAACGGACTCATCCGAGCCTTCCCCTCGGAGTTCGGCGATGGCAACCTCCGCCTGTTCTCCGGGACAAAGACCAACAACGCGACGATCCGCGCCGAGACGGACGGTGTCATCGAGATCACTTCGGTCACGGTGAACCAGGGTGAAGACGGCGAGATCGTCGCCGACGGGGGCGTCGTTGAATTCACCTCGAGCCAGACCGTCAACGGGGGCACCCTCCGCACGCTGAACGGCGGACGCCTCGTCAAGCCAGCGAGTGGCAACCTGAGCCTCGGCGGGGACCCCACGCTCGAGGGCGACCTCGAGCTCGAGGGCAACTCGGGCGTCTTCGTCAACGCGCCGACGATGACCAACAACGCGACGATCCGTATCAACTCCAACGGGTCCACGGGCAACGTGGTCGTCCAGTTCAACGCGAGCACCGTCATCGGCGGCGCGGGCCGGATCCTGCTCGAGGGCACGAACGACGACAGCCAGCTCACCACCAACGGGACGGTCGTCACCTACGGGCCCGACCAGGTCATCGAGGGCGACGGCTTCATGAACGGCTCGCACATCGTGCTGGGCCGCGTCGAGCCCGGGCTGCCCCTCGGCAACATCACCGGCAACGCGTCCATCACCTTCGGCGGCACCGCCGAGCTCGTCGCGGACGTCGTCGGGAACGGGAACGGCGACTCGATCAATGTCACGGGAACCGTCACGCCGGGCGGCGCCGTGAGCATCCAGATCGACCCGGGATACACCCCCGCGATCGATGACGAGTTCACGCTCATCACCGCCGGGACGGTGAACGCCGAGTTCGCGGGCGTCGCGGTCACCTCGGGCGTCCTGCCCCCAGATGTCGCCGTCCGCCTCGATCACCAGGCGACGCAGGTCGATGTCAACTTCGTCTGCCTCGCGGACCTGTTGGCGCCCTTTGGCGTGCTCGACCTGATCGACATCAGCGCATTCGTTCAGGCGTTCCTCAACCAGCAGCCAGCCGCGGATCTCGCGGCTCCGATCGGGGTGTGGGACCTCGCGGACATCGGAACCTTCGTGACCGCGTTCAACACGACGTGCCAGTAAGCCCTTAATTAGGTTCGCGGGACCCGGCGTGCAACCCCGCGCCTGCGCCGGGTCCTGACGCATGACCGCGTTGCGAGCGTGTCCGATCGGAGTTTGGTCGTCCAATAAGGGCCTGTTCTTAGGTGTTTTTACCCGAAGGCGCATCCTGATTTCGGGTGGTCTCGCTATCCTGTGGATACACAGCCGACGGGATCCGCGCAACTGTGCGGCGGAGGTCGGCGTGGACAGGAAGAGAACTCGGCGGGGGATCGCCGGGAAATATAAGGGAAGAACCATGACACCGATGACTCGCGCCCTCACCGTCGCGCTGACGGCCGGCCTCGCCGCCCCTGCATTTGGCCAGACCGACATCTTTTGGAACGCCGGGTCGGGTGTCTGGAATGCGCCAGGAAACTGGAACCCCGTCAACGTACCGAACGCCACCAACGAGAACGCGTTGATCCTGACGCCCGCTTTTGCACAGGTCAACTTGAATGTTTCCGTCAATATCAACACGCTCGAGGTGGGGCCGCAGTTGTCGCTCGTGTTCGACGCGAACCATGGGATTGGCCTCTCGGGCAACCTGATCAACAACGGGTTTATCGATCTGAACCCATCGGAGAGCGTCTTCAACTCGTTCCTGCGCTTCGACAGCAACGCGATGATCTCTGGCAACGGCATCCTCCGGCTGTCGGGCGGCGGGAACGACGCGGCACTCTCGACAAACGCGACGAGCGTGACAAACGGTGTGGGTCACACGATCGACGGCGCGGGCCAGATCACAGCCCTCCTGATCAATGAAGGCGTGGTCTCCGCGATCGACACGGGGTTCGGCAACCGGCTCGAGTTGATCAGCAACACCAAGACCAACAACAGCACGATGCAGGCGGGCCCGAACGCCGAACTGTTCATCAGCAGCATCACGATCAACCAGGGTGCGTCGGGCGTGATCGCCGCCAACTCGGGCGGCTCGGTCATCTTCAACATCAGCCCCACGGTCAACGGCGGGAGAATCCTGGGCCCCGGCACGCTGGTCAAGGCGTCGAGCGGCAACCTCTCACTGAGTGATGTCTCGCTCGAGGACGATCTCGATGTCGAGCAGAACGCAGGCATTCTCTACAACTCGGGGACGTTCAACTGCTCCGGAACGATTACGCTGAATGACTCGGAAGGCGTGAACAACTCGTTTGTTCAGTTCAATACCAACTCGACGATCTCGGGTGGCGGCAGCATCTTCCTCGCGGGCGGGGGCGCCCCGGGTGGCTCCAACGACAGCTTCGTGACCACCAACGGAACGACGCTCACCATCGCCCCCGACTTCACGATCGAGGGCTCGGGCGAGTTGAACGCGGCGGTCATCAACAACGGGCTCGTCCGCGCGTTCCCGAGCACAAACGGCGACGGCCGCCTCCGTCTGATCACCAACAACAAGACCAACAACGGCATGATGCTCGCCGATCCGGGCGGCACGCTGGAGATCAGCGGGGTCACGATCGCGCAGGGGCCGATGGGTGAGATCCTCGCCGACGGCGGCACGGTCGAGCTGCTCAGCAGCCAGACGATCAACGGCGGCACGATCCGCGCCATCAACGGCGGGATGGTCGTCAAGCCCACGAGCGGCAACCTGTCGATGTCGGATGTGCTGCTCGACGCCGATCTCGATGTCCTTCCGTCCGCTGGCGTGTTCTACAACTCGCCATCGTTTGTCTGCACGGGCTCGATCGTCCTCAACGACACAAACAGCGCCAACAACGCGTTCGTTCAGTTCAACGACAACGCCACGATCTCGGGCGGCGGGCGGATCTTCCTCGCGGGCGGCGGCAACCCGGGGGCCTCGAACGACAGCTCCGTGACCACCAACGGAACGACGCTCACCATCGCCCCCGACTTCACGATCGAGGGCTCGGGCGAGCTGAACGCGGCGATCATCAACAACGGGCTCGTCCGCGCGTTCCCCAGCACCAACGGCGACGGACGTCTCCGTCTGCTCACCAACTCCAAAGTCAACAACGCCGACATCCGCGCCGACACGGGTGGGGTGATCGAGATCAACTCCATCACGATGAACCAGGACCCCGCCGGGGAGATCCTCGCCGACGGAGGGGCGATCGAGTTCGTTTCCAGCCAGACCGTCAACGGCGGCACGATTCGCGCCGTCAACGGCGGCACGCTGACCAAGACGACGAGCGGCAACCTGAGTCTCTCGGATATCACGATCGACGGGCGACTCGAAGTCGAGGCGAGCTCGGGCGTCTTCTATAACTCGGGCACGCTCGTCTGCACCGACACGATCGCGTTGAACGACTCCGCCAGTGCCAACAACGCGTTCATACAGTTCAACGCCAACACGACGGCGATGGGCGGCGGGCGGATCTTCCTGGGCGGCAGTTCCAACGACAGCTTCGTGACCACCAACGGGACGACGCTCACCATCGCCCCCGACTTCACCGTCGAGGGGTCGGGTGAACTGCGCGCCGCCACCATCAACAACGGCCTCGTCCGGGCGTTCATGAGTGAGTTCGGAGATGGTCGTCTCCTCATGAACACGAACGGCAAGACCAACAACGCCCAGATGATCGCGGACACCGACGCGGTGATCGAAATCAATGGGGTCACCGTCAGCCAGGGCCCCGCGGGCGAGATTCTCGCCGACGGCGGCAACATCGAATTGACCGGATCGCAGACCATCATCGGGGGCACGCTCCGGACCGACAATGGTGGGCGTCTCCGCCGACTCGCCAGCGGCAACCTGAGTGTTTCGAGCATCACGCTCGAAGGCGACCTCGAGCTCGAGGCGCCGTCGACCATGTTCGTCAACAGCACGGACCTCGTGAACAACGCGACCATCCGCGTCAACAGCACCGACAGCGCCAACAACTCGATTGTCCAGTTCAACGCGAACACGACGATCACCGGCACCGGCACGGTTCTGCTCGAGGCCGGCATCGACGACAGCAGGCTCGCCACCAACGGCACCACCGCGACGTTCTCGCCCTCTCAGGCCCTCGAGGGCGAGGGCACGATGAACGGCTCGTACGCGATCCAGGGCCGGTTCTCGCCGGGCCTGCCGGTCGGCAGGATCAACGGCGCCGCCAACATCACGTTCACCGACACGACGCTCTTCGTCGCCGACACCTCGGGCCCGGGCGTGGGCGACGGCATCGACTTCACGAGTGGCACGGTCGTCTGCGACGGCGACGTCAGCGTCCGACTGGCGTACGTCCCGGCGATCAACGACCAGTTCAACATCATCACCGCGGGTACCGTCAACGGCCTCTTTGACGACGTCTACGTCTCCGTGGGCGACCTCCCGACCAACATCGCCGTCCGACTCGTCTACACGCCGAGCACCGTCGATGTCCGCTTCGTCTGCCTCGCCGACCTCGCCCCGCCCTACGGCGTGCTCGATCTCGCCGACGTCACCGGGTTCACACAGGGGTTCCTGAGCAACGACCCGCTCGCCGACCTCGCCGAGCCCATCGGCGTGTTCGACCTTGCCGACATCGGCGCGTTCGTTGCCACCTTCCTGAGCAACTGCAACTGATCCCGTATCATGAACCTCCCGCCCGGACTGTCTAGCGACGGTCCGGGCGCTTCTTCTAAGCGTTTCAAGAGCCGTTCACGAACGCACCACGCCGCGGGTATATCCCGCCGAACCGCGAACCCCGCGAGGACACACGCCATGGCCCGCTCCCGCACCACCGCTCATCTCTTGGGCGCATCGATCGTCGCACTCTCCGCATGCTCGGCTGCCTCCGCCGGCGTTCCCCAGGAATGGGACATCGACCTCGTCTGCCGTTCGAGCCTCGACGCCGGCATCCCGGCCTTCCGCCTCCCCCAGTTCTCCAGCCTCTCGAGCCAGTATGTCTCACTCGATGAAGACGGGAATGTCGCGGTCCGCGTCTTCATCAACGGCAACCCCAACGAGGCGATCTTCTACGGCAACACCCAGGGAGGCTCGCTCCCCCTGACAACCAACAGCCCCGACACCATGTGGAGCGTCACCGTCGAGACCCGCAACGGCCTGATCGCGGTCGAGGACGCCACGCTCGGCCCCGGTGGGGCGGGCGTCCACGACAGCGCGGGCAACCTCATCAACCGATTCGAGATCGGTCTCTACGGCATCGATGGCATCGCCGGGGTCTCCGACGACGGGGCCCTGGGCTACCGGGCCGCGCTCGGCTTCTCGGGACAGGGCATCGTCCTCGACGAGTTCGTCAACGGCATCCGCGAGCAGACGCTCCTGCTCTCCACGCTCGAACCGAGCGACAACACCGATTTCATCCTGAGCCCCGAGATGAACGCCTCCAAGCAGTTCGTCGCCAACATTCTCCCGGTCTCGGGCCCGAGCCGTCGCATCCTCCGGTTCACGCCGGACACCAACGGCTACACCCGTGAGATCATCGCCGAGACCGGGTCGAACCCCGACGGCAACTTCAGCAGCTTTGTGAACTCCACCGCCATCGCCCCCAACGGCTCGATCGCGTTCAACGCGCGCCGCGCCGCCGACAGCCTCTGGCAGGTCTCCCGCCGAGACAGCCCGGCGGACCCGATCGTCAGCATCGCCCGTGGCGGCGATATGGGCATCGTCAACTCCAACCTCGCCAACTTCCCCCCCGTCGTCAACTCCAACGGTCTCGTCGCCTTCCGCGTCGAGGACAACACCGGTTCGACCGCGCTCTTCGTCGGTGATGGCAGTGGGGGACCCGACGCGCTCACACGCATCGTCGGCAACGGGGATATCGCCGAAACCGACCTCGGCCCCATCCCCTTCGGTTTCGACTTCGGCGGCACCACCGGCATCCAGATCATGAACGGTGTCGTCGATATCAACGATGCCGACCAGGTCGCCTTCGCCGCCTTCCTCGCCAACGGCACGATCGGCATCTTCGTCGCGTCGCCCGCCGGCCCCGAGGGCTGCACCGCGGCCGACCTTGCCGAACCGTTCGGTGTCCTCGACCTCGCCGACCTGCAGACCTTCGTGCAGGGCTTCGTCGCCGCAGACCCGATCGCGGACCTCGCCGCTCCCGAGGGCGTCTTCGACCTCGCCGATGTGCAGGCGTTTGTCACGAGTTTCACCGCCGGTTGTCCTTGATCGCGTCGCCGATTTCCGTCATGCTGCACCGAGGGCCGGGCTGAATACCACCCGGCCCGCTGTGCCCCGTAGAGGAGAGATAATGCGCATCACCCCGTTCGCTCTGGCAGCGTGCTCGAGTCTCGCGGTCGCACAGGCCGACTACCCAGCCGTCTTCGTCGCCAACAACGGCAATCTTGAGGGCAGCGTCTCGACCATGCGCATCGAGTCAAGCGGTGTGCTGACGTACGTCTCGAAGACCGTCACCGGCACCCGCTCCAGCACGTCGCAGCCCTGCCCAGGATGCAACACGTACGCCATCGACATCACCCCCGACGGTCGATTCCTCGCGACCGCCCACGCCTCGGGCAACACCACCGAGAACCTCACCGTGTACGCCGTCGCCCCGGACGGCTCACTTACCGTGGTTGAGGAACTCCCGCTCGCCCAGGGCGGGCTCGACATCCAGTGGGTCAGCAACGACCTGCTCGCCTACCCGCTCACCGATCTCAGCCAGACCAACCAGGTCCGCCTCTACCACCTCGACGAGGACAACGAACTCACGCAAGTCGACAGCGCCGACGCCGGCACCTTCTGCACCTCCATCGCCCTGCATCCCAACCGCCGATGGCTCTACGCCAACGACTCGTTCGCGAATACCGTCCGCGTTTTCGATACCCAGGGCGGCTCGCTCACCCTCGTCCAGACCCAGTCCCTGCCGGTCTCGGGCGTCGCGGTCGAGGTCACGCCCGACGGCAGGACGCTCTTCGCCGCAGGCGGCATCAGCGCGGGCGGCAACGCCTTCGCCGGCTACACGATCGACCCCGCCGACGGCACGCTGTCGGCGCTCCCGGGGAGCCCGTTCACCTCGCCCGGCTCCTCGCCCAAGGGCTTCTCGTTCTCGGGAGACGGTGCGTACATGTACGTCTCCCACGGCACCGACGCCACGATCCGGGCCTTTTCGCTCGACGCCTCCGGCATCCCCGCCTCGCTCGGCTTCTCCTACGACATCGGGTTCCAGGGTTCCCTCCGCGAGATGGACAGCCTCGGCAACATCCTCTTCGCCCTCGACGAATCCACCGCCATCGATGGACTCCGCGGGGCCTACTCCTTCTCGATCAACCCCGGCACCGGCGACTTCACACCATTCCCCAACTCGCCCGTTGACACCAACGGCACAAGCCCGAACGACCTCACGGTCTGGGCCGCCGCCGTCGGCTGCAACCCCGCCGACATCGCTTCGCCGTTCAATGTGCTCGACCTCGGGGACCTCCAGGCCTTCGTTAAGGGCTTCCTCGCGGGCGACCCCATCGCGGACCTCGCGCCGCCCCAAGGCGTCCTCGACCTCGCCGATGTGCAGGCCTTCGTGACCAGCTTCAGCGCCGGGTGCCCCTGACCAATCGCCGACCCGGATGATTTCCGGACCTGATATCGCCCGAACCCGAGGGGTGGTCCGCGCCGCCGTTATGCGCTGCCTGCTCCGGGTCCGCAACTCCCGATTCCCCACCCGCGGACCTTGTGAACCAGCCGATGCTGTGATATCCTTACGAGATCAACGTCTCGTAGGGGTATTTGTTCAGACCGGTCCGGCCATCACTGCCGACCTCCGGTCCCGCGTCGAGAAATTGAACCGGGCACTCGGTTTCTGCGAGCCCGCCCGTGATTCAGGAAGATAGAGGGAATCCGATGTCGAAAACCCGTCGTGCGTTCATCGCTCGGGCCGAGGTGCTCTGGGCGGCCGGTCTCACCGCTGTTGCCGCGGGCGCCGCCGTCACCATCGCGGGCCTGCCCACCAACCTCGATGACTTCTTCGGGCCCGGCACCCAGCCCAACGAACTCAATATTCCGTTGCAGGATTCCAACGACTGCGCGAACTGCCACGGCAACTTCGATGAGGTCACCGAGCCCTACCGCCCCTGGAACGCCAGCGCGATGGGGCAGGCCGCACGCGACCCGCTCTTCTGGGCCGCCGTCGCGATCGCCAACCAGGACGCCCAGGGCGGCGGCGACACCTGCCTCCGCTGCCACACGCCGGGCGGCTGGCTCGCAGGCCGTTCCACGCCCACCGACGGTTCCCAACTCCAGGGCATCGATTTCCAGGGTGTCTCGTGCAACTTCTGCCACCGGGCCGTGGATCCCAACAACGGTGTCGGCGCCCCGGCCGAGGACGCCGCGATCCTCGCCGGCCTCACCACCGACATCCCGACCGATCCCCATTCGGCCCACTTCGTTGTTGACCCCGAGGACCGCCGCCGGGGCCCCCGCGCTCTCCAGGACTTCTTCGTCCACGAATGGCGTGAATCCCCCTTCCACAAGTCGTCGGAAATGTGCGCAACCTGCCACGACGTCTCCAACCCGCTGTTCGAGCGCCAGCCCGACGGCTCCTACGCGCTCGGCGCCCTCCGGACGCCTCCTGTTTCAAACTCCGCCGCCACCCAGTTCCCCGAGCAGCGCACCTACTCCGAGTGGCTCGCCTCCGACTTCGCGGACGGCCCGGTCGACTCCGGAGGCCGGTTCGGCGGCAACAACCCCCTCGTCTCCTCCTGCCAGGATTGCCACATGCCCTCCGAGGAAGGCGTGAGCTGCTTCTTCGGCGAGGAACGCACCGACATCGCGACCCACCAGATGGTCGGCGGCAACACCTGGCTCCTCAACGCCGTCCGCGAGCTCTACGACGACGTCGAGACCGGGCTCGATCAGGCATCCGTCGATCGCTCGATCGCGGCGACCGTTGAAATGCTCGAGAACGCTTCGGATCTCGAACTCTCGGTCGACGGCCCCGACCTCAGCGTGAAGGTCATCAACGAGTCGGGCCACAAGCTCCCCACCGGCTACCCCGAGGGCCGGCGCATGTGGGTGAATGTCCAGTTCTTCGACGCCATGGACAACCTGATCGCCGAGCGCGGCGCATACGACGCCGTGACCGCGACGCTCAGCGAGTCGGACACCAAGGTCTACGAGATGAAGCTGTCGGCGAGCCCCGACGTCGCCGCCCAGGCGGGCATCCCCACCGGGCCCTCCTTCCACCTCATCCTTATGAATCAGGTTGAGAAGGACAACCGCATCCCGGCGCGGGGCTTCACCAACGCCGAGTACGAGGCACTCCAGATCGCACCTGTCGGCCAGACCTACAACGACGGAGAGAACTTCGACATCACCAACTACAACATCCCCGCCGGTGCCGCGTCCGCCGATGTCCGCGTCTATTACCAGTCCACGACCCGTGAGTACGTCGAGTTCCTCCGCGATGAGAACGTGACGAACACCGCGGGTGACACCATGTACAACCTCTGGAACACCACGCTCAACCAGGTCCCGCCCGTCCTCATGGACGAAGCGTCGATCACCTTCGGGTCAGGCGGGTGCAACGTCGCCGACATCGCCGAGCCCTTCGGCGTCCTCGACCTCGCCGACCTTCAGAGCTTCGTCGCCGCCTTCCTGGGCCAGCAGCCGGACGCCGACGTAGCACCGCCCTTCGGTGTCTACGACCTCGCGGATCTCCAGCTCTTCGTCCAGACCTTCCTCGGCGGCTGCCCGTAACAGGCCGGCATCTCCACGACATTCCAAACGCCCGGCGGCACACCCGCCGGGCGTTTTTCATGCGCCAAACTTCACGCTCGATCTCCGATCGCGCCACTCAATCGGCGCACGAAAAACCCGGCCGAAGCCGGGCGTTGATCGAGCGTTCCTCGCCGCGTGCCGAGCGAATCAGAAGTCGTACGTCAGACCCGCGAAGAGCTGCAGGTCGGTCTTCTCGATGCCGGGGTCCACGCTGCTGATGTACTCGTGGATCGCGTTGATCGAGAAACTCAGCCCATCATTCTTGTCGATGTCGATCTTCCAGCCCAGCGTCGAGAACGTCCGGAACTCGCCGGTGTCCGAGAGATCGGGGAAGATCCGCGTCGTCGCCACGAGGCTCTGGTTGTCGCCGATCTGCCAATCAAGGTCCGCGCCGACTAAACCTTCAGGGACAAACTCATTACGCCCTGAGCCGAACTCCCGGAACCCGCCGGCACCGGCGCGGAGCGTGAGATTCAGGTCATCCCGCTTGATCAGCTCGTAACCGAGACCGCCGTTCACCGAAACGCGGTGGTCGAACGACTTGAACTCGTCCCAGTCGTACCGGCCGCCCGCGAAGAAGAGCCAGGGCGAATCGGGAACCAGCCAGTCGTGGTTGACGCCGGACGTGAACCGGTTCGCGGTCTTGTCCCCATCCTGGGTCGAGTAGAAGTACCCGGCATCCAGAGTCAACGCCGACTTCTTGGTATCGCGCGTCGAGACGATCGTCGACGCGAACCCGGTCTGCTCGGTGTTGCCCGACGCGAGATTCAACCCGATGTTCAGCTTCGTGTCCCACTCGGGCTTGTCGAGGTCCGCCGCGCTCTCCGGGTCGCCCCCAGCACCCCCGTCGGCACCGTCCGCCGCGGCCTCTTCGACCGCCGATTCAGCGGCGTCGGTTGCCTCGCCCGCCGCCTCCTCCAACGTCTCGGCATCGCCCGCCAGCGCCGCCGGCATCGTCACCGTGCCGTCGTCGTTGACCACAAAGCCCTCGGGCAACTCGACACCCGCGGCTCGGAGCCGCTCAAGCAGCGCCGCTGCGCTCGAGACCGTCGGATCATCCTGGGCCGTCGCGATCGATCCCAACCCCAGCACCGAACCGCTCAGCAACACCAACGCGCACACATTCCGAGTCATTCAAGGATCTCCCGTCCGTAGCCCAACACCACCTGCGCAACGTTGCGCTGGTTCTCACTCTGAGGCAGGCCGCCACGGTATGCACTGTGCGCACGAGCCGCAACTTCCCGGCACGCCCATTCCCGACTCGGCGCGATACCCTCCGGTCCCATGACCCGCTTCCCCAGCCCCAACCCACCCTCCGGCCCGCCGCGCGCCGCGGTCTTCCTCGACCGTGACGACACCCTCATCGAGAACTCGACGCTCCCGCCCGACGCCTTCCCTAAAACAAGGGGCGATCTTTACGACCCAGCCCATGTCCGCCCGTTGCATGGCGCCGTCGAGGCGTGCCGCGGCCTCGCCGAGGCCGGGTTTGTGCTGATCATGATCACCAATCAGGGCTGCGTCGCCCGGGGCAACGCGACGCTCGACCAGGTGCGGGCCACCAATGCGCGCACGGCCGAGCTCTTTGCGGCTTCGACCGGCGAGCCCCTCTTCGCCGGGATCTACGCCGCCCCGCACCATCCCGAGGCCGTCCTGGATGAGTGGCGAGCAGATCACCACTGGCGCAAGCCCAATCCCGGGATGCTCCTCGCGGCCTGCGACGAGCACACCCTCGACCCGCTGAAGTCGTGGCTCGTGGGCGACGCCGAGCGCGACCGCGACGCCGGCATCGCCGCGGGACTCCACCCCGCACGCTGCCTCCGCATCGGCCCGGACGAACGGTTCCCGACGCTGGCCGATGCCGCCCGGCACATTCTTGCCGAGGGTGTGCCGAGCGTACCGCCCCCGAGCGCACAGATCCGCGCCATCGACGCCACCACCGTGACGCTCCGCGCCCCCGAGGGCACGCCGCTCGCAGACGAGCATGTTCGTTCCACCGTTGAATCGGCCGCCCGTGCCATCGCCGAGCGCACGGGTGTCGCCCTGCTCGCCATCCACACCGACGAAGCATCCGTCACCGCGACTCTTGCGACCCACCGCCTCGCCGCCACCGCGTTCATGGCCGAACTGCGGCGGGCCACCAACGCCTGGCATGCCGGGCGAGGCAACACACGCCCGCTCTGGCCGCGCATCGCATCCGACGACTGACCATGCCCCCTCCCAACACCGACAACCGAATTCTGGTGGTTCTTCCGAGCTGGGTGGGCGATGCGGTCATGGTCACGCCCGCGCTCGTGCGCATCCGCGAGTCCTTGCCCGGCGCGTTCATCGGCGCGATGGCCCGCCCCGGCATCGACCGCTTGCTCGACGGGCTCGCGACCAAGGCGGGGCGG
>DDFO01000008.1:135374-161320 GCA_002337215.1 Phycisphaerales bacterium UBA1926 | reverse complement strand
ACCAAGGCGGGGCGGACCGTCGTCGACGAGTTCCACGTCGTGCGTCCCTCGGGCGTCATGGGGCCCAAGCACGCGGCGGGGAAACTCCGACCACGTCGGTACGCGCGCGCGCTTCTGTTCACGGGCTCGTTCTCGACGGCTCTCGCCGTCCGCATCGCCGGGATCCCCGACCGCATCGGCTATGACCGCGACGGGCGAGGCTTCCTGCTCACCCAGCGGCTCCGGCCGCCGAAGGCCGTGTCCGGCGGCTGGGCGGTTGTTCCGGCCGTGTCGTACTACTGGCACGCCGCGAGCGCACTGATCGATCCGGATTCCCCGCCCGGGCTCAACGCCCCGCCCCTCGAAGACCCCCGCCGCGTGCGCACGATCCTGCCGAGCGACGCATCGATGTCGCTCCCGATCTCCGCCACAGATCGCGCCGAGGCCGACGCGGTGCGCGCTTCGGCGAACATCACAGGTCCGACCGCGATCCTCAACCCCGGGGGCAACAACCCCGCCAAGCGGTGGCCCGCCGACCGGTTCGCTCGGCTCGCTGATCATCTCGCCGAGGCGCACGGCCTTGCCGTCCTTCTCAATGGGTCACCCGCCGAGGCGGATCTGTGCCGAGGCATCGCGGACGCGGCGCGTACGGACCCGGTCGTCCTGCCGGATCACGCGCACACGCTGGGGTCGCTCAAGGTCCTCGCGGCCGAGGCGCGGCTCATGGTCACCAACGACACCGGGCCCAGGCACATCGCCGCCGCCCTCGGCACGCCGCTCGTCAGCCTGTTCGGCCCGACCGACCCGCGATGGACGACCATCCCGGTGCCCGAATCCCGTGAGGCGATCCTGATCGCCGACGGGGAACTGCCTCCGGGTGAGGTCAGCAACGACCACCCCGAGCGGTGCCGGATCGAGAACATCCCGCTCGACGCCGTGATCTTGGCCTCGGACGGGATGCTCGGAACGATCGATTGAGTCTGAGTTTGTGTTCCGCCAGGTTCTGAGGCGGGCTACGCGGCTCGCCGTGCGGCGACCGACGCGACCTCGTCGAACGTGCCCGCGAACCAGCGACGGTCGGGGAACCTCTCGTCGAGGATCTCGAGTATCCCGACATCGACGGGCGACGCGGGCGTTTCAATAATCCCGACTTGCGCGTCGTCGGTCAGCCAGCCGATCGCGAGGGTGAAGACCTCCAGCCCCGGGGCTGGCCAGCCGACCCGAATATCACCAGAACCGGTGATGTGCCAGCGCAGCCCGATCGGGCGGTCGTCGCGTGTCCATCGCTCGAGTGTCCGGGGCATCCGTGTCCTCCTTCGGCTCCGCGGCATTCGGCACACAGGCTGAGACACCGCGACGGCGAACCGGCGAGGTCATCGGACGCACACCCCGCCCAGAACATGCTCGCGGCCGGATCGTCCGAGACATCGTGCCCCGCACGCCCGGCCGATCGGACCGATCCGCTTAAGCGACGCGACCGCTACAGACCGACCCGCTCAGATGCGGGGATTCGCCGTGCAGACCGTGCGGGGTTGATCGGGACTTGATTTTTGCTTGATCTTCGCCGATGGTGATCTATCATTTCGACCACGGTTCTGACCGGCACGCCGATCGGGCCTGACATCCTGGGGACTTAGCTCAGACTGGTAGAGCGCATCCATGGCATGGATGAGGTCAGGGGTTCGATCCCCCTAGTCTCCACTTTCACAGCAAACCACCGCGGAAATCCGCGGTGGTTTTTTCGTGGCAGGGACGGAACGCCTCCCGCCGCGTCTCCACCCATCCCACCACATCGGGCGTGTCACCGCCCGTAGGGTCCGACAAGCCCCGCGCGCCGTCCCAATCCCCGCGATTCGCTGGATCGACTGTGCCGCTCGATGGCATCTGTCGATACACGCGGTTGATCGCGGGAATCGGGAGACATGCATCATGATGTCGAGACGTGATTTTCTGGCACGGGCCGGGGCGGCGAGCGCCCTGTCGTTGTGCGCGCATGGCGTGTCCCAGCCGGCGAGGTCGCGGGGCCCGCGGCCGCTCCGGGTGCTCGGCACGCACGTGACGCTCCAGGAGCAGATCCGGATCGCGGCAGAGGCGGACCTCGGGTTCTCAATCGAGTTCGTGCCCGGGGGGAGCGCCGCGGTCCTGCAGCAAGCCTCGACGCGGCCTGAGTCGTTCGATGTCTACGAGCAATGGTCCAACAGCATCAACGTGCTCTGGCGGGCGAACGCGATCCAGCCCATCGAGACCGCGCGGATCGATCAGTGGAACGACGTCAACCCGCTCTCGAAGACGGGCCGCCTGACGACCGACTCGAGCATCGGGCGTGGCGATGCGCCGCACACCATTCTGTACGCGCAGCCCGACGGGTCGCTGGGCACACCCGAGTCGCGTCGCGTGAGCTTCCTGCCCTACGTGCACAACGTCGATTCATTCGGATACGACACACGCGTCGTTGAGCGGGGAGAGGCCTACGTCGACGAGAGCTGGTCGTGGCTCCTCGATGAGCGGTTCCGGGGGCGGGTCGCGCTGATCAACGAACCGACGATCGGGCTCTTCGATGCCGCCCTCGCGGCCCGATCGCTGGGGCTCGCGTCCTTTGCCGATATCGGGAACATGACGGTCGCCGAGATCGATCGGCTGTTCGACATCCTTGTCGATCTGCGGCGCGACGGGCACTTTTCGGGGCTCTGGAATTCCGTCCCCGAGTCGGTCCGCTTCATGCGGTCCGGCCGGGCGGTCATCGAGAGCATGTTCTCCCCCGGTGCGTCGGCGCTCCGCGCCGGGGGGGTGCCGGTGCGGTACGCCGCGCCGCGAGAGGGCTACCGGGCGTGGCACGGCGTCATGTGTCTCTCGGCGGCGGCGAACGACGAGGCGATCGAGAAGTCGTACGCGTACATGAACTGGTGGCTCTCGGGCCGGCCGGGCGCGATCATGGCGCGTCAGGGCTACTACATCTCCATCCCGGAGACCGCGAGGACGCATCTCTCGAAGAACGAGTGGGACTACTGGTACCGCGGCGAGCCCGCGATCGAGAGCATCGTGAACTCGGACGGCAGGGTCATCGCCTCTCCCGGTGACACGCGCAACGGAGGGAGCTACGAGACGCGGTTCTCCCGCGTCGCGGTGTGGAACACCGTCATGAACAACTACGAGCACACGCTCGCACGGTGGGGTGAGTTCCTCGCCACCGCGCCCGCGCGCTCTCCAAAGAACCCGGCGACCCGGAGGGCTGCGGGATGAGCATCAAAACCCGGATGGGCGCGCTCCTGCTCGCCGTGCTCGCGCTCCATGCTTTCACGGCGGTGATGGGCCACGTCGGGCTGTCCAAATCCAAACGCGACATGCAGCGCCTCGAGCGTCTCAACGCCGACACGATCTCGGTTCTCGCGATCGATCGATCGGTCACCGAACTCCAGCACGGCGTCGGGTCGTTCATGCTCACGGGTCACACCGCCGCCGCCGATCGCGTCCGCGATCTGCTCGGCGCCATCGGCGAGCAGATCGACCGTTCGCTTCGAGAACACAACCCTGGCGAGGAACACGATCGGCTCCGCCGGATGGCCGAGTTCGTCGGCACCTACGGAGAGAACTTCGAGAAAGTCGCCGAGGACCGGGCCGAGCGGATCCGGCTGATGAACGAGGAGATGTTCCCCACTCGGGACCAGATTCTCCACGAGCTGCGCGAGCTGGACGAACGAACGGGATCGTTCGCGGCGAACCCGAGCACCGACGCGACGCGGTCGCTGCTGCTCGCAGAGGCCGCCGCGATGCGGTACTTCGACTCTCCGAACGGTGAGCGTGTCGGTGAGGCGATCGAGCACCTGCGCGAGGCGAAGCGTCTCAGCACAGAGGTGAGCGGCCGGGTTGCTGCGGACCCTGCCGTCGCCGGTGCCTCCGAGATCGAATCGCTCTTCGAGGCGTACGAGCAAGCGTTTCTTGAGGCCGTGCAGGCGACGCGTGGGTACCTGCACCTGGTGAACGTGGTGCTGGCGGGGAACGCGTCGGAATTGTTGTACGAGGCCGATCGGGTCCGGTCCGCCTCGCTCGAGCAGCGACAGATGCTGAGCGCGCAGATGCAGTCCGAGTCGAGTCGATTCCAGGTGATCAGCGATACGATCGCCGTCTCGACGATCCTCGCGGGTCTGGGGCTCGGGTCGCTGCTGACGCGTTCGGTGCTCGTGCCGATCCTCGGGATGACGAAGACCTTCCGCAAACTCGCGGAAGGACACGCCGACGCCGAGATCGCCGGGCAGGAGCGCTGCGACGAGATCGGCGCGATGGCAAAGGCCGCCGAGGTGTTCCGGCTCAAGAACATCCAGACCGAGGAACTGCTCCACGAATCGGGTAAGATCACCGAGGACCTGCGCCAGCGCAACTCGGAAATGACCCAGTTCGTGTACACGGTGTCGCACGACCTCAAGTCGCCGCTGGTGACCATCCACGGCTTCAGCGGATTGCTGCGGCAGGCCGTCGAAGACGGCGACCGCGCGCGGGCCGAGAGCGCGTTCGTCCGGATCGGCGACGCGGTCGATCGCATGCACGCGACGCTGGATGATCTGCTCGAACTGAGCCGGATCGGGATCGTGGTGAGCGAGCCGACGAACGTCCCGCTCGGGAAACTCTTCGCGGATGTTGTGGAGGATCTGAACGGCGAGATCCGCAGCGCCGGGGCCACCGTGACCGTCACGGCGAGCGACGCGGCGGTATGGGGAGACCGGGGTCGCATCCGGCAGGTCGTGCAGAACCTCGTGCAGAACGCGTTGAAATACTGCCGCCCCACGGAGGGTGATCCGCGTGTGTGGGTTGGTGCGCGGTGTGACGAGTGGGGCACAACGATCACCGTGCGCGACAACGGCGAGGGTGTCCCGGACGAGTTCGCCCTGAAGATCTTCGGGATCTTCGAGCGGCTTTCGAGCGACAGCGCAGGGACCGGCGTCGGTCTCGCGATCGTGCGCAAGATCGCGGAGGCCCACGGCGGGCGAGCCTGGCTCGACCGCCATCCCGATGGAGGGCCGGAGTTCTGTGTCTATTTCCCGGACGGTCTCGAACCGGCCATGCCGAAAAGCGCGGCGTAGCCGACAGCCGGCGATCGGTGCGGCCACTGCCCGGCCTTTCGGCCTCCGAGTCTGAATACCGGAACGGTCCCACGCCCCCCGCGCGACCAGCACGAGCGTCGCACGCGGCATGCAGTCCCGTGTGCGATTCGCGGTCGCTGGTGCCAGCACGGGCCGGCGACTCGCCAGCACGAACCGACACGACATTGCGTGTTCTCCACCTTGGAAGACGCCGAGACTTGACCCCGGGCTGCCGGTCACCAATACTTGCGTTATGGCGTCAGTAAACCAATATCAGCCGGCCCCTCCAAACCGGTCCCCCAAGCAAGCGGCCCGATGGAGATCGCGGTTTGACCGCGTGCTGAATCCAGATCTGCTCAAGGCCCTTGCGGAGCCGACGCGGGCGCGTCTGCTCTCGTGCCTGCTCAAATGCTCACGCCCCTGTTCGGTCACGGAGGTCGCCGAGTGCTGCTCGATCGACTTTTCGATGGTCGCGCGGCACCTGTCCACGATGGCGCGCGCCGGCCTGCTCACCAGCGAGAAGAAGGGGCGGACCGTCTGGTACGTCGCGGACGGCCCCTCGCTCGCGGCGACGTTCCGAGATCTCGCCGACGCGATCGACGAGTTGACTCCCGCGGACTCGTGCTGCGGGTCTGACTGCTGCGGCGACGCACCCGGTGGCCCGACCGCGGGCGGCGACACAAACGCAAAGAACGGGCGGGCATCGCGATGACTCACGCCGCACCGACGGGCGCGTGCCCGCTGCCCGTTCGCCCCAGACGGCTCGGCTTCCTCGACCGGTTCCTCACCCTCTGGATCTTCCTCGCGATGGCGGTCGGCGTGCTGGTCGGCCGACTCGTCCCGGGCATCAGCGAATCGCTCGACCGCCTCTCGGTCGGCACGACGAACATCCCCATCGCCGTCGGGCTCATCCTCATGATGTACCCGCCGCTCGCGAAGGTCCGCTACGAGAAACTTCCCGAGGTCTTCCGCGACTGGAGGGTGCTGGTGCTGTCGCTGGTCCAGAACTGGATCGTCGGCCCCGTGCTCATGTTCGCCCTCGCCGTCCTGTTCCTGCGCGACTACCCCGAATACATGATCGGGCTCATCATGGTCGGCCTCGCCCGCTGCATCGCGATGGTGCTCGTGTGGAACGATCTCGCCAAGGGCAGCAGCGACTACGCGGCGGGCCTCGTCGCGTTCAACAGCATCTTCCAGGTCCTGTTCTTCGGGGCCTACGCCTGGGTCTTCATCACCTGGCTGCCACCGTTGCTCGGTCTCGACGGAGCCGTCGTCGATGTCTCGATCGGCGAGGTCTTCCAGAGCGTGATGATCTACCTGGGTATCCCGTTCGTCGCGGGAATGCTCACGCGGCTTGTCTTGCGGCCCATCAAGGGCGACGCGTGGTACGCCGAGCGGTTCATCCCGACGATCGCCCCGATCACGCTCATCGCACTGCTCTTCACGATCCTCGTGATGTTCAGCCTCCAGGGCCACCGGATCGTCGCGCTCCCGCTCGATATCCTGCGGATCGCGATCCCGCTGACAATCTACTTCGTCGTCATGTTCCTCGTCAGTTTCTTCATGGCGGCCAAGGTCGGCGCGGGATACGAACGGTCCGCGACCCTCGCCTTTACCGCCTCGGGCAACAACTTCGAACTCGCGATCGCGGTCGCGATCGCCGTCTTCGGCATCGGGTCGGGCGTCGCGTTCGCGACGGTCGTCGGCCCGCTTGTCGAGGTCCCCGTCCTCCTCGCCCTCGTCGGCGTTTCGCTGAGGCTGGGCCGTCGGCTTTTCCCTCTTGCACAGAACAACACAGATACCCCGGAAAACGCAACGAACCCGCGACCGGCTTCTCAAGGAGATCACCATGAGCAATGACACGCAATCCTCCTGCTGCGGGCCCGACTGCTGCCCAACACCCACCGACAGCTCGCCGACCACCAGCGCCCCGACCACGGATCAGGTCCGCGACAGCGTCCGCGAGGGGTACGCCGAGATCGCCCGCAAGGGCCAGTGGTCGGGCGTCCGCCCCGCGTCCGCACGGTTGCAAAGCGAGCAGGACGGAGATGCTGCCGTCGCGCAGGCCGGCTGCTGCGGCGGAAACTCGGAGACGGGTGGAGGCGGCTGCTGCGGCCCGACCACGCTGACCCCCGAGCAGGTCGCCCTCGCCGTCGGCTACTCGGGCGACGACCTCACCGTCCTCCCCGAGGGCTCCAACATGGGGCTCTCGTGCGGCAACCCGACCGCGCTCGCGTCGCTGACGCCCGGCGAGGTCGTCGTCGATCTCGGCTCAGGCGGCGGGTTCGACTGCTTCATCGCCGGACCGAAAGTAGGCGAGCAGGGACGGGTGATCGGCGTGGACATGACCCCCGAGATGCTCAGCAAGGCCCGGGGCAACCTGGCGAGCTACCGCGAGCGCAGCGGGCTCGACAACGTCGAGTTCCGCCTGGGCGAGATCGAGAACCTCCCCGTCGCGGACGCGTCGGCCGACGTGATCATCTCCAACTGCGTGATCAACCTCTCCCCCGACAAGCGGCGTGTCTGGCACGAGATCGCCCGGGTGCTCAAGCCGGGCGGGCGAGCGGCGGTCTCCGATCTCGCGCTGCTCAAGCCGTTGCCGGCGGGCGTCGTGAACGACCTCGAGGCGCTGGTGGGGTGCATCGCGGGCGCGGAACTGGTCGAGGTCGTCCGCGAGGCGATCCTCGACGCGGGGCTGACCGATCTCCAGATGACCGCCAAGCCCCAGTACATCGAGACGATGACCAACTGGCAGGACCCGCTCTACAGGAAGATCGCGGCCGCGCTGCCCGAGGGCGCGTCGATGAGCGACTACGTCGTCAGCCTCGATATCGAGGCCCGCCGCTGAGCTCAGCCGGGAGGTGTGACGACGGTCACAGTTTCCGGATCACCGGCGCCGCCTTGTAGCGCCCCTCAAGCACCGTCTTCGAATCGGTCTTCATCCAGTCGTCGAGAACGCCCGCGTAGACCGTGCGGAAATCGACGGTGTACTTCAGGTCGCCCCCGTCGAGGTTGTCCATCGAGGGGTGGGGGTTGAGCACGCCCGCGTTGACCATGGGACCGAACAGCATCATCGGCGCCGCGGTCCCGTGGTCGGTCCCGCCGCTCGCGTTCTGGGCGACGCGCCGGCCGAACTCGCTGAACTGCATCGTCAGCACGCGTCCGTCGTTGCCCTGCTGGCCGAGGTCCTGGTAGAACGCGCGGACCGCGGTCGCGAACTGCCGCAGCAGGTTCGCGTGCCGCCCGTTCGCGCCGCCCTGCCCGGCGTGGGTGTCGAACCCGCCGTGCGTGGCGTAATAGACCCGCGTTTTCATCCCCGCGCGGATCATCTTCGCGATCATGCTCAGCTGCGACGCGAGCGGCGAGTTGGGGTACTCGACCAGCGACCGCTCGGCGACCGCCTGGCGGATCTTGTCGCTCGAGACCTGTGCGTCCAGACTCGTGCGCATCAGGAACTCCGCGTTCGAGCTGACGTTGCCCTCTGCCTGCGCGGGGTCCCGCCTGACGAGTTTCTGGTAGGGATCGTGCAGCGAATCGTGGATCTGCTCACCCGTCCAGCGGAAGAGGTCGGGCGTCTCGAACGCGACGGGCTTGGTCTGCCGGCCCTGCATCGCCAGCGGCGCTTCGCGACCGATCGCCACAGGCGGGTAGACCGTCTCAGTACGTGCCTGAGGCTGGTTGGCGGCCTGCCTGGGTGCGCGCCCCGATTCTCCCGCCCCGAAGCCGCAGCACTCGCTGTCGTAGTACCGCCCGATCCAGCCGTCGCCCGTGCCGGTCGTGTCGGCGGTGTGCCAGATGTCCATGCTCTTGAAGTGGCTTCGGTTCGGGTTCGGATAGCCCACGCCTTGCACGACCGACATCAGCCCGCTGTCGTACATCTCCTTCAGGCCCTCGAGGGCGGGGTGGAGCGCGATATCGCTGTACCTGTCCTCGAGCGTGATGCCCTGCTGTTTGGTGATGCGGATTGAGGGGCGGAGGCGGTGGTAGGCGTCGTAGCCGACGGGCGCGACGGTGTTGAGCCCGTCGTTGCCGCCCCCCATCTGGATGACGACGAGGATCCGGTCGTCGGGCACCCCCGGGATCGAGCCCAGGTCGGGACCAGGCAGCGCGAAGGCGGAACGCTGGAGGAACATCGGCATCGCCATCGCGGCCGACGCCATGACGAGCCCGTTGCCGAGCAGTTCGCGTCGAGTCCAGGCGCGGGCGTTGGCGGAGTCGTTGTGGTGCATGGTCTCTTCCTTTGAAGCGAGCCGTTCCTGAACGGGAGACTATCAGCAGAGCTGGTATTCGGGCATCGCCGCGATCAGCAGCAGCATGCCGACGAGGACGTCCCGGTTGACCCGGTCGTCGTGTTCTCTCGCAAAGCCTGTGAGCGCACGGACCGCGTCGTCTTTCGTGCGCTCGTCGGTGTGCCCCAGCGTCAGGCGGAGCAAAGCCGACGCGGCGGACCGCGGCGTGCGCCGCTCGTCTTCGGTAAGCAGGTCGGTCGGGTCGTACCGCTCGTCCCGCGCGTTCCCGTCGTAGCCGACCGGGAGCCTCCCGGTCAGCAGGAAGTTCAGCGCGTTCTGTCGCACGAAGATGGTCGAGGTGTTGATCCAGGTCCGCCCGCCGTCCCAACCCTTGACGCTGGGCGGGTACATCAGGTTCTGGCCCATCAGGTCCATCGCCTGCAGCAGCACGCCCATGTCGCGCACCGGGGTATTCAGCGAGCGCACGGACCCGACCACGAGCTCGGTCGGGCTCTTGATCCGGTTGCCCATGACGGTGGGGTGGTAGAAGTGCCGGCTGAGCATCAGCCGACGGAGCGCCGGCGTCAGCGCGTAGTCGCTCGACCGGAGCGTGCCCGCGAGGGACTGGATCGTGCGCCGCACGGCGATCTCATCGCCCGGGTCGTGCGTGCCGATGTGCTGACAGAAATAGTCGTACAGCTTGGTCGCGATGAACTGGGCGCACGCGGGCTGCGCGAGGATCGCCGCGACGAAGCCCTCGCCGTCGAGGTTCCCGCGTCGGCCCAGGATCGTCTTGTTGCCCTTGTCGTGGTTCTCGTGGTTGAACACGAACTCGTCGTCTCGGAACGAATAGCCGGTGAGCGCGCGGGCGCCTTCCTTGATGTCGCGTTCCGAGTAGTTGCCCACACCCAGGCTGAAGAGCTCCATCAGTTCGCGCGCCAGATTCTCGTTCGGCTGCCCGACTCTCGAATCGTTGTTGTCGAGGTAGGCGATCATCGCGGGGTCGCGGATGATGCCGTAGAGAAGATCCGCGAACGAGCCGAGCGCGTTCGTGCGCAGAAACTGGTTCTGCAGGTACATGTGGTACGAGTTCTCGATCGTGCGGTAACTCGTCGCGAAGTGGTTGTGCCAGAAGAGCGTCATCTTCTCCTCGAGCGGGCGTGGGGTCTCGATCATGCGCTCGAGCCACCACCGCTGGACATCGCCGATCTGCTGCCGGTCCTGGCGTTGGCGCTGCTGGCGCAGCAGGCGGAACCGCGCGAGCGTGTCCTCGTCGCGCCGCTGCTGGGCCGACCGGTACTCCCGGCGTTCCGACTCGCTCAGCGGACGCATGATGTTCGCGTCGAACCGGTCGGCCTTCGGCGCCGCGTAGGGCACGTCCTCGGCCGCGAGCAGATAATCGACCGACCGCTCGGGCCCCCATTCGGCGAGTGTCCGGATCTGGCTCGGCGTGCCGCCGAAACCGGCGCGCAGCAGGAGATGCCGGGCCTCCGGTTCGCCGAACTCGTGGGCACGGATCTCGGTGAGACGCGAGGGCAGGCGGTCGGGCGCGTCGTCGTCGTCACGGCGTCGTCCGTCGTCGCGTGTCGGTTGGGCGGTGTTGAGTGTCAAAGCATCGCCTCCAATGTCTGTCACGGCGTTTGTCACGCCAACTGTCACGGCATCGCCCGCGGTGAGATCGCACCCGCTCTTCGATTCGTCGATCGGTCCAGCAGGAGTTCGTGCCGTGGAAACCAACGCGACGCCGTGCCGGCTATTGCATCGACCCGACAGAGCAGTATGCCCGAAAACGGTGCATCCGTCGAGGGTTCAGTCGTGCGCTCGTCGACGCACCGATCTTGCTGGGATCGGTATGTTCGGGATTACAGGGATCCGGCGGTTCTCCGGAGTCCTTTGATCGTTCGGCGGGGTCAGACGAATTGGTCGGCCGGTCTGGTCGGCCGGTCTGGTCAGCCGGTCTGGTCAGAAGGACTGGTGCGCCCTGGTGATCCGCTTCGTCCAATAGACCGCGGCCGCGATCCCCGCGAACAGGGAGGCCCCGATGGTCTGGTGGGCGGTGGTGATCACGGTTTCGAGCGGATCGATCGTGCGGGCCTCGGCGAGCTGGTCGGCGAGGAGTATGGGTTCGGTCGCGCCGCCCACACCGACCTGCCAGAGCGCCATGAACCCGAGCACGAACTGGCAGAACACGCCGATGGTGAGCAGCAGCCCGACGCGACGGAGCAGCCTGCCCTCCCGGCTCTCGGGGGTCGCGCTCCGCATCACCGCCGCTGAGATGACCACCAGCAGGACGACGACGATCGAGAACCCGGCGTGGGCCCAGACCGCGTGCGACCCGTTGGGCAGGTGTCGGCCCAGGGCTCCGAAGATGAGCTGGATCAGGATCGCGACGGCCGCGAGGTGCGTGAAACGGACGCCCCGCCGCGCGGCGTGGACGGTGCGGTCCGACACCGTGTCGGCTCGCGTGCTGCCTCGCGCCTCGGCCTGCTCGCGGTCGAGGGGGCTCAGCTTGCAGGCGGTGATGATCGCGAAAGCGAGCACGAGCTGCGCGAAGACCCCGTGGACGGCGGCGAGCCCCGAAGACACCGCCCCGACGCGGATCGCCCCGAAAACGCCCTGGGTGATGACGAGCAGCAAAAGAACGACCGTGAAGACCTTGGGAACTTTGCGCCGCTCGATCGCGAAGGCGAAGACAACCAGCGCGATCGCGTTGAGGCCGACGAGGGTGCCGAACAGGCGGTGGGTGTGCTCGAGGAAGATCCGGGGCTCGGCCATCATGCTGAGGGGGAGGAGTGCCGAGAACGCACCGTACGAGGTCACGCTGTCTGGGACCGCCATCCCCGACTCGGTGCCGGTGACCGCGCCGCCGATAAACAAGAGCGGGAAGAAGCTTGCGACCACGACGATCGCGAAGCGACCGAGCCATACGCCGGGTCTGGGGGTGGCCGGCCGGCTCGGGAACGAGGCGGCGAGACCGCCCGCGATGACGCCGCCGAGCGTGGTGACCAAGAGATAGCCCAGGATGATGGTGGGGGCCTCGGCGCGGAATCGGTTGGCGGCGGTCGCCATCGCGTCGGCGGAGTCGGCCTGTTCACCAAGTATCGAGCCCAGGATCAGGAGATTGAGCGTGCCGGTGATCAGGCCCCCGAAAAGGGCAACGCGGAACGGGTGGCGGGCGCGCCGCGAGACCCAAAGCAGGCTGATGACGAGGGTTAGAGTCAGGATCGCAGCAGCCCATTGACTCGGGACAGCGAGGCCAGGCAGATGGGTGACCCACCAGACCACCCATGTCGCGATCGTCGCGGTGAACCCGGCGACGGTGGCGGCCTGGGCCGTGAAGGGTGCGGCGATGTGGGTCATGTGCTCGGCGGACTGGCGTGTGGTCATTGGGGGATTGTTCCCGTGTCGAGGAGAGCATGCTGGGCCCAGTATCGAGGCCGTTCCGGAGTGTAGGCAATTCTCGGTAAACAAGAATAAATGCAATTGAGACTCGTTCTCAATTGGCGATTCTGGGCCGTTACGGGGGTGTCGGCGTTCTCGCGGCTGGATTTTTTTCTGTTGGGCAGCAACATCGGCGGAGGCGGATTGTGTACGCTTCGCCCATTCTCCGGGGCGGCCACGACCTGTCGTGGTTGTGTGTCGTTCCGCGGAGTTTTCGGACTTTGCTCGCCGAGAGGATCGACCTCCGGCTGGCTATGCAGACCGGAGGCCTTGTCTTGGCAGGCTTGTTTCCGAAATGGATGAACGCGCTCCCGACTCTGGGCGCGGTGGCCGGGCTCGGCGGCGCGGTCAGCGTCGTTGCGGGCGGGTGGTACTGGCTGACGCCCGACTTCTGGGAGGTCGGGTTCATGCCCGAGCAGCCCGGGTCTGGGTTCAACCATCAGATCCACGCGGGCACGCTCGGCATCGATTGCCGGTATTGCCACACGCACGTCGAGGACAGCAAGCACAGCAATGTGCCGAGCGTCGCGACGTGCTACGGCTGCCACAGCGAGGGGAAGATCGCCGATTCGACGGTCCCCGCTGACAAGGTGCAGTTCATCCGCAGCGCCTACGCCGAGGGCGCGACGATCGAGTGGGAGAACATCCACGTCGTTCCCGATTACGCGAACTTCCCGCACCATGTTCACGTGAACGCGGGTGTGTCGTGCTACTCGTGCCACGGCCAGATCCGGGGCATGCCGGTCGTCTATCAGGACCAGAGCCTCGCGATGGGATGGTGTCTCGATTGCCACCGCAACCCTGAGGAGTTCCTCGTGCCTCCGGAGATGGTCACGGACCTGATCTGGGTCGAGCAGGAGTGGATGAGCAAGCCTGTGGAGGATCGGGTGCACAACGGGATGACCCCCGAGTCGCTCCTCGAGAATCTCAAGAACAACCCGCCGCAGCACTGCGCGGCCTGTCACTACTGATCCCCGGCGAGACCGCCGGTCCGGATCGGTTCGCCGCCGCGGAGGACCGTTGATATGAGCACGATCGACCAGTGCCCGTCCACGAAGGGCAAGATCGAAATCGATGACACGCGACCCGAGATGGGTCCCGATGCGCTGCACGAGAGCGCTGGTGGTACCGTCACGTCCCGTCGTGGGCAGCGCTATTGGCGCAGCGCCGAGGACTTCGCCGACGACCCGTCGTACCGCGCGTTCGTGAACCGTGAGTTCCCGGCGGGGGCGAGCGAGCTCGCGTTCGAGGACGGCGAGAACGGCGAAGCCGGCGCGGGCGAGAGCCGACGCGGGTTCCTGAAGCTGATGGGCGCGAGCCTCGCGCTCGCTGGGGCGGCGACGATCCCCGGCTGTCGTCGGCCCGAGCACCTGATCGTCCCCTACACCGACGAGCCCGAGCACGTCGTTCCCGGCAAGCCGCTCTACTTCGCGACGAGCATGCCCCTCGCGGGCGGCGGCGCGGAGGGTCTGCTGGTCGAGACGCATCAGGGCCGGCCGACCAAGATCGAGGGCAACCCGCTGCACCCAACCAACCGGGGCAAGAGCAGCGTGTGGAGCCAGGCGTCGATCCTGGAGACTTATGACCCGGATCGCCTGAAGTTCCCGACGTACAACAACCCGGCCCGGGGGCGTCTCGACGCGACCTGGGACGATTTCAAGAGCTGGTGGTCCAGCGAGGGCAAGCAAGCGGCGGCCGCGAACGGCGGCGCCGGGCTCGCGGTCATCTGCGACAAGAAGACGAGCCCCACGCTCGACGGCCTGCGCGAGCGGCTTCTCAACGAATACCCCAACGCGACGTGGGTCTGGTGGGACCCGGCCGACAGCCGGCGCAGCTCGCTCGAGGGCACCGAGATCGCGTTCGGCTCGCCGCGTCGCGTGCTGCACGATTTCGACGGCGCCGAAGCGGTGCTGAGCCTCGACGCGGACTTCCTCACGGAAGGTCCCAACCACATCAACGAGTCGCGTTCGTTCGCGGCGACGCGCCGGGTCGAAAAATCGGGCGACGCGATGAGCAGGCTCTATGTCTGCGAGGCCCACCCGAGCGGCACGGGCTCAATGGCCGACCACCGCTGGCGGATGGCACCGAGCCAGACCACGGCGTTCGCGGCGCGGGTCGCGTCGCTGGTGCTGAACGGTTCGTCAGCCGCGGGCGTCGTCGGGTCGATCCCGGCGTCGGCCTTGAGCGAGGCAGACGAAGCGCGGGCGCAGGCGGTCGCGGCGGACCTGAAGCGGGCCGGTCGGCACGCGGTCGTCGTTGCCGGGAACACACAGCCCGCCCAGGTGCACGCACTCGCGGCCGCGATGAACTCGGCGTTGGGCGCGAAGGTCAAGTATCTCGCGACGAGCGCGACCGAGGCGTCCCACCCGCTGCTTTCGCTCGCGGGGCTCACCGACAAGATGGACGCGGGGTCGATCTCGACGGTCGTGACCATCAACGCGAACCCGGTGCACGACGCGCCGGGCGGGCTGGGCTTCGCCGAGGCGTTCGCGGGTGTCGCAGCGAACGGCGGCGCCACGATCGCGCTGAGCACGATGCCGACCGAAACGACCCAGGCATCGACCTGGGAGCTCAACGCGGCGACGTTCCTCGAGAGCTGGGGAGACACCGAGTCGTACGACGGCACGGTGTCGGCGATCCAGCCCATGATCGCGCCCCTCTACGAGCCCGCGATGAGCGAGAACGAGTTCGTCGCGTACCTCGCGGGCGTCGAATCGCCCGACGGGCACACGCTGCTCAGCGAGGCGTGGACCGCGGCCCTCGGCGCGAGCGGCTTCGACAAGAAGTTCCGCCGGGCCCTCCACGACGGCTTCGTCTCCGGCAACAGCGATTGGCGGGACGAGAACGCCCGTCTGAACGTTCGCGGCGTCTCCGACGCGGTGCGTGGGCTGACGCTCGGCTCCGCGCCGACGGCCGAGTCGCTCGAGGTCGTCTTCGAGACGGGCCGGATCGGCGACGGTCGCTACTGGAACAACGGCTGGCTGCAGGAACTTCCCCAGAAGGGCACGAGCGTCGTCTGGGAGAACCCGGTTGTCCTGAGCCCCGCGACGGCCGAAGAGCTGCGCCTGCTGCCCAAGGGCGGCATGGCGGGCATGTACACCCGCGCCCAGATCCCCCAGGCCCGCCTCGCGACGCTGACCATCAACGGCGTCGAGCAGGAGGTCGCGGTCTGGGTCTGCCCGGGCGTCGCCGACGGCGTCGCGCACGTGCAACTGGGGTACGGCCGGACGACCGGCAACGTCGGCAACGGCGTCGGCTTCAACGCCTACCCCCTCCGCACCCCCGCGGCGATGAGCACGGCCTCTGGCGCGACGCTCGAGCGGTCGGGCGGGTCGCGTGATCTCGCGAGCACGCAGAACCACTGGAGCCTCGAGGGCCGGACGACGATCGTCCGCGCGATCGACAAGAAGTGGTTCGACGAACACGCGGATTCGCCCCGGGTCGATGAGAAGGACCTGATCTACAAGACCGAGCGACGGACCGACGCGCTCAACCTCGCCGAGCAGATGGGCGAGATGAGCCACACGCCCGACAACGTCGGGGCGTACAAGAACCCGTTCAACGAGTCGGCGGTCGATCCGAAGGCCGGCGCGCGGTACGCCCAGGGCCCGCAGTGGGGGATGACGATCGACCTGTCCTCGTGCACCGGGTGCAACCTGTGCACGGTGGCGTGCCAGAGCGAGAACAACATCCCGATCGTGGGGCGGACCGAGGTCGCCAAGGGCCGGGAGATGCAGTGGATCCGCGTGGACCGCTACTTCTCTGGCGATGATCTCAACGAGCCCGAGGAGATGATCGGGCAGCCCGTCGCGTGCGTGCACTGCGAGAACGCGCCGTGCGAAACGGTGTGCCCGGTGACGGCGACCGTGCACGGCCCCGAGGGCACGAACAACATGGCGTACAACCGCTGCATCGGCACGCGGTACTGCGCCAACAACTGCCCCTACAAGGTCCGCCGGTTCAACTTCTTCGACTACGCCGTCACAAAGTACAACGGCGCGTTCCTGGGGTCCGAAGCGGTCTTCGGCGACGAGGGCATCGACCAGAAGAAGTTCAACAAGAACCTGATCCCGCCGCGTCTTCGCGAGAAGCTCGACGAGATCAGCAAGATGAAGAACAACCCGGATGTCACGGTCCGCAGCCGGGGTGTGATGGAGAAGTGCACCTACTGCATCCAGCGGGTCAACGCGGCCCGGCAGGAGAGCAAGGTGAAGGGGCACTGGACCGAGTCCGCCCCGATCCCCGACGGGTTCTTCCAGGTCGCCTGCCAGCAGGCGTGCCCCAGCGATTCGATCGTCTTCGGCGACATCCTCGATGAGTCGAGCGAGGTGCACGCGAGCCGGATGAGCGAGCGGTCGTACATGCTGCTCGGCTATCTGAACACGCGGCCCCGCACGAGCCACATGCTCCGGGTCCGCAACCCCAACGAGCCGCTGCTGAAGATGGAACTCGCCTGGCGCGGGATGAGCGAGTCGGAGATCGAGGAGTACCTCAAGGATCCGCTCGCGCATCACGGCGGCGGCCACGGCGACCACGGCCATGACGCCGGCCACGATGAGAACGGGCACGGCGATGGCGAGGGCGGCGACAGCCACGGCGAGCACTCGTTCGTGGACCCCGCCAAGCGATTCATGGACGAGGGATACCGCGCGAGCCTGCGGGTGCTCTCCTGAGTTTCGATTCCCGCGTTTCGAGTTGTGAGTCTCGAGATGGTGTCGAAGAAACGGTTCGATGAACGCCGCGGACGTGCGGCGAGGTTTGCAGATCGGAGACTGAGCGCATGAGCGCATTGCATCCAGATCAGGTCACCGCCGAGAGGCTCGCGGGGCTCCGCCCCGGGGCCGCGGGCCGTGATGTCGACATGGGCCTCGGAGACGGCACGCTCACAGAGGACCCGGCGCTCGAGTCGCCGTTGGTCCTGGGCGATCGTTCGTTCGACGAGGTGACCGACATCGTCTGCGGCTACGCGGAGAACCCCGCGCCCAAGTGGTGGCTCATCGCGTTCGGCATCGCCAGCCCCATCGCGGGGCTCGGCACGCTGTTCATCCTCTACATGATCATCACGGGCGTCGGCACGTGGGGTCTCAACAACCAGGTCGACTGGGCGTGGGACATCACGAACTTCGTGTTCTGGATCGGTATCGGCCACGCCGGAACGCTGATCAGCGCGATCCTCTGCCTCCTGAAGCAGAAGTGGCGGACGGCGGTGAACCGATCCGCCGAGGCGATGACGATCTTCGCGGTGATCTGCGCCGGCATCTTCCCGGGCATCCACGTGGGCCGGGTCTGGTTCGCGTGGTTCCTGTTCCCGATCCCCAACTACAACTGGATCTGGCCCAACTTCCGAAGCCCGCTGCTGTGGGACGTCTTCGCGGTCTCGACCTACGCGACCGTGTCGGCCTTGTTCTGGTACATGGGCATGATCCCCGACCTCGCGACGCTGCGTGACCGGGCCGACGCCCGCCTCCGCAAGGGCATCAGCAAGCCCTTCTCACTCGAACTTCCCACCGGGCATTTTGTTGTGATCGACGCGATCACGCCCGACAAGATCCGGGCGTTCGTGTACGGCCTGCTGAGCCTGGGCTGGCGCGCCAGCAGCCGACACTGGCACCGCTACGAGGCGGCGTACCTGATCCTCGCGGGCATCTCGACCCCGCTCGTGCTCAGCGTGCACTCGATCGTTTCGTTCGACTTCGCGACATCGGTCCTCCCCGGCTGGCACACCACGATCTTCCCGCCCTACTTCGTCGCGGGCGCGATCTTCGGCGGCTTCGCGATGGTGCTGCTGCTGCTGATCCCGCTGCGTCAGGTCATGCCCAACTTCAAGGACCTGCTCACACTCCGCCACCTCGAGAACATGGCGAAGATCATCCTGCTCACCGGCATGATGGTCGGCTTCGCCTACGGGATGGAGTTCTTTATCGCCTGGTACGGCGCCAACGAGTACGAGGCGTTCGTCTTCACCAACAACCGCGCGCTGCCCACGTGGATCTCCGACAAGGGCGCGCCGTACTGGTGGGCCTACTGGGCGATGATCTCGTGCAACGTGCTGAGCCCCCAGGTGTTCTGGTTCCGCAAGCTGCGGCAGAACCCGCTGGTGATCTGGATCGTCGCGCTGTTCGTCACGATCGGCATGTGGTTCGAGCGGTTCGTCATCATCGTGACGAGCCTCCACCGGGCTTTCCTGCCCGGCGAGTGGCACATGTTCTTCCCGACGCTGACCGACATCGGCATCTTCGTCGGGTCGATCGGCATCTTCGCGACGCTGTTCCTGCTGTTCGTCAAGTTCCTGCCCACCTTCGCGATGGCGGAACTCAAGGCGGTCATGCCCGCGGCGGATCCGCACGGGCACCACGGCGATCACCAAACCGGACACGATCCGCAGCACGGCATCGCCGGCGGCGCAGATCAGAAGCACCAGGGAACCGCGAACGCGGAAGGGGGGCACTGAGATGAGCATTGTCCAGACCGTTGCTGACTATCTCCCGATCGTGCCCAAGCCGCGTCCGAAGTACGTCACCGAGAACGGCAAGCGCGTGCACGGCCTGATCGCCGAGTATGACACGCCCGCCGACGTGTACCACGCGGCCGAGAAGATCCGCGACGCGGGCTACAAGAAGTGGGATGTCCACAGCCCCTTCCCGATCCACGGGATCGAAGAGGCGATGGGCGTCAAGCGGACCATCCTGCCCTACATCGTCTTCAAGGTGGGCCTGGGCGGCGCGTTCGGCGGCTGGCTCCTGCAGTACTGGATCACCGCGGTCGATTACACCGGGTTCACCGTGCAGGGCAAGCCCTACGGCGCGTGGGAACCGTTCACGATGATCATCTTCGAGCTCGGCGTGCTGCACGCGGCCTTCGCGGCCCTCATCGGCATGCTCATGCTCAACGGGCTGCCCCGCTGGAACCACCCGCTGTTCAGCAGCGACCGCTTCCTGGGCACGAGCCAGGGCAAGTTCATGATCGGGATCGAGGCGACCGACAAGTCGTTCGACCCCGAGGCGAGCCGAGCGCTGCTCGAGAGCACGGGCGGCAACGACATCGAGATCATCGAGGACGACGACTAAAACGCAACGCCCCGCGTCGGCGCGTCGATCTCGACGCCCGGCGGGGACAGGACGCACCATGACCACGACTCCCACACCCAGCACGAAACCCAGCACGTCACCCGGCAAGTCGCTGGGTCTCGCGCTGCTCGCGGCGCTCTCGGCGATCCCCCTCGCGGGCTGCCGGGGCGAGCGGACCGACGCGAGCCCGCGTCAGTTCTTCCCCGACATGGACAAGCAGCAGCGATGGGACCCCCAGGAGGCGAGCGATTTCTTCGCCGACGGGCGTGTCGCGCGGCCCACACCAGAGCACGCCGTCGCGTTCGCGTCGGCGGAGTTCGATGTCGCGGCCCACGCCGATAAGGCCTGGGCCGAGGGCTATATGGCCGAGCGAGCCGCGATGCTGAAAGACAACGACGCGGTCTACACCGGCAAGGTGGTCGAGTCGGACGGTTTCGAGTCGTACCTCGATGCCATCCCCGTCACCGTCAGCCGCGAGATGATCGAACGCGGCCAGCATCAGTACAACATCTACTGCGTCGCCTGCCACGGCTTCGCGGGCGACGGTGCCGGCATGGTCGGCAAGAAGTGGTCCTACCCGCCCGCGAACCTGACCGGAGAGGTCTATCGAGACCGAACCAACCGTCAGGGCAAGGACGGTTATCTCTTCGAGACCATCCTCAACGGCGTCTGGGCACCCGACGGCACCAACAAAATGCCCGGCTACAAGCACGCGCTCAACGAGATGGATGCCTGGGCGGTTGTCGCGTATCTCCGCACGCTCCAGAAAGCCCGCGGCTCGTCGTGGGAAGACCTGACCCCCGACCAGCAGGCCAAGCTCGGCAGGCCCACGCCCGCGTCGGCGAGCCCGGAAGCCGGCGCCACGGAAGGCGGTAACTCGTGATCCGTATTGAGAAGAACTACGACGGCACCGTCACCCCGGCCCCCTCGCCCGCCAAGCACGGCGAGGGACCGGTCATGACCGATGACCTGTACGAAAAGCGTCTCGCCGCGCTCGCCGCCAACCCGGCGCTGCAGGGCGAGAACGTCCGGCTCCCCGAGTCCGCGGGCGCAGGGATCCGCGGCGGGCTCGCGGTGGTGGGGGTGGGCTGCCTTGCGCTGACCGCCCTCGGCGCCGTCGTGCACAGCCCGACGCACGCCCTCGCGTCCTTCGAGGTCGCGGTGTTCACCGTGCTCGCGATCTGCCTGGGCTCGCTGTTCTTCACGATGCTCTTCCAGGCGATCAACGCGTACTGGCCCGTGACGTTCCGCCGGCAGTTGGAGCAGGCCGCCGGCCTGATCTGGCTCCCCCTGCTCGGCATGGTCGCCGTGGTGCTCATCGAATTGTTCTCGAGCCTGTTCACCGGGCACGGCGTGCTGTTCCAGTGGCTCACCGAAGACCCCGGCTATCTGCTCGAGAAGAAGTCCGGGTACCTGAACCTCGGGTTCCTGCTCGTCCGCTTCGCGATCTACGCCGGCATCTGGCTCTTCCTCGCCCGCTCGATCCTCTCGATGAGCCTCGAGCAGGACGCGACGGGCAACCGGATGCTGACCCGCGCGATCCGCCGGCGTGCGTCCTGGGGCATCCTCGCCTTCGCGCTCACCGTCGCCTTCGCCTCGTTCGACTTCCTGATGAGCCTCGATTTCCGGTTCTTCAGCACCATGTGGGGCGTGTATTTCTTCGCCGGGGCCGCGATGAGCGCCCTCGCGGTCACCACGATCACATTCAGCGTGCTCCGTCTGACGGGCCGGCTCACCGGCATCGTCACCGACGAGCACTACCACGACCTGGGCAAGCTGCTCTTCGCGTTCGGCGCCTGCTTCTGGGCCTACATCGCGTTCAGCCAGTACTTCCTGATCTGGTACTCCAACATCCCAGAGGAGACGGCCTACTACGTCTACCGCCAGGAAGGCGGCTGGCAGGTGCTGTCGATGATCCTCGTGATCGGGCACTTCATCATCCCGTTCATGATCCTCATCAGCCGGAAGGTCAAGAGGAACGTGCTGCTCGCCGCTGTCATGGCCGCGTACCTGCTCATCTTCCAGGTCCTCGATCTCACCTGGATCATCCGCCCCATGGCGTACGTCGGCGTCGAGAACCCCGCGGGCCCCGGCTCGTGGTGGATCGATGTCGTCGCGTCGGTCGGTGGGCTCGCCCTGTTCGCTTCGTTCCTGATGCGGGCGCTCGCGTCGGCCCCGCTGATCCCCATGAAAGATCCGAGGCTCGCGACGACGCTCGAGCACAAGAACTACGTCTGATCCAGTACCCCCATCACCCGGCGTGAGGGGGCGAATCGAGTCCGATAATTGTCAGCCGGGCCGAGTCACCTGCCCAGAATCGGGTGGGATGACCCGACAGCGCGTGCTGGCCTGACAAGAATGATTCCCGCAGGATCGGATTCGGCATCACCCCGAGCCGATCTCGCGAAGCCGTAAGGGACACGATGTCTGACCACAACGACCAACACGGACACGACGACTGGTTCCGCCACAGCTCCGACGAGGCGCTGCCCCAGCAGGAACACGCGTCCCACGTCAACACCACCGCGATCGGGCTCACGCTGCTCGCGATCGTGTTCGGCGTGCTGCTCACCGTCGTGCTCCTGAGCATGTACTTCGTGCAGTACGCCAACACCCGCAAGGCCGAGATGAACGAGGGCACCGGATCCGCCGAGGCGTACATCGCCTACCGCGATCAATCCGACGCGATGCTCTCGTCGTCGGGGTGGGTCGATCGGGCCGCCGGCACGGTGAACATCTCGATCGACGACGCGATGGACGCGGTCGTCGCGGACTACGCCGAGGGCAACGACGGGGCGCGGGCCGCCTGGGTCGGGCCTTCCACGCCGAAGAGCGGCAACGCGCACGGCGGCGTCACCGAGATCGTCCCGTCGGCATCGACCGGAGAGGAGCACGCCCACACGGATGGCTGACCGCGTGCGCACATCCCGAGCCCGAGCCAAGACCGGCATCTGCCGGCTCGCCGCGCGTGCTCTGCCCGGCATCGCCCGGGCCTTCGCCGCGTGCGCAACGTTCGCCGCCGTCTCCGCCGCCCTTGTCGCGACGCCCGGTGCCAGCGCCCAGGTGCTCATGGACGAACTTCCCGAGCAGATCCAGGGCGTCGAAGTCGACGAGAAACTGGGCCTCTCGGTCGCAACCCGTCTGACGTTCACCGACTCAGCCGGGCGCTCACTCCCGCTGGCAGAGATCTTCAACGGCGACAAGCCGGTCGTCATCGCCCCGGTCTATTTCGGGTGCCCGACAATCTGCCCGCTCGTTCTCGAGCGGCTCACGAACTCGTTCCGAGACCTCGACTACACGATCGGCGAGGACTTCTCGGTCATCGTGTTCAGCATCGATCCGTCAGAAGGGCCGACCGAATCGAACGCGGCGAAGATGCGGTACGCGTCGTCCTACACCGCCGGGGCGGCCCGGGACGAATCGGCCGTGCAGGAAGGCTGGCACTTCCTGACCGGCGACGAGACCAGCATCGCCGAGTTCGCCGGCTCGCTCGGCTGGGGGTTCAAGGCCCTGCCAAACGGTGAGTTCAGCCATCCCAGCGCGGTTCTGGTCACGTCGCCCGAAGGCAAACTGACGCGTTACATCTACGGCTTCGACTTTCCTGCCAAGCAGATGAAGCTCAGCCTGCTCGACGCGAGCGAGGGCCGCATCGCCGAGAGTCTGGGCGACCGCATCCTGCATTACTGCTACCGCTTCGACCCGCTCGCCGGCGCGTACACGATGGAGGCGATGGCGGTCATGCGAGTGGCGGGCGTGCTCACGATCATCGGGCTCGTCGTGCTGATCGGCGGGCTGTTCGCGTGGGAGAAAGCGCGGAACCGGAGCGGGACCCCCGAAACCGAAACGAGCTCTCGCGCGTCAACGAACACCGGAACGGAATCATCGAACGGGAGCCCGGCCGCGCTGTCGGCCTGACGAGCATACCGCAAGACCCAGGACGCACCCATGCACCCGCTGCTGACACTCGCCACAGTCCCCCCGCTCAAGCTCGCCCATGAGCACCCCGCCAACGCCGGCGAAGGGCTCAGCGGTTTCTTCTTCCGCAGCGCCGGGATGAACGACGCGGCGATCGAAACCGACGGCCTGTTCATGCTGATCTTCTGGTTCAGCGTGTTCTTCTTTGTTCTGCTGATGGGGCTGATGGTCTACTGGTGCTTCTTCAAGTACCGCCGCAAGCCGGGCGTCCCGATCCAGCGCAGCCCCGCTCATAACGGCCCGCTCGAGATCTTCTGGACCGTCGTCCCCTCGTCGGCCCTGTTGGTCATCTTCTTCCTCGGCCTCTGGACCTACACCACCCGCCAGATCGGTTCGAGCGACGCGCTCGAACTCAACCTCAAGGGCTGGAAGTGGGGCTGGGGTGTCACCTATCCCAACGGGGCGGAGAGCCAGTGGAACCTCACGCTCGACCCGGGAGGCACCCGCACCGCGCCCGTCTTTATCGTTCCCGAGGACACCCTTGTCTCGCTGACGATGACGAGCCAAGACGTGATCCACTCGTTCTGGATCCCCGATTACCGAGTCAAATCGGACCTGTTCCCCAACCGCTACACGGGATACTCCTTCCGGACCCAGAAGCTCCCGGCGGACGCGGACGTCCACCCCGAGTACGGCGCCTATCAGGACCACTGGATCTTCTGCGCCGAGTACTGCGGCGACTACCACTCCGAGATGGCGGGCGTGCTCCGCGTTATGAACGCCGCGGGATATGCAAGGGCGATGGACGAATTCGACATCGGCAACAAGTCCCCCGTCGAGATCGGCGCGGGTGTCTTTACCTCCAAGTGCGCCACGTGCCACTCCGCCGACGGGGCGGCCAACACCGGGCCGACCTGGCTCAACCTCTACGGGTACGAGCAGCCTCTCGCCGACGGCACCACGGTCCTCGCGGACGAGAACTATCTCCGCGAATCGATCCTGTATCCGGGTCGAAAGATCCACGCGGGGTATGCGAACGTGATGCCGCAGTTCCAGGGCCTGCTCAGCGATGTCCAACTCGACGGGCTGATCGCTTACATGAAGAGCCTCAGCGACAGGGGATCGACCCCCGCCGACCCCGCCGAGCAGGGCGAGACCGGAGACGCCGGAGCCGAGACCGCCCCGGGAGACCCGGCGGACTCACAGAACACCGACACCAATGATGCGGCAGAGGGTGCCGACCAAGCCCCACTTCCGACCGACTGATTCGTTCCGGGGCGCCGGCCCCCATATGTTCAAGATCCGGCACCCACACCCGCCGCGGGCGGGAGGAGCAGACCGATGAGCACGATCGACCGAACAACCGATCTGCCAGCAGACGACCACGGGCACCACGACGGGCCTTACTTCCAGTCGCGAGGCAGCTTGCTCGCCGACGTCCTGAACTGGGCGACCACCGTCGATCACAAGAAGATCGGCGTGATGTACCTCTTCGCCGTGCTGTTCATGTTCTTCCTGGGCGGTGCCGCCGCGCTCGCGGTGCGCTACGAGCTCATGGAACCGGTGCGTCAGGTCCAGAACGCCGCGGGCGAGATCGCGACGACCGGGCAGATCTTCAATTTCGGCAAAACCGAGATCAACGCGGAGACGGGCGAGGCCGTCCGCGTGTTCACCCCCGACACCGGCAACAACACCTACAACCGCCTGTTCACTCTCCACGGCGCGATCATGGTCTTCATGTTCATCGTGCCATCGATCCCCGCGAGCCTGGGCAACTTCCTGCTGCCCATCATGCTGGGGGCGAAGGACGTCGCCTTCCCAAGACTCAACCTATTGAGCTGGTACATCTACGTGGGCGGTTCGATGTTCGGCGTCGCCTCGATCGTGCTGGGCGGTGTCGATACGGGGTGGACGTTCTACACGCCGTACTCAACGACAACCGATGCCGAGCATCTCCGCGTCGTCTTCATGGTCCTCGCGGCCTTCGTCCTCGGGTTCAGCTCGATCCTGACGGGCCTCAACTTTATCGTCACCACCCACAAACTCCGCGCCCCGGGCATGGGCTGGTTCGACATGCCCCTGTTCATCTGGGCCCTCTACGCAACCAGCATCATCCAGGTCCTCGCGACCCCCGTCATCGGCATCACGCTCCTGCTGCTCATCTTCGAGCGCGTCTTCCACGTCGGCATCTTCGACCCCGGCATGGGCGGCGACCCCGTTCTCTACCAGCACTTCTTCTG
>DDFO01000008.1:130442-135271 GCA_002337215.1 Phycisphaerales bacterium UBA1926 | reverse complement strand
CAGCACTTCTTCTGGTTCTACTCACACCCCGTGGTCTACGTGATGATCCTCCCCGCGATGGGCATCGTCTCCGAGCTGCTGAGTGTCCACAGCCGCAAGCCCATCTTCGGCTACAAGGCGATCGCGTTCAGCTCGCTGGGCATCGCCGCGGTGTCGTTCCTCGTGTGGGGGCACCACATGTTCACCTCGATGGGTGAGGTCGCCAGCGCGCTCTTCAGCGCCCTGACGTTCCTCGTCGCGATCCCGACCGCGGTCAAGGTGTTCAACTGGATCGCGACCCTCTACAAGGGCTCGATCGCGATCAACACGCCCATGCTCTACACCCTGGCGTTCCTGTTCCTGTTCTCCATCGGCGGCCTCACCGGCCTGCCCCTCGGCGCCCTCGCGACCGACCTGCACCTCCACGACTCGTACTACGTGGTCGCCCACTTCCACTACGTCATGATGGGCGGCACCGTCATCGCGATGGTGGGGGGCATCCACCACTGGTGGCCCAAGATGTTCGGGCGCATGTACAACGAGATGTGGGGCATGATCGGCTGCGTGATCGTGTTCATCGGGTTCAACGTCACGTTCCTCACCCAGTTCATTCTGGGCACGCAGGGCATGCCGCGCCGGTACGCGTCGTACGTCGATGAATTCCAGATGCTCCACATCATCTCCACCGTGGGCTCCTGGCTGCTCCTGCTCGGCTTCATGATCCACCTGTTCAACTTCATCTACAGCCTCTTCGCCGGGCCCAAGGCCCCGCCCAACCCGTGGGGTGGTCTGACCCTCGAGTGGGAGGCCGAGAGCCCGCCCATCGAGCACAACTTCCACCACGAACCCGTCGTCCGTCACGGCCCGTACGACTACGAGGACGTCGTCCCGCCGCACTGCGACGCCGACGACTATCCCCTCCCGCCCAAGCCCGAGCCCGTCGCGCCGCCGACGGTGATGAAGTAATCCCAACCAATCCGCCCCGCCCGCGAGCCATCGCGGGCGGCGGCATTCGAGCGTGAGACCGCGACGCAGTCCGACAAGGGCCTCGCGGATAGAAAAGACAAGGGAGCCCGCGGCATGACCGCCATCAACCCAGAGAAACCCGACCTCGCCGCCAAGCCGAGCGGCATGCCGTGGGAGCGCTACACCCAGCAGCACCACTGGCGCAACGCCGAGGACGAGTTCGATGCCGCCAAGTTCGGCATGTGGCTCTTCCTCTCGACCGAGGTCCTGCTCTTCGCCGGCATCTTCGTCGCCTACGCGATCCTCCGGATGATGCACCCCCAAGCCTTCGCCAACGGGTCGCACTACCTCGACGTGAAGTGGGGCGGGCTCAACACCGTCATCCTGCTTCTCAGCTCATGGACGGTCGCCATGTCCGTCCGCTGCGCCCAGCTCAACCAGCAGAAGTGGCTCCGCATCAACCTGATCATCACGCTGATCTGCGCCGTGCTCTTCTTCGCCATCAAGCTCACGTTCGAGTACATCCCCAAGTGGTCCGACGGCAAGCGTCCCGGCGCCCTGTTCGATTACCCCTACGCGTCCGATCCCTATGAGCCGCTGTGGTGGTCGGTCTACTACGCCGCGACCGGCATCCACGCCCTCCACGTCATCATCGGTGCGGGGCTCATCACCTGGGTCCTCGTCCGGTCGTTCAAGGGCAAGTACGGCCCCAAGAATTACGCGATGGTCGAGACGAGCGGCCTCTACTGGCACCTCGTCGACCTCATCTGGATCTTCCTTTTCCCCCTCCTGTATCTGATCCACTGATCCCCCCTTTCCCCACACGACCACACCGGAACACACCATGTCACACGACGCAGCACATCCGGGTCCGGGCAACGCCGAGGGCTATGACTGGGCGGATCCGCACCACTTCCACCACGGCGACGACGCCCAGGCCGACCACGATCATGACGGACACCACGTCACACCGTGGCAGGTCCTTGTGGGCATCCTCTTCGTTCTCCTGGGGCTCACGTTCCTCACCGTCGTGAGCGCGCAGTTCGAGACCTGGCTCATCGGGCTCGGCGTCCACATTACGCACTTCTGGAACGTCATCATCGCGATGGTCATCGCCCTCGCAAAGGCGACGCTCGTGTGCATGTACTTCATGCACCTCAAGCACGACAACCCGCTCAACACGATGATCCTCATGACGACGCTGTTCGTCTTCCTGCTCTTCATCCTCTTCACAGGCATCGACCTCTACGAACGCGACGCCATCAACGAGTTCAAAGCCGGCAACATCCAGGCGGGCGGCACCGGCGTCGGCGTGATGCTCGACGGGGGCAACTTCGGCGACACCATCACCAACGCCGTCAAGCAAAAGCGAATCGACAAGTACGCCGCCGAGATCGCGACCGAGAACGGACACGTCGACGAGGCAGGCGAAGCCGCGCCGACCGATGACGACGTCTTCGCCGCGCAGCAGAAGTTCTGGGCCGACTTCTACCACCACAAGTTCGAGGACCACCCCAAACACCTCCCGGAGCAGCACGCCTACGACACCAGCGACATCCACGCCGAGTGGACCGCCCACCACGTCGCCNNGGCGACCACCACGTCAGCACCGCCAACGAAACCGTCGCACGCCACGGCGTCACCCCGGGCCTCTTCAGCACCGAGTCCGGCCACGGATCCGGTCACGACGCCGGTCATGACACCGGTCACAGCGACGAACACCACGACACCGGCGACCACGCGGACGACCATTCAAACGATCAATCCGAACAGAAGGACCACTAACCCATGCGGCCGAGCCGCGTCTTTTTCCTGAGCCTCGCCTTCCTCGCCACCGCGACACTCTTGTTCAGCGCATGGCGTCTCGCCAAGCGCATCGAGTCGTGGAACGAGACCAACGGCAGGCCCATCTTCTACTTCTTCCCCGTCGAAACCACCACCTTCACCTTCGCCGGCAACCCGATCGAGGTCACCGACGACCTCAACGACGCGGGCGAGGGCGACATCATCGTCACCTACGGCGACGACTCCCTCCGCATCCCCGTCACCATCCCGAACGAACTCCCCCTCCCCGGCCTCTCGCGCCACGCGAACTGGCTCCGCTTCCACGTCTTCGCCAAAGCCAACGAGCGCCAGTCGTTCGACGAGTTCGAGGCCGACCTCGAATCGGGCGCGATCACCCAGCGCCTCATCGCAGTCGTCCGCACACCCTTCGGCGCCGAGCCGGGCGAGGGCCTTTTCGGCCTTGAGACCGAGGAAGACTGGGGTTGGGGTGAGGTCCGCCGGGACCGCTGGGCGTTCACGTTCCACGAGTTCCTGCCCGATGGAGGCTGGCGCACCGAGACGCTCCGCTTCCCCGAGAGCGGCAAGGCGTTCTATCGCCGCCAGGTGAAGGCCGACAAAGAAGGCCTCCCGGCCCCGACCCGCCGGTCCGACGAACTGAAGGAAGGCACCTGGCAGTACGACGCCGCGATCCCGCTGATGAACCGTCCCCCCGCGATCACCAGCGAGCAGCAAGCTCTCAGGAGTGCCGGGTGGACCCTCCCTGTCGCCTCCGCGAGCGTCGTCGTCATCATGATCAGCCTGGGATTCGCCTTCGCGCCCGGCAGACGGTGGACCAAGGACGAGACGGCGGAATGAAACGGCCCGCGCCGTGGTGACACGGCGCGGGCACCAGAGGGCTTCTCAAATCCCGGCCCGGTTGTATCGTTTACTTGCAAACATCAAGGGCACCCGCCGACGAACGCGTCGACGAACACCGCGATGTCGTTGAGGTCGAACACCCCGTCCGGCAACGCGAGATCCGCGAGCGGCTCACGCACAACGAACGAAGAAACGAACGCGGAGATATCCATGAGGTCGAGCACCCCGAACGGCTCTGCGAGATCCGCCGCGCAGTCCGGCGTCCACGCCCACGACAACCCGATCTCCCCGGGCGTGTACCCGTCCACGGGCTCACCCGAAGGCGTCACGATCGAGACCCGGAACGTCGCCCCGTACGACCCGGGCGCTGTCACCGCGGCGTAGTTGTGCAGCATCCCGCCGTCCCACGCGAACCCCGCGTCCGACCCTTCCGTCCAGTGCAGGGGCTCCATGAACGACACCGAGCCGAACGCTCGGCCCGCGTAGAACCGCAGCCCGGGGTCGGCCTCAACAACCTCGATCCGGACGCCCGTCCCCGCGGGCGGCGCCCACAGCCCGCTCACCAGCCAGCCGTACTGGGCGTTGAACCGTGTCCCGTTCAGCACCGCCGCGGGCCCCGTGAACGCCTCATCGGCCTCCACCAGTTCCATGACCCCCGGGTTTTCGACCGAGAGCGAGAACGCACCCGTCCCGTCGAGGTGCACGAGCACATGGTTCATGGATCCGCCCAAAGGCGGCAACCCTCCGAAAACGGACCCGACGCCAACCATCGCCAGCCCCCCGAGGAACACAAATCTCCCGCGCATCATCGCGACCCCCCATCCCGCCGCCGGCGTGCCGCGAGCAGTCCACCGCCGACCAGCGCGACCCCCGCCCCGGGCGTCGGCACCGCGAAGAACGACAGCGTCACGTCCGACGTGCCATAGGAACCCACCGCGTCGCCGAACTCGTCGACCACGAAGACGCGGAAACTCGCCTCGTACTCACCCACCTCGCTCGCTGCGAACCAGTCGTGCCGCATCGCACCCGCCCAGGTGCTCCGGCTCGACGATCCATCGGTCCCGAAGATCGCGTCGTACGAGTGCATCTCGCGCATCATCCGCAGCCCACCCTCGTAGACCCGCAGCCCCTCGTCCATCGCGATGTTCTCGATCACGATCGACTCGCCAGCGCCGAGCGAGATGAAGCCCCCGGCCAGCCAGCCGTACTGCGACGAGTAGTACGAATCGTTGAGCACCGCC
>DDFO01000008.1:118295-130337 GCA_002337215.1 Phycisphaerales bacterium UBA1926 | reverse complement strand
CGCACCGCTGTAGGTGTCCTCAGGAAACGCGTGCAGTTCCACGCTCCCGGATCCCGATTCGAGGTGGACATCGATCGCCCCGTTCTCGATCGAGATCATCACGTGCTCCATGCCGCCGACGACGCGAGGCAGGTCGTCGCCCAAAGCGGACCCACTCGCAAGCCCAACCACGCCAAGAGCCGCGACCATGAGTTCAAACGTCTTCATCGCAAAGTCTCCTTCCCCGCGCATCCGGCGGGGCTCTCTGTTCTTTGTGCCTGTTCAAAGCCGAATCTGAAATCCAATCAGACCCCGCGACCGGTGCGCAACAACACTCACCGGGCGACCGCGGGGTTCCACGCATCCGTACCAGAAGCCGGATCAAACACCGTCTCGAACGCGCGCCCGACGGCGTGCCCGTCGAGCATCAGGTAGTTCGCCGTCCCGCCGTGCCGGGTCTTCGCGACCCGGTCCGACGGCGCGTCAAACTGTGACCAGAAGTGGGCCATGAAGTGGTCCACCATCACGTCCGCGTTGTCCCCCTCGCTGATCTCGCCGAACGCCACCGTCGCGCCGGGCCGGGGGATCAGGTCCCGCCGACGCCACACCCGATTCGATCCGCCCCCGAGCGGGTCGATCTCCGAAGGCGTCAGAACGAAATACACGTTCATCCCGTAGCTCCCGTCGTACACCCCCGTGCTGGTGGAGGGCGGGTCGAACGAACGCGCGTCCGTCCCGCACCGGTACAACGACTCGACCGACCCGCGCCACGAGTCGAGCCGACCCGCGAGCCGGGTCGGCTGCTCCAGATCCGCGCGCACGAACCCGTCCGCGCCCAGGTACGGCAGCAACGCCACGCTCCAGGTCGCGAGCCGAGTCCCAGTCGGGTCCGGGTCGCCGAACCCGCCGACGTGGCCACTCAGCGGCAGCGCGTCGCCGTTGTCATCGCAGTACAGGTGCACGCCCTGCCCCAGCGTCCGCATCGACGCGAGACACCGGACGCGGACCGCCGACTGTCGCGCCGAACCGAGGGCCGGCAGCAGCACGGCGATCAGCAACGCGAGAATCGCGATGACGACGAGCAATTCAATGAGCGTGAATGCGCGCACTCGGCGCGACCGCGGGTTGGAAACCATGGGCGAGCCACCCCCATCCGGCGACGTCCGCGCGACGCATTCCTCGATGCCGATCGCGGCATCGACGTACGCACAGGGCCGTCACCAAGGTGAACCGGAAGCGTGTCAGGACACAGAATGAACGAGGAGGATCAGGCGGACGCCGCGGGAGATCTGGGCGGGCCGGGCTCGACCGCGATCGTGCGCGAATCGGGCGTCGCCATCGCGACGATCTCCGTGCGATCCGTCGCGGCCGGTTCCGCGATTGCAGGCGTCGAAGATCCCAGACGCAGCACGAGCGACGCCGAGAGCAGTTCCGCGATCATCGGCAGATCGCCGCCCAGCCGCTCGGCCTGCCGGACGAGCACCGCCTGTCCGGTGCACGGGCCTTCATCGCCGCCCGATCGCGCCGACGGATCGACGCAGAGCGGGCAGTAAAGCTCGGCCGGTTCGATCGGCTGGCACGCGCACAACTCCAAGCCGCACCGCGACCAGGGCCGGTCGAGAGACAGCGTCCCGAACGGGTTGAGCCCGATGCCAGAGAGCACGAGCACACCGACCGCGAGCCACCCGGCAATTCGGGCCATCAGACGGTCGGTACGTCGTGGGAAGTTGATCCGCACGCACCATTCTTCGGTCGGGAACGTCCACCGGCTCGCCGCTCAGGCAATAATTTTTCTTGGCACACAAGAAAGGCCGCCCGATGTCGGACGGCCTTTCGCGATTGTCATTGCCGATTCGGCTGTCGGTGGTGGTTTACTTGGTCGGTTCGAAGGACGACCCGCCGATCCCGTCGCGGTCGATCGTCGCGTTCGTGCCGGCCGGCTTGGTCGGCCCGAAACTCGCCGACGATCCGCCGCCCGATCCCGGGAACAGGTAGATCTCGACGCGTCGGTTCGCGGGGGTGTTGCCGTTGGCAGTGTTGGGCACCGCGGGGCGGTACTCACCCCAGCCCGCCGCCATCACCCGGCCCGCCGGGACGCCCAGCGAGACCAGCTCATCGCGGACCGAGATCGCCCGGTGAGCCGAAAGGTGCATGTTGGTCGCGTGCCGCTGGCGGGTCTTGGCGCTGATGGGCTGCGAGTCGGTGTGGCCGACCACCCGGACGTCGTACCCGAGCGCCTCGTTGCTCTTGAGGATGTCGGCGAGCGCACGGAGGCTGTTCTTCGCCTGGGCCTGCACGTCGGCCGATCCCGACGCGAACGTCAGATCGCTCGAGAACTGGAGCATCCCGCGATCCGCGTCGTAGCGCACGAGCCCGGGGTACCTCCCGGCGAGCTGACGGAGCGCGTCGTCGGTCACCGGATCAAGGCGGGCGAACTGCATCCCGTCGAGCTGGGACTCCAGGCTCGCGATGGTCTCGAGCGCCTGGTTCAGCTGCTGCTGGGCGAGGGCATTGGCATCCTCGAGTCCCGAGAGGGCGGTGTTCGGCTGGTTCAGCCGGCTCCGCAGGCTCGACTCGGTGGCCTCCAGATCGCCCATCCGGCCCTGCAACTCGACGTTGCGGCTCTTGAGAGCCCGGTTCTCGCGCACAACATCGTCGTACGCCTGCTGGCTCACGCAGCCCCCGAGCCCGCCCGCGAGGGCGACCAGCCCGGCGAGCGAGAGGGTCATCATTCGGTTCTTCATCATCACAGGCCTCCTCGAAGCTCGGCCGGGCCGGCCCGACGCGTATCCTCGTTTTGAGAGCACGCCGCGCGCGCAACACGACATTCTTAGACGGATCCTATCGGCGTTCGAAGCGCCGAACCATAAATCGCCGATCTTCCTGAAGATGACCAACAACGCGTCAATCCCGCCGTCCGGCTCACTGTCCGGGCAGGGCAGCACGAGGGTCGTGCGCATCGATGCCGCGGGGCTCGCCGACGCGGACCGTTCGATCCCGGGCCCGGTCTCGGTTTGGGTCGAACGCCCGGTCGATCCCGGAACGGGTGAGCCGCTCGGTATGCCGTCCCGGCCGCACGACGCGGGTCACTGCCTTGTGCGCCGAATCGGGCCGACACCCCCTCCGAGTGACTCCGATCGCCTCGCCGACGCCGTGCTCGATCGTGCGAATTGTGTGCTCATCCCGGGTCTGGTCAACGCCCATTGCCACTTTGATCTGACATCGCTGGGCCCACGTCCCCGTGATCCCGATGCCGGGTTCGTCGAGTGGATCCGGATGATCATCGCCGAGCGGCCGACCGAGACCGAGGCGATCCGGTTGTCGGTGGCCGAGGGCGTCCGGCTCTCGCTCGCCGGCGGCGTCGTGGCGGTGGGGGACATCATCGGCGCGGCGAACGGTGTGCCCACGACCGTCGGGCTTTCGGCGCTCGCCGAGTCCGTGCTCGAGGGTGTCGGGTTCGTGGAGTATTTCGGGATCGCGGTCCACAAGGTCGAGGGGTTCTCGGTGCTCCATGATGTCGCGCACGAGATCGCGGCCTGGCCCGCGGGCGCACGAGTCCGTCCGGGGCTGCACCCGCACGCCCCCAACACCGTGTCGCTGCCGTACTACGAGGAATCCGCCCGGATCGCGAATCGGGACGGGTTCCCGATCTCGACCCATCTCGCCGAAACGCCCGAGGAGCGGCGGTTCATCGCCACCGCGGACGGCCCGCAGCGGGACCTGCTGGATCAGATGGGCCTCTGGGACGAGTCGGAACGCGCGTACCTCGGGTTCGGCCGACACCCCGTTGCGCACCTCGCCCACGTGCTCGCCCAGCGGGCGTTCCTGTGCGCGCATGTGAACGACGCGGACGACGCCGCGATCCGGACGCTCGCCGACACCGGCGCGTCGGTCGCCTATTGCCCGCGCGCCAGTGACTACTTCGACGCGGCCGAGCACTTCGGCCCGCACCGGTTCCGGGACATGCTCGACGCGGGCGTGAACGTCTGCCTCGGGACGGACTCGATCGTGAACCTCGATACCGCCGATCGGATCTCACCGCTCGACGACGCTCGGCTGCTCGCGCGCACAACAGACGCCGGTGCGCGCACGCTGCTCGCGATGATGACGACCCGTGGCGCGGCGGCGCTGGGGCTCGATGCGGACCGCTACAGGCTGCGCGAGGGGGAGGCGATCGCGGGGCTCGTCGCCGTGCCAGCGGAAGAGGCCGAGCGTGAAAACGGGGTCCGCGACATGGATCCGGCCGACGCGGTGCTCGGATCGCCTGGAGCCCCCGAACTCCTGTTGTGCTGAACGGATTCTTGTCAGCCGGCAATGAGCGGGGCGAATCAGGGGGGTAGGATCCACCGAACCCGACCCTAGGACAGCCTCCGAACGCATGGGCCCCCGCCCGTCGTCATTGCCGGGAACGCATGAGCAAGAAGTGGCAGCGAGTCAAGAAGTGGGACGCCGAGCACCTGACCGGTCCGCTCGCGCCGGTCCGGTGGGTGCTGGGGTCGCTGAGCTCGATCTCGCTCGCGGTCGTGCTGTTGGTCTTTGTCGCGCTGTACGGGGCGCTCGCGAGCATTCCGATCGGGCTTGTCGCGCTCGCGCCGACGTATCTGGCCGTGGCGTTGACCGCGCTTGTTGCGATTGTCTCGGCCGGGGTGCTTGTGATCGCACTCGTCCGGCTCTCGGTCCCGGCGTCGCGTCGCGGGCTCCGGTTCACCGCGTCGCTCCTGCTCGGGATGCTCGGCGCCGCGGGCGGCTTCGCGGCGTGGCACGCGTTCGCGTGGCCCCTGATGCGGTACGACCCCGCGAACGGAACGGGGTTGCGGTTCTTCGCCTCGTTCGTCGAGGCGTACGACGGGACGACGCTCCGTCGCCTGCCCGGCTTCGAGATGACCGAGCTCGAGTTCTACTCGTGGTGGCCGCTCCGTGTTGTGCTTGTGCTGTTCGTGATCAACATGATGATCGCGACGATCCGGCGGATCGAGTTCAACTTCAAGAACCTGGGTGTGCTGACGGTGCACACGGGGATCATCGTGATCTCGCTGGGGAGCGTCTACTACCAGGCCCTCAAGAAGGAAGGCGACGCGCTGCTCCGCGCGGGCGTTCCGACAGCGCGGGGCGAGCCGACAGTGGGGAGCCCGGTCCGCGGGTTCTGGGACAACACCAGGGTGGCGCTGTGGGTCGCGCAGCGTGAGTTCTCGGGGTCGCCTCTGTGGGACGAGCGCCCGCTGCGCAACATCCCGCGGTACAACGATTACAACCTCGTCGCGGGGCTGCCCGAATCGGCGCGGTCGGCCGACCCAGACCGCATCGCCGGCCCGCTTTCGGTAATCGACACGCACGCGGAGAGGCCGCTGGATATCGAGATCCCGCGCGGCGGCGTGGACCCCATCCTCGGGACACCCCGCGTCGATGAGGACATCCGCTTCCGCGTTGTCGGGTATGCCGAGTATGCCCGTGAGAACGAGAGCCTCGTCTTTGTCGATGACGACTCGGCGGGTTCGCTCCCGGCGGAGTCGAAGACCCCGATCCGTGTCGTGGAGTTGCTGAGCCGGGTCCCCGACGAGACCGGCGCGGTGCCGGATCCGGATCAGCCGGCGTTCCGTTTCACGCTCCGACCCGATCGCCCCGCGGGGCGGATCAGCGAGGGCCCGGCGTTCGCGGTCGAGTACACACGCAACATGGACCCGACGCGGATGGCGGACCTGATGGCCGACCTCCCGGACCGGATCCCGCACGCGTTGGTAGTCGAAGTGCCCGCGGCGGCCTCGGAGGACGGATCGGTCCCGCGGGCCGTCGTCGAAGCGAAGATCGGCCTGCGTCATCGCATCGGCGACACGGGCTGGGCTGTCGGCGTGCGCGACATCCTCCCCGAGCCGCCGTTCCCGATCATCACGGCGGGGTACCAGGGCGCGACGTCGTCGGTGGTCGTCCTCCAGATCACGCCCCCGGAGGGTGAGCCGTACGACCGGTACGTCTATCACCGGTTCCCGCAGATCGGCCAGGATCTGCTGGGCACGCAGGCGGACGGGCGCCCGAACCGGCGGGACGCGGACCCTTCGATCCGGGTCGGGTTCATCGACGCGTCGAAATTGCAGCTGTATTTCAACGAGCGCACAACCGCGGACGGCGGGGTCACGACGGACCTGATCGTCCGCGAACCGGGCGGAACGGCGAGGCTCATCGCGGGCATCGAGGTCGGCGACAAGATCGAGAACGTCGTCGACAAGATCGACTTCCGCATCGCCCAGCGGCGTGACAACGCGGTGCGCGTGCGGCACCCGGTCCCGGTTCCCGAGATCGAACGAGACGGGCAGATGGTCGGCACGCACGGCGAGTCGCTGCTGGCCGTCGAGGTGACCGTTGACGGCACGGACTGGCGTAAGGTCGTGTGGGTGCCCTACCTGCAGTATCTCGGGACGGACCCGAACCGGACGCGGACGGTGAACCTGCCCGATGGGCGGAACGTGACGCTGCAGTTCGGGCGTGTCTTCCACGGTTTCCCGGGGTTCAGCGTGCAGCTCGTCAACTTCGAGATGATCGCCTACGACCACCGGGGTGCGCCGCGTGACTACCAATCGCTGGTCCGGGTTTCGCCGACGTCGCCCGCGGCGCAGGAACGGTTCGAGAGCTTCGAGCATGTGACCAAGCTCAACGCGCCGCTGCAGGCGCCGTTCATCTGGGACGAGAGCAGGGGGCTGGTTTCGAACGTCTGGCGTCGGCTGTCGAACGGTCTGAACCCTCAGCAGTTCAAGCTGAGCCAGGCGGGCTGGGACCGCGAAGGCTGGACGCTGACGCAGGAGGCGGCCGACAAGGGCGAGCTCCCCAGGCCGTTCGCTCGGTACACGATTTTGCAGGTGGGCAACAACCCGGGGATCCACGTGATCGCGCTGGGCGGCATCCTGATGGCGGTGGGCATCCCGTGGGCGTTCTACGTGAAGCCCTGGCTGGTCCGCCGGGAGCGGGACCGGCTCGCTCGATCAGCGAAACAGAAGGCGCAGGCGAAGCAGCACGCCCGCGGCGCGCCCGGCGCTGAACGCACACCGGACTCGGCTTCCAACACGGAGGGGACGGAAATGCCCGTCCAGCAGACATGAGCATGTTCAACAGACTTCTGGTCGTCGCGGCGTGCATGGTCGGTTTTGTGCCGGGGCTGATCGCGCAGGACGCGATCGAGCCGCACAGCGCGCGCCCGACGCTCGACGCGGCGCAGGCGGGCCAGGCCGCGGCGCCGTCGGCGGTCCCGCAGGCGCCGGCCGGGAACGCGCACCCGGCGCAGGAGATCGTCCGGCGGACGGAAGGACAGGTCGCGCCGTTCGGGCCGCCGCAGCCGAGGTCGAACTTCGACGCCGAGTCGAAGTCGGCGTTCGCGGACGCGGTCGATCTCGCGCCGCTGCGCGATCTCGCGGTGCTGCACAACGGGCGTGTGAAGATCCTCGACACGATGGCGAGCGAGATGGTCAGCGGGCTGACGGGCCGGTCGGATTTCGTGGATTTCATCCAGCACTCGGAGACCGACATCGAGAAAGTGGGCTACGACCCGGTCTTCACGATGCTCGACATGATCATCGACCCGGCGTTCTATGTCCGCGAGCCGGTGGTGCACATCGAGTACCTGCCGCTCCGCGAGGCGTACCTCGCGATGGCGTTCCCGGAGGACACACCCGAGGACGCGGACGCCCGGCTGCGATGGAAGAAACTGACGCGGATCTCGCCGGCGATGATCGAGGCGTTCAGCACGGACCTGTTCAACCAGCACGCGGGCTCCGCGCCCTACCGCGAGGGGATCCAGAAGGCCGAGCGGGCGAACGCGCTCTTCCTCTACGGCGTGAACAATCTCCTGCTGATCGCGCCCGATTCGAGCACGGACACGTGGCACCACATCGCCGAGGCATCGATGCTGGGATCGCCCGAACTGCTGGAGGCCTCGCGCGATCTGGGCGCGGCGTGGCGCGCGGGCGACGCCGACGTGGCGAACGCCGCGATTGCGAGCCTCGCGCAGGTGCTGCCGACGATCAACAGCGATCTGTACCCGACGACCAGCCGATCGCTGGAACTCGCCTACAACCGCACGAACACCTTTGAGTGGGGGTACTGGGTCTATTTCTTCAGCCTGCTCGCGCTTGTGCTCGCGTTCGGGACGGGGCGTCGCTGGCTCATCGTGACCGGCAACGTGCTGCTCATCGCGGCGCTGGGGCTCCATGCGTTCGGGTTCGTCGCCCGGTGTCTGATCGCCGAGCGGTTCGCGATCCAGAACCAATTCGAGTCGATGACCGGGCTCAGCCTGTTCGCGGCGCTGGTGGGGCTCGCGATCATGATTGTGCGCAAGCAGTGGCTCTTCGGCGCGGCGGCGGCGGCGTGCGGGTTCCTCGTGCTGATCACCGCGACCGAGGCGCCGATCCCGGGCAAGGACATCGGCCGCGAAGCCGCGATCCTCAACACGTCCGTGCTGCTCAAATACCACGTGACCACCGTGCTCACAAGCTACGGGCTCATCACACTGGGCTTCGTCTGCAGCGTGTTCTATCTCGCGACGCACTACGGCGCGAAGGTGTTCGGCAAGCAGGAAACCCCGAGCCTCGCGGTCGCGGCCGTCGGCGGGGGGGCTGTTGGTGGCGTCGGCGGCGCAGCCGGCACGAGGGGCGGCAACACCGAGCCCGAGGACACGCCCACGCTCGCACGCACGCTGGGCGACCTCGACACGGCGCAGATGATCATCCTGCAACTCGCGTTCTGGACGCTTGGGGTGGGCATCCTGCTGGGCGCGTGGTGGGCCGACCATTCGTGGGGCCGATGGTGGGCGTTCGACCCCAAGGAGACCTGGGCGCTGATCACGTGGATCGTCTACCTCATCGTGATCCATGTCCGCGTCGGGACGAGGAACAAGGCGTTCGTCACCGCGTGGCTCAGCGTCGCGGGCTTCATCGTGATGCTCTGGACCTACTTCGGCGTCAACCTGCTTCTGCCCGGCTTGCACGCCTACGCGTGATTCACGCCGCGTTGCCCGCAGAGAGCCTCCGGAAATAGTTGAGCAGGCCCATCGTCACGGTGTCGGTGTCGAGCGTGTCGCACTGATCCAGGAACGCGGCGATCGTGCTGAACTCGGTCCGGCAGTAGGACACCTCGAACCGTGTGTCACAGAGCCCCATGCTGCAGTCCGAGAACTGCCGCGAGTCGCTCTGGCCGCGGAACAGGGTCTGGACCATCGTGTGCCGCGGATCGGCGTTGATCTTCTTGAGCAGTGCGTCCACCGCCCCTTCCGGACCTTCAAGGACCTGAAGGATCTCGCCCGCGTTGTAGCTCAGCATCCCCGTGATGCCCCGCTCGCGGTTGTTGCGGCTCGCGTTCTTCACCAGGCTGGTGAGTTCGGCCTCGGAGAACGGCGCGACCGCGGTGCTGATGTAAACGACCCGGGTTACGGGCTGAGCCTTCATTTTTCTATAATCGAACGGTTGGATCAGGCAGATGATGAGAATCCGGCAGATCGCATCAATACACAGAGGCACAGATCCGCATGAAGAGGCTCGGACGCACATTCTTTTCGTGCGATGCTGCAGTGCTGGCGCCCGCCCTGCTCGGCTGCACGTTTGTCCGCATGACCGACGCTGGTGAGCGGCTCGCGGGGCTCATCGTCGAGACCGAGGCCTATGCCGGGCCCGCCGATCAGGCGGCGCATACCCGGAACGGACACCGCTCGCCGCGCAACGAGGTTATGTGGGGCGATGCGGGCCTGTGCTATGTCTATTTTACGTACGGCATGCACCATTGCATGAACGTGGTGTGCGGTGGGGTGGATGTCCCGGAGGCCGTGCTCGTGCGGGCGATCGAGCCTGTGGATGGCATCGAGATCATGCGGACGAACCGGTCCTCCACGGCGACGGGCTCCAAGCCCCGCAAGCACCCGCTCCGCGATCGGGACCTGTGCTCGGGGCCGGCCCGGCTCTGCCAGGCACTGGGCATATCGAGGGATGAGAACGGTCTTGATATGACACAGTCCGACCGGCTCTGGATCGAACCGGCGCCAGATATAGGGCGTGGGGCGGTGCCACCCGATCGGATTGTGAACACGACGCGGGTTGGGATCGATTCGGCCGGCCCGGAATGGGCGGGCAAGCCGTGGCGTTGGTACGACCGCGGGAGTGCGCACGTCAGCAAGCGGTGATTCGCTGGCACGGGCGATGGATGGAACGGAAGGTCCGATTTGTGTGAAAATACGATGAGACGTGCAAGGTTCCTACGATTAAAAGGAAACGGGTGCCGCACCCGGGGCGTATAACAGGCGACGCCCGCGTGCGTCCGCCGGTCTTGGATCGGCGAGCAAGGAGCGAGTCGTGGCGGACTTTGACATTCCGTCCATCATGGAACGAGCCGGCGGGTTCAGCCCCAACGCGTTCCAGTTCATCCGCGATGGGCTGGGGCACACGGTGCGGATGGTGCACGGCGACGACGCCGCGGACGCGGTTGTTGACGAGGAAGACGAGAGCCGGCATGTCGGTGGTCGCGACCTCTGCATGGGGCTCCGCGATTACGCGGTGCGTCGGTACGGGCTGCTCGCCAAGACGGTGCTCAACCAATGGGGCGTGACGCAGACCGAGGACTTCGGCAAGATCGTCTTCGCGCTCGTCGAGGCGGGGCTGCTCCGCAAGACCGACGAGGACACGCTCGACGATTTCCGCGGCGTGTTCGATTTCGAGGATGAGTTCGCGTCGTCGATCGAAGAATCACTCGACATGTCGAACTGATCGAGACACGCTCGCTCGAATCTGTCCCAGCTATGAACTGATCGCTCTGTGCGGTGCCCACCCCACGCGGCTGCCGCGATGGGGTAGATTGTCGTCATGGCCGACGACGCAGCGGAGAACGCGCACCAATCCGGGACAGGGGGCGGGACGGGCGAGCACGCCGAGGGCGAGTCTGCTCGGACGATCGGCTGGCGCGATCTGCACCTCTGGCAGATCCAGCCCGTGCGGGACGTGCTGCTCGCGCTCGCGGTCGTGGGGCTCTTCCTGCTCGGCGAGGCGACGAGCGTGGTCACCGTGCCGCTGCTGCTGGCGATCCTGCTTGCGTACCTGTTCGAGCCGGTGATCGCCTGGCTGGAAACGAAGACCAGATTCAGCCGGCCCGCGGTGGTGGGGGGGCTGATCGGCGCGACGGTGCTGCTGGTGGTCGTGCCGAGCGTGGTCGGCATCACGGTGGGGGTGACGCAGTTCGTGGGCCTGCTGGGCTCGACGGGCGACCGCGTCGGGATGGTGTACGAGTCCGTGCGCGCGCCGAACGATGAGCAGCTCGCCCAGAAGGTGATCGACGAGGCGGGGCCCGCCTGGGGCTGGATCCGCGATCGTCTGCTCGAGAACGGGACCAACGAGGACCTGCAGCCGGTCCTGAAGTCGCTGACGGATCGGCTCAAAGAGGGCGCGGCGAGCGCGGTGGGCTCGACGGCGGACTTCGGCGTCGAGGCGGTGCAGGGCGTGCTCGCGTTCGTGGGCGGGGTGTTCAGCGTCGCGTTCGGGATCTTCCTGACCGGGTTCTTCTTCTACTTTGTGTCGACGGGCTGGGTCGGCGTCAAGGGCTTCGCGCGCAACCTGCTCCCCGAGCGGCACAAGGACCGGATCGTGGACCTCGCGGGCAAGTGCGACGCTGTGATCAGCGGGTTCGTGCGCGGGCGGCTCACGATCGCGTTTTTCCAGAGCATCGTGTTCAGCGTTGCGTACTTTGTGATCGGTGTCCCCGCGGCGTTCATCGTCGGGCCGGCGGTCGCGATCCTCTCGATCGTGCCCTATCTCGCGTTGGTGGGCATCCCGATCTCGGTGGGCCTGCTCTGGCTCGAGGGCTACGACGGGCTGCGGGGCAACTGGTGGTGGGTCGTGGGCGCCCCGATGGTGGTCTACTTTGTGGGCCAGGCCCTCGACGACTACGTGTGGACCCCGATCATCCAGGGCAAGAGCACGAACATGGACACGCCCACGATTCTCTTTGCGACGCTCGCGGGGGGGGCGCTCTTCGGGGTGTTCGGGATGCTGATCGCGATCCCGATTGCGGCGTGCGTGAAGATCCTGATCGTCGAGTTGCTCT
>DDFO01000008.1:82365-118174 GCA_002337215.1 Phycisphaerales bacterium UBA1926 | reverse complement strand
GGCCGAGGGGCGGAGCGAGGACCCGCTGCCGCTCGAGCGGGCGAAGTGAGGCTCAATCATCGAGGAATGGCAGCAGCTCGGGGGGGATCTGTTTGAGTCCCCGGCGGGCGGCCTTCGCGACGGCGTAGCGGAGCGAGTCGCGCATGCGCGCATGGACGCGGTCGGTCACGTTCAGCCCTTCGGCCTCCATTGTGTCGATCGCGAACTTCCAGGCGTGGTATTCCTCGAGGCAGCGGGGCTTGTAGGTCTTGAACCCGATCGCGTGGTGGCCGATCTCGTGCAGGAAGATCGCGCACGACATGGGACCCTTCGGTTTGGGTGATTCGAGGAGGCGGGCAACGGTTCCGTCCTGGTAGGTCACCTGCCAGGCGACGCCCGACATGCTCGTGCGCCACTTTCGGACGCGGACGCCGTAGTGCTTGAGCATGCGGCGTTCGAGCTCGGCGTAGCGGGCGGCCATCGAGCCCGGCGCGGGGGCGGTTCTGGGCCGGGACTGTGCGCCCGCGGCGGATCGCTTCGGGGCGGGTTTCGGCCTGCGCTTCCGGGTCGGATTTCGGCTCGGCTTGGGGCGCAGCATCTCCCAGAGATTCTGGGGGAACGGGATGGTGCTGCGGCGTTTGGGCATGGTGTTTGATGCGATCAGGTCGCGGGAGGCTGGGTCAGCGTATCGCCTTTCTGCACCGACCTGCCTCGGGCGAAGTCGGCCCAGGGCATCGGCTTCTTGCCGGGGGGCTGCACCTCGATCGCGCGGAGGGCTGTCCCCGGGGCGCAGGCGATGAGGCCCGACTTTTCATCGATGATCGTGCCAGGCGGGTCGGCCCCGTCTCGTTGTTGGGAATCGGCGCGGAGGATCTTCAGGGGCTGGTCGTTGTAGCACACCGTGACGGAGGGCCAGGGGCTGTAGCCGTTGACCTTGCACCGGCAGATGTCTGCGTCGTCGCGGAAGTCGATCCGACCATCTGACTTGGACATCTTGGGGGCGAGCGTGACCAGCGATTCGTTCTGTTTGCTTGGCTCGAGGGTGCGGGACTCGTGCCTGGCGAGGACGTCCAGGACGAGATCGGGGCCGTCGGCGGCGAGGAGTTCCTCGAGGTCCGCCTTGGTCTGGGTTGGTTCGATGGGTCTGCGGGATTGGCCGAGGATCAGCCCGGCGTCCATGCGGTCGGCGAGGGTGATGACGGAGTTCCCGGTCTCGGCGTCACCCGCGACGATGGCGGCGTTGATGGGGGCGGCGCCGCGCCAGCGGGGGAGGATCGAGGCGTGGAGGTTCATCGAGAAGCGGTCGGCCAGCAGTTCGGGGCTGAGTTTCTGGCCGAACGCGATGATGACCCAGGCGAGGTCCGGGTCGCCCGCGTTGTGCGCGCGGATCTGGTCCCTGACCTGGGGTTCGTTGACGTTCTCGGGCTTGTAGATCGGGGTGTCGGGCAGGTGCTCGGCGGCCCACGCGGCGATGGGGGTGGGGGTGAGCGACTTGCCCCGTCCCGCCTTGCGGTCGGGCTGGGTGACGACGGCGGTGATGGTGTGCTGCTGCGCCAGCGCGGTGAGCGTGGGGAGGCCGAACGCGCCGGATCCGAAGTAGATGATGTTCACGGGGCGGGGCCTCTGTTCTCGGCGACGCTACTTGATCGCGGCGTTTTCGAGTTTCTCGAGTTTGGTGCGGATGCGGAGACGGTCGGGTTTGGTCATCCGGTCGAGGATGAGGACGCCGTCGAGGTGGTCGGCCTCGTGCTGCCAGCAGCGGGCGAGCAATCCGGTTGCTTTTCGGGTGATCCGATCGCCGTTCCGGTCGGTATAGGCCATGGTGATGGTGGGTGGGCGCGCGACGTCGCCGAAGACACCGGGGAGGCTGAGGCAGCCTTCTTCCATGAACTCGCGGTCGCCCTGGGGCCTTGAGAGAACGGGGTTGATGTAGATCTCTGGTCCATCGGTGGCGGTTTGGATGGCCGAGTCGGTGTCGAGGTTGCGCTCGTCGTCGGCGGGCACGTCGGCCACGAATAGTCGCCATGAGAGGCCCACCTGCGGGGCTGCGAGGCCGATGCCGGGCGCGTCGCGCATGAGCTGGATCATTTTTTCACCGGCGGCGACGATGGGTGCGATCGCGGCGGGGTCGGCGTCGATGTTCGCGGCTTTCCTGCGGAGCACATCGGCGGGATAGTGGACGATCGTGAGCATCGCGGGGTCGACGTCCGCCGGGGGCGGGTTTGGTGTATCGGGCTTGTGGGGCATACACAGCATCCTAGAACAGGGCGTCGGGATTGGTTGGCGTGCCGTCGGGTCAGATCGCGGGCCGGGACTGGTATTGGGGTTGGGGCCGGGATCGGCATGGAAGCTGGATCGGGTGCGGATTCGCCGCGGGTGCCTCTCAGCGGGTCGCTCGCGCTAAACTGATGGTCTCCCGTTGCCGAGCCCAGACCGGGCTTGGTGGGGGGACGCAAGGGCGGGGCGAGTTGTTGGGGGTTGGGTGCTCGGCCTCGCCGGGCGGCGGAAGAATGAAGACGGGTGCCCTGCGCCCGATGGGAGTGTTGGGCTTTGGCGCTATTCGGAAAGAAAAAAGGCGACGACGCGGGCAACGGCGACGGTGGCGATGGAACCCCCGGGAACGGTGGTTTCAGCCCCGAGAAGGCGCGGGTGTTCTTCGATCGGGCGAAGACAACGCACGACACGCTGAACTATCCGTACGCCGCCCAGCTCTGGCTCAACGGGCTCGCGCAGGACCCGTCGAGCATCGAGGGCTTCCAGGGGTTCTTCAATTCGATCCAGGCGTACGCCAACGAAGAGGGCAAGAAGGCGAACGGCAAGGAGATCGGCAAGGGCCTGAGCGGGCAGGGGCAGATTCTCAAGTATCAGCAAGCGCTGCTCAACTGGGGGCTCAAGCCCACGAGCGGGTCGGCGACGCTCAAGGCGGCGGAAGCGTCGGCGGGGCTCGGGCTGACGGAGATCACGACGATTCTTGGTCAGCGGGCGATGCAGTTCGCGCGGCAGGAAGAGAAGCCGAAAAAGGACGTGTGGGTCAAGCTGCTGGACATCTTCGACCAGGCCGATGCGTTCGACCTCGCGGTTGAGGCCGGTCAGACGGCGATGAACCTCGATCCGTCGGACGGGAATCTCGCGGCGCGTGTCAAAGAGATGCTCGCGTCATCGGCGATCAAGCGGGGCAAGTTCGAGGAGACGAAGGGCCAGGAGGGGGGCTTCCGTCAGAGCATCCGCGACGCGGGGAAGCAGCAGGACCTCGAGGCGGAGGACGCGATCGTCAAGACGGGCGACGTGAAAGACCGTCTGGTGGCGGTGAAGAAGAAGGAATACGAGGAGCGTCCGGACGATCAGCCGACGGTCGAGGCCTACGCGCGGGCGCTGCTCGATCGGGGCAAGCCGCAGGACGAGCTCAAGGCATTGCTGCTGTTCAAGAAGGCTTTTGAGGAGACGGGTCAGTTCCGCATGCGGCAGCGGCAGGGCGAGGTGCAGCTGCGCATCGACCGGCGGATGATCCGGACACTCAAGGCGCAGGCGGCGGCGAAGCCGGACGATGAGAAGATCGCCTCGAAGCTCGCGGACGCCATCAAGGCGATGCAGGACAAGCAGGTCGAGGAGTTGAAGCTCCAGGTCGAAAACTACCCGACGAACATGGGGATCAAGTTCGAGCTCGGCAAGATCCTCCACGAGAAGGGCGAGCACAACGAGGCGATCGGGCTGTTCCAGAAGGCCGAGGAAGACCCCCAGCACCGCAAGGCCGTGCTGCGGTACAAGGCCGAGGCGTTCCACGCGATCGGCTGGGCGGCCGAGGCGATCGACACCTATCGGGCGGCGCTGGATGGCGTGGGCGACGAGGGGAGCGAGATCGCGATGGAACTCCGGTACGGCCTGCTGACGGCGCTGCAGGAGAAGGCGGACGGCGATCGGGATATCGGTGCGGCGGAAGAGGCCGACCGGATCGCGTCACAGATCGCGATGAAGCGTTTCGATTACAGGGACATTGTGGAGCGGCGGCAGGCGATCAAGGACCTGATCAAGGAACTGCGGGCCTGACGCGGGCCGCGGGTTCTCTGCAGGAGGTCCTCTGATGAGCAAAGCGACGGCGATCATCCCGGCCCGCATGGGCTCGACGCGATTCCCCGGCAAGGCCCTCGCGGCCGAGACCGGGACGCCGATGGTGGTCCACGTGTGTCAGCAGGCGGCGCAGGCCGAGTCGATCGACCAGGTCGTCGTGGCGACGGACGCCGACGAGATCGCGGACGCGGTGGTCGAGGCGGGGTTCGGGGCGGTGATGACGGGGAATCACCCGAACGGCACGAGCCGGCTGTCGGAGGCCGGGGAACTCCTGGGTCTGGACGAGTCTGCGATCGTCGTGAACGTCCAGGGCGATGAGCCTGAGGTGGACCCGGGGCTGATCGATGCGGCGATTCTGGCGCTGGCGAGCGGGGCGTCTGTGGGGACGGTGGCGGTGCCGTTCGGCGAGGGCGAAGACCCGGCGGATCCGAACATCGTCAAGGCGATCGTGGGTGTTGTTGGGAAGAAGAAGATCGCGCCGGGGCTTCTGTTCACGCGGGGCGTGACGCCGTACCGGCGGGATGAGTCGATCGAGATCACGCCGCTGAAGCATGTCGGGCTGTATGCGTACAGCCTCGGCAGCCTTTTCGGGTATCTGTCGATGAAGCCGACCCCGCTGGAGCAGGCCGAGCAATTGGAGCAGTTGCGTTGGCTGGAACACGGGCTTCGCATCGCGGTGGCGGTCCGGGAAAGTGCGCCGGTGGGGATCGATACGCCGGAGGAATACGCGGCTTTTGTGAAAAGGTGGGGCTCGTCTCGGGGTTGAGGCTGCCAATCGGCGCGCCGATTTGGTACGATCGGACATGCCCCACTCGGAAATCGAGCCGCGATCGTCTCGCCAGCAACCTTTGACCCGGTCTGGGACCCACTCCGGGAACCAGACGGGGAATCAGTCGGGGAATCGGTCTGATTCCAGATCTGGTCGGAGGGGCAATCCCCCCACGCCGTCGGACGAGACCGGGGCGGGGGGCGACTCGCTGCTGGGGCGGGCGGGTCATAGCCGATCGACGAGCACGGAGTTTTACAGCCCGATGCCCGATGGGTACCGCCCCGGGTTTCACAAGTATGTGTTCGTCGTCGGGACGGTGATGAGCGGGCTGGGCAAGGGGATCTTCGCCTCGAGCCTCGCGAAGATGCTCAAAGACAAGGGGCTGACGGTCGCGCCGATCAAGATGGAGGGCTACCTCAATCTCGACTCGGGCACGCTGAATCCCTACCGGCACGGCGAGGTGTTCGTCCTCGATGATGGCACCGAATGCGACATGGACCTGGGCACCTACGAGCGGATGCTCGACCAGAACCTGACGCGCCGCAACTTCGTGACCAGCGGGCAGATCTACCACGAGATCCTCGACCGCGAGCGGCAGGGGGTCTATCTCGGGCGCGACGTGCAGATGATCCCGCACGTCACGGGCGAGGTGAAGCGCAAGCTGCGGGAACTGGCGCTGCGGGGCGATGGGACCAACCCTGCGGACGTTGTGTTCGTCGAGGTGGGCGGCACCGTCGGCGATTACGAGAACGGTTTCTACATCGAGGCGCTGCGGGAGTTGGCGTTCGAGGAGGGCCCCGAGTCGTGCTGCTTCGTGGCGCTGACGTATGTCATCGAGCCGCAGACGCTGGGCGAGCAGAAGAGCAAAGCGGCGCAGCTCGGCATCAAGCGGTTGATGGAGGCGGGCGTGCAGCCGCAGGTGCTGGCGTGCCGCGCGGGTCGTCGTGTCGACTCGAACGTGCTCGAGAAGATCGCGATGTTCAGCAACGTGCCGATGCGTCGGGTGTTCAGCATGCACGACCGCGAGAGCATCTACACGATCCCCGACGACATGCGTCAGGAGGGGCTCGATCGCGAGATCATGAGCCTGATCGGGCTGCACGACCGGGTGGACGCGGTGCACGAGGACAAGGCCCGGCGGACGTGGGGCGGGTTCGTTGACAAGCTGACGGGCCCGCGCGAGCGGGAGATCACGGTCGGCATCACCGGCAAGTACGCCGAGCTGCGGGACGCGTACGCGTCGATCGATAAGTCGCTCGAGCACTGCGGCGCGCACCTGAACGTCAAGATCCAGCAGCGGTGGATCGACACGACCGACATGACCGACGCGAACGTCGCCGACCGGCTCGCGGGGCTCGACGGCGTGATCGTGCCCGGCGGGTTCGGCTCGCGGGGTGTCGAGGGCAAGATCGCGTGCGTGAAGCACTGCCGCGAGAACCGGGTGCCCTACCTGGGCATCTGCCTGGGCTTCCAGGTCGCGGTCATCGAGTTCGCGCGCAACGTGCTCGGGATCGCCGACGCGACGAGCACCGAGTTCGATCCCGAATCGGCGAGCGCCGTCATCAGCGAGCTGCCCGAGCAGAAAGAGATCGAGGGGCTGGGCGGCACGATGCGGCTCGGCGCCCAAGACGTGAAAGTGACCGCGGGATCGCTCGCGTCCTTCCTGCACGGCGGGAAGACCAGCATCCACGAACGCTTCCGCCACCGCTACGAGGTCGAGCCCGCGTGGATCGAGCGGCTCGAGGCCGCGGGGATGATCTTCAGCGGGCGTCACCCCGATGTCCCGATCATGCAGATGCTCGAGCTGCCGCAGGTCGCGGATTCGGGCCCGGACGGGGACCGCCCTGAGATCAGCCATCCCTACTTCGTCGGGGCGCAGTTCCACCCGGAGCTGACGAGCCGGCCTCTGAACCCGCAGCCGGTGTTCATGGGTCTGGTCGCCGCGTCGATTCTCGAGAAGTACCGCGCCGACGACGACGCGTCGGCGAAGATCTCGAAAGACCCCGCGATCAAGCGGTGGTCCCGGATGCAGAAGTCGGGGCAGACCGTTTGAAGTCACCGGCTTTGGACTGTGGGCCGGACTCGGCCAATCGGGATCGGTCGTCAAACCCGGTCATCCGATCCCGGTCGATCGAACGAGGCGTCGGGCGGGTGGGCGGCGCGTTCGTCGCTGAGCTCGAAGAATGACTGCGGGCCGAACCCGCCCATGCTCCCGATGACGCTTGTCGGGAACTGCTCGCGCAGGTTCGAGTAGTCGCGGACATTCGCGTTGTAGAACCGCCGCGTGGCCGCGAGCCGGTCCTCGGTGTTCACGAGTTCATCGTGAAGCTCTCGGAAGTGCCCGTCCGCCTTGAGCTCGGGGTAGTCTTCGGCGATCGCCAGCAGGCGGGTCAGCGAGGACTCGAGCGCGCGCTCGTCGGCCGACTGGCTCACTGGCGAACTGTCGTTCGCGAGCGCTCTGTTCCGCCGCTCGACGACCGCTCCGAGCGTCTCCCGTTCGTGGGCCGCGTAGCCCCGGACCGTTTCAACGAGGTTGGGGATCAGGTCGTACCGGCGTTGGAGCTCGACGCGGATGCCGGCCCAGCTCTCGCGGATGTGATTGCGGAGGCGCACGAAGCGGTTGTAGATCGCGAACGCCCAGATCATCACCAGCAGCGATGGAAGCCCGACGAGCACGATCACGATGATGAGCGGTTCCACGGGTCAGGCTCCGGGGTTGTTGCGTGTCGAGGAACTGTCGAGGGATCGGGTCACGTGGTCAGGCCAGTGACTGAAGAATTCGGTAAGCCATCGGAGCTCGTCGCGGAATCGCTGCGGCGTCCAGCATCGCGTCGAGCGATAGAGCAGGCACCGGCCTTGCTCGATGTCGATCGAGGGTGGGTCGGAGCCGAGCAGAAACTCCATCATCCGCGGGTCGATCGTGTCGTAGGCGAAGCGGCGATCACCGCTCTTGACCAGGAACCGGCGGCTGAACTCCTCGGATTCGAAGTCGATATCGTCGAAACCGATGATGCCCGCGAGCTTGTCGAGCGCGTTCTCGGGTCGGATGAGCAGATCGGGCGTCACGAAGGGCTGGTGGGCGATCAGGTAACTGAGCGTGTACGTGCGCGTGCTCCGGTTCTTTCCCGAGCCCGACGTCACGCGGTAGCGGAAGTCGCCCATCTTGACCGCGAAGCGTCGGCCTTCGATCTCGATCTCGCCCCGCATGGTGTTGAACGCGACCCGACCGTGCCCCTTTCGAAATATAGAGAAGTGCCGGTATTCGTCGTCGTGACGCGAATCTCTGGATGGGTCGAAGGAGAAGCCGAGGCTGGTGGCGAGACCGGCGAGGGCCTCCCGACGCTTCTTTGCCTGTGCGAAACCGACGACGATCATGAGGATCGCGCCCATGAACACAAGCACAAAGACCATGACGAGGATGCCCACTGGCATGTCATCGAGTCTAACGAATCCCTCGCCCGGCATCGGCGGGCCCGGTACGCTTCACCGACGCGAACGCTCCGCCTCTCGTCTTCCGAAGAAGGACTCAGCATGATCCCTGCACGCATCGTCTCGCTTGCTCTCATGGCTCTGCTCACGGCTCTGCACTCCGCGCTGGTCGTTGCCCCCGCGGGTGCCGCCGACGAGCCCGACTGGCTCGGCTCGCTCGAGTGGCGCGCGATCGGGCCCGCCCGGGGCGGGCGCGTGCAGACCGTCACAGGCGTCGTCGGCGACCGCGACACCTACTACATGGGCGCGACCGGGGGCGGGGTCTGGAAGACCACCGACGGCGGGGAACGGTGGAGCAACATCAGCGACGGCTTCTTCGAGACAGGGAGCGTCGGGTCGATCGCGGTCGCGCCGTCGGATCCGAATGTCATCTACGTCGGGATGGGCGAGGCGGATGTCCGCGGAAACTTCAGTCACGGCGACGGGGTCTACCGCTCGCGCAACGCGGGCAAGACCTGGGAGCACGTGGGGCTCGAAGACACTCGGCAGATCGGGAAGGTGCTTGTCCACCCGGCCGACCCCGACACCGTGTACGTCGCGGCGCTGGGTCACGTGTTCGGGCCCAACGCCGAGCGGGGCGTGTTCCGCTCGACCAACGGCGGGGAGACCTGGGACAAGATCAAGTATGTCAACGACCGCACCGGCGCGGTGCACATCGAGATGGATCCCAACAACCCGCGCGTGCTGTTCGCGAGCTTCTGGCGGGTGAGCCGCTCGCCTTGGTCGCTAGAGTCGGGCGGCGAGGGGAGCGGGCTGTACCGATCTACGGACGGCGGCGAGACCTGGGCGATGCTCACGGGTGAGGACGGCGAGGCCGAGGGGCTCCCGGACGGCACGCTGGGCAAGATCCGCGTCTCGGTGTCGGCGGCGCAGCGCGACCTGGTCTACGCGATCGTCGAGGCGGACAAGGGCGGCGTGTTCCGCTCGACCGACGGGGGCGATACCTGGCGCACGGTCAACAGCGACCGCTCGCTGCGCCAGCGTGCGTGGTATTACACGCAGATCACGGCGGATCCGGTGGAGCCCGACACGGTCTACGTGATGAACGTCGGGTTTCATAAGTCGATCGACGGCGGGAAGTCATTCAGCCGGATCCGCGTGCCGCACTCGGACAACCACGATCTGTGGATCGACCCGTTCGACAACGAGCGGATAATCAACTCGAACGATGGCGGCGCAAACGTGAGCTACGACGGGGGGCGCTCGTGGTCGGAGCAGTCGAACCAGCCCACCGCGCAGTTCTACCACGTGACGGTGGACAACGCGTACCCCTACCGCGTGTACGGCGCGCAGCAGGACAACTCGACCGCGTCGGTCTCGAGCCGGGCGCGGCAGTTCGGCAACTGGGAGCGTGACCTGTTCAGCGTGGGCGGCTGCGAGTGCGGCTATATCGCCGTGCACCCCGAGAACCCCGACATCGTGTACGCGGGGTGTTACGGCGGGTATCTGTCTATTTACGATCACGACATCGGGGAGAGCCGGAACATCTCGGTCTGGCCCGAAAACCCGATGGGTGCCGGCGCGGAAGAGCTGCAGCACCGCTTCCAGTGGACCTTCCCCATCGTGATCTCGCCCCACGACCCCGAGACGGTGTACGTGGGGGGCGAGCGGGTCTTCCGCTCGACCGACCGCGGGGCGAGCTGGGACGCGATCAGCGAGGACCTGTCCACCAACGACAAGAGCAAGCAGCAGTCGTCGGGCGGGCCCATCACCAAGGACAACACCTCCGTCGAGTACTACTGCACGGTGTTCACGATCGCCGAGTCCCCCGTCGAGGCGGGCGTGATCTGGGCGGGCACAGATGATGGGTTGATCCATGTCTCGAGCGACAACGGCGCGACGTGGCAGAACGTCACACCCGAGGGCATGGGCGACTGGCCCATGATCAGTCTGATCGAGGCGTCGCCGCACGACGCGGATGTCGCGTACGCCGCGGTGAACCGCTACAAGATGGATGACTTCGCGCCGTATATCTATCGCACGCGGGACCGTGGCAAGACGTGGGAACTCGTTGTCGGTGGCATCGACGACGGTGCGTTCGTGCGCGCCGTGCGGGAAGACCCCGAGGTCGAGGGCCTGCTCTACGCCGGCACCGAGACCGGCGTCTGGTTCTCGCGCGACGCGGGCGATTCGTGGGATTCGCTCCAGCTCGAGCTGCCGCGCGTGCCGGTGACGGATCTCGCGATCAAGGACGACGACCTGGTGATCAGCACCCAGGGGCGATCGTTCTGGATCCTGGACGATCTCGCGGTGATCCGCCAGACGCAGAAGAACATCAAAGCGGGCGAGATCGCGCTGCTCACGCCCCAGGCTTCCTATCGGGAGGGCTGGGACTCGAGCCGGGTGCATTTCTACCTGCCCGAGGGGCTGGGCGAGACGCTCGAGCACGCGCCGGTGATGCGGTTCATCGATGGCGACGGCGAGGTCGTGCGCGCGTTCGCGGTCGAGGTGGACGGGCTGAAGGCGAAGTCCAAGAAGGGTATCGGGACGATCAAGGCCGAGCCGGGGATGAACCGGTTCAACTGGAACTACCGGGGCGAGCGGCCGACGCGTGTGCCCGGCGCGGTCGGTTGGCCCGGCCCGCCCTCCGGGCCGAGGGCGGTTCCCGGGACGTACACCGTCGAGCTCGAGGCGGGCGAGGTCGTGCGCACGGCACAGTTCGAGATCCTGCCCGATCCGCGGCACGACACGACGCCCGACGAGTTCGCCGATCAGCACGAGTTGCTGACCGAGATCCTCGATGCCATTGACGAAGCGCACGAGGCGGTCAACGACGTGCGCACGGTGCGTGGTCAGATCGCCGACGCGATGAAGCGTGCGAGGGCGGCGGGGCTCGAGGATGATCTCAAGGACGACGCGAAGTCGCTCCGCGAGACGCTTACCGAGATCGAGGAAACGATCCTGCAGACCAAGAGCAAGTCGTCACAGGACCCGCTGAACTTCCCGGTGCGTCTCAACGACAAGCTCGCCTCGCTCGCGTACACCGTGGACGGCGATCACCCGCCGACGGCACAATCCCGCGAGGTCTTCGCGTACCTCAACGGGCAGCTTGCCGAGCAGCTCGATCGGCTCGGGGTGGTGATGGACGAGGAGATCCCCGCATTCAATGCCAAGGTGCTCGATCTGCGGGTGCCGGCGATCGTGCTTGAGAACGAGGACGGCGACGAGGATGACGAGGCGGAGGGCGACGAGGAAGACGGGCTCGAGGCGGGGCCCTGGGGCGGGGAGGGCTGAACCTCTTTGGTGAGGGGGGATGGGTGGGGAATCCCGTCGCGGGGCGTCGGGGCCCCTAAACTCTGGGCATGGCAGCATCTCCGACGGTTTTTCAGGCCGTGAATTCCCCGACCATCAACCGCGTCTCCGCCGATGCGCGAGCCGCGTCGTTTACGACGCGGTCGATCAAGACCACCGCCAAGGACGCGGGGCTCCGCCTCGCCCTCTCGATGGTCGATCTGACCACGCTGGAAGGCAAGGACAGCCCTGAGAAGGTGCGGTCGCTGTGTGCCAAGGCCCGCCGGCCCATGCCCGACGACGAGCGGGTGCTGGGTGAACGGCTGCCGAGCGTGGCGGCGGTGTGCGTCTATCCATCGATGGTGCCGGTCGCGGCCGAGGCGCTCGGGGGCAGCGGCATCAACGTCGCCTCGGTGGCGACGGGGTTCCCGAGCGGGCAGTACCCGCTGGATGTTCGCCTGCGCGACACCGCAAAGGCGATCGCGGATGGTGCGGACGAGATCGACATGGTCATCAACCGGGGGGCGTTCCTCTCCGGCAAGTACGGCATTGTCGCCGAGGAAATCGCCGAGGTGACCGCGGTGTGCGCACAAGGCGGGCCGGGCGGGCGCGAGGTGCATCTGAAGGTCATCCTCGAGACGGGCGAGCTCGAGACGTACGACAACGTGCGCCGGGCGAGCGACCTCGCGATCGCGCAGATCCGCGACGGCGACTTCATCAAGACGAGCACCGGCAAGGTGAGCCCCGCCGCGACGATGGGCGTGACGCTCGTGATGCTCGAGGCGATCCGCGACGCCTGGCTGAGAGATGGAAAGCGGATCGGGATGAAGCCCGCGGGCGGCATCCGGACCGCGAAGCAGAGCCTGCACTATCTGGCGATGGTCAAAGAGACGCTGGGCGACGCGTGGCTGTCGCCGGACTGGTTCCGGTTTGGGGCGAGCAGTTTGGCAGACGACATCCTGCGACAGATCGTGCGACGGAAGACGGGGCGGTACACGGCGGGGTATGACTTCGGGGTGGCGTAATCGGTGACGAGGACTTTGTGTGCCACGGCCGTTCCGGCCGTGCTGGAACGGCGGACACGGCAGATTGATCCGGCACGGCCGACACGGCCGTGGCACACGGGTGCGACGAGTAGAGCAACGGAAGGCAGCGATGACGACTTTTCAAGAACAGGACGCCGCGGCCGTGACGAAGACCTCCGCCGCCGGCCCGGGCCGATCGCCCGCGCTCGAGTTCGCGAGCGCTTGGGACTACGCCCCCGCACCCGAGACGACGAAGGTCGAGATTGCGGACTCCCACGGCCACTACATCGGTGGAACGTTCGTGGGCGCGGCCAAAGGCGGCACGCTCGACACGCTCAACCCGGCGAATGAGCAGAAACTCTCGACGTTTGCACGCGGGACAGTGGCTGACATCGACGCCGCGGTGAACGCGGCGCGTGAAGCGCAGCCGAAGTGGGCGGCGCTGCCAGCGAAGGAGAGGGGCAAGTACCTGTTCCGAATTGCGCGGAGGTTGCAGGAGCGCGCACGCGAGTTCGCGATCCTGGAGACGATGGACAACGGGAAGCCGATCAAGGAGAGCCGGGATGTGGACATCCCCCTCGTCGCGGCCCACTTTTTCTACCACGCCGGGTGGTGCGACAAGCTGAAGTACGCGTTCGGCGGCGCGGAGCCGACGCCGGTCGGCGTCTGCGGGCAGATCATCCCGTGGAACTTCCCCCTGCTGATGGCGGCGTGGAAGCTTGCGCCGGCGCTCGCGTGCGGGAATACGTGCGTGCTCAAGCCCGCGGAGACGACGCCGCTGACGGCGTTGCGGCTCGGGGAAATCTTCGATGAGATCGGGCTGCCGCCGGGCGTTGTGAACATCGTCACAGGAGATGGCGAGGCAGGGTCGGCGCTCGTCGAGCACGCTGGGGTCGACAAGGTCGCGTTCACGGGGTCGACCGAGGTCGGCAAGAAGATCGCGAGGGCCGTCGCGGGGACGGGCAAAAAATTGACGCTCGAACTGGGCGGCAAGAGCCCAAACATCATCTTCGACGACGCGTCGATCGATCAGGCGGTCGAGGGCATCGTCAGCGGGATCTACTTCAACCAGGGGCACGTGTGCTGCGCCGGCAGCCGGCTGTTCGTGCAGGAGGGTGTCGCCGACGAGGTCATCGCCAAGCTCAAGATCCGTTTGCAGTCGCTGCGCGTGGGCGATCCGCTCGACAAGAACACGGATGTCGGGGCGATCAACAGCAGGCCGCAGTTGGAGACGATCGCCAAGTACTTCGACATCGCCCGCGACGAGGGGTTGGACGTCTTCGAGTCCTCGTGCGAGTTGCCCAGCATCGGGTACTGGTGCAAACCGAGCTTCTTCACCGGGGTGCAGGCGAGCCATACCGTGGCTCGGGAGGAGATCTTCGGGCCTGTGCTTGCGGTGCTAACCTTCCGCACCCCGGAGGAGGCGATCACGCGGGCGAACAACTCGCCGTACGGGTTGGCCGCGGGCGTGTGGACCGACAAGGGCAGCAAGATCTTCGAGATCGCGGGGCAGCTCAAGGCCGGCATCGTCTGGCTGAACACCTACAACCGCTTTGATCCCGCCTCGCCCTTCGGCGGGTACAAGGAATCGGGCTTCGGGCGCGAGGGCGGGATGCAGGGGCTGCGGGGCTATGTGAAGCTCGGGGGTGACCGATGAGCGAGCGACTGAGCGTGCTGAAAACCTACAAGCTCTTCATCGGCGGCAAGTTCCCCCGCACCGAGAGCGGGCGGTCGATCAAGGTCGCCGATGCGTCGGGCTCCGTTGTCGCCCACACTTGCCGGTCGAGCCGGAAGGATCTGCGGAACGCCGTCGAGGCCGCCGAGAAGGCGCAGCCGGGCTGGGCGTCGGCGAACGCCTATCTGCGCGGCCAGATCCTCTACCGCATGGCGGAGATGCTCGAGGGCAAGCGCGACGAACTCGCGGCCGCGATCTCGATCACCGGGAAGGTCGGCAAGGACGCCGCGCTCGCCGAGATGGACGCTTCGGTCGATCGCCTCGTCGCGTTCGCGGGCTGGGCGGACAAGTACCCCCAGATCCTCGGCTGCCATAATCCAGTCACGGGGCCGTATTACAACTTCAGCGTCCCCGAGCCGACGGGGGTGGTGGGGGTGGTCTGCCCCGACGAGCCGAGCCTGCTGGGGCTCGTCAGCCTCGTCGCCCCGGTGATCTGCTCGGGGAACGCGGTCGTCCTGCTCGCGAGCGAGACGAACCCGATCCCGGCGTGCGTGCTTGCCGAGGTGCTGGCAACCTGCGACCTGCCGGGGGGCGTGGTCAACATCCTCACCGGCCTGCGGGACGAACTCGTCGAGCACTTCGCGACCCACCGGGCGATCGCCGGCGTCTTCGCGGCGGGCGTCTCCGATGAACACCGGACGGCCCTCGAGGCGGGGGCGGCGGAGAACATGAAGCGGGTCCAAGTGCTCGATCTCGGGCCGGACCTGGCGGCCGGGTTCGCGGACGACTCTGCCATGGAGAGCCCGTGGGTCATCGAACCGTTCGTGGAGACCAAGACGATCTGGCACCCGGTTTCGTCGTGATGCCGGGCGAGATCCGGTGGGTCGGGTGCATTCGCCGATTAACGGGTTTGGATGGTGCCCGAGTCCGGGCTGTGTTGTCGTCCTGCATGGCAAAACGACCCCGTCGATTGACCCGTTCGGCCGTGCTGTCTAGGCTTCTCTCCTGATTGCGGGGTAGAGCAGTCTGGTAGCTCGTCGGGCTCATAACCCGGAGGTCGCTGGTTCGAATCCAGTCCCCGCTATTTCCAAGCCGAAGCGAAGAGAAACAGGCCGATCCGGGAGGTGCTTTACCAACCGAATCGGCCTTGTTCGAATTTCTGGTTGTACGTGTCTCGGCGTGACTCGTGACTCTGAGTTGTTGCGAGGCACGGGTCCGGGCTGATCTGCTGGGTCGCCCGCCGTCCTGAAGCGGTGTTCAGAAATGCTCGGCGATTCAGGAACCGCCGCAGCCGGCTGTGAATGCCGTCACGAACTCGCTGATGTCGGCGAGGTCGAAGACTCCATTGCCATCGAGGTCGGCGATCGGGTCCTGGCTTGTGAACCCCGCGACGAACGCGCTGATGTCGGCGAGATCGAGGACGCCGAAGGGCTCGGCGATGTCGGCGGCGTTGCCGCACCCGGGCTCGATGCGGATGATCGCGCTGAGCAGTTCGAATGTGACGGGGCTCTGCCCGCCCACGAGGATGGTCGACCCGTCCGCGGAGATCGCGTCGACGCTGCGGATGTAGATTTCGTCCGCGATGTCGAGCCCGATGGAAGCGACGAAGTCGTTGGCCTTGACGAGCCCGGTATCGGCGGTCCAGATGATGCCGTCCGCGGTCCCCCCGGGGCTGAACGAGTAGTAGTTGGCGCCGACGACCATAGAGGCGTCGTCGGTGACGCCCAGCGCGACGCCCCAACCGTTGATCGCAGGGGTGCCGGGCAGGACACCGAGCCGCTGCTGGTCGTACGACGCGCCGTTCCAGGCCCAGATGGTGGGCTCTCGGTTGAGGGTGAGGGGGTTGAGGCTGTTGCCGACGACGGTGTCGCCGTCCGCGGTGAGCTTCTCGGCGCCGACGAAGGCGTCGTTCTCGGAGAGACGGATCTTGACACTGTCGCGCCAGACCGTGGGCTGCCACTGCCCGAAGGTGTTCTCTTCCCACCCGCAGAAGACGGTGGCGTCGAAGTTGGCGTCGTTGACGCGTGCGTTCCGCCCCTCGGTGTGGTTGAACGCGGTGACGCCGTTCGTCATCGACCAGGCGTTGGGCTGCGCGCCGCCGAAGGGGCCAGAGGTGCCGGTGGACCAGTAGAACCCGGTGACGGTCGTGCCGTCGCCCGAGAGTCCCCAGGCCGAGGCCAGGGACTGGTCGAGATCTCGGCCATCGGGCGCGAGCGGCGGGAACGCGCGGACCCAACCTTCGCCCTCCGTCCAGATGCCCTGCGTCGCGAACTGGTCGTCCTCGGTGAGGATCGTCGCCGAGATGCGCGTGCCGTCGTATGAGATGTCGGGCGAACCCGCGCCGGTCCCGAGCACGGGGACGGTCGCCTCACCCAGCAAGACCTCGCCGGTGTCGGCTGTCCAGCGGAACGTCTCGTAGGGCCCGATGAGGTTGCCGCAGGCGACGGTGCCATCGGCAGAGAGGTCGGAGGCGTAGAACCCGGGGGTAAAGTAATGGATGCTCTGGGCGGACGCGGATCCCGCGAGAGTGAGCAGGAGGGCGGTCGTGGCGCAGCGGGTGGCGGTCATGGGCGGGTCTCGCTTTCCGAATTGGTTCGGGCCCGGTGCGTGCGGGCTCTACGTTGCATCCGTGGGATCACAGGGCGCTCGTCGAGTGGAGCGTGAAAGCCCCAAGGCGGCGTCAGCGGCCGAGGAGCTGGGAAGAGAAGGGATCGATCAGGCGCGGCGGCGGCGGTTCGCAACGAGACCACCAAGGCCAAGCAGCGCGAAGGCGCTGGGCGCGGGCACGGCGTTCCAGGAGGCCTCGCCCATGATGGTCAGGGGGCCCGCGAAGCCGGCCCCGACGAAGCGGATTTCATCGAACACATCGCCCCCGTCGGTGGTGATGTTGAACCAGGAGTCGCCCACGCCGCCGAAGGCGGGGTTCTCGATCAGGTTGAACGAGACCTCGACCCCGTCGTTGAGCAGCACGAGGAACATGCCACCGCCGAAGAGGGTGGCGGGGCCCGAGTTGTCCCACACCTGGGCGGAGAACTCGGTGATGTCGTTCTCGAAGTTCATGAACACGCCGAATCCCCCGATGAAGGCGTTGCTATTGGGGAGCCAGCCGAAGCCGGGCGTGCTGCTGAAGTTCTCGATGCGGTTGAAGCCGTCGCCCGCTGCGAGGCTGGAGACGCCGAAGGAGGCGAATGCATCGGAACCGATCGCGGTGCCGACGGGGACGCCGCCCTCATCGAAGTTCAGCGTCGTGCTGTAGGTGGGCGCGGGGGCGTCGCTGCTGGTGACGGTGTACCCGGCGAGGGCCGGCGAGGCGGTGGCGGCGCAGGCCGCGGCGATGAGCAGGTTCTTCATGATGATCCCTCCGTTTTCGGGCCTTGGCCCGCGTGTCATTGGCCCGCTGACATCGCGGGCGTTCCTCGTCTGTGGCAGCATCTGGTGTGATGTATTCCGTCTGCCGAGCCCACGGTAATGGAAGCGGACGTACGAGACAAGTTTCCAAATGGAAAATTATCAGGAAATTTGAATGAACCGATTCTGGGAGGGAGATGATCCGCTAGGATGCGACGATCCCGGTTTTCGGGTCATCGTTGAGGATGTGCATGCCGACACTCGAACTCGAATGTGAAGCCGCGATTGGTGAGCTCCGTGCGGCGTTGATCGAGCTCTACGACAGCGTTGGAGCGGATCCCGCCAATCCCCAGGATGTGGCTCGCCGCTTCAAGCTCAACAAAACGCTGACATGGAACATCGCACGCCTGCTCGGGTCCACGGACGGCATCGGCGCTGTCCCGCATGTGCCGGGCATCGGCTCCATCGAGAAGATCGTCGGTGCCACCGAGTCCCACGGGGCGCCGGGCACGGCGGCGAAGCGGGTCCGTGAGGCGGCGACCGCGTTCGAGCGTGTGATCGAGGTGCATGTCGGCGATCGGGCGACGCTCGACCTGATCATCGACGGCATGGAGCCCGGGGGGGGCGTGGGTCTGGAACTGAGCCGGAAGCGGGCGTTCGTCGGCAACAGCGGGATCTACGGCATTCAGGCGAAGACGATGCTGATGTGCTGCGTGCTCGCGCCGAACGCCGACGACCCGGACCAGTTGGATATGGCGATGGTGCGCGGGCATCTCGGGCTCCGCCGTCTCCGCGCCATCGACGGGTTCCCGATCTTCCGGATGAGGCAGTGGAGCCAGGCGGGGCAGGCGATCGGCACGCAGCAGTGGGAGCCGATCGAGCGGGGGCAGGCCGATCGCGCGCTCAAGACCTTCGCGAAAGGGGATGTGCCGGAGATCGAGCCGATCGAGACGAAGGGCGGCACGGACTACGTCATCAGGCCCGGCCCGATCGGGAACCGCGGCGCGATCGACTGTTTCTATGGAGACATGCTCCGGGCTGGGGCGAGCCGGTACCAGACCGACGCGGACACGATGGGCGAGTTCGGTGCAACGATGACGGTGCCGGCGGAGAACCTCGTGTTCGACCTGATCTATCACCGGGACCTCGACTTCTGCGCCGACGCGATAACGAAGGTGTATGCCTATTCGTTCCTGCACGGGAACCGCGAGGGTGAGTGGGATGAGTCGACCTGCCTGCCGATCCGCCAGCCCGCGTCCCCGATTGTCGGGACACCGCCAGCGGTCGCGACGCCGCTGATTCCCCGTTATGCGGAACTGGTCCAGATGGTCACGACCCGACTGGGCCTCGACGCGTCGGATGTCCGAGGGCTCCGGTACGAGCTCAAGTATCCTCCGCTGGGCTCGACCTCCGTGATCCGCTTCGACCTGCCCGCGTCGGAATGACGTCGTCTCTATGTTCCGCGAGTTCCGAGGCAGGCCGGGTGCATGGCACGTCGCCGGCGTGCTGCTTTTTCAGGTCGCCCGAAAGGGCACGGCGAGCATCCCGGCAGCCGGTCGTCGAACGTGAGGTGTAGGTCGTCGTCGCTCGCGATCTGCTGCGGCCCCCCGGTCGCGACGGCCACCTTTCTCTATCTGGTTAGAAATCAGACTGTTCGGAAAGTTGCTACAATAAACGCACCATGTTATCCACTATTATGGCGCGGATCTGGCACGATCGATCGATCACCGATGTCCTCGACACGATCGGGGGATCGCGGGACGGCCTTTCGACCAGCGAAGCCACAAGCCGGCTCGGGACATACGGCCCAAACAGGCTCCCGGAGCCGAAGCGGTCTGGCTCGCTGCGTCGCTTCGCGATGCAGTTTCATAACATCCTGATCTATGTCCTGCTCGGGGCTGCCGTCACCACCGCGATGCTGCAACATTACATCGATTCGGGCGTGATTCTCGCGGTCGTGGTGGCCAACGCGATCATCGGTTTCATTCAGGAGGGCAAGGCAGAGCGTGCGATGGACGCGATCCGCGGCATGCTCGCGCCGAGGGCCAGTGTTCGCCGAGACGGCGAACGGCACACGATCGCTGGAGAGGCTGTTGTGCCGGGCGACATCGTGTTGCTCGGCGCGGGCGACAAAGTCCCCGCGGACATGCGGCTCATCGCCACCAAGGGTCTCGAGATCCAGGAGGCGATCCTGACGGGTGAATCCGTCCCGGTGGACAAAACGACCGCGCCGGTCGCCGCGGACGCGCCGCTCGGGGACCGCTCGTGCATGGCGTTCAGCGGGACGCTGGTCACAGCGGGCCAGGGCGAGGGCATCGTCGTGGGAACCGGTGGGGACACCGAGATCGGGCGGATCAGCGGGATGCTCGCTTCCGTCGAGACCCTCACGACCCCCCTTGTTCGTCAGATGGGCGCGTTCGCCCGGTGGCTGACCGGGTTGATCCTGATCATCGCGGCCCTGGTACTCGTGTACGGCTCGGTGGTCATGGACTACCCCTTTGCCGACATGTTCATGGCGGTGGTGGGTCTTTCGGTGGCGGCGATCCCCGAGGGGCTCCCCGCGGTGCTCACCATCACGCTGGCGGTGGGGGTCCAGGCGATGGCGAGGCGGAACGCCATTGTCCGCCGACTCCCAGCGATCGAGACGCTCGGTTCGGTCTCCGTGATCTGTTCCGACAAGACAGGCACGCTGACGCGGAGCGAGATGATGGTCGCCTCCGTGTGCACCGGGCACACCATGATCTCGGTCGACGGGGCCGGGTACGACCCCACCGGAACAATCCGCGCCGAAGACGAGACCGGCGGCGAACTCCCTCGCCCGCTGCCGGCGACGCTGCTCGAACTCGCCCGCGCCGGTCTGCTGTGCAACGACGCATCGCTCCGAGAGCACGACGGATCGTGGACGGTCGTGGGCGTGCCCATGGAGGGGGCTCTGGTCGCGTTCGCCCGCAAGGCGGGTGTCGACCCCGCGTTCGAACGCGCCGCGTGGGCACGCACGGACGCGATCCCCTTCGACGCGCGACACCGCTACATGGCCGCGCTGCTCCACGACCACGAGGGCCACGGCATGATCGTGGTCAAGGGGGCCCCCGAGCGTATCCTCGGGATGTGCGACCGCGAGAGGACGCTGCAAGGTGACGCCCGAGCGCTCGACGCGGACGCCTGGCGCGAGCGCGTGGAGACAATCGCCTCACGCGGTCAGCGTGTGATCGCCGTCGCGACGGCGGACTGCCCGGCAGATCGGACCGTGCTTGAGTCCTCGGCGATCGAGTCCGGCCTCGTTCTCATCGGGCTGGTGGGCCTCATCGATCCCCCGCGTCCGGAGGCGATCGAAGCCGTGCGAGAGTGCCGCCGCGCGGGGATCCGAGTCAAGATGATCACGGGCGATCACGCCGGCACGGCCGCGGCGATCGGCGCACAGATCGGCCTCGAACAGCCGGGTCGCGTGCTCACGGGTGCGGACATCGACACCATGGACGACGGCGCGCTCGCACGGGCGGTCGTCGAGACCGATGTGTTCGCCCGCACCAGCCCTGAGCACAAGCTTCGGCTCGTTATGGCGTTGCAGGAGCGAGGCCTGACGGTCGCGATGACCGGCGACGGCGTGAACGACGCGCCGGCGCTCAAGCGTGCCGATGCCGGCATCGCGATGGGTCTCAAGGGGAGCGAGGCCGCGAAGGAGGCGTCCGAGCTCGTGCTCGCGGACGACAACTTCGCGTCCATCGTCGCCGCCGTGCGGGAGGGTCGGACGGTCTACGCCAACATCAAGAAAGTCATCGCGTGGACGCTCCCGACCAACGGGGGCGAGGCGCTCACCGTGCTCGCCGCGCTCCTGCTGGGCAGAACGCTCCCCCTGACGGCGGTGCAGATCCTCTGGGTGAACATGATCACCGCAGTGACGCTCGGGCTCGCTCTCGCGTTTGAGCCGACCGAGTCCAGCACTATGCGTCGGCCCCCGCGCCCGAGGTACGAGCCGATCCTCACCGGCGAGTTGGTCTGGCGCGTCGTGTTCGTGTCGGTGCTGTTCGTGTGCGGCGTCTTTGGCATCTTCACGTGGTCGCTTCAACGGGGCGATTCCGTGGAACTGGCACGCACGCTCGCCGTGAACGCCCTGGTCGTCATGGAAATCTTCTATCTGTTCTTTATCCGCAGCATGGAAGCCCCAGCGATCAGCTGGGAAAAAATCCGTGGCACACGCGTTGTGTGGATCACCGTCACGCTCGTCACCGCGGCCCAATTCGCCATGACCTACCTGCCCCCGGCGCAGGCTCTGTTCCGCACCGAGGCGGTCGCCTTCTGGGACGGCCTGCTCGTCGTTGCTCTCGGCGCGGTGCTGCTGGGCGTGATCGAAGTCGAGAAACAGGTCCGCCTGCGGGTCAAGGCGCTGCGGGCCGGGTCGATGAGTCGCCCTGCGGATGACGCGGACGGGCGCGAAAGCTGACCCCGAAGCCTGTTCCGGAGCGTCGGCTTGTCGGCGTGGGTTGAGGGCGGCCAGGATCGGCGCGAAAAAAAGCCCGGGGCACTCGCGCGCCCCGGGCCTCAGTCCATGCTCGGATTCAGAGCGGAGCGTTCCCCGCTCCGATCGATCTCCTCGGCGGCGTCACTGGATCTGGTTCGCCTTCATCTCCCAGTGCTCGGGCGACCGCCACAGGCCGCTCACCAGCAGCTCGCGGATGAACGTGAGCTCCTTGGGAAGCCGGTCATAGAGAGTGAAGAACAGGTCGTCGTGGCTCGAGAGCTCCTGGAGCCACTCGGGGCGGTCGATGCTCATCAGCTCGTCAAACTTCTCACGCGGGAAATCGAGCCCGCGCCAGTCGATGTCGTCGTACTGGGGCATCCAGCCCAGGGGGCCCTCGGTGCTCGCAGCGTTGCCGTGCACACGTTCAACGATCCACTTGAGGATCCGCATGTTCTCGCCGAAGCCCGGCCAGATGAATTTGCCGTCCTTGTCCTTGCGGAACCAGTTGACGTTGAACACGCGGGGCGGGTTGGGGATGTGGCGTCCAAAATCGAGCCAGTGGCTCAGGTAGTCGCCCATGTGATACCCGATGAAGGGCAGCATCGCGAGCGGGTCACGCCGGACCTTGCCGATGTTGCCGAACGCCGCGGCGGTCATCTCCGAGCCCATCGTCGCGGCGGTATAGACGCCGAACGACCAGTTGAAGGCCTGATAGACCAGCGGCACCGTGGAGCCGCGACGCCCGCCGAAGATGAACGCGCTGATCGGCACGCCCGCGGGATCGTCATAGCGAGGGTCGGCGCTGGGGCACTGGCTCAGGGGTGCCGTGAACCGCGAGTTGGGGTGGGCCGCCTTGGCCTCGCTGCCGGGCGTCCAGTCGTTGCCCTGCCAGTCGATCGCGTGGGCCGGGGGTTCGCCGTCCATGCCCTCCCACCAAACGTCGCCGTCATCGGTGAGCGCGACATTGGTGAAGATCGTGTTGGTCTCGATCGACTTCATCGCGTTGGGGTTGGTCTTGGTGTTCGTCCCGGGCGCAACGCCGAAGAACCCCGCCTCGGGGTTGATCGCGTAGATCTGCCCGTCGTCGCCGGGCTTGATCCAGGCGATGTCGTCGCCCACGCAGGTGACGTCCCAGCCCTCATCGACAAACTCCTTGGGGGGCACCATCATCGCGAAGTTCGTCTTGCCGCACTGGCTCGGGAACGCCGCGGCGACGTAGGTCGTCTCGCCCTTCGGGTCCTTGACGCCCGTGATCAGCATGTGCTCGGCGAGCCATCCCTCGTCGCGTGCCATCACCGACGCGATCCGCAGCGCCAGGCACTTCTTACCCAGCAGCGCGTTCCCGCCGTACCCCGAGCCGAAGCTCCAGATCGACCGCTCCTCGGGGTAGTGCACGATGTACTTGTCCTTGGGATCGGGGCTGCAGGGCCAGGCGACGTCGGCCTGCCCGGGCTCGAGCGGCATGCCAACCGAGTGCACGCACCGGATGAACTCGCCCTCGCCCAACGCATCGAGAACCTCGGTCCCCATCCGCGTCATGATCCGCATGTTCGAGACGACATACGGCGAGTCGGTCAGCTGGATCCCGATCTGGCTGATCGGCGAGCCCACCGGGCCCATCGAGAAGGGGATGACATAGCAGGTCCGCCCCTTCATCGCACCGTCGAACTTCTCGTTCAGGATCGCCTTCATCTCTTTCGGGGCCATCCAGTTGTTGGTCGGCCCCGCGTCCGCCTTCGCGATCGAGCAGATATAGGTCCGGTCCTCAACCCGCGCCACGTCCGAAGGGTGGCTCCGCGCCAGGTAGCAGCCCGGGCGCTTCTTCTCGTTGAGCTTGATGAACGTCCCGCTCTCGACCATCTCGTCGCAGAGCCGGTCGTATTCCGCCTGCGATCCGTCGCACCAGTGCACCGCGTCTGGCTTCATCAGCGTGACGAGTTCCTCGACAAACTCGATCAGCTCGGGGTTCTTGACGTTCGCGGGGATGCTCTTGAGTTCAGCGGTTGTGCTCACGGGGTCCTCCTCAGTGAAAATGAGGGCCTCAATAGGTCGACGGAACAGGTGTTCCGACATCCCTAAACAATAGGCTGGCCGCGCTGCGCAAGGGACGCAAAGGTCCTGTTTTGTTGGGTTCTCGTCTCCATCGGGCCGCACCAACTGAGATCACCCGCCGCGGGTGCGCGATGCTCCATCGCGGCCGGTCGTCTGCCCCATGTGATGCCGAGCGGGTACGCTGGCGCCATGCCCGAATTCCGAACCCTGCGACCGTTCTTTGCCCTGCTCGCGTGCCTCACAGCCACCGCTGCCGCCCAGACGCCGGCCCCGTCGGAGACCAACGATCCGTGGGCCTCGCTCGCGGCGTATGCCGACACCGTGACGCCCTTCGCGCAGCACGCCGCGGCCTTCCTCGCCGAGCATCATCCCCCACGCGACGCCGAGATCGACCCCGCGATCCTGATCGACACCCTCGACCGGGCGATCGCGGCCCGTCACGAGTTCCCGTGGGCAAAGGACATCCCCGAGGACATCTTTCTCAACGACGTGCTCCCCTATGCCGTCCTCGACGAGACCCGCGAGAATTGGCGCCCCGCGATGCTCGAGCGATGCCGGCCAATCGTGAAAGACTGCACCACTGCGACCGAGGCCGCCCAGGCCCTCAACCGCGATCTCTTCAACCTCGTCGATGTTCACTACAACACGGGGCGCAAAAAGCCCAACCAGAGCCCGGCCGAATCGATGGAGCAGCGAATCGCGACCTGCACCGGGCTCTCGATCCTGCTCGTCGACGCCTGTCGGAGCGTGGGCGTCCCCGCCCGCGTCGCCGGGGTCGCCAACTGGCATAACAAGCGGGGCAACCACACCTGGGTCGAGATCTGGGACGACGGCTGGCACTTCACGGGGGCCGACGAACACAACAGGAACGGGCTCAACAGGGGCTGGTTCGTGGGCGACGCGCGCAAGGCGGTCGCCGGGAGCGAGGAGCACGCGGTGTGGGCGACCTCGTTCAAGCCCACGGGCAACCACTTCCCGATGGTGTGGAATCGCGCGGATACGAGTGTGCACGCGGTGGATGTCACGGAGCGGTACGCGCCGCAGGCCGAGGCGAAGACACCGCGAGCCGATGCGTCGAAGCAGACGGTATTCATCCGAGCTTTCGCGACCCGGGGCGGCGACCGCGTCGAAGCTGAGATCACGCTGCTGCACGAGTTTCCCCAGGTAGTGACCACGAAGACGGGCACCAGCGACCTCAACGACATGCCCTCGGTCACGATTGACCGCGGGTGGTGGGCGCAGTTGGTGGTCACCGTCGACGGCGAGAATCGGCTCGTGAACATCCCGCCAAGCACGGAGGCGACCTGGACGATCGACATCGTTTGGGACGAACTCGATGTTCCGCTGGAGCTCAACCAGGCCGAGGCGAGCGTCATGCGCTCGTTCCGCGAGCGGGCGGAGCGCATCGCCGCCGATCGCCAGCCCGAGCTCGACGCCAACGCCTTCACCCTCGGCGACCACACCCTCAAAGTCCTCGAAGAAACCTTCGGCGATCAAGCCAACCCGCCCAAAGACGGCCGCAGCCTCTACATCTCCATGCACGGCGGTGGGGGCGCACCCGCCGAAGTCAACGACCGGCAATGGCAGAACCAGATCAAACTCTACCAGCCCGAAGAGGGAATCTACATCGCCCCCCGCGCCCCGACGAACACCTGGAATCTCTGGCACCAGGCGCACATCGACCCGCTCTTCGACCGGTTGATTGAAACCTACATCGCGACGCGGAACGTCAACCCCGACAAGGTCTACCTCATGGGGTACTCCGCGGGGGGCGACGGCGTCTACCAACTCGCCCCACGCATGGCCGACCGCTTCGCCGCCGCCGCGATGATGGCGGGTCATCCCAACGAGACAAAGCCGCTCGGCCTGCGTAACTTGCCGTTCGCCCTGCTGATGGGCGGAGACGACGCGGCGTACAAACGCAACGCGATCGCGCACCAATGGAAACAGAAACTCGCCGACCTCCGAGCCGACGACCCCGCCGGTTACCCCCACGAAGTGAAGATCTACGAGGGGCTGGGTCATTGGATGCAACGCAAGGACGCCGAGATCCTCCCCTGGATGGCATCCCACACCCGCGACCCCTGGCCGACCAGGATCGTCTGGCATCAGGACGATGTCACCCACGACCGGTTCTATTGGCTGGCGCTCAAGCCAAACGAGGACGGCTCGAGCTCCGCGAAGCCCCGCACCACGATCGAAGCGACCGTCGATACCCAGACCATCCGCCTCAGCACCCCAGACCACCTCTCCGCGATCCGACTCCGCCTCCGCGACGAACTCATCAACCTCGACGAGTCCATCACCGTCATCGTCAACGGCGAACCCGTCTTCGACGGCATGGTTCCTCGCACCCAGGCCGCCATCGACCGCTCCCTTGCCGAGCGGCTCGACCCCCGATCCGCCGCCACCGCCGAACTCACCGTCCGCTGGACCGCGCCTTCGGAAACGGACTAATCGACCTCCGAGTTGGGACACTCTGCGGCGAACGCATCGAGAAACGCCGCGATATCGCCGAGGTCGAGTACCTCGAAGGGTGGCACGAGGTCCGCGCTGCGCTCGCCGAGGATGAATAATCCGATGAACTGGGCCACATCGCCCAGGTCGATCACGCCGAAGGGGAACGCAAGATCCGCCGGGCCGCAAGGCCGAGGGTCCGACTCCAGGCTCTCGATGATTGCCACCGGCAAGTCCTCGAAACTTCGCCCGTCCTCGCCGACAATCACCTCGAGGTCGCCGTCCCCATCGAGATCCGCTCGGAAGAGTTCGCCCTCGATGATGCCGGGGACGGCCCGCGAAAAGACGCGCGAGGGTGGGTCGGTCGTGAGGTCGAATCCCATAAGCCCGAACTCCGCCCAGACCACGAGTTCCTCCCTGCCATCCCCCGTCAGATCCGTCGCCCCGATCGGTCCGAGGAGCGGCCCTTCATCGAACGGCACGACCCCATCAGCAAATCGGCCCGTTCCGTCGTTGAGGTAGAATCCAAGTTCGACGGCACTTGACCCGATCCCGGCGAACAGATCTGGATCTCCATCACCGTCCGCGTCGATCAGGAATGAAGCGGAGTGCTGGTTACCCAGCTCGAAAACATCGAACACCGTGAACACGCCGTCGTCGTTCCTCAGCACGACAACATCATCGCCGACCTGATACGAACACACGAGATCATCGTCACCATCGAGATCGATATCCCCCAGCAGCAGGTCGGGGACACCCCGTGGAAGACCCGTGGTCACCACTCGGGGCGCGAGAACACCGTTCGGAAGGCCGAGCAAGACCGAGATGGATTCCTCCGTCTCATCGTGCACGATCACGTCGGCGAGCCCATCGCGATTCAGATCGGTGGTCGCGACGGCTCGGGGTTCGGGCCCCAGCGGATAGGTCGTCTCACGACCGAGCAGGCCCTCAAATACAAACCCCGAGACCACGAGCCCATCGTCGTTGGTCGAGATCGTGAGGATCTCGTCAAGGCCGTCACCGTCGATATCCGCGACCGAACCGTCGCGGACGCCAAACATCGCCGGGAAGATTTCTGACCGGGTCCGGAAGGCTCCGCCGTCATTCATGAGCGAGCTCAATCCCCAGTTGCCGCCGCTCACCGCGAGGTCCGGCGTGCCGTCTCCATCGATATCGCCGATGCCGAGCAGACCGTTGTTAAACAGGCCCGGCCGCAGCGGCGCCCCGGGCCGCCCGGACACCCGGCCCTTCGCGATAACGATGACATTCGTCGAATTCTCACGATCCTGACCCGGGCCGATGATCTCGGAGAAACCGTCGCCGTCGAGATCCGCGACAACGATCGGGTTACCCGGACCCAATACCCCTCCCGCGATCGCCCATCCGGGCGCGAGAGTACCGTCGCCGAGTCCGAGGTCGATGCGGATGTTGCCCGAGTCTGGCTCACGCATCAAGAAATCGACCCGTCCGTCCGCATCGACATCGCCGAGGAAAGGAAGCGCCGGATCCGAATTGATAAACTCTGGCGCGGGTTGGACCGGTGTGAAGGTCCCGGTGCCATCGTTCAGGAGCACGGTCCGGCGTGCGGTTGCGTTCTGCGAGCGGATCAACGCGATGTCGGGCGAACGGTCGCCGTTCATATCGCCGAACGCTGCTCCGAAGAAAGAGCCCAAGCCTGGGACAGTCAGAAACCTGCTGCCCCACGCCGGGCCACCATCGTCACCCGGTATCCAATCCGCAATACCCAGCCCGATCATGATCTCGTCACGGCCGTCGCTGTCAACATCTGCGATCGCCGGCGCCGCGCCCGCCGCCACGAACGGGTCAAGCTCAACATCGACCACCGCCCGATTGCCCGCGTCGAGTCTCAGGATCTGCAGGCGATTATCAATGACGCTCGATAGCACGACCCCGCTCCGTCCGCTTCCGTCGAAATCTCCCGCCGCGAGGTACGACGCCCGATCCGGCGCGTCCGCGTCGGCGACTTCGTCGAATCCGCGATCACCATCATTGAGGAGCAAACGAACACTCCGCCCGTTCGAGCCATCGCTCCGCTTGGTTGTTAACACGGCAAGGTCCGGCAGCCCATCTCCATCGAAGTCGCCCGATGCAACATCCATGCCCAGCGGATCTTCCTCGCCGCCGACCGGCACCATCAGAGCGTCCCCGTAGCCGTTGAGCCCGTCACGAAAAAAGACCGATACCCCAGGGGGGCTCTCGGATACCGCCGCGAGATCGAGCCACCCGTCGCGGTCGAGGTCGCACGCGAGCACCCGCCGGCATTCGGCGGTGAGCGGGATCGACTCGAGCAACGCGAAGTCGGCGTCGGCGGATCCATCACCGGCGGCCGCCATTCCGGTCGAGGCCACCATCACGCCGCAAAGTCTTTGCATACCGGATCCCATTGAAAATTTCCTCGCTCAAATCGCCACCGCTCCGTCGAGCTCACAGTCCTTTGTGAGAAGTCTAGAGCAACGCGCAGTACGCACAACGCCGTTTTGTGGGTCCGATCGGCGACCCACCGATTCCCCACAACCGACAAGCAGTGACACGCATCCAGATCTACTATCGGTCTATGACCAGCGACCCGGTTGTCATCATCGGCGCAGGCCTCGCCGGCCTCGCCTGCGCCCGTCGGCTTTCCGCCGCAGGCCGACCCGTCACCATTCTCGAAGCAGCCGACCGCCCGGGAGGCCGAGTCCGCACCGACACCGTCGAAACCAACGCCGGCACGCACCGCATCGACCGCGGCTTCCAGGTCTACCTCACCGCCTACCCCGAAGGCCGACGCGTCCTCGACACCGACGCGCTCGGCTTCCGAAACTTCACCAGCGGCGCGGTGGTCCGCTTCGACGGCGCGTTCCACCGGCTCGCCGACCCGCTCCGCGACCCGGGTGCGGGTCTCAGGCAAGTCCTCAAGCCGGGGCCGCTCATGCGACTCACCGACGTCGCCGCGGTCGGCGTCATGGACGCCTCCCTCCGCTTCGGCGATCCCGACAGCGCCTGGGACCAACCCGAGGAAACGAGCCTCGCCTACCTCCGCCGAACAGGCATGAGCGATCAGATCATCGAGCGTTTCTTCCGTCCCTTCTTCGGCGGCGTCTTCCTCGATCGGAGCCTCGAAACGAGCGCGCGCAAACTCCGCTACACCTATGCGATGTTCGCCAAGGGCAGCGCCGCCCTCCCCGAAGAGGGCATGGGCGCGATCCCCAATCAGCTCGCTGCATCGCTCGCCGGCGACAATGTCGCCGTGCGCACAAACCAGCCCGTCCGGTCCATCGCACGCGACGCCGAACGGCTCGCCGTCACCACCGGCAACGAAGAGCACCGAGCTGCAGCTGTCGTCATCGCCACCGACGGCAGCGCCGCGACGACGCTCGCCACCTCCGCCGGCGTGACCGGCATTCGCGAGCCGATCTGGAAGCGAACCATCACGATCACGTTCGAGGCCGACCGGGCCCCGAGCGACGAGCCCATCCTCTTTCTCAACGGCGACGGGGTGGACGACGCCAACCCAGTGAACCACGCCGCGATCGTTTCCAACGTTCAGCCGACCTACGCGCCGACCGGAAAGTCGCAGATCTGTGCCAACATCGTCGCCCCCGCGAACATGGACCGGCCGGAGGCGGATCTCGTGCGCGCATCGCACGCCCAGATGATCAATTGGTTCGGCCTCGAAGCCGAATCGTGGACCCATATCCGCACCGATGACATCACCCACGCCCTGCCCGGCGAGGACGCCCCGGCACTCTCGAACCCGCACCGGCCGGTCACGACCAACGCAGATGGCGTCTTCCTGACCGGCGATTATCTGGAGAACGGTTCGATCAACGGCGCGCTGCTCGCGGGCCGACGCACCGCCGAGACCATACTCGCCGAGACCGTTTGATTCACTCTGTGTCGAGCCCGTGCCACTGACCTGCAAAGCAGGTCAGTGCTTCCCGTCCCAAGAACACACCTCCCCCGAAACCGCCGAACCCGCTCACGCGAAACCGTTACTCCATGCCCACCCACCCGATCCAGAGCCCGCTCGCCGGTACATTGCCGCCTCATCTCGCCGAACGTGTCTGGGCGCTCAACGATCGCCCGTTCGACGAGGCCGGCGAGTTCGTGCTCTGCTGGCTCCACCACGCGATCCGCGACCACGACAACCCCGTCCTCGACGCCGCGATCGAACTCGCGAACCGTGCGCACAAACCTGTCCTCGTCTACCAGGGCCTGGGCGGGGACCACCGCTTCAACAGCGACCGCCACCATGCCTTCATCCTGCAGGGCGTGCGCGACCTCGCGGGGGGACTCACCGAACGCGGCATCCCCTACGAGTTCCATCTCCCGGTCGATCCCGCGTCCCCCTCGCCGATCCGCGGACTCGTTGCGCGCGCCGTCGCCGTCGTCACCGAGGACTTTCCCGCACCGCCATTCCCCACTTGGTCGGCCGCGCACGCCGAGCGTGCGACGTGCGCCTTCCTCGCGATCGACGCCGCCTGCCTCATGCCCCTCCGCCTGCTCGGAACGCGGTTTGACCGCGCGTTCAAATTCCGCGAGAAGGCCAAGGACGAATGGCGCGCCCGCATCAGCGAGCCGTGGACCGACGCGGCCTACGAAGGCCCCTCCGCGATCGCAGGTGTCGATCTCGACGGGTCATCGTGCGACGACCCCGCGAATCTGTCCGACGCCGACATCGCCGACCTGTGCGCACGCTGCCGCATCGATCATTCGGTCCCGCCCGTCACCCGCAAGGGCGGATGCACGGCCGGTTACGCCCGATGGGATGCGTTCGTGCGCGACCACCTGGCCCGTTACGACAAACGCCGCAACGACGCGACGAACATGAACGCCGTCAGTTGCCTGTCGCCATACCTCCATCACGGCCATGTCTCCCCGTTCCGCATCGCCCGCGAAACCAAGGCTTTCGGCGGTCCGGGCGCCGACAAGTTCCTCGATGAACTCCTGGTCTGGCGCGAACTCGCGTACAACTTCTGCGCGCAGACCGACCCGCAAGTCCTCGAGACGCTCGCCGTCCTACCCGGCTGGGCGCGGGCCACGCTCGCCGACCATGCGAACGACCAACGCGACGCGATCTTCCACTGGGAATCGCTCGCTCGCGCGCGGACGGGGGATGACCTCTGGGACTGGGCCCAGAAATCGCTGCTCCGCAACGGCGAGCTCCACAACAACATCCGCATGACGTGGGGCAAGATGATCCCGCAATGGAAACCCACCCCAGAGAAGGCTCTGGGCGATCTCATCGATCTCAACCACCGGTTCGCGCTCGACGGCAACAACCCGAATTCCTACGGCGGTCTGCTCTGGTGTCTCGGCCAGTTCGATCGGCCCTTCCCGGATGACAACCCTGTCACCGGCACGATCCGCGCGCGCACAACCGCGATCCACACGGAGCGTCTGAAGATCGACCGGTACGCCGAGTCGGTCCGGAGCCGAACGGGTTTCGGACCGTTGCGTGTCGCGGTGATCGGCGGCGGGATCTCCGGGCTCGCGTGTGCGCGCGCGCTGCAGGACCAGGGCTGCGTTGTCCGCGTGTTCGACAAGGGCCGGGCGGTGGGGGGGCGGATGTCGGCCCGGTCCGACGGCGATCGGTCCTTCGACCACGGCGCCCCCGGGTTCGGGGTCACCGATGATCGGTTCGCGCGCTACGTCCGCTCGTGGATCGAGGCGGGCGTGTGCGGCGTCTGGCGGCCGACGGTCGGCGTCATCAAGGGTGGCGCCGTGCGCACGCTCGACGACCCCCGGGCTCTCGCGGTCGGGACGCCCGACATGTCGGGGGTGTGCGCACATCTCGCGACCGATCTCGAGGTGGTCGGGAGCACCTCGGTCATCGCGCTCCGGCGGGAGGGCGATGCGTGGTCGCTCGACATCGAACCCTACAAGCAAGAGGCACGAACGGAGTCGGGATTCGATGCGGTCGTCGTTGCCGCCGCCGCGACGCAGTGCGGGCGGCTTCTGCGCGAGCACTCGACCTCGATCCGCGAGTCGCTCGAGCAGATCGAATCGCGGCCGCAGTGGGTGCTGATGGCGGAACTCGATGGTGGCGAGATGCTCCCGGACATTCTCCGGCTCGAAGTCGACCCCGCGATCGAGAAAGTCGTACGCGAGTCGTCGAAGCCGGGCCGTCCCGCGGGCTCGGGGTTTGTCGTCCTTGCAGAATCCGCGTGGTCCCGGGCCCGCTACGACGCCGACCGCGACGAGGTGGCAACAGAACTGTCATCGGAGTTCGCCCGGGTCCTGGCATCGGTCGGGATCGCTGCGGCACCGACCGCGGTGCGGGCGCACCGGTGGGGGCTCGCCCGGGCATCGTCGCTGGACGATGCTCAGTGCGCGTTCGACGCGACGCGGATGCTGGTCGCGTGCGGCGAGGGGTTCCGGGCCGCTGTCGGTTCGGACCAGGCCCTGCTTGAGGACGGCGTGCAGAACGCGTTCCTGTCCGGCGTCGCGGCCGCGGGGCGGGTGCTGTCATGTCGGCCGATCGCGGAGTGGGCGGGTACCGAGCACGAACAGGCGTCGTTGTTCTGACCGGCTTTGAACGCGGGTGTTCGATCACTCGCGGGAAGCTGGGTTATTCGCGATCCGGTGTCCAGCGATCCTTGAGCAGCAGATTGCCGCTGGACTGGCCGATGGCGATGGAAACGGTGTGTCCATCGGACTGGCTCTCGGACTGGCACTCGGGCTGATCCGGGAAGATCGCGTGGGTATCGAGCGCGAACCGGACGGTCGTCGACTCACCCGGCTCGAGCGAGACACGCTCGAAGCCCTTGAGCATGCGAATGGGCATCGCGACCCCATCGATCACGGGTGTTGGATCGAGGCCGGCGTACATCTGGACAACCTCGTCGCCCGCGCGACGACCCGTATTCGTGACCGTCGCCGATACTTCGATCACGGGGCCTTCCGAGCCTGTGATCTTGAGATCGCTGTAGCCGAACGTTGTGTAGGAAAGGCCGTGGCCGAACGGGAACAGCGGCTCGGCGTCGGTCGCGTCGAAGTGTCGGTAACCGGACCGTGCGGCTTCGTCGTAGACGACGTCGAAGATCGCCCGTTCGCGACCCCAGATCGGCTGATCGTTGAAGGTCGCGCCCTCGGGGAGGAACCGGCCGTACGCGGGAGAGTCGGACCATGTGCGTTCGATGGTGAACGGGAGCCGGCCGCTCGGGTTGGTCGCGCCGAACAGGATCTCGCCGACCGCCCCGTTGCCCGTGTTGCCGGCGAACCAGGCCATCAGCACGGCCTCGGTGTCGTCGATGAACGGGAACATGTCCACGCCCGACCCCGCGGTGACGAGCACGCCGACGCGATCCGACGCGTCCGTCGCGGCCTTGATCAACGCGAGGGTGCTCTCGGGGAGTTCGAACGCGCGGTCGTTCGCCTCGCGCTCGCGGGTATTGAACGAGACGAACACGGCGTCGGCGGTTCGCATCGCGGCGACGGCCTCGGGGGTCGGTTCATCAAACTGGCGGACTTGCACGCCCGGCCCCGCGACGCTGCGGACGGATTCGAGGATTGAGATGGGGTCCGTGGGCTCGACCCGGGCGGCGCCGTAGCCGCTGGTCTCGGTCTCGAGTGTGTTGGTGCCCAGCAGGACGATCGTCCCGTTCATCGCGGGATTGAGCGGGAGGAATCCTGCCTTGTTCTGGAGCAGGACCATGCCTTTGCGGGCTGTTTCGAGGGAGATGTCGTCGTGCCAGCCGCCGAAGCCGAGCGCGTCGGGGTCGGCCTGATCGCGGTCGTAGAAGCCGAACTTGAAGAATGACGCGAGCGTTCCCTCGACCATCCGGTCGATGTCGGCGATCTCGATCTGTCCCCCCGCGAGCAGTTCGCGGACCGCGGGTTCATGGAGATAGTCGGCGTGCGGCATCTCGAGGTTCGTTCCGCTGCGGATAACGCGGAGCGGGTCGTAGACCGACCACCAGTCGGTCATCACGAGCCCTTCGAAGCCCCATTCGTCGCGGAGGACGCCCTGCACGAGGCCGCGGTGCTGGGCGGCGTACTCACCGTTGATGAGGTTGTACGCGGTCATCACCGCGCCGACATCTGCTTCCTGAATCGCCGCTTTGAACGCGGGGTAGTAGAGCGTCCGCAGCGTCGTGTCATCCACGACGGAGTTGCTCGCCTTGCGGTGCCACTCGTGGTTGTTGGCGACGAAGTGCTTGACGGTCGCCATGACGCCTCGCTTCTGCACGGCCTTGATATACGGCACGACCATCTCCGATGCGAGGTGCGGGTCTTCGCCCAGATACTCGAAGTTGCGGCCGTTCTGGGGCACGCGGTAGAGGTTCACGCCCGGCCCGAGCAGGACATCCACACCCTTGGCGCGGGATTCCTCAGCGACCGCGTCGCCGTAGCGCGCCGCCACGTCGGGATCGAAGGTCGCGGCGAGCGAGACGAACGAGGGGAACGCGGTCGAGTCGGGAATACGGAGCCCCATCGACGCGTCGGCGAAGAAGAGCCGGCGGAGGCCCAGGCGTTCGTTGCCCGGGAAGTAGAACATCTGGTCGCCCGACAGCATGCGGACCTTCTCCCGCAGGCTCATGCGAGAGACGGCGTCCTCCGCGCGCGCCTTGGGATCGGCGCTCGGGTCGCGATAGACCGCGCTCGCGGGCGGTGTCGGCAGGTCCTCGGCCGCGATCGGCTCGCCGTTTACGCGGATCTCGTAGATCGAGAAGCCCCACTGGGTGTTCCGTTCCTTGAGCCGGATCCTGATGAACCGGGCGGTGACCGGCTTGAGCAGCGGAGCATCACGCAGGCCTTCTTCCGCGGAGAGATCCGGCGCCGACGCGGGCGTGTAGTCGACGCCGTTCGTGCTTGTTTCGATCGCGTACTTCGCCGCGGCCGCGGAGTTCCAGGTGATCGCGATCGACTCGATGCGTCTCGGCTGATGCATGTCGATCGCGAGCCACTGATCGTCGGCGAACGCGCTGCTCCAGCGGGTGTTCGCGTTGCCGTCGACCGCGAGTTGCGGTCTGAGCATGTCGTTCTCGTTGCTCGAGGACCAGACCCGGGGGAGCGGGGTCTCGCCCGGGAGGGCGCTGTCGGCGAGCGGGGCCGCGACGGATCCTTGCAGGATCGTCGCGGCGGTGAGCGAGACGGTTGTGGCGATAGCACGGTCGAGCACGGGGTCGACTCCGTTCGGCTGGGCCTCGTACGCGGCCGGTCCGGTACGCGTCGGGCGATCGTTCTGTGATGTGCGCGTTTTCACGGATGCACGGGGGATCTGATTTCCAATGGTCCCGCCGCCCGTTCCCGGG
>DDFO01000008.1:72602-82245 GCA_002337215.1 Phycisphaerales bacterium UBA1926 | reverse complement strand
ACGGGCAGCCGCCGGTGAAGGCGGTCACGAACAGGCCGATGTCGGCCAGGTCGTAGATCCCGTTGTTGTCGAGGTCGGCGATCGGATCGCCGCCCGTGAACCCGCTGACGAACGCGCCGATGTCGCCCAGGTCGAGCACGTCGAAGGGCTCGGCGAGGTCGGCGTCGTTGCAACCCCCGGCGAGCGGCGTGCCGGGCGCGACGTCGGCGAAGGTGCCGCCGATCCGGATCTCATCGACGGCGAACGTTCCGTTCTGCCCACCGATGCGGATCTCGTCGATCGCGCGGTTGTCGTTGGGGTCTTCGTTGAACGGGTAGGAGAGATCGGCCGACGCGGGCGGCGTCGCGCCGGGGTCGGGGTTGATGTAGACCTCTGCCATGTCGTCGTTGGCACCCGGGCCGAGCGTGAGCTTCACAACGATGAAGGTGGGCTCGTTGCAATCGCCCCCCGCGGCCTGCTGATCGCCGCCCGGGTCGATGCCCCACTCGGTGCCGCCGTTGCCGCCGACCTTGCCGATGTAGAGGATCTCGGGGCCGAAGAACTTCACCAGGCTGAGCCCGGCGAAATCGGCCTCGGTCGAGGTCTGGGCGATGAAGCTGAGCCAGTGCACGCCTTCGAGCAGGCGATCGGGCACGCCGACAAGCGGGTTGTTGTTGAAGGTGTAGAACGCGAGGTTGAACCCGCCGGGCGTGCTCGCGTGGTTGCCCAGGGTGTCAACACCGTTCGCGTCGAGGTTGCCCTCGACGATGAACGAGCCCTCGCCGGCGGGCGCGCCGTCGAACCAGACGTTTTCGCCGAAGCCGAGGTCCATACCGCCCGAAGCGTTGAGGTCGCCGCCGACCGCGTAGTTCTCTTCGAACGGGACGTAGTGGGTCAGCTGGGCCGAGGCCACGGCACCGATCTGGCAGGCCGCCGCGGCGGTGAGACCGCCGAGAATCGCGAAACGGTTCTGAATCTTCATCTGATCCCCCTTAGAAAAACTGAGGAAGGTACTCCCTCCTCATGGTTTGTGTGAAACAGAAAACGTCTTACGGACAGCCGCTCGTGAAGGCTGTGACGAACAGGCCGATGTCCGTGAGGTCGTAGATGCCGTTGTTGTCGAGGTCCGCGATCGGGTTGCCCCCGGTGAACCCGCTGACGAACGCGCCGATGTCGCCCAGGTCGAGCACGCCGAACGGCTCGGCAAGGTCCGCGGCGTTGCAGCCCATGCTCACGGTGCTCGTGAGTTGGACGACCGCGTTGTCGATCGTGCCCGCGGCCTGGTCGGCCGCGCCGGCTGAGTTCTCGAAGATGATCACCGGGCGCACGAACCGTGTGAACGAGAGCGGCGCGGTCGCCTCCATCTGGTAGGTGATGTACCCCGCGTCCGGGATCTCGATGATCTCCATGTCCTCGAAGCCGATCAGGAACCCGTCGTCGGCGCCGTAGAACTCGAGCGCCATCCGCGTGTCGGCGTCGTAGTTCGCCTCGAACGACAGATCGACGCTGAAGGTGTACGACTCGCCCGGGATCGCGGGGACGCCCTGCTGGAAGACGCCGCCCGAGTTGCCCGCCATATCGGCGAAGATCGTCGCGTGCCCCGGGTTGCCGTTGGGGAAGAACTCGAAGTCGATCGCGGCGGCGCCGAAGGTCGACCAGAAATCGGCGGGGAACAGCCCCTCGCCCACGGGATCGCTGAACCCCGGGTTGAGGTTGAGCACATCGTCGGCCTCGCGGACGAGCACGTTGTCGACGGTGCAGCCTCGCGAGGCGCCGCTGGAGAGCACCTCGTCGAACTGCACGATCGGGCGGACGAAGGCGGTGCCCTCGGGCGCCACGCCCGAGACGTCGTAGCGGCGGTAGCCGGTGCCCGCGAAATCGCTGTCCTCGGTGATCTCTTCGACGGCTTCGCCCAGCTTGGTCATGTCGTCGGCGGCATAGAACTCGATGCCGAAAAGCGTTCGCGCGTCCCAGTTCGTTTCCCACTGGATCCGGAAGGTCGCCTCGTAGGTCACACCCGCGGAGGCGGGGATGCCCGCCTGGAAGACGCCGCCGATGTTCTCGGTGTTGTCACCGAAGAGCGTCGCGTGCCCCGGGTTGTTGTCGCCGAAGAACTGGAAATCGACGGCGGCCGCGCCGAAAACGCCCCACGCGTCGCCGAACGCGCCGTCCATGTCCACGTCGGTGAACCCCGGGTTTACGGTGAGCACCGCGCTCGGGGTTGCGGCGGCCGCGCTCTGCGCGAGCCCGGCCGAGGCGAGTGTGACCGCGATGATGCTCGATGCTCTGCTCATGATCTGATCCTCTCCTGCTGACTGCTCTCTCGGCGGCGCGGGTTGGTTGTGCGCGCCGTTTCGTGTTTGCGGCGGACTACCCGGGGTCCTCTTCCAGATGGACCCCGTCGAACTTCACGGCGCCGTCGCGGTTGCCCGACCCGGGCGTCGCCGCGATGACGATGCGTTGACTCGCTTTGGTTGCGATGAACCGGACCTGCAGCCGGCTCCAGCGCGAGCCGGTCGCGATCTCCTCGACATTGAACGTGACGGATTCGTTCACGCGGATCGGGCTGCCGATCTCCTCGATCCGAAGCGTGACCGATTCAGCGAGGGATCGTCCCGGCTGGACGGTGTCGCGGTTCGCGTACACCGTGAACACGTACGGCTCACCGACGGTGAGGCCCGAAAGATCCTGGAACGCGCCCTGATCGTTGCCGTTCGTGACTTCCCAGTGCCGGAACGCGAGCAGGGCCGAACCGTCGCGGACGGGTGTCCAGCCCGACTGCCGCGTCATCTGTGCGCCGAACGTCGCCCAGTTATTCGGCAACGAACCGCCCGATTCGAACGAGGGGTTGCTCACCAGATTCACGCCCGCGTCGAGCGGCGTGGTCGGCGCGAGCGAGCCCGGCTCGGTGACGCGCGGATTCTCGATCCCGATCACCGAGAGCGGTCCGTAGCGGTTGGTCGCGCCGAGGAAGCCGCCGATCGGGAGCGAGCCGACGCTGGGGTTCTCGGAGAGCGTGACCGACTGCCAATCCCCGTCCTCATCGGTGATCCAGGCGACGAGCGATCCGTTTGAGCGCCCGATCCCGAGGCCCACGGGGAACCCGGTCGTCGCGATGTACCGCTGCCCGGTGGATGTCCCGGCGAAGGAGCGGTGCTTGACGAGGACCCGGCCGTCGGTGAACGCCACGAGCGAGAGATGCGGCGCATTCGCGTTGGTGTTTGCGCGCACGGTGACGCCCGCCTGCGCGAACTCCCCGCCCTCGAAGGCGTCGAACACGCCCGAGACGACGAAGCTGGGGGGCATCTGTCGAGAGATGAGCCGGACCGAGTCGCTGTTGCCGAAGAGGTCAGAGCCGCCCGTGTAGATCGTCAGCGAATCGGCCGAGAGCGGCGTCGCGCCGGACGAGACCGACTGCCCGCCCTCGTAGAGAATGGTGCCGATATCGGTACCGGTCCATGTCTGCCACGTATCCGTCGCCGGCGGGACCAGCGGGGGCAGGGGCACAGCCGGCAGTGTGCGTTCGGGGTCGAACGCCGACATCGCGTTGAAATAGCCCTGATCGATCGCGAGCGGGGCGGATCCGAGCGATTCGAACGCGGCCTCGATCGTCGCCTTCGACGCCGTGCGCACGTCGCTGACCGGGAAGGGCGTCGCGTTGGTGACCAGATACCAGTTGTTGTTGCCGGTGCCGCCCTGGGCGGAGATGATCTTGTACGACCAGATCGCTGAGGAGAAGCCGAGCTCGGCGCTCGTCTCGAACGCGTCGCGGACGGCGTCTTCTGAGCCCTGGGACTCGAAGACGGGGTTGAACTCGCCCCACAGGTACGGCGCGTCGAGGCCGCGGGCGTAATCGGTCTGGGCCCTGAGCTGGCCTGCCAGGAAGCGGGCGTAGTTGCCCATCGTCGGCTCGCGCCAGTCGAAGATCCCCGGGTAGAAGTGCTCGGTGAACCCGGTGTTGATCCAGCCCCGATCGATCGGGTCGCCGTAAAAGCGGATGCCCTGCACCGTGCCGGGCAGGTAGATCAGCCGATCGGCGTCGACCTCGCGGATCGCGCCGACCGTCCGGTCCACGATGGAGAGCAGTTGGGGGCGGATGTCGTCGTTGAAGGTCGAATAGGGCTCGTTGATCAGGTCGTAGGCGACGACGTTGCGGTCGTTCTTGACCCGCCTGGCGATGTTCTGCCAGAGCCAGGCGAGGCGTTCCTGCGCTTGCGGGTCGGTCCAGAGATCGTTCTCGCTCGTGTCACCCGAGGGCTGGTCGAAGCTCTGCCCGCCCGGCACCTGGTGCATGTCGAGGATGACGTAGAGCCCGGCGGTGTCCGCCATATCGATCGCGCGACGCAGATTGCCGAAGCCCGCCTCATCGAACACGAACGGCTCGGACTCGACAACCAGATGACTGAACGGCAGGCGGACCGCGTTGAACCCGGCCGCGGCAATCAGGTCCATGTCCCGCTGCGTGATCCAGTTGTCCCGATAGATGCCGATGAGCCGGTCCGCCTCGGCGGTCCCGAACCGTGCCTCGAGCACGTCGAAGAACGTCTGCTGATCGGGCAGGGGCTGGCCGGCGAGCATCCACATCTCAAGCAGCAGCCAGTTACCGAGGTTGATCGCACGGAGCGCGACGGGCTCGCCCTGATCGTCAACGAGATCCGCGCCCTGCACGCGCAGCGCGATATCTGACTCTGGCAGCCCGGGCGGAGATCCGGCGGCGCAGCCCATCATCCCAACCAAAGTCGCGGCGGAGATGGGGCAAGTCAGTCTCGTCATGGTCTTGGTGCGTCCTGTCTTTCTGCTGGTCTCGTGCCGGTGGCGATCCGCGGTCGGTGCGTGTCGGTGTGCTGCGATGGGATGAGCGATCAGGGGAGTCGGGGGTCGTTCACCCAGCCGTACCGCTCTGCGAATCCGTCGATGAGCCCGTCGTTTGGGAGGTCCCGGATGAGGTGCTGGGGGATGTAGCGGTTCTGCGAGCGGAGATAGACCGATCGGCCTTCGAAGCCGCGCTGCCCCCGGGCGCCCTCGCCACCGCCTTCCTGCAGCGACGGATCGAAACGTGTCGGCATCACGAAGCGATCGACCGAGCCGTCGATGTAGGTGAAGTAGCCGCCGTCGCTGTGGCGCTGCGTAATCTCATCGAACTCGGCCCATTTGCCGTCGAGGACGAGCGAGTTGCTATAGGTGTCTTCCTCGACGAAGATGGGGAGCGAACGGAAGCGGACGGCCTGGCCCGAGTTGACCCGCTCATCCATCGTGACGCGGTCGATCTCTTCGGGACCGACGAAGTCAGCCGGGGCGGTGCCGGTGAGCCAGACGGCGTCGAAGACTCGGTCCGTGCGCGCGCCGCCGACCCCGGTCGGCATCGTGTAGTCGAACGCGATCTGTGCGTCTCGGCGATCGACCTGCTCAACGAACTGCTCGCTGAAGCGCGAGCCTTCCGGTGCCGGCGTCGAGCGTGTGAGCGGAGAGCCGTCGTAACTCTGCCGCTGGTTGGTCGGGCAGGCGACGATGTCGTCAACGCTGTCGGCGTAATCGACGACCACGCCGTATCCCTGGACCTCGAAACCCGTGGAGAAGTTGTAGTAGTACGCCCAATCGGCGAGCGCAAGCGAGCCCGGCTGGGAGACGTTCTCGCGGACGGTCGTTGGGAGCATGTGCGCCGGCCAGAGTTCGTCGCGGTTGTCGATGCTGTAGAGGGTTGCGAGCAGGCCGAGTTGTTTCATGTTCGACGAGCAGACGAGGGCTTGCGCTGATTGCCGGGCTTTGCCCAGGGCAGGGAGCAGGATGCCGATCAGCAGCGCGATGATCGCGATGACGACGAGCAACTCGATGAGCGTGAAGCCCAGAGCGGAGCCGTTCGTCTGGCGATGCGCAGCGGATGTTTCAGAGTGTTTCAGCATGGCCGGATTCCGGGAAGCCAGGGAAAGTCGCACGGACATCGGTGTATCGTACAGATGGCCGAGGGGGAGAGCAAGATGAAAGCACGGAAAAATGGTCTCTCAGAAACATGGATTGAAACACATGAAACAGCTTGGGTGAGGTGTCCATTCGCACCCTTGCGGCGTTGGTGGTTCCGGTCTGACATCGCGTCACGACACGAAAAAACCCAGAATAGCATGGAAAAATGTGCGATTATCGATGTCGTTGATTCTCGGACCCGGTTGACCATTTTTGTGAAACTGGTGACGCAGGCCTTGACTCGCAGGGGGGTCGGGAATCATACTGAAACAGATTGCAACAGTTCTTCGGGTCTCTGTGTCAGATGCGGAACACGCCCGGGAACACGATCTGGACTGGAACAGATTCGGTGTGGCGTCGGATCTGGATTCCTCACCCCGGGGCTTCCCGGAACACCGCGTTTCTGACGCGCGAGAGTCGCGTGTCGATCGCACATCGACAGGAGAGATACCTATGAATGCACGCATCGCAACCATCTCGCTCGCGCTCGGCGCGGGGCTCGCGACCGGCGGGATCGAACTGCTCAGTGATCCCGGCTTCGACCAGTTCGGGACGTTCTGGGGCAAGTTCGGGGCCGCGGATTTCAACGATTTCTTCGGCGGCAATCCTCACGCGAGTCTGTTTGCCGACGGCGTGGGGAACTTCGGCGGCGTCTTCCAGGGCGGCATCGCGAACACCAGCGGCGCGATCTACGAGTTCTCGCTCACAGATGTGCGCATCGAGTCGAACTTCAACGCCAACCTGCGGTTTGGCATCGAGTTTTACGCCGCCGACGACACGACCAAGCTCGGCGAGACGATCGTCAACATCGACACCAACGACCCGAACGACGGCCTGGTGACCGGCGATGGGCTGAGCTACAGCATGCAGGCCGAGGGGCTCGACGGGGCCTCGTTTGTGCGCGCGATTATTCTCTTCGACGGTGCCGACCCGCTCGGGAGCGGGCAGGCGAACGCGTTCGTGTTCTCGACAAGTCTGACGGTCGTTCCCGCGCCGGCGGGGCTCGCGCTGCTCGCTGGCGGGGTGGGCCTCGCGGCCCGCCGCAGGCGGTAGTCGCTCCGGATTCTGGACTCCTTCTGCCGGCCTGGTGGGCCACCACCCGGTCGGCGTTCTTCGTCGCTCCGGCTTTTCGAGTCGAACGGGCGCGCGCACCGATGGAGCCTTCAAGGACGATGGCACGGCACACGGCGACAGTCCGGGATATCGCGAGCGTCGCGGGGGTCTCCCCGGCGAGCGTCTCTCGCGCGCTCCGCGACCCGTCCAGCGTGAGCGATCGGACGCGTGAACTCGTCCGCGGCGCGCTCGTCAAGATCGAGAGCGGCAATAACGGACACTCCGATCCTGCGCCCGGCGCGGGGCTGCGCACGATCGGGTGCCTCTTCGCCGACGCGACCAGCGGCGCTCGATTCAGCGGGTTCGATGCGACGATCTGGAGCGGGGTGGCGCGATCGGCGATGAGCCATGGGACGGAGGTCCTGCTCCTCAATGTGGATCGGCGTGGGCCTGGCGAGACGATCGGGGAGATGATCCGCGCTCGGGGCGTCGGGGCGGTCGCGGTCCGGCTCGATTCGGGCGTGGAGGGCATGCTCGACGAGATCGCCGAGGCGTGCGTGCCGACGCTCGTGGTTGCGCACAAGCACGACCATCCCGATGCCGGCTATATCCGGGTCGCGAGCCGGGCGACATCGCGAGACGCGGTTTCGCACCTGATCAACCTCGGGCACACGCGGATCGCGTTCTGCCGGAACATCGTTGTGGACCAGGACCACCTGAACCGGGCGCTCGGGTACCGCGACGCGCTCGGGGACGCGGGCATCGACGCGGACCCGGCGCTCGAGATCGCCGTCCCGGCGGACGCCGAGGGAGGGATCACGGCGATCGATCGGCTGCTTGCGCTGCCGAGCCCGGCGACGGCGGTTTACTTCGCCGACCCGCTCCCGACGATCGGTGCGTTGCGCCGGCTGCGCGAACTGGGGCTCGAGGTACCGCGCGATTTCTCGGTTGTGGGCTTCGACGACGACAACGCGCGGGTGCTGGGGAGCCCGGTTTATACCGCGGTCTGCCAGGACGCACCGACGCTCGCGGCGATGACGGGTCAGCTGCTCTGCCGCATGATGCGGAGCCCGGTCGGCTCGCCGCCGCCCCGAGTGGATCTTGAGAGCTACTTCGAGGTCAACCAGTCAACGGGGCCGGTCCCGAGCTGACAGCATGGGGCAAGCAGGCGGGTGACGAACTCGCGGGGCGTGATCAACCGTCTTCGGGGCGCGGGGCGACGACGACCCGGCGGCGGAGGTCGGGAACCCAGATCCCGCCGGGCTCTTCAACCGTGATCGCGAAGACCTGCACGTTTCCGACGTCGATGCCGGGCTCGATCGGGACGATGAGATCGCCGGACTCGGTCGCGTCGAAGACGCCACCGCTGACTTTCTGCTCCATCCCGCGTTCGTCGATGACCCAGACCTGATACTGCTCCTCGTCGGGGTTGTTGACTTTCAGGCCGACAAATCGCAGGTAGCCTTCCTGGAGGTCATCGTTCCAGACGACGTCGCCCTCGACGCCGGCCTGCTCGGTCTCGGGAAGACCCGGCACATCGAACGGCTGCCAGGCGACGCGGATTGTCCCGTTGACATCGAGCAACTGGCGGCGTTTCTGCTCGAGCAGAGCCGGGTCCCTGGGTCGTTCATACTCGGCGATGCGTTGCTCGAACGACTCGGCCTTGCTGGTCGCGTCGGCGAGCCTGGTCACCAGATCGATGTTGCGGGCCTCGATCGCGGAGAGCCGGCTGCCGAGCCGGTCGGCCTCAGCGCGGGCGTCGGCGAGCAACTGCTGGTTTGTTTCGGCCCGCTGTTCGGAGGCGAGACGGATCTGGGTGATCGACTGTTCCTTCTGGTTGACGCTGCTCCAGAGGAAGCCGATGGCGGTGACGCCGACGAGGATGGACGCGGCGGCAGCGTACCACCCGGCTCGGGATCGGCGGTTCGTGGCGTTGAGCGGGATCGCGGCGGATGCGTCCTTGGCTCGGACCAGGGCTCCGCCTCGGGAGGCGAGCGAGCGCTTCGCGCCGGCTGGCATTCCGGGTGATCCGTCGAGCGCGTCGAGCGCGATGATCGCGTCGCCGATCGTGTTGTCGAGGCGGCGTGTGATCTCATCGACCCGCGCCCTGGCGGCGTCGGAGTCGAGGCCGTCGAGGAGAGTTTCCAGCTCGGCGCGCTCCTCGGGCTCGATCGTGCCCGTGCGTTCGGCGGTGAGAAGTTCTGTGATGCGTGTGAGATCGATCTCAGTCATGCCGAACCTCCTCTCGCGCCGTCCGTTGCGCTGTCCGTCGTGCCCTCCGCGTTCGAGGCGGTTGTGGTTTCGAGCGGAGCCGCGCCCTTGTCCTTCGGTTCGGCGTCCCCGGCCATTTTCTCGCAGATCCGCGTGAGGCCACGACGCATGCGGGACTTCACGGTGCCGAGCGGGGCCTCGGTTGCCTGCCCGATCTGGCGCTGCGTGAACCCGCGGTAGAGCCAGAGCATGAGGGTGTCTTTTTCGTTCTCGGGAAGCGTGGCGAGTGCTTCGATCGCGGTGTCTCCGGGGCCGTCGGTCGGGTCGGGTTTCGGCACCGGCTTGGACTCGGCGATGATCGTTTCGGTCGCCTTGCGTGTGGTCCGCATGCGGACACTGGCTTTGCGCTGAAAGTCGGTGAGCCTTCGGTGGGCGATGGTCG
>DDFO01000008.1:56768-72572 GCA_002337215.1 Phycisphaerales bacterium UBA1926 | reverse complement strand
GATGGTCGCGACGAACGCGGGCTCGCCTCCCAAGTCGGGATCGAAGCGTTCGGCTGAGAGCCAGATCTCTATGAAGACCTCTTGCACGGCATCATCGATGTCCGACGTGGCGCGGTCGAGGTAGCGGCGTGCGAGGCGCCAGACCATGTCGCCGTACGCGTCGAGGCAGGCGTTGATCGCCTGTTCGTCGCCGTCGGAGATGCGTTGGAGGATGGTTCTCATGCGTCGGGCCGCGGGCGGCCGGTGGAGTGTATCCAGAAGCGGGGAGCTGAACGCGGCGATGAGCATGATCGAACGTTGTTTCGCGGCTGGTTCGTGTGGGGATCGCGCATCGCGAGAATCCTGAGAAAATCGCGCGTTCCAAAAACCCCGGGGGCCTCGGGATCCGAAGTGTCGAGTGCCCGGCCTTGTTGCCGGCCGCCAAACCGTTCCGAATCCATGAAGGAGAGTTCTATGAGGACCGTTGCTTTCTCACTGGTATCGCTGTGCGCACTCCCGGCTGTCGCCGAACCTGTGTTCGGTGTCACACAAAGCCAGACACTGGTGTCGTGGGACTCGTCGGCGCCCGGGATGATCAACTCGGGTGTCGCCATCTCCGGGCTGATGAGCAATGAGCAGATCCGGGGTATCGACTTTCGGCCTGCGGACGGGGGGATGTACGCCCTCGGCTCGTTCAACAATCTCTACAGGCTCGACACCTCGTCGGGTGCCGCGTCGTTGGTCGGTGCCGGGAGTTTCTCGCCCGGCCTGAACGGTTCGGCGTTCGGTTTCGACTTCAACCCGACCATCGATCGCATCCGGGTCGTAAGCAACGCGGACCAGAACCTCGTGCTGAACCCCAACACGGGGACATCGACCGGTGTGACGGACCTGTTCTACGGTGCCGGCGATCAGTACGAAGGGTTCGACCCCAACGTGGTCGGTTCGGCGTACACCAACTCGTTCTTCGGCGCGACGTCGACCCAGCTCTACGGGATCGACACGGGGCTCGACGTCCTCGTCCGCCAGGCGAACAGCGCGGGCACGCTCGAGACCGTCGGCTCGCTGGGCGTCGATCTGACCGACATCCTTGGGTTCGACATCTCGGGCGATTCGGGTGTCGCGTACGCCGCGGTGCAGAATGAACTGCTGAGCCGGACGACGTTCTGGACCATCGATCTGAGCACCGGTGAGGCGAGCATGATCGGCGAGGTCGGCGGCGGTGCGTTGATCACGTCGATCGCGGTCGTTCCCGCGCCGGCGGGCCTCGGCGTTCTCGGTTTCGCGGGCGTCGCCGCGTCGCGCCGAACGCGCCGCTGATTCCTGATTCCATGCGATTCCTCCGAGGCCCGGACTCCACCGGGCTGGGGAGGGGAGAGACGCGTCAACCCCTCGACGCGTCCGTCGGGGCCTCAGCGGGCCTCGACGGGTTTCCCAGATTCTCAAACTCGGATCGGCGTGCCGGGGCACGCGGCGCGGTCGGTCCGCGCGGCGATTCCCGGGCCGCTCGATCTCCGGCACACAGAAGGAATGGACCATGAACCTCCGCATCACTCCCGTCGCGATGATCGTCGCGAGCCTGACGGCGTCGGCGCTCGCGTCGAGCCACAACGACGCGCCGAGCATCAAGCTTGATCCGCAGGCCAACCTGACGGACGTGTACGCGTTCATCGGCAACATGTACGGCAATCCGGGCGTCGAGGTGCTGAACGTTGTCGTGAACGTCAGGCCGTTCTCCGAGCCTGGCGATGGGCCGCACTACGAACGGTTCGACCCCGCGGCGCTCTACTCGATCCACATCACCGATCCCGAGTCGGGCGCCGAGACCAGGCGGTACGACTTCCGGTTCTCCGGCGTGGACGAGAATTACAAGAACCTGCAGACGATCCTCTCGAACGGGCTGGGAACCGAGGCGGGACCGATTCTGCAGATCGGCGACGCGAGGCAGAACTTCACGCAGTTTTACGACGTGGTCGCGACCGCGGCGGGCGAGTCGGTGCAGATCGTTGACGACGCGTTTGTCGCGCCCCCGAACGTGGGCGCGAACGTGACGCCTCTGTACAACGATGAAGCCGGCCGGGCGGTCTCCGGAGCGATGGCGGTCGAGGACCTCGACGCCTACACACAGCAGGCGATCATGCCGACCGCCGGCGGCGAGGTGTTCTTCGCCGGGCCGAGGGAGGACTCGTTCTTCGGCGATGTCCCCGGGACGTTCGACCTGCTCAACAGCCGGATCCTCGACAACAACGGTTCGCTCGCCGACGGGCTGGGCCAGGACGGGAACGGCGTCGACGGGTTCAAGGGCTTCAACGTGCTGACGTTCGCGGTGCAGGTCCCGCTCGATACGCTGATCGAGCGGACGTACAACGACGCGTTCTTTGGCCCGCAGACCGGCGTGGGTGTCTACGCATCGGTGAGCCGTCGCGAGGTCACAACCCGCGACGCGAGCGGCGCCGCCGACGCGGGCGACTGGGTCCAGGTCAACCGGATGGCGAACCCGCTGTTCAACGAGGTGCTGGTCGCGCTGGCCGACAAGGACAACTACAACCGCTCGAGCCCGGTCGATGACCAGCAATTCGCGTCCTACGCGGAGAACCCCGAGATCGCGGGCCTGATCAACTTCGTGTACGGGACCGATTTCCAGACCTCGGGTCGGGCGGATCTTGCCGCGGTGTTCATCCCGGACGTGATCCGGGTCTCGACGACGACGGGGCCTGTGACGCTGGAGAGCGAGCCGGGGTTCAGCCGGTTCGGCTTCGTGGGGGGCGACACGACGGGCGGCGTGAGCAGCGGTTGGCCCAACGGCCGGCGGTTCGGCGACGACGTGATCGATATCGCGCTCACCGCCGTCGCGAGCGGGCCTTCCTACAGCGAGATCACGGTCGTTGGCGACAATGTTCCCGGGAACGACGTGGCGTACCACGGGGTGTTTCCCTACGCGGCGACGCCGAGCTCCGGCACGTTCAACCGCAAGGACGGCCCGCTGACGGACGCCGAGGTCGCCGACGTGAACCGCGACGGCATCTTCGACCTTGCCGACATCACGGCGTTCATCGAGGCGTTCCTGGGTTCGTCCGACTGATCCGACGTCACGCCGATGGGGGAGCGGTCGAAACGACTCGGATTCTCTCTCGAACTCTCTCTGGCACATGGGCCCGGCCGAAGGGTCGGGTCCGTGTTTCATCCATGCTTCTGTTCCGTCCGTCGTCCACCGGGGCTCCACTGGTCTTGCGAGCTCCGCTGGGGTTCCACATGCCGAGGGGTATTCTGATGCGAATCACCGCGTTCATGCTTGCTTTCTGTGTTGTCGGGTTCTGCGCGAGTGCTCACGAGTTCTGGGTGCAGCCCTCGACGCTTGCGCCCACGCCAGGCTCTGCGTTCGGCATCAAACTGATGCACGGCGAACGGTTCGAGGGGCATGCTGTGCCAAGGCCGAACACGTTCGAAAGATTCGAGATCGTTTCGGCCGATCACCCCGCCGTACCCGTCCCGGGGCTGGCGGGCTCGGCGCGGTCGTACGGCAAGACAGCGCATCGGGGATCGGCGATCGTGGTCTACGAATCCGCGTGGATGCGCAACGAGTTGCCCGCGGACCGGTTCAACGAGTACCTGCGTGAAGAACGGCTCGGGCACGTCATCCGCGAACGCGCATCGCGAGGCGAGACCGATCGCCCTGGGGTGGAGCGGTATATGCGGTGCGCGAAGGCCGTGCTCGGCTCGGGTGGCGGAGGAGCCGGCGACGTCAACGACCGGATCGTCGGTCTCCCGTTCGAGATCCAGATCCTCGATGCGCGTGAAAAGCGGGTTGTCGCCCGCGTCCTACTGGATGGACGCCCTTTCGAGGGCGCTCGGGTCGTCCTTGCGAGTCAATCCGATCCGCGCACGCTCCAGGAGGCGCGCTCGGACGCTGACGGTGTTGTTGCGTTCGAGGCCGCCCAGACCGGCACGACGATGCTCACCAGCCTCTGGATGCGACGAATTCCTCAGAGTCAGGCTCTCGAAGAGTCCGTACACCAGAAGCAGGCCCCCGAATGGGAGAGCCTGTGGGCGTCCAACGTCTTCCGTGTTGGTCGTTGAGCGAGGATCGAACAACCGCACGACGCTCGCGCAAGCGCGGCAACGGGACCGATCGGCGCGAGGCCGATCGGTTTTTCGCGGACCGGGTGACCCACGGCGTCCGTCGACTTGCTGTATTCGAGGGCCCGATTGTGGTTTCGAGCGTGCACGCCGTGGTCTTGTTCGATCACCGGTCGGACGATGCTGTCGATTTGTGCCGGTCGTTCTTCGCGAACGGGTCGGGCAATCCACATCTGGGCGACCCGGGCACCGATCGGGTCTCCGCTCACAGTGCCTGTAAGCACCGAATAGATAAACAATTAGAACTCATTTATATTGTCCTCATCGTTCCTTAGCGGGCCTTCGTGCAATCTTCGCGAATGCTGAGCGCTCTCCGAACCGACTTCGCGCAGCCGGTGCCGGATACTTGTCCTCGGCTTGACAAGGCTGTCACCACTTTGGCCATTGCATGGAGATACAAATGACCACTGTTCACGCGCGGCGTTCCGACGCACGCTCCGACAACGGCTTCACGCTCATCGAGTTGCTCGTTGTCATCGCCATCATCGCACTGCTGATCGGCATTCTGCTTCCGGCGCTCGGCGCGGCTCGCGGTTCGGCCCAGGCGCTCAAGGCCGGGGCGAACGCCCGCAACATCTCGCAGGGTGTTTCGGTCTACGGGTCTGTGAACCGGGACTTCGTTCCCCCGGCGTACACGTACCCGAGCACGCCCACCGGCCTCGCCTGGTCGATGCAGGATCAGGGCTTCACGGTCGACAGCGGTGTCGAGAACAACGGGTACGCCCACTGGTCGTACTTCCTGTACGACGGCGCTGTTCCTGAAGACGCGTTCGAGAGCCCCAAAACAACCAACAACGGCGCGCCGCGGACCTACGACGATCCCAACGATCCGAACGACCAGGAAGAGTGGCAGGCGGACAACCCGACCCTGATCACCGATCGTCAGGTCCCCCGGATCGCGTTCACGGTGAACGCCGCCATCATGCCCCGCAACAAGTTCAACGCCCGCGATGAGGGCAAGCCCCGCGAGAACGTTCTCGTGTCGGTCGATCGGATCAGGGGTGCATCCAACACGATCCTCGCGACCGAGATGGAGGACATCGCCGAGTGGCGGTCGGTCTCCGACGCGACGAACATCGATGACGCGGGCGTCGAGAGCAAGGCCCACCGCCCGCTCGTTCCGTTCGTGCCCTTCGGCGGCGAGGGCCTGAGTGTCTACGACGCCGGCAACGTGAACTACCCGCGCCGTGCGTTCCAGTATCGGCGGACCAACGAGATCTGGGACGACGAGCGCCTGCAGCGCGAGGGTGTGGGACTCATCACTGACGACGGGAAGAACATCAACCTCGTCTCGCGGGCCCACAAAGGCCGGAGCAACTTCTCGTTCGTCGACGGCCACGTCGAGCTCCTCACGCTCGAGGAGACGATGGAGGACGCGATGTGGGGTGACCGTTTCTACAGCCTCACGCCGGCACTCGATCAGTTCGGATCGAGCGGCTCACAAAACACCGCGGTCTTCACCCGCCAGGAGCTCGAGCAACTCGGGATCGACGGCTGACCAACTCTGGAGCGGGCTCCGCGGAAGCGGGGCCCGCTTTATTTCCCCGTCAACGGGACGGAGGAGCATCGAAGAGAGATCGGCGCGGGGGAGGGGACCTCTCCGCGGGCGCGATCGCTGTATCGACTCGGCCTCGCGAGTCATCCGGTTCGATCCCAAACCTCAGAAGGAAACCAGCCATGAAGACCAAGACCATCATGCTTCTTGTCGCGGCGTGCGGCGCGGCGGCCTCGGCCGACCCGCTTCTGATCACCGGCTCGGGCGCGACCCTGCAGGAGAACTTCTTCCGCAGCGCCGCGTCGAGCAACGACTTCATCGATTACGACCTGGACGGACGGGCGGGCTCGCTCGGCAGTTTCTTCCCCGACCAGCTCGCCCCGAGCGGCGGCGGCTGCCTCAGCGGCGCCTTCGACTGCGGCAACGGCGCGGGTATCGACGACACCCAGTGGATCTTCCACTACCGCATCACCGGGTCGGGCAACGGCATCGCCGAGTTCGACACGTTCTCCCTCCTGTTCGACCAGAACGGGGATGAGTTCGACACCGACATGGACGGCCTGACCGACGACGACCGGGGCAACTCCTCGTTCGCCGACAACGCGATCTACAACCGCCTCAACCTCGTCACCGCCGGTGTCCTGCAGGGCATCGGTAACCCCGTCAACCGTTCGGGCGCCCCGTTCCTCGCGGTGCCCGGCACCTTCGAGCCCGGCGTCACCGGCGACGGCAGCGGCGCGGGCCTGCACATGGACTTCTCCGCTTCCGACGTGCCCCTCGGCTGGTTCGGCATCGTCCCGGGCGAGAACAGCCCGCTCCGCACCCCCGCGGCCCCTGGGTACGGCGGCAACCCCCGCCCCGCGACGGACAAGAGCGGCCAGCCCGTTGACTTCGGCAACGAACTCCGCCCCCTCGATCGCCTGAACGTGAACCTCGGCAACCCCGACGGTGCCACCGTGTACGACTTCCCCCTCGCCGTCGCCCCCGTCGCGGCCCTCGTCAACTACGGCGTCGGCATGGACGAGATCGCCATGAGCGATCTGCGGAACCTCGCCGCCACCGGCCGCCGCTCGAACGGCGAGAACCTCACCAAGATCACGCGTGACTCGGGCTCGGGTACCCGGAACGCGTTCATGAACGGCATCGGCATCGACCCGTCGTTCGGTCGCGGCGAGAACATCGGCCTCCGCACCACCAGCAGCGACAACGACCGCGTCGGCCCCGACTACCAGCCCTCCAACAAGGGCGGCTCGAGCCGGATGGACGCCACCGTTCAGAACACCCGCCTGGGCATCGGCCACACCGGGGCCGAGCGGCTGATCAACAACGGGTACCTGTCCGACGAGGACTTCGACTGCCTCGCCATCATCTCGGACATCAAGGGCGGCACCGTCGCGGCCCGCCCGACCATCGAGAACGTCATCGACGGCGGCCCCAACGGCTATAGCGTTTCGGGCCCCGCCGCCCTCGCCTTCCGCGGCGACCCCCGCAACACCTCCGCCGACCTGGGCGGCTGGGGCTGGGACCCCTCCGAGACCGGCCCGAACCCGTTCGCCGGCAACCCCGCCCCCGCCAACCCGGCCGCGGCGGCGTACTGGAACAACATCCGCCGCTCCATCGCCGCGTTCGTGGCGGTCCCGGGTGGCTTCGAGACCGACTTCATGCCCGGCGAGATCCTCGCCCAGCAGTTCCTCCTGACCGCGGCGCCGGACAACGTCCCCGCCGACTTCGACGCCGACGGCACCCAGCCGATCGCGATCGTTGCCAACGGGGACCTGAACCAGAATGTGCAGAACTTCGCGCTCAACGATCCGTCCAACGCGCTCGCCAACCCGCTGCTCGATTCGTTCAACTTCGGCACCGCCGGACGCGTCCCGGCCCGGACCATCGGCGTGACCTACACCGACGGCAACACAGGCCCGCACTACGTCCTCGAGAACGGCTCGACCGTGAACTACAGCTCGGCGCTGAACACCCGCAACAAGATCGCGGGCGACTTCGACGGCAACGGCTTCCGTGAAATCAACGACATCGACAACATGGTCGCGGCCTACATGAGCCGCAACGGGGGACCCGCCTGGACCGGCTCGGGTGACGCCTCCTTTGAGATCCTGGGCGACCACAACAACGACGGCAACTTCGACAAGGCCGACGTGCGCTACGCCGCCGACGGCCTCGCGCTGGTCTCGCCCGAGGGCGACTCGGCCGAGCCCGTCCTGAACCGCGCCGAGGGCTTCTTCATCGTCGATGAAGCGTTCGGCGGCAACTTCTTCGGCACCACCCTCGCCAACGGCACCTACGACAACGGCGATTCGGTCGCCGACGTCGCGGGCTCCGGCGGCACCACCCCGGGGTACGCCCCGGTCGGCGCCGACGGCGTGATCGACTGCGAGGACATCCAGTACGTCCAGGACAACTACGGCGATTGGAGCGATCTCGAGCAGGCCGTCAACATGGATCTCTCGGCCGACATGAACGGCGACCTCGTTGTTGACGAGGCCGACCGCGACATCGTCCTCTCGATCCTCGAATCGCAGTTCGGCGACCTCGATTTCGACGGGGACGTCGACGCCGACGACGCGGCGCTGATCGCCGGCAACATCGGCAACGGCAGCACCTACTGCGAGGGCGACCTCGACAACGACGGTGATGTCGACGCCGACGATCTCTCGCTCATCGCGGGCGGCTGCAACGTCGCCGACCTCGTCGAGCCCTTCGGCGTCCTCGACCTGGGCGACATCGGCGCCTTCGTCGGAGGATTCACCGCCCAGCAGCCCATCGCCGATCTCGACGGCAACGGCATCTACGACCTCGCCGACATCGGCCTGTTCGTGAGCAACTTCACCGCCGGCTGCCCGTAAACCGGCACCGTCCGCTCGGCGGACGGACCCTGACGCGGACATCGGACCAGCAATTCATCACCCCGGCGGGCCAGCACCGCCGGGGTGTTTTCTGCGCGGCACGCTCAACCGAATCCGTCCGCCCTCGTCCCGCCCGCGTCCCATTCTTGTCATCGCGACAGAGCACCATCGATCTCGGGACCACCCCATCGAGAAACGCCCGGCCCAGTCCTCAACGCACGACGATTCGGCGGGTCCATCGGCACACGCCAGCAAGACCGCCAGCAAGAACACGAGCGTGTCCCGATACCCCGGACATGACTCCGAACCCTGCCGCTCCCGCGCCTCCCTCGTCCCGCTCCCGCAGCAGGCACACCCCGCATCCAGGCCCGCCGATTTGCGAGAGCCGTGGACGGTCCCTGTCGACGCGGGTGGTGATCCTGTCAGCAGGCATCACGCCCTGCGTGCCGAAGACCGGGGCCCAATGAAAAACCGCCGTCGCGTTTCCGCGACGGCGGTCATTGATTGAGAACGGCGCCGCTCAGCGAGCGGGCCGGTTCAGATCATTACGGGCAGCCACCCGTGAACTCGGTCACGAACAGGCCGATGTCGCCGAGGTCCCAGACCCCGAACGGCGCCGCGATGTCCGCGATCGGCTGCTGACCGGTGAACCCGGCCACGAAGGCGCCGATGTCGCCCAGGTCAAGCACGTCGAACGGCTCGGCCAGGTCGGCCGCGTTGCACGGGCCGCCCATGGCGGGCACGCTCGAGTAGGTCACCGTGCCGAGCGCCGCCGCATCGCCGGGCCACACGTTCGGGCCGTTGAGGGTGTAGCCCCACTGCACGACGCGGGTCGGGTCATCGATGGTGTCGAGCGAGAGCGTGAACTCGCCGGGAACCGCCGGGATCACCGTCTCTTCGAACGTCGCGAAATTCCCCGCGAAGTCGCGGATGAAGATCGACGCCTCGTACCCCGGTGCCAGGCTGTTCTCGTGCACGTAGCCCGAGAAGGTCACCGTCTGGCCGGCCAGGCAGCCCTGGGTCGACTGGAACAGGTTCGCGTCCATGATCTTGTTGCCCACGGAGCCCGGGCCGCCGTTCCCGCCGATGTACCAGAAATCGCTCGGGTCCTCGACCTCGGCCGGCGCCATGGTGACGCTCGGCACGCCGTCGTCGAACGAGGCCTGCAGGTCCGGGATGCCCCAGGCGCTGCCGAACGCGGGGGTGACCCCGTCGAGTTCGAGCACGTTCATGAAGCCCTCGTAGGGGGCGGTCGAATCGGCGACGTCCTTGTTCGGATCGTCCTCGCCCGGATCACAGACCGGGCCGCCGTCCTCGACTTCGATCAGCGACGCCGAGTCCCAGAACAGCGAACCCTCATCATCGCCAAACTGGATGAACAGGCAGAAGACGTTGATCTTCTCGGTCCCGGCGGGGGCCAGGCCGTCAAGGCTCACCGTGAGCCACTGATCAAACGGATCGACGTCCGCCGAGAACACGGTCGCCTCGGGCTGCGACAGCTGATCGCCGTTCGCGTCCTGGAACTGCATCAGCAGCAGGGGAAGGTGGCCGAAGCTCCCGTTCATGTCCGGGTCCCCGAAGTCGAGCGGCGCGAGCGGATCGGTCGAGAGGCTCTGCACGCTCACGGTCGCGCGGAACGCCTTGCCACCGGCGTTCGGAACGTCCACGATCTGGAACGCGCCCGAGTCGCTCTGCACGCCGGGGCCGAAGAAGCCGCCGAACATCAACGCGCTGAAGTTGCCGTCGAGCGGCGCCGGCGCGAACGGATCGACCATGCTCTCCTCAGCCTGCGACACGTTGCCAAACGTCTCCCAGTTCGCGAACGCGCCCTCGCCGAGCAGCGGGTTGCCCGGCTCCTCAAAGCTCGCGTTCTGAAGCAGGTTGACAGGCGAACCGGCCGTCGCGGCAAGCGCGAACGCCGAAAGTCCAAAGATCGTCGCTGCAGTCTTCATCCCAGGTCTCCTTCGTGGGAAATTTCGAACCGTTTTCCCGGTTCAGCGCCCCCCAAAAGCGGCGTTGAACCAACTCATGCACTCCAGATCCGGCCCCGATCGACAGAAGATCGCGAGCCGAGATACTCCCGAAAACACCCGAAAGGACGCTTTCGACGCCATCAAATCCCGGATTCAGGTGCCGATGTGGGCTGAACAGCCAAGCAGGGCACCACCCGAACAGGGATATAGGGCAATATCCACGAATCAGTATCCCTGATCTGGCGCAGATCGCAACTGTTCCGGTACAGTTTCAGGAAAATTTCCTCTCGGCAATCCCCCGTCGAACCGGCAGAGTCCTCCCGACCGGAACGACGCAGACGCCAGAAAACCCCGGACAATCGGAACTTCTCACCTGAATGTCCGGTACAGCACTTGATTCATCGTGTCGGAACTGTTACAACACTATCGTGGGCCGTTCGGGCGGCTCGCAGCACAACCAGGCGAGACCGGGCTTGCCCCGCACCACGCCGCAATATCGAAAAGCAGGAGGCCACTGGGATGGCACAGAACCCCTTCCGTCGCGAGCAGACCAGCCGTGATCCGCGCCACGCGTTCACCCTTATTGAATTGCTCGTGGTCATCGCGATCATCGCCCTGCTGATCGGCATCCTTCTCCCCGCACTCGGCAAGGCCCGAGAATCCGCGCAGGCGATGGTCTGCTCGTCCAACATGCGGCAGATCGGCATCCTCACCGCGCTCTATTCAAACGACAACAACGATCAGATCTGGCCGAGCCAGTTCCAGGGCACCAACCGGACCGCACGGACACCCGACGCCGATTCCATCGTCTACGCCAACTGGGGGTTCCGTCTTTCGGGCAACGGCCCGGCCGACGTTCTCCGCGAAGCCGACGACTTCGGTCTCGTCGCCGAATACGCGGGCGAGGTCGATGAGATCGCCGAATGCCCCAACAACCAGCGTCTCGCCGCGGGTGGCATCACAGAGACCAACCAGTTCACGCTGTCCGAGATATTCAAAGATGAGCTCCAGCGGCGCGGCGCCGATCTTGCCTTCGATTACACCATGCTCACCGGCGCCGGCGGGGCCCGCAGCGATCTCCGCCTCGACGTCATCCAGGTGGGCGGCCCGGTCGGGTACGGCACGCAATGGGATTTCCAGGATATGGAGACCCTCCTCGAAACACCGATGTCCGCCGACGGCGGCGCCCGCCGTCTCCGCAACCTGCCCATCTTCGTCGAAGAAGATGTCATCTCGAACACGCACTACCAGGACGGCCGCGCAGGCGAGAAGGACTCCCTCACCGACCGCCACGGCGGCAAGGGCTTCTGGGTCTACCTCGATCTCTCCATCGAACGCACCGATCCCTTCGTCAACATCCCGGGTGGCACCGCCACCCTCGAGCAACGCAACGCCTTCGAGGTCGGCTTCAACTTCGCGGGCATCGCCGTCCGCCGGGGCCAGGGTCAGGCCAGCGGCTACATCAGCCAGACCGCCGTTGAGAGCATCAACTGGAGCGCACCGCTCCCGCCGAACCTCAACGAACTGGGCTTTGCCAACCGCTACGGCTGGATCAACGATCCCCGCCTCCCCGACGGCTCTCGCCCGTAACCCGATGCACCACACCAGAGGTCGGGCCACACACCCGGCCTCTGTCTTTTCGTCGTGATTCTTACCGTGTCACCTGTCCGATGACACCGCGCGTCGCGTCCGTGCGACACGCTGCACCGCAACTTCCAACAGGAGCACGCTCCATGCGCAGGCACCTGCTCACAGCCGCCACCGCCGGAACGCTCTTCGCCGCGTCGGCCCCCGCCGGCTCGCTCACTGCTGCCGACATCGACCGCCTCCTCAGCGAGATGACCGTCGCCGAGAAGGCCGGGCAGATGACCCAGCTCAACATCTCCGTCATCATCGACGGCGAGGAAACCCCGGGCTCCCCCTTCACCATCAACGACGACAAGCTCCGAGACATCGTCGTCACGCACGGCGTCGGCTCGCTCTTCGGCGTCTGGCACGGTGCTCTCCCGCTCGACCGCTGGCGCGGCATGGTCACCCAGATCCAGGACCTCGCCACCCAGGAGACGCGTCTGGGCATCCCCGTCGTCTTCGCCGACGATTCCGTCCACGGCGCCAACTACCTCCTCGAGGGCACGATCCTTCCCCACAACCTCAACCTGGGCGCGACGTGGAACCCCGAACTCGCCCGCCTCTCGGGCGAGGTCACCGCCAAAGAGACCCGCGCCAAGGCGACCCACTGGACATTCGCGCCCGTCGCCGACCTCGCCCGCGAGCCCCGCTGGTCCCGCGTCTTCGAGTCCTTCGGCGAAGACCCGCTCCTGACCTCCGTCATGGCGTCGTCGGTCGTTGAAGGTCTGCAGGGCGACACGCTCGCGAGCGACAACACCGTCGCCGCGACCGCCAAGCACTTCCTGGGCTATTCGACGCCCAAGTCGGGCCGCGACCGCACCCCGGTCTACATGTCCCGAGGCGAGCTCGTCGACACGCACCTGCCCTCCTTCCGCGCCGTCTTCGACGCCGGCGCCGCGACGACCATGATCAACTCGGGCGAGATCAACGGCCTCCCCGTCCACGCCAACCCCGACATCCTCATCGACCTCCTCCGGGGCGAGCTGGGCTTCGAGGGCGTCGCCGTGACCGACTGGGAAGACATCAACAAGCTCGTCACCGTCCACCGCGTCGCGCCCGACAAGAAGGAAGCCGCGCGGATGGCGATCGAGGCCGGCATCGACATGTCGATGGTCGCCCAGTCCACCGACTTCGCGACCAACGTCATCGAGCTCGTCGAAGAGGGCAAGCTCAGCGAGTCCACCCTCGACCGCTCGGTCCGCCGCATCCTCAAGTTCAAGGACGACCTGGGTCTCTTCCAGAACCCGGTCGGAGGCGACAACGCCATCGCGTCTGTCGGCTCCCGCGAACACCACCGCATCTCCGCCGACGCGGCTCGCGAGTCTCTCGTCCTGCTCCGCAACAACCCGCCCAGGGCCGAGGGTGAGAACAACGAGGACGAGACCATCGCCCCCGTCCTCCCGCTCGCCGGTGACGGCAAGATCCTCGTGACGGGCCCCGCCGCCGACGACCTCCTCGCCCTCTACGGCGCGTGGTCGTACACGTGGCAGGGCCAGGTCAAAGAGTGGTACCCCGACACGCCCACGGTTGTCGACGCGATGAAGACCCAGTTCGGCGACTCCCGCATCCTCCACAAGCCGGGCACGGACTACACCGCCCCGATCGAGAACGGCATCACCGCCGCCGCCAACGCCGCCAAGTTCGCCGACACCATCGTCCTCTGCCTGGGCGAGATCGGCTCCACCGAACGGCCGGGCGACCTCGACGAGTTCAATCTCGACCGCGCCCAACTCGACCTCGCCCAGGCGATGATCGACACCGGCAAGCCCGTCGTCCTCGTGATGGTCACCAACCGCGCACGCCCGTTCGCCGAAGTCGAAGCCGGCATGAGCGCCATCGTCTGGGCGGGTGAGCCCGGCCCGCACGGCTCGACCGCGATCGCTGAACTCCTCGCGGGTGAACTCAACCCCTCAGGCCGTCTCCCGTTCTCCTACCCCCGCCACACCGGCGCCCTCGCGACCTACGACCGCAAGACCAGCGAAGGACTCGGCAACTGGTTCCAGGAAGGCGCCGTCGCCCCCCTCTTCGAGTTCGGCTCGGGTCTGTCCTACACCGACGTCGAGTACGAGCCCCTCGCCATCCAATGGAACGGCAGCGAGGCGACGATCTCCACCACCGTCAAGAACACAGGCGACCGCCCCACCAAGGAAGTGGTCCAGCTCTACGCCACCGACCTCGTCGCGAGCGTCACGCCCTACGGCAAGCGCCTCAAGGGCTTCGACAAGATCAGCCTCAAGCCCGGCCAGTCCAAGCGGGTCATGTTCAAGCTCACCAAGGATGACCTGCTCGTCACCTTCCCCGACGGCAAGCAGGTCTTCGAGCCCGGCGAGTTCCGCTTCATGATCGGCGACCAGCAGGCCCAGGCCACGCTCAACTGAGCCTCGTCAACGCGTGGTCTCAACAAGACGCTCCAGCCGGGTCCGTGCCCCGAACCGGACCTGGCCGAGTAGAAGCCCGGACGAATGTCCGGGTTTCTTTCTGCGCACCCGGACCATCGAAACCCATCTCAAGAGAGGGCTCTTGCTCCCCAGCACCCGTGGTAGCCTCGTTCCAGACGAACGCCGATGAGAGGACCCCGCCATGCCGTCCAGCCAACCCACCACCCAGCCGACCCGTCTGGCAACGATCCGCACCGCAGCACTCCTCACCCTCGTTGCCATCCCAGCATCGACCGTCCGCGCCGATTGGCCCACGACCCCGGACGACTCCATCACACTCGGCATCGCCGAGGCCACGTTCTTCGGCAGCCGGCAGACCCTCGCCGTCATCGAGACCGACGCCGAAACCAACACATGGATCGCCTGGCAGCAGTCCTACTGCGGCGGCTTCGATGAAGGCGTCGTCCGGCTCAACCGCATCGACCGCGATGGCACACTCTTCAACGAGACCGGCGCCGCCGTGCAGCCCGATCCCACGTGCGGATTCGTCGTGCCGCCCTTGCTCGTCCCAACTGGCAACGCCGTCGCCGTCACCCGAGGCCTGAGCGATCTCAGCCAGGACGCCCTCAACGCGTACGAGCAGAATGCCGCGCCCATCTGGGGCCCGGGGTTCACCACCGATTCACCCGTCGCCATCCAGCACCTCGCCGCCCTGCCATCGGGCGATCTCATCGCCGCGTCCATCGATGGGCCGAGCATCCGCCTCGACCGCCTCAACGCCCAGGGTTCACCGGTCTGGGACACCCCGACCATCCTCGCTTCACCGAGCGGTTCCAACTTCGCAATCCGCGCGATCGTCCCGCTCAACACCGCACGCCCCGACGACGGCTTCTATCTCGTATGGGACAGTCCCCTCGCCTACACACGCCAAGCCTTTATCCAACGCATCGACACGAACGGCCAACCCGTCTGGGCACAACCCATCAACCCGATGCCGGCCCCGCCAACCGACGGCATCTCGCGCCACACGCCCCCCGTCGCCATCGCCACCACACACGGCCGACTCCTCTACGTCTGGACCAAGGGCTTCGAGACCGCGACGACCCCAGCCCCCATCCGCTACCAGATCGTCAACCCCGACGCTTCGCTCGCCTTCCCCATCGAGGGCGCCCGCCTCACCGACACTCCCGAACGGCAGTTCGACCCCATCGTCCGCCGCGACGGATCAACGGGTGAGTTCAGCATCGTCTTCCGCGCGGGCCTGTTCGATGGCCAATCCCTCAGAGCCCAACGCCTCGACGCGGACGGCCTCCGCCTCTTCAGCGAACACGGCGTCGACATCACCCCCATCC
>DDFO01000008.1:22583-56683 GCA_002337215.1 Phycisphaerales bacterium UBA1926 | reverse complement strand
CGTCGACATCACCCCCATCCCCCTCGCATCCCCCTTCGAAGCGGGCCTCATCCAGGGAGAGCTCCACACCCTCTCGCTCGCCACCACGAGCGAAGCGGAAACGACCCTCAACGCCCATCAGGTCACCGACACCCAATCCATCCGCGGCCCCTGGCCCGTCGCCCGCACCGGTTCGGTCTTCTCCATCGCCGCCGCCGAGGTGAGCCAGGGCCTCATCGTCACCTGGCAGCAGGACGGCCCCGAACTGCAAGACACGCTCCACGCCGCACGTCTCAACCCCGCAGGCCGCCTCGGCGCGGGCCAGTGCAACCACGCCGACATCTCCGCGCCCTACTACGTCCTCGATCTGTCCGACATCCAGTCCTTCATCCCGGCATTCCTGAACGACGACCCGGCCGCCGATTTCGCAGACCCCTCGGGCATCCTCGACCTCGCCGACGTCACCGCCTTCGTCAGCGCGTTCAACGCCGGCTGCTTCTGAACCAACACCCACACCCGATCCAACGCCCCCCCGTAAGTGCGCGGGGGGTTTTCGATTCACGCGAACCGGGGTACGCTCAGCCGACGGAGACGAACCATGCCGACCAAAGCATCCATCGCAACCGTCGACGAATACATCGCGGCCCGTTGCCAGGAGCGCCCCGAACACGCCGACGCCCTCGCCAAACTCCGCCGCGCCGTCCACATCAAGCCACTCAAGGAAACCATCAAGTGGGGCGCACCCTGCTACACGCACAACGGCAAAAACGTCGTCGGCATCGCCGCCTTCAAGGCCTATGTCGGCCTCTGGTTCCACCAGGGCGCGCTCCTCAAAGACCCCGCCAACGTCCTCGTCAACGCGGGCGAGGGCAAGACGAAAGCCCTCCGCCAATGGCGCTTCGAGAAGGCGAGCGATATCAAGTCCGCCGCCGTCCGCGACTACGTCAAAGAAGCCATCCAACTCGCCGAGGACGGCAAGGAGATCAAGCCGAGTCGCAGCGAGCCGGTCAAGATCCCACCAGAACTCACCGCGGCGTTCAAGGCCGACCCCGCGCTCAAGTCGGCCTTCGACGCCCTCACCCCCGGCAAGCGACGCGACTACGCGAATCACATCGCCGAAGCGAAGCGTGACACCACCAGGCAATCCCGCCTCGAAAAGATCATCCCCATGATCAAGAAGGGCGGGGGCCTCCACGACAAGTACCGCAACTGCTGAGCCGCCGCCGCTACTCGCAAGGCGCCGTGAACGAATCCACAAACGCCGAGATGTCGCTCAGGTCGAACACCCCCGCGGGATCCGCGAGATCCGCGAGACACCGGTGCGCCACCTCGAACACCGCCGCGCCCCCAGCGATCCCGTCGCCGTCCCCGTCGATCGGCACGTTGGTCACGAGATCCCGCGCGAGCCCACCGACCGTGATCAGGTACGCCCCGCTGACGAGCGGATCGTTCGCGCCCCCGCCCGACCCGCCGGGAGGCCCCCGGAACACGATCGTCGTCGCCTGCGTGCCCGACCCGGAGACGTTGATCGGTACCGGCAGCCCGAGCGGGTCCGCCGTCACCACCGAGACATCGTTCGCCGAGAGCGCCACCGGAGCCGACCAGTACAGCGTCACCTCCTCGAAGCCGCCATCGTTCCGCACCTCGCCCAAAGGCTGCGTCGTCAGCAGCGTCGGCCCGGGGATGCTCTCGCTCGCGCTGAAGTTGTTGAACGCGAGCCCGAGCTGCGAGAAAGGCCGTGTCCCGATGTGCTCGATCTCAAGCCGAGAGAACCCGACGCCAAAGTCCGCCAGCGAGAACACCCAGGGCTCCGCGTTCAACCCACCCGGCGGGCTGATGACCGTCGCCGAGGGCTCCGTCACGCCCGCGCGATACCCGCGGACCTCCCACAGTTCATCGCCGTCGATATCCCAGATCTCCCCGCCGCACCCGGGCACGGGCTGGCTGTACTCCGCAACGAGCACACCGACCGGCGCCGGGTTGTTGAGCGCCGATTCGCTCCGCAGGAAGAACATGCCGAGCTGATCGGCAAACTCCGGGCGAGGCCCATCCGCGCCGATCCCTTCGAACGCCGTGATCGAGTCGCTCCCCACCGCCTCGAACACCGCGGGCGTGTCCACCACCCCGTCGCCGTCCACATCGAAACCGATCGATACCTCGACCGTCCCGCCATCGAACGGCACCGAATACGCCGACCCGAGCGGAAGCTGCTGGTTGTCCACCACCGGCGAACCGTCGGGCAATGTCTCAAAGTCGATCGGCTGACCGAACCCGAGAGAAGCGACACCAGAAACCACGCACACACCCACTCGAAGCAAAGACCGTTGCATCCTGTTTCCTCCCGTTCGGCCTCCAAGGGCCAGTCCCTTCACGCGCCTTCAAGCCTACCAGCACCCTCCCGCTCGACACAACGATCCTGTGAAATCGACCGCCGAGCAGGCACCCAAGTGCGCACAAAGAAAGGGCCACCGGCGTACGCCAGTGGCCCTTGTCGGAAGAAGAGCAAACCCCTACGAGACTCGGCCCGTCAGGCCGTGCCCGAGATCAGCGACGGCGACGCGTCGCGACCAGACCGCCGAGGCCGAGCAGCGCAGCGGCGCCCGGAGCCGGGATGGTCTGGAACACGATGTTGCCGAACGGATCGACGTCGGTCACCCAGACGTTCACGCCCTCGACCTGGAGGCCCCACTGGACAACCCGGCTCGCGTCATTGATGAGCGTCTGGCTGATGCTGAAGTTGCCGGCCGCATCCACGTCGACAAAGGTATCGACCGAGCTGCCGAAGCCAGCCTCGAAGTCACGGATGAACACCCGGGCCTGGTGGGCATCGGTAAAGCTGTTCGAGAGGATGTTGCCCGAGAAGTTCAGGGTCTGTCCCGCGAGCGAGCCATCGGCGACTTCCTGGTACAGGTTCGCTTCCATGATCTTGTTGCCCATCGCGCCGGGGCCGCCGCCGCCCTGGTACCAGAACGGATCGGGATCGCCGATCGTGTTGGGCGACATGGTCAGCGTGTTCGCGCCGTCGTCGAAGTTCGCGACCAGGTCCGGGATGCCCCAGCCGCTACCGAACACCGGGGTTCCGTCGAGTTCGGACACGTTCATGAACCCGAGCCAGTTGGCGGTCGAGTCATCGATGCCCACGTTCACGCTGGTACCGGCCATCACCGGACCCGCAACGATTGCCGCAACGGCGGATGCAATCAGAGTCTTCATGCTGCTCTCTCCTATATCTAGAGCGTTTACAAATCTATGGACCACGACGCATCGGCTCGGAAACGCCGGAATGGTCGCACTTCGGAACAGTTACATCATCCCCGATTCCAACGGGATCTCAAGCGATTCATCACGATTTTGGTGTAACTCAGATAAAATCGTCCGGAGCAGCGGCAATCAGGTCCAATAACTGAATTCGTGCGGTCCATTTCCCGCACAGACACGCTCAATCGAGCAGAATCACGGTTCTCTGTGCGAGACAGACGAAGGCCTGCGCCGCAGAACACAACGCCTCTCGCGGGGTGTGGTGCACCAACGACACCGTTTCAGGACCCCCGGAACCGTTCTCGGGAGCAACCGGGGCGGGCCGGTAGACTCAGCCGATGGACACACAGAACCGGCTCGCCCACCGTTCCCCGGGCCCGACACGCCTCGGGTTCCCGCGAGGGTTGATCCTGGTCATCGGGCCCCTGCTCGCGCTGCTGTGCGTGCTCGCCTTACGGCAAGGAAACGCCGAGTTCGTGGCCTACGCGGTCGCGCTCGTGATCGAGGTCGGGTTTGTGTGGGTGCTCCACCGGCGGGTGGGGCTGAGCGCCGTCACGCTGTGGTGTTTGGCGGTCTGGGCCGTGCTGCACATGGCGGGGGGGACGGTCTCCATCCCCGAGGGCTCGCCCCTGCTCGACGAGCACGCGACCAAACCTGTGCTCTACGGCGTTCGCCTGCACGAGTGGGCGCCCCGGTACGACCAGATCGTCCACGCCTTCGGGTTCTTCGCTGCGACCCTCGCCGCGTGGGAGGCCATCGTCTCCTTCATGCGCCCGGACCGACGACCGGGCCTTGGTCAGGCCCTCGCCGCCGCCCTCATCGGCATGGGCCTCGGCGCGGTCAACGAGGTCATCGAATTCACGATGACCCTCGTCCTGCCCGAGACCGGCGTGGGCGGCTACACCAACACCGGGTGGGATCTGGTGAGCAACACGGTCGGGTCGGTCGCGGCAGGTGTCGTCTGCCTGCTGTGGCGGCAACGCGGCGCGTGACTCAGCCGGGCGTCTCGACCTGATAGGCGCCGGCGGAGTACGTGAGCTCGTAGCTGTGCGAGTAGATCTCGATCAGGTTCCCGAACGGGTCTTCGCAATAGACCATCCGGTACGGCTTCTCACCCGGGTAGTACTCGCGGACGGGCATCCGCTGCTTGCCGCCCGCGGCGACGATCTTCGCCGCCAACCCCTCGACGTCGGGGTCTTGGACGCAGAAGTGGAAGACGCCCGTTTTCCAGTATTCAAAGTTGTTCTCGCGCCGCTCGGCGTTGCGGAACTCGAAGAGTTCGACGCCGATCTTGTCGCCGGTCGCGAGGTGGGCGATGCGGAAGCGGCCCCAGCCCTCGCCGAACACGTCGTCGCACATCACGCCGATCGCGGAGTCGTCGGAGACGATCTCGGTGGGGGGCATGATGACGTACCAGCCCAGCGTCTCGGTGTAGAACTCGACTGCCTTTTCGAGGTCGGTGACGGAGATGCCGATGTGCGAGAACGTGCGTGGATAGGTCATCGACGACTGTACGGGCGCCAGACTCTTGGATGGCCGGGCTCCTCCCTGTATCCTCGACCGACACCCAAGGCCCGCGCACGACCTGTTTCCCTATCCCGCACGCCACGGGAATCGAGTGCGGCGATTCACGGAGTTCTGTCCCATGCCCACGACGACACCCGAGCACGACGAGCGGATCCGTGTGATGACCTTTTCTTCGGTTTACCCGCACTACGTGACCAAGATCGAGAAGAAGGGGCGGACGGTCGAGGAACTGCACCAGGTCATCACCTGGCTCACCGGGTTCGACGACGACCAGATCCGCGCGCTCATCGATGAGAAGGCGACGTTCGAGGCGTTCTTCGATCGGGCGATGCTGAACCCCAACGCCGGGCAGATCAAGGGCGTGATCTGCGGCTACCGCATCGAAGAGATCGAGACCCCCCTGACGAGGCAGTGCCGATACCTCGACAAGCTGATTGAGGAGCTGGCGCGGGGGCGGAAGATGGAGAAGATCCTGCGGGGCGGGTGAGTCGGCTGGTTTGTCGTGTGCTGCCTGGGTCTCTGATGCAGGGGGGCGGCGGAGCCGGACTGGTTTCCGCTGCGCTCCCTTCTTCGGAACGAGATGTTTCGGGGGATCGCGGTGTGCGGTGTTGCCGCGGGTGTGTGGTTGGGGTGGAGTGGTCGGCACCGCTGCGCTGCGGGGCGGCACCCGGCCGGGGGAGGTGGCGGCGCGGAGGAGTTGGGCGGCGGCTTTGCGGGCGGTTTCGTTGCTGCGCGCGATCACTGCGGCTGATGGTTTGTGGTCGTGGTGGTGTGGGTCGTCTCGGGCGATGTCGAGGAGGCGGGCGGTGGCGGCGACGCGGGCCTGGGCCTCGATGAGTTGCTGGCGCAGTTCGGCGAGTTGGGCGAGGGCGTCGAGTTCGGGTTGGAGTTGCTGGAGGTCTGCGAGGAGTTGCTGGGGGGTGCTGTTTGTGTGTTCGCAGAGTTGGAGGAGGCCGAGCTCGGGGGAGAGGAAGTGGTGGAGGAGGTCGGAAGAAGGGGGAGGAGTCGGAGAGTGATCGGTGACCGGTGACTGGTGACCGGTGGACGCAGGAGGGGCAGGGGGAGTGCGGTGTGTGTCGGGGGCGAGGGACTGGGAGAAGGCGTTGAGGGTGAGTTGGTCGAGGTGGGGGGGGCTGGTTTGGTTGGATTGCTTGGTCATGCTCGTTCCCTCCTGTGGGCTTGCGGGCCTGTTGGCGTCGCGGGCCGAGGGGGGATGGGGTCATGATCGCGATCGGGGGGCGGGTTGCAAGGGGTTCTGTGGGGAGGGACGGGGGTTTGCGCACGGATGGGTACTTTTCATAAGTTGGGAGGGCGACTTTGCTAGTCTCAGGGAATGAAGAAGAAGCTCATCATCATCGGGGTTGTGCTGTGGGTGGCGATCGGCGTGTTCTATTACGTCATGGCCGTGCGGCTTGGTGGGCGTGGGTCGGCGCCGGCCGGGGACGGCGATGGGGCGATGATGAAGGTCGTGATCGGGTACGAGGCGAACGAATCGGGATACCCGGCCGACATGGACGCGGTGTTCGCGTTGATCGGTGAGGTGGAGGAGGCGTTGGACGCGGCGTTGCGGGCGGCCGACGCGGGGTTCGTGGACGGGAACGAGTATGGGTTGGGTCGTGCGTGATCTACGCGTTCGGCCCTGAAACACAAGGCCTGTGGGATGTGGGGCTGCCGGTGTTGGAGGGGTTCACGTATCCGCGGGAGCCGGTGTCGGTGGAGTTTTGGGGGCCGGGGAGTGATAACCCGGTGGGTGTGTTGATTGGGAAGATGCCGGGGGAGGATTGAGCGCGTGTCGTGATTGCGTGTACGCAACTGCAGGGGAGGTTTCCCCTGCAACCCCTCTCAGAAATCGAGGCAGAGCGAGGGAAGGGGGCGGAGAAGGGGGAGCCCCTCACCCCGGCCCTCTCCCCCATGGGGGAGGGGGAGGCCCGGAGCCGGGCGTGGTCTTTGGGTTTGGCGGGGGTGCGGGGGCGGAGGGGCTGCGTGTGGGAGCACTGACCTGCGGACAGGTCAGTGGCACGGGTCCGGGGCACCCGGCGTCGACCCTTCGGACGATGCCGCGATGGGTTGGTCGGCCTTTCGGAGAGGGGTGCCCGGCGACCGATGTGCCACCGAGATCGGTCTTCCGATCTCGGTGCTGGGTGTGGGAAGCACCGAGATCGCAGAGCCGATCTCGGTGGCGCGGGTGTTGGTGCCGCCCTGTCTTGGTGCCAGCCAGTCCACGGGTTTGTGAGATGTCGTTGAGGGGATCTTGGTGCCACCCCGCCGGTCGGCCAGTCACTTTTGCCACGGAAACGGCTCCGCATCCCGGTTCTTCTTGCGATACTCACTTAGCTCATCTTTAGTCAGTGGATACCACTCGTCGTATGGATAGCGGCGAAAATACTGAGACAGCTGCTCGCGAAAATGTTCATCCGCTACATTATTTAAGCGAGCAATCCTTGAATCCAGCAAAGATTCGAGATCGACTCGGCGAACACGAAGTATGGTTTGAAAATCAGCGAAGTGCCTCTCGCCCAACTCGTTGTGGCCCGGAGATTCCGGCAAGTAGAACAAGCGGAGTGTCTCTCTTGATTTTTTAGTAATGTATGAAGCCCATTTTTCAGCCTTTGATGGGGGGCTCTTTTCGAGTTCCGTGAGCGGAAAAATCTGGGCAAGCGAAATGGAATCAGCTCTAGTATTATCGCAATCTTGAGTGATAACAATTGCTGGGCACAGCGCGGGAGTTAAAATGATTGGCTTGGGATCTTCATCTGTAGCATAGTCTTTTAGTGTCGCGACTTCGACAGAGTAATCATCCAGAAGGCGTGGAATCTGCTGTAGATCTATGTCGAGTCGTGGAATTCTAGAGAATATATCTCCTTGTCTGATGGGCGAAGATTTATCGGGCAGATCATAAATCATAGCTTCATGAGGGGAGAATCGGTGTTGTCAAGTTCCATGTCAAGCCAGAAATGAATGTGCCGAAGCCTGTCGTCTCGGATCTCAGCCGAAAGGCGTTCCTGTATGGATTTGGAGAGTTTTCTGGCCTCAGAGAGCGAAAGTCGTCGGGAGTAAATCCTCGCGTGTGGCGCACCCTGTTGAAGGGCTAGATTTGCTAGGTTCTCGATTTCTCTAGGATTGGCGATGCCGCCAGAAAGTGACGCCGCCCCGGTCAAGACTAATAATCTGGAGAAATCGGCTAATGAGCGATTCATGCTCGTGGATGGATATTGGCTAGGAACCGGGATTGGTTGGTCGCTGTAATAATCGATATCGAATCTGTCGCCACTTGTATGGCTTTGGATATCCGAGGGGTGGCGGTAGTCAGCCAGCATTACTTCCCTCTCTGTGAAGCTTGGTGAACCATTCTTTGGCGCAGTCGTGTGCTCTGCCAAACCACATCTCGGCGCTGTCTTCTGGAAGATCGTTCTTGCGCGACTGCATCTGCAGATCCAAGAGTAAGGCTGGTTCGCCACTGCGCAAGCCTGTAGAAATTGTCAGAGTGGCGCGACCTGGAAGCATGGGTTGTTTAATTGTAAGCGTCGTGCTGACATTCAGTACATCATGCCCATCATTGCCATCAATAGGGTCAGGAGCGGGTATCTCGACTACAACCCCAAAAAGATGTTGAAGCTGTTCGCTAAGGTCAGTATTGACATCAATTGGGAAGCTATTCAGGTATCGAAGGTCGAGGCCTGCGATACTAAAAGAGTGATTCCCTTTCGGATAGCAGTCATGAAGTTGACAGATTAGCTTTTTGAGGCGTGGATAGAACTTTTCCCAACTGTAATCCGAGGAGTCGTTAAGTGTCACAATTCCTGGTCCGAGTTGAATCACCGGCCATTCATTCTCGCCACGACGGAACTGATGCCGCACCACATTTGGCATCATCTCTGGGGGAACAGTGGCTTGTGGTAGATCTATGAATAAGGGGAATTCCTCTCCAAGCCGATCGGAAAGACGACCTGGAAGAAGGCGATAACCTGGGTCGACCTGTTCCCCTTTCGGACCGCTTTGTAGATTCCAGCGTACCTCGGCAATAGCCTCCAAGAGTGGGGATTTGTTCGGGTTCTCGATCGTTGTCATGACTGGCAATAGTAGCAGGTAAAAGAAACGGGGACGCGCCGATCGGCGCGTCCCCGAGATCGGTCAATGAGATGGCTTGCTGAATCAATAATCGAAATCGTCATCCATACCCGCGCCGGCGGCGGCCGGCTTCTTCTCCTTGAGTTCGACGATCGCGGCGTCGGTGGTGAGGAGGAGGCCCGAGATGCTGGCCGCATTGAGGAGGGCGACGCGCTCGACCTTGGTCGGGACGATGACGCCCATCTTGACGAGGTCGCCGAACTCGTGGGTGAGGGCGTTGTAGCCGAAGTTGGTCTCGGTGTTTTCCTCGACCTTGGAGGCGATGACGGAGCCGTCGAGGCCGCAGTTGGTGGCGATCTGCTTGATCGGTGCGGAGAGGGCCCGGAAGACGATGTCCATGCCGACGCGCTCGTCGCCTGAGGCCTTCTTCTTGAGGCCCTCGATGACCTTGCGGGCGCGGAGGACGGCGACGCCTCCCCCGGGGAGGATGCCCTCTTCGACGGCCGCACGGCTGGCGTGCAGCGCGTCCTCGACGCGGGCCTTCTTCTCCTTCATCTCGACTTCGGTCGCGGCGCCGACGTTGATCTGGGCGACGCCCCCGGCGAGCTTGGCGAGGCGCTCTTCGAGCTTCTCGCGGTCGTAGTCGGAGGAGGAGGCCTCGATCTGGGCGCGGATCATCTCGATGCGGCCCTGGATGTTGGCGCTGGTGCCGGCACCCTCGACGACGGTGGTGTTGTCCTTGTCGATGGTGACCTTCTTGGCGCGGCCCAGTTCGTTGAGCTCGAGCTTCTCGAGGTCGATGCCGAGTTCCTCCATGACGGCGGTGCCGCCGGTGAGGGTGGCGATGTCTTCGAGCATGGCCTTGCGGCGGTCGCCGAACCCGGGGGCCTTGACGGCGGCGACCTTGAGGGTGCCGCGGAGCTTGTTGACGACGAGGGTGGCGAGGGCTTCGCCGTCGATGTCCTCGGCGATGATGAGGATGGACGCGCCGGCGTCGGCGATCTTGCCGAGGAGGGGGAGGAGGTCCTTGGCGCTCGAGAGCTTCTTCTCGTGGATGAGGATGTAGGGCTTGTCGAGGTCGACGGCCATGTTGGCGGTGTCGGTGACGAAGTGGGGGCTGAGGTAGCCCTTGTCGAACTGCATGCCCTCGACGAGCTCGACCTCGGTCTCGAGGCTCTTGCCCTCTTCGACGGTGATGACGCCGTCCTTGCCGACCTTGTCCATCGCCTTGGCGATGATCTTGCCGATCGACTCGTCCTGGTTGGCGCTGCAGGTGGCGACCTGGGCGATCTCCTTGGAGCCGGTCACCGGGGTGCTCATGTTGTGGAGCTCTTCGATGAGGGCGGCGATGGCGGTGTCGATGCCGCGCTTGATCTGGTTGGGGTTGGCGCCGCTGGTGATGTTCTTGAGGCCCTCGGTGAGGATGGACTCGGCGTAGATGGTGGCGGTGGTGGTGCCGTCGCCGGCCTCCTTGGAGGCGCGGGAGGCGACTTCCTTGACCATCTGGGCGCCCATGTTCTCGTAGGGATCGTCGAGGGTGATTTCCTTGGCGACGGTGACGCCGTCCTTGGTGACGGTGGGGGCGCCGAAGGACTTCTCGAGGACGACGACCTTGCCGGAGGGGCCCAGCGTGACCTTGACGGCGCGGGCGAGTTTCTGGACGCCCTTGAGGATGCGGTCGCGGGCGTCGGTGTCGAATGCGATCTGTTTGGCTGCCATGGGGTGGCTCCTGTTTCGTTTGGACGCGGGCGTGTGCCTCGGCGTCGTGTTGGTTGGGGAGAGTCGTGTTACTGGCCGAGCCGGATATATGCGACCCGGTCGGCGTCGATGATGTAAATGGACTGGCCGTCCGTGAGCTTGATGAGCCCGTCCGCTTCCTCTGGGACGAGCATGGCGTTGGTGATGGCGAGTGTGTTGTGCTCGCCGAGGATGTGCTGGAAGACGAAGGTCGCGGTGCGCTGGCCTTTGAGTTCTTCGAGGGCTTTGCGGAGGGCGGTGTGGGTCATGGGCTGGCGCTCGCTGGGTGTGAAGGCACTGGGCACTGGGCATAAGGCACTAGAGAGGAGGCATGCATCCTCACGCACTAGTGCCTTGTGCCTAGTGCCCAGTGCCTCTTCCCTCAGTCGATCACGGCGAGGACGTCGTCTTCGCTCATGATGAGCAGCTCGTCGTCGCCCAGCTTGACTTCGGTGCCGGCGTAGGAGGTGAAGATGACCTTGTCGCCCTTCTTGAGGGTCAGCGGGGTGCGGGCGCCGGTCTCGGTGTTGAGCTTGCCGTCACCCACGGCCTCGATGGTGCCGGTCTTGGGGCGGTCCTTGCTCGACTCGGGGAGGTAGATGCCCGACTCGGTGACGGACTCGGCCTCGTCGCGGCGGACGATGATCTTGTCGTGGAGGGGGCGGATGTCGGTCTTGGTGGTCTTGCGGGACTTGGTTGCGGTTGCCATCGGTGTGTTCTCCCTTTGCTGTCTGCGTCGCGAGCGTCCGCTCGCGAGGTTGGGTTGGTTGTGGATTGGTTCTGGGTCTTGGACTCCCCTCCCGTGGGCGAGGGGTTCGGTTTGATTCGCCGGCCTTCGCCGGCGAGGGATGTGCGTCGCGGGCTTCGGCCGCGTGGTGGTCGTTTATGCGTTCTGTTGCGGGGGCCAGGTGTTGTGGTAATGGCGGGTGAGGACCCGGCGGAGGAGTTCGAGGAGGATTTCGAGGTCCTGCTGGGCGCGGGGGCGGTCGAGGACGGCGAAGGCGCCGGCGCGGAGGGCGGCGGCCATTTCTCTCCGGTCGTCGCGGTTGGTGCGGCCCCGCTTGATGACGAGCGTGGGCGGGGGCTGACGGAGGCGGGCGAGGAGGTCGAGGATGCGCGGGCCCGCCTCGTCTGAGACTTTGCAGGTCTCGGCGGAGCATTCGAGGGGCAGCGCGAGGTCGACGATGGCGATGTGGATGGGCGTGGTTTCGATGACGCGGGAGGCGTCGCGGGCATCCTGGGCGCGGTGGCTCTGGATGCCCATGGGGCCGAGCAGGGCGGGGAGGCGATCGACCCAGGGGGTCTCGTCCCAGCCTGCGTAGGAGAGAAGGAGGTTGAGTCGGTTGGTGGGCGCGGGATCGTCGGCGCGGCCGTTTGACGGGCCGTTCGGTTGGCCGCTGGGCTGGCCGTTCACTGGGCCGAGGGGGTGGCCGGGATGGAAGCGCACGTTCCGCATCGGATGAAGGAGTGGCAAACGGTGTGCCGGTTGTGGGTGTGCGGTGGTGGTCGCTTGGGAAGGTGTGCCGGGCGGTTTCTGGCGTCGGGACGGGGTATCCGGGGTGTCGGGGCGGTGGTTTCGGCGTGGGCGCGTGCGGCGGGTGTCAAAGTGGCAGGGGGGGGGGCGAGGGGGGGCGTTCATGCCTGATCCGCGGTGGGGATGCGAAAAGCCCCGCCATGGGGCGGGGCTTGAGGAGGCCGGAGCCGGTTTTTGGGATTACGGGCAACCGGCCGTGAAGGACTCGACAAAGACGGCGATGTCGGCGAGGTCGAGGACCTGGAAGGGCTCGGCGAGGTCGGCCCGGCAGCCGAGGTTGACGGTTGCGAGGAAGTCGGTCCGCCAACTGGAAGTGCCGCAACTGAGCCGGGATGTGTCGTGGACGCGGAGGCGGAGGGTGTACGCGCAGGGCGGGAGGCCGCTGGTGTCCCACTCGCCGAGAACGTTCTTGATGACGTTGGTGGTGCCGGAGTTGATGGGCTCCCAATCGTTGAAGGGACCTCCGGTGAATTCGAGCGTCCAGCTGCCGAGGTTGGCGTCGGAGGCGGTTCCCTTGACGGCGATGAGGTCGTCGGGATCGATCCAGAAGCAGTTGGTCGGGCCGGTGATCTCGGCGACCGGCGGGGTGTTATCCACGGTGACGGACTGGAAGTCGGACGCGGTCTGCCCGCAGCCGTTGGTTCCGATGACGCGGATGACATAGTCGCCATCGGGCACGCCGAGGCTCGTGGTGTTCCAGATCGCGAGGAGGTCATTGAGTCGGTCGCCTCCGTAGACGGGGACGCTGGGATCGACGGGTTGGTAGGTGCCGCCGACGGCGGGTCGGTAGTCAACGGTGTAGGTGTTGGAGCCGCAGGCGTCGTCGTTGATGGTGCCGTCGATGCAGATGTTGCGTCCGGCGACGGTGGTGCTTGAGAGGTAGCCGGCGGCGATGTCGATATCGGCGGTGTTGTAGAACTGGCTGACCCAGACGACGGTCTGGTCGGTGGCGGTGATGCCAGAGGCGGAGGTTGCGGTGAGGCGGAGGATGTAGATGCCCTCCGGGTTCCCCGCGAGGTTCCATGTGCCCAGGTCGTTGCCGGGCTCTGGGACCTGGTCGGTGGTGTCGCGGATGGTGGTCCATGTCGCGACATCGGTGCGGCGGTAGTCGAGGACATAGCGCTCGAAGAGCCCGCCCGCCGGGATGGTCGCGACACCCGTGACGGTCATCTCTGGTCCACAAACGCAGCCGCCGCTTGCGCCGTAGTCGCCCGGATCATCGATGCGGACGATGGGCGCGGGCCCGCCGACGACGGTGGTGGTGTTGAGGAAGACGCTGACGCTGTCGCCGGAGAAGTTGGGGACGATGATGTCGTCGTCGCCGTCGGCGTCGAGGTCGCCCGCGCTGGGTCCCTGGGGTGATGCGGGCGTGGCCCACGCGCCGATGTTGGTGAAGACCGCGTTGCCGTTGTTCTGGAGGATGAGGATCCGGTCGTTGACTTCGTCTGCGATCACGAGGTCGCGGTCCCCGTCGGCTTCGAGGTCATCGAAGTCGGCGAGGGCGGCGCCGATGGGTCGGCCTCCTGTGGTGACGCTGTTGAAGGTCGGGAATGTCGGGAACGCGACGGGGTTGCTGCTGTACTCGTTGAAGCGGTTGTAGACGGCACCGGAGGTGAGGCAGAAGGTAAGGTCCGGGTCGCCGTCGTTGCCGAGGTCGTCGCTGAGGAGGGCGATGGGGCCGTCCCCGGTCGGGATGAACGCGCCGAACTCTCCGAAGAAGAACGTGCCGGGCGCGCCGGCAATATTGTAGAGAATGGTGGCGTGGTTGCTCGAGGTGTTGGCGGTGATGATGTCGGGTGCGCCGTCGAAGTTGAGGTCATTCGCGGCGACGTCACGCGGGCCGTGGCCCAGGTTGCCTTCCTGGTTGTTCGTGGTGTAGGTGGTTGCTGAGAACACGCCGGTGGCATCTCCAAAGTAGACGGTGACGGTGTCGTCGAACTCATTGCAGACGACGACATCGGGCGCACCGTCGAGATTGAAGTCGGCGACGGCGATGCCCTGTGGGCGGTCGCCGGCGGCGCGGAAGATCTCGTTCTGGAATGTTCCGTCGCCGTTGCCGAGTCGGAGTGAGAAGTCGTCGGTGTCGCGGTTTGCGCACAGGAGGTCCATGTCGCCGTCGAGGTTGATATCGGCGGCGGCGATGGCGGTTGGGCTGTTGCCCACGCGTGTGGTGAGGGGTGTCGCGAAGGTGCCGTCGCCGTTGTTGAGGAAGACGGCGATGTAGTCGAGTGTGCCGCTGGTGAAGCAGGTGACGGCGATGTCGAGGTCGGCGTCGTTGTCGAGATCGACGAGGACCGAATCGGTCGGGCTGTAGCCCGATGGGAGGGCAAGATCGACGCGTGGGGCGAAACCGTCGAACGCGGCGAGCGTGGTGGCCGCCGCCCCGCACAGAATCGCGAGGGTGAGTGGTGCCTTGTGCATGACGTCCCTTCCTTCCGCCGCCGATCGGCGTGGAGGAAGAAGGGCCCGGGTTGTTCCGCCCGCGTGTGCACCGGTCTGTCGGCGAACGCGGGGTGCGCTCCCGAGCGCGATCGGCCCGGTCTCGGGCACCGATCGGCGGACACAAATTTTAGGAGTGCTCGGCGATCGTGGTCTGTAGAGTGGTCGCATGAATATGCGCGTTCTCGGTGTGTGTGCGGCGGTTGTTGCTGGGATGGTTGCGGGTGCCGGGGCCGGCGTTGTGTCGGCTGACCCGGACGGCGGGGGGAGCGTCGCCGCGGCGCTGCACGGACTGGCAGAGTTCGAGCGCGGCGCGACATCGGCCGAGGCGGACGCGGTGCTCGACGCGTTGGGAGATTCGCCGATCGTCTCGATCGGATCGATCGGTGACTCGGTCGAGGGCCGGCCCATCCGGATCGGGGTGATCGCCGACCCGCCGGTGGCGTTCGATGTGGGTGGGCCCGAGAAGGGCGAGATCGGGGATCGGCTGGTGGTGCTGCTGTTCGGCTCGATCCACGCGGGAGAACTCTGCGGGACGGATGCGCTGCTGCGTTTGATGCACGACATCATCGGGGATCGGCGTGATGGGCGCGACATGCGGCCGCTGCTCGAGGATCTGGTGATCTGCGTCGTGCCGGTCTACAACGTGGACGGGCATGCGAAGTTCGCGGCGAGCAACCGGCCTGGGCAGAACGGGCCGGCGGCGGTGGGGGAGCGGGCGAACGCGCAGGGGCTCGATCTCAACCGGGACTGGGTGAAGATGGACGCGCCCGAGACGCGGGCGATGGTCGGTTTCCTGAACGCGTGGGATCCGGCGGTGATCGTGGACACGCACACGACGAACGGGTCGAATCATCGGTTCACGTTGACGTACCAGGGGCCGAAACACCCGGCGGGTGATGCTGAGGTGATCGCGTATGTGCGCGACGAGATGCTGCCGAAGGTCGATGCGGCGTTCGAGGCGGCGACGGGGTACAAGAGTTACTTCTACGGCAACTTCGCCGAGCACCACACGAAGTGGACGACCTACCCGGCGGAGCCCTGGTACGGGGCGGCGTACCGCGGGATCCGGAACCGGCTGACGGTCTTGACGGAGGCGTACGCGTACGCCTCGTTCGAGGACAGGGTGCTCTCGACACAGGCGTTCTGCGAGCAGGTGCTGCGGTATGCGGCGGCGCAGAAGGATGAGATCCGGGCGTTGGTCGATGCCGCCGATGCGAGGACGATCGCGGCGGGGAAGAGCGGGGCACCGATCGCGGTAAAGACGGAGGCTCGGGCGTTCGCGGAGCCGGCGACGATCCTGGGGTACGACGAACCCGTGGAGAGCGGCGCGCATTCGGCGCGGGCGAAGATCGACTTTGAGACGGCGGAGAAGAAAGACTACGAGATCCCGATCTTCAACGACTTCGTGGCGACGGAGGTCGTGCGGCGCGGCGAGGTGTACGCGGTGCTGCCCTGGGCCACGGAGGTGATCGATCGGCTGATCGCGCACGGCATCGAGGTGTGGTATCTCCAGGAACTGACGGCGGTGCCCGGCGGGGACTGCTACCTCGTGGATGCGAAGACCGTCTCGGAACGGAAGTGGGAGGGGCGTCGGCGGGTGGAACTCGAGGTTCAGAGTGTCCCCGCGGGGGGAACGTTCCGGGAGGGGACGGTGTTCGTGCGGACCGACCAGCCGCTCGGTTCGCTGGCGGCGTACCTGCTCGAACCGCGCGCGACGGGGGGGCTCGCGTCGTGGGATGTGTTCGGCGACACGCTCCGGCGGGGGCAGATTCACCCCGCGATGCGCTACAGCCTCGAGGAGATTCAGGCGCTGAGTCTGGAGAGGACGTCGCCCGAAGACTCGCGGACGCCGACATCGGAGATCCGGCCCGAAGCGCCGGAGTAGGAGAGCTCGGCCCATTTGCCGGTGGGGCCGTAGCGGTTTTTGAGGACGCCGATCTCGTAGTGGTCGGTGGAGGCCTGGACGGCGGTGGCTTCGACGCGGAGGTCGGCGGCGAAGTTCATGAGCCCCAGGATGAGGTCGGCCTCCTGTTCGGAGCCGCCTTCTCTGAGGTGGTTGAGGTCGGGGCGGGCGGACTTCATGACCTCGATGGCGTCGGCGATGGATCCCGAGGCGGCCTTGCGGACCTTGTCCTGGTAGCCGTCGGGGATGACGTCGCGGTCGACCTGCGCGCCGGCGACGACGGGGGCACCGACGTCGATGGCGAGGGTCTTGAGCGTGCGTCCGGTGAGGGCGATTTCCTGATCGCGTGCGTGGAGCGGGGGGACGACGGGGATGCGCTGGAGGTAGTCGATGAAGACGCCTCCGACGCCTCGCTCGGCGTGGATGGCGCGGGCGTGCTCGCTGATGTCGGCGGCGGTCCACGCGGGGCGGTGGATGACGACGATCTGGGATTCGAGGGCCCGGAGCTGGTTCACCGCGGTGTCGAGCTGGGCGTAGTCGCCCTCGTTGCGGCTCGTGCTCGCGTGGGCCGGGGTCTGTCCTGAGAAGTGCTCGCGGATCTCGGAGACGGTCCACGGCTCGATGGGGCGGATGGCGAGCAGCGCGACGAGGCGGCAGAAGATGTGCTCGGGGGGTTCCTCGTGCGAGTAATAGAGCATGGGCTTCGTCGAGCCTGTGCCGGCGGCGTGCTCGAGGAGTCGCATGGCGATGTTGACGAGCGCGGAGGTCTTGCCGTGCCCGGTGCGGGCGGCGAGGAGGGCGAGTTCCTTGGGGCGGAACTGGACGCCGATGGTGTCGAGGGCGCGCCAGCCTGTGGGGATGCCGGTGGTGGTGTTGGCGAGGTCGGTGATCAGGTCATCGACGTGGAAGGTGGGGTTGTGGTCGGCGGTGGGGTTGGGCGCGGTCATGGGGCGGGTATCGGCGGACGCGGGGGCTGGGGCGAGTGCGTTTGCGAGCGCACGACGATCACGTCCCGGCGCGGCGGTGCGGGTGTCATCGGCGGCTGGTTATCGGAGAATCGGGAAGCCCGGCGCGATGCGTTACCGGCCTCGGTACTCGGCCGGCACGTCGCCGAAGTCGGCGCGGATGACCGAGCGGATGCCGCCCCGGCCTTTCCAGTTGCTGATGATCTGGAGCCAGGCGGGGTTCATGCACTCGACGAGGTGGTCGCGGATGGTGTGGGTGACGGCCTCGTAGAAGATGCCCTCGTTGCGGAACGACTGGTAGTACAGCTTGAGGCTCTTGAGCTCGACGCAGGTGCCCCCCTCGGAAGGCTCGTAGCGGAGTGTCATGTCGGCGAAGTCGGGGTGGCCTGTCTTCGGGCAGACGGAGGTGAACTCCTCGCTCGTGTGTTCGATGACGAACGGGAACTGCGTGGCGGGGCTGGGGAATGTCTCGAGGAGGGTGGAGTCTGGCATGCGGCGAGGGTAGGACGGCTGAGTTGCTGTGGTCGGGTGTCGGGAGCGCGTTGCTGGTTACCCGTACCGACGAACGAGCTCAAAGATCTTGGGCTGGCTTGGCTTGATCTGGAGGCTCTTTCGCAATGCTTCGATGGCGGCGTTTCGGGCGTTGGTGTCGCTGCGCTCGCTCCAGAGATATCGGTTGAGTTGGCAGACGCCGACGCCGTTCCAGGCGGGGTAGTGGGCGGGGTCGAGCGACGTCGCTTCGCGGAAGGCGTCGAGTGCTTCGTCGTAGTTCTTGAGCTTGAACAGCGCGGTGCCCAGGCGTTCATAGGCGACCGCGGACGGCTCGATCCGCACGAGCTGGCTGAGCGTGGACGCCATCTCGGGGTAGCGGCCTGTCTTGCCCAGGCTGTCGGCGAGGTTGAGCAGGAGCTCGGGGCCCAGTTCGATCAGTTCGGCCGCCTGCTGATACTCGACGACGGCGGCGTCGTGGAGCCCCAGCGCGCCGTAGACCGCGCCGAGGTTGACGCGGGCGTTGCCGTCCTCGGGGTCGAGCCGGACGGCGCGCTCGGCGTAGGGGCGTGCCTGGCGCGGCTCGTCGAGCTGCATGTAGGCGGTGGCGACGTTGAGGTTCGCGTCGAAGTCGTCGGGGCGGAGCGAGAGGGCGCGGAGGTAGGCGCGGACGGATTCGGTGATGCGGTTGAGGAGCTGGAGGACGAGGCCGTGCCCGAACTGGGCGTCGAAGTTCGCGGGCTCGAGCTCGGTGGCGCGGCGGTACTTGGACTCGGCTTCGCCGAACTGTCCCTGTTCCTTGTAGATCTCCGCGGCCCCGACGTAGGCGATGGTGAGCTCGGGGTTGATCTCGATGGCACGCTCGAACTCGGCGAGTGCCTCGTCGGTGACGCCCTCCTGCTGGAGGCGTGACGCGTTGGCGGCGGCGTCCTGCGCGGCGGCGCGGGCTTCGGCGTTGCGGGCAGACCGTGTCGGCGGGGAAATGCCCGCGGGGCGGTGGGTGCCGGGCTCTCCGCCGGAGGTCACGCAGCCCGGCTGGGTGAAGGTCAGAGATGCGAGGGCAAGGACAGCAAGGGCGACCGCCGGGCGCACACGACGCGCGGTGCTGAACTCGGGCTCTCGACGCTGTATCGGTTTGCTCTGATCGTGCTGTTGCATGGGCTGGTGTATGGGCTGGGGCATGGGCGTCCTCGTATCCGGTCCGGCGATCCCGGTACGCCGGCGGCGGATCGGGGGTTCAGCGCGAAGTTCGCCCGCGTGCTGGGCTTCCCTGTGGGTCTCTATCGGTCGTTGAGGGCTGACAGTGGAGAAGTCTCCGCCCGGTTCGGGCCGGTTCGGGCCGGTTTGGGCGGTTTGTGTTGGGTTGGGCGTGGCTCGTGCTCGCCCGCTGAGCCAACGCCTCGGTCCCGCTGGTGTTCAGTCGAGCAGTCGGCGGAGTCGGCGGAGGTTCCTGGTGTCATGCGGCGTGCCCTTGTCGTCGTCGCCCTTGGGGGTCTCAAGGATCATGGGCTTGCCGGCGAACTCGGGGCGGTTGACGACGGCGGCGAAGCCGGAGTCTTTCAGCGGCTGGGACGTGTTGCCCGGCGGATTGGTGATCGTGCCATCCCCGATGTGGGCGTGGCGGTCGCGTCGGCTGCCGAGTTCTTTGAGCGAGTCGTTGAGGTGGAGGCAGCGGATGTTGGCGAGGCCCGCGGTCGTGTCGAACTCGTCGAGCGCGGCGTTGGCCGATTCGCGCGAGGCGAAGTCGTACCCCCCGGCGTGCGCATGGCAGGTATCGAGGCAGAAACCGACGCGGTCGGGCTCGCCGGTGCGGTCGATGATGCGGGCGCGGAGGTCGGCGAGTTCGTCGAAGGTGCGCCCGAGGTTGGAGCCCGAGCCCACGGTGTCCTCGAGGCAGGAGACGGTGTTGAAGCCCCTGGTGCTCGCGAAGATCTTGATGTAGGCGTCGGCGATCCGGCTGAGCCCGGTATCGCGATCACTGGTGGTGTAGGCCCCGGGGTGGTGGACGAGGAAGGGAATGGAGAGCGCCTCGCAGCGTTCGAGCTCGACGATCATCAGGTTGATGGACTTCTCCCAGAGTTCATCGTCGGGGCTCGCGAGGTTGATGAGGTAGGAGGCGTGGGAGACGGTGCGGTCCGCCCAGCCGAGGTCTTTGAGCTTGGTGAGCCAGTCGTTCGATGCCGCGGGATCGAGGGGCTTGACCTTCCACTGCTGCTGGTTCTTGGTGAAGACCTGGACGGTGTCGAGGCCGAGTTGCTCGGCTTCGTTGAGCGCGTTGACCATGCCGCCGGCGATGGAGAGGTGGGAGCCGAAGAGGGGTTTGGAATGCGTTGGCATAGGGCGATGGTACGGCCCCCGTTGGCCCCCGTTGGTCGGCGTTGGTCAGCGTTGGGAGTGGAACGTTCGGCTTACCATGCGGCGGGAACGGCTTTCAGGAGATGCGCGATGACGAGTCAGGCAGGAACGATGGATCTGGACGGACGCGTGGCGATCGTGACGGGCGCGAGCGCGGGGATCGGGGACGCGGTCGCGCGGGAGCTGGTCGCGTGCGGCGCGCGCGTCGTTGTCAATGCGCGGCGGGGCGATCGGCTCGAGGCGCTGAAGGCGGATATTGAGCAGACCCACGGAGCCGGTCGCGTGGCGACAGCCGCGGGGGACTGCGCCGATGCGGCGGTGATTGAGTCGATGTTCGACGCCGCCGAGGCGAGTTTCGGGACACCGGCGGATCTGGTCGTGGTCAACGCGGGGCGTGGGCTCGCCGGGAGCGTGGTGAGTTCGGATCAGGCCGAGTGGGACGAGGTCGTGCGCACAAACCTGCTCGGCGCGGCGGCGCTGATGCGTGCGGCGGCGGTGCGGATGACGGCGGAGCGCGAGTCGGTCGCTTCGGACGGCGCGTGGACTCGGGAGCCCCGCGACATCGTCGTGCTCGGGTCGGTCGTAGGCCGGCACGTGAGCCCGTTCAGCAGCATGTACGGGTCAACGAAGTTCGCGGTGCACTCGCTGGCCGAGGCGCTGCGGCGGGAGATCGGGCCCGGGGGCGTGCGGGTGACGCTGGTCGAGCCGGCGGTGGTGGTCAGCGAGTTCCAGCAGGTCGCGGGATACACCGACGAGCTGGTCGGTGGGTTCGAGGAGAAGTTCGGGCCGCTGCTGGTGCCCTCGGATATCGCGCGGTCGATCGCGTTCGTGACGGGGCAGCCGGCGCATGTGCACGTCAGCGATATCGTCGTGCGGTCGACGCGGCAGGAGTATCCGTAAAGGCAGGGACTGGGCAGAAGGCACTAGGCACTGGTTGGAGAGAGGATGCTCGCCATGATCTCGGCGGCGCGTTCGAGTTCGTCGTCGGTGGTGCAGATGTCGGGGCAGAGGCGGATGTGGGCGGTCGTGCCGCTGGGGCAGGGTCGGGCGTCGGTGTTCAGGCCGGCCTGCTTGAGTTGCTTGGAAATCGTCATCGCGTCTGGATGCGGGACCAGAAGGAACGCCCCGCGCGGGGAGATCTCGCGGGGTTCGATGCCGTGGTTGCGGAGCGCGTCGGCGAGAGTCTGCTGCTGCTTCAGGTTGTAGTCGCGGAGGCGTTCGAGCCCGATCGCTTCGACGAGTTCGAGCCCCGCCTCCGCCTGGTACGGCAGCAGGAAGGGCGGGGTGGACTCGAGCCAGGCGTCGCCCCCCGCCGACAGCTCGGGGGTCTCGGGTCGTTCGTAGGCGAAGGTGTTGTTCTTCGCGAACCACCCGGTGTCGAGCGTGGAGAGCGAGCCCGCGGGTGAGGGCCCGGCCTCGCGGAGGTGGCGCTCGGCGATCGCGAGCCAGCAGGCGCCGGGGCCTCCGCGGGTGTACTTGTAGTTGCCGCCGATGGCGAAATCGACGCCGAGGTCGTCGACGCTGATGGGCATGACCCCGGCGGTGTGGTAGGTGTCGAGCACGATCTCGGCGTTGTGGGCGCGGGCCGCGCTGACGATGGACTCGATGTTCTCGACGATCTGCCCGGTGGCGAAGATTGCGTGGCTCACGATGACAAGGTCGGTCACGTCGCCGATCTGGGCGATGACGTCCTCGGCGTGGAAGATGCCCTCCGCGTCCGGCTTGACCCACTTGATGCGGGCGCGGTTTTTGCGGGCGTAAGTGCGCAGCGTGAAGTCGATCGAGTCGAACTCGCCGGTGGTGGCGACGACGGTGGGGCACTCGTGGGGCAACGCGTTCATCACGGCTCGGAAGCCCTGGCCCGCCGCGGTTTTTGGCACGACGGCGTCCGGTCGCGATCGCCCGATGAGCCGGGCGACTTTGGCGCGGTACTCGTCCATCGCCCCGATCCAGGCCTCCCAGGCGTTGTCCATGCCGGTGTACCAGAGATCGAGTGCTTCGGCGATGTCGTCGGCGGTCTGGTCGAGGGGCCTGCCCAGCGAGTGGTTGGCGAGGTAGATTTCGTTGCGGGCCGCGTCGCCCGCGAGGGCGCGGGAAAACAGCGGGGCGATGTGCTGCTGGAGGGCGGCCTGAGTGAGGGGGCCTGGGCCGAGTGAGGCGGCGGCGGATGCGATGGTGGTCATGGGATGAGTGTAGAGGCTGCCGGCCGTCGCTCACGGTGCTTCGGTCGTCATGTTCTCGATCGCTTCGATGATCGTTTCGGCGATCGGATCACGCCCCGCCGCCTTGCGGGGCGCTTGCCAGACCGCTACGCCGTCGGAAACGCTGACCGCGATCGGGTCGATGAGGACGCCGAGGATTGTCGTTTCCCCGCCCGAGAGAGGTGCGACCCGCAGGACGATGTCGAAGGTGGTGTTCTCTGGGATCGTCTGCCGGCGAACGCTCGGCCACGTTCTGGCGAGTGTGGAGACGATCGCGCTGATCGATCCTTCGGTTGATTGCGTGAGCGGCTTCTCTGCCTCCGATTCGCGCCGCCATCCGTCGAACGTTTTCTGGAACCTGAGCCAGTCGGATCCCTCGTTGTTGTTTGAGAACTGGAACGTGAGCGTGTCCCCGGCTTCCCATGGGATCGGCGCGGGGTCCAGAAGTGACTCGGCATCGGCCGGGAGCGCCGGGAACGACTGCGGGTCGAGATGGACCTGGAGCGCATCGGTGCGCTCTTCCGAGGTGCGGGTCGCGATCGCGTTGGTGAGGCCGTCAACGGTCGCCTGATCATCGACGGTCAGCATCGCCGAGGTCTGCCGGCGTGGCTCGCCCGCGGTCCGCGGCAGGTCGGCGGTGGTCTTGATCGTCAGGAACGGATCCTCGATGGGGCGGTCGAGATCGGTGATGTCAGCCGGCACGATCACGCTCGCGGCCCGGATCGCCTGCAGATCGTCGAGCATCGCGCGGACGGTGGGTTGGTGGAGTCGGGGCGGGGGTTGCGAGGTGAAATCCTCGTCGAGTTGCCAGATCCCGCCGACGCGTTGGATCGCGAACCCTTCGCCTTCGCGGGGTTGAAGCGCGACGCGGGTGATGACGCCCCCTGTGCTGCTGGCGGTGTTGAACGGCTTGGGGTCGGCGAGGGCGGCGAGCTGGCCGACATCGGTGGGGCGGAAGCGGCTCGCGGGGACGAAGCCGCGGCGGGTGGAGCCGTCCGGGGATGTGATGCGGACCGGGAGCCGGCCCGCGATGGGGGCGGCGGTGACGGCGATCGTCGTCGGGCCTTCGGGGAGGTCGATGGTGAGGGCGGCGAGCGGGTCGGATGATCGCGGGTCGTCGGGATCTGAGCCGGTCTCGATCGATTGGGTCGCGAGTTCGTTGATGAGGACGCGGACGGCGTCCGGGTTGGCGGGCCAGGTGTTCGTCTTGTTGCCCGTGGTCGGGAGTGTCAGCATCCAGCCGAGCCCGTCGCGGGTGAGGGTCGCGGTCTCGCCTGCGCTGGTGACGGTGATGGATTCGACGGAGGGGGCATCGAAGGCGAGGGCGAAGGTCTCGGCGGGCGTTGTCAGAGGCGAGATCCCGGGCCGGCTGGGCATGGTCGCCCAGGCGAGCAGGGCGCTGGCGGCGGCGATGGCGGCGGCAATGAGGACGGTGGAGGTGCGCACACCGACAGGATACGGGCGGGCGGCACGCGCCGGAGACAGGCCGGGAGCCCGGCCCACTAGGATGCGAACATGGACAGGAACGACGCGAACGCGAAGCCGGTGGTGGGGATCACGCCGGACATCTACCTGCGGGAGATCGGGCCCGCGGGTGCTCGTTCGGAGATGCCGACCTGGCGGGTCGCGGAGTCGTACGCGCGGTGCGTGACCCGGGCGGGTGGGGTGCCGATCGTGCTTTCACCCATGGCCGCGCACGCGTCGGCTCAGGTCGCGATGGTCGACGCGCTCGTGTTGACGGGCGGGGACGACCCCATCATGGAAGAGTTCGGCGTCGCGACGCACCCGCAGGCGGTCCGGGTCGTGCCCGAACGGCAGTCGTTCGAGCGAGCGGCGCTGGCGTGCGCGGCGGACGACCCGCGGGATCTCCCGGTGCTGGGCGTCTGCCTGGGGATGCAGTACATGACGCTTGAGGCCGGGGGCGTGCTCGACCAGCACATGCCCGAGACCACAGCGACCGCGGGCGACCACTGGGCGAAGGACCACACCGTCGGGGGTGTTGACGACGCGTGGGCGTTCGGGGACGGCGTGATCCACAGCAAGCACCGCCAGGCGATGAGCGATGCGGGGAGTCTGCGGGTGTTGGCGCGGGCGCACGACGGGGTGATCGAGGCGGTGGGCGATCCGAGCCGGCGGTTCTGGATCGGCGTGCAGTGGCACCCGGAGCGGACCGCGCAGGCCGGGCTGGGGCAGGCGGTGTTCGATCGGCTGGTGGCGTGCGCGCGGGGGGATATCTGATCGGCATACGCTCCCGCGATGCCGTCGAACCGGGTGAAGCTCAACAAGTGGAGCCGGAAACTGCACCGGTGGGGGTCGCTGGCGACGGTGCTGCCGTTCGCACTCGTGATCGCGACCGGGCTCTTGCTCCAGCTCAAGAAGCAGTCGGCGTGGGTCCAGCCGCCCACGGCCCGGTCGGATGATCCGGGCATGGTGATCGGCTGGGACGGGCTCCTGGCGTCGGCGGCGTCCGTTCCCGAATCGGGGATCGCCTCGTGGGACGATGTGGACCGGGTGGACGTGCGCCCCGGGCGCGGGATCGCGAAGGTTCGGTCGCTCACCAGTTGGGAGGTCCAGGTCGACACGCGGACGGGCGAGGTGCTGCGGAGCGCCTACCGGCGGAGCGACCTGATCGAATCGCTGCACGACGGTTCGTTCTTCGGGGAGTGGGCGAAGCTGGGGGTGTTCCTGCCCTCGGGGCTCATCGTCGCGGGACTGCTTCTCACGGGGATCTGGCTGTGGTGGATGCCGCACGGTGCCCGCCGGCGGAAGGCCCGTTCGAAGACCCGTTCGAAGACCGGCTCGCAGACTCGCGCGTAAACCGACGCCGGAACACGACCCGAGCCTTCCGGCGGGCGGTCTACGATCGCCGATGAGCCCATCTGAGATCAAGCCCACCAAGCCGAAACCCTGCCCCGATCGCGTGAACGTCCTGCTCGTCGGCGGCGGTGGTCGCGAGCACGCCCTGGCAAGGGTGATCAGCCGTTCGCCTCGCCTGGGGACTTTGCACGTGGACCCGTCGGCGAACCCGGGGATCGCCTCGCTGGGCACGGTGATGGACGTGCCGCTGGACGTCAAGCAGGTCTACCGGGCGAAGCAGTACTGCGAGACCCACGACATCGACATGGTGGTGATCGGTCCGGAAGACCCGCTCGCGGCGGGGATGGCCGAGTCGATCGCCGAGAAGCCGGACGGGTCGAGGCGGGTCGTGCTCGGTCCCTCGTCCAAGGCGGCCCGGCTCGAGGCGGACAAGGCGTACGCGAAGAAACTGATGCGCGACGCGTCGATCCCGACGGCGGAGGCGAGGGCGTTCAGCGACTACGAGAACGCACGCGAGTACCTCGAGTCGCGGACGGACCTGCAGGTCATCAAGGCGGCGGGGCTCGCGAAGGGCAAGGGCGTGGTCGTGCCCAAGACCGCGGAAGAGGGGCTGGCGGCGCTCGAGCGGATGATGAAGCAGCGCGAGTTCGGCGACGCGGGGGCGCGGGTGCTGATCGAAGAACGACTCGAAGGCCCCGAGGTCTCGGTGCTCGCGTTGGTGGACGGACGCAACATCATGATCCTGCCCGCCTGCCAGGACCACAAGCGGCTGGGCGAAGGTGACACGGGCCCCAACACCGGGGGCATGGGGGCGTTCTGTCCGTCCAACACCATCGATGAGGCGACGATGGCGCTGATCGAGCGTGAGGTGTTCGTGCCGATCGTCGATGCGATGCGGCGCGACGACGCCGAGTTCCGCGGCGTGCTCTACGCCGGGCTCATGCTCACCCCCGCGGGGCCCAAGGTGCTCGAGTTCAACGTCCGGTTCGGCGACCCCGAGTGCCAGCCCTTGATGGCGCGGCTCGAGTCCGACGCGATCGAACTCTTCCACGCGTGCGCAACGGGGCAACTCGACACGGTCGATGTCCGCTGGCGCGACGGGGCGGCGATGACGGTCGTGCTCGCGGCGGCGGGGTACCCCGAAGCGCCGCGCAAGGGCGACGAGATCACCGGGATCGACGTGGCCGAGGCGATGGAGGGTGTCGTCGTCGATCAGGCGGGGACGAAAGCGCAGGGCGGGTCGATCGTCACCAACGGTGGTCGCGTGCTGGGCGTGACGGCAGTGGGGGCGGATCTCGCCGAGGCGCGCACGAGGGCGTACGCGGCGGCCGACAAGATCCGGTTCACCGGCAAGGTGATGCGCGCCGACATCGCGGCGATGGCGAAGGTCTGACGGCGGCGTCGGGTGTTCAGTCGGCGACGCGGCGGGTGCTGGTGCCGGCGTCCATCGCGGCTTGCTGCCTGGCGATCGCCCGCTCGATGGATTTCACGCGGCCCGGGCTGATCCCACGCTTGCTGAACTCCTCGGACCACATCACCGGCAGCGCGGTGCGCCCGGTCATCAGCATGAGCTTGATGTAGGGGATGCAGAGCCCGCACCGGCCTCCGCACCCGGTGACCCGGTGGGCTTCGAGCAGGCCGCTGTCGTCGCCACCCGCGGCCTCGCGGATGCGCTCGAACGAGACGCCGAGACACACGCAGGAGCGGACCGTGCCGCCGACGTGCGGTGCGTCGATGGTGGTGCTCGATCTGATGGGCGCGGCGTTGGTGTTCATCGCTGGGTGCGTGTTCTGGGCCGAGGAGCCGCGGGGTTTCGGTGCGTCCGGTCCTGTGCACATGGCGTCCTGAACTTCAGGATAGAGATTACGTTGTACAAGTCACGCATGGATCACAAACTCCGACAAGCCGAGCGGAATTGTGCTTCTATCTTCGAGCAAACTCATGCTGGCGCAGAATGCGATTCAATCATCCGGATGTCCGCTGATTGCTCGATCTCTCCCTGCTCGATCAGGAGGGTTCGTTGCCGGGCTTCCATTTGATGCCGCACCCGATGCTCGGCTGCTGCTGCTCGGGGGCGGGGTCGCCCGCGATGACCGCGTCGAGCGCGGCCCGCAGGCTTGCGCCGTTGACCGGCTCGGCGTTGCTGGGCCGGCTGTCGTCGAGCTGGCCTCGATAGGCGAGTGTGTGCTCGCCGTTGAACAGAAAGAAGTCGGGCGTGCACCGCGCATCGAACGACCTCGCGACCGCCTGCGATTCGTCGAAGAGATACGGGAACGACCAGCCCGCCTCGGCGGCCTTCTCGGTCATCTTCGCGGGCGCGTCGGCCGGGTGGGTCTCGGGGTTGTTGGCGTTGATCGCGATGATGGAGACCCGGCCCTGGTAGTCGTCGCCCAGCGCGGCAAGCTGCTCCTGGATATGGATCACGAACGGGCAGTGGTTGCAGATGAACATGACCAGGACCGGACGGCCCGCGGCGAGGTCCGCCGACGAGATCGTGCGGGATCCGTCGGCTCCGGCGTTCCCGAAATCGGGAAGCGAGAATTCGGGCATCGCGGTGCCCAGTTCGAGCATGGCAGAGTTGGCGGGTGGCATGGCGTGCTCCTGTGCTTGCGAGCGGGGTGTGGTCTCTCGCGACGTTGGTCGGGCGTTGTTTTCCGAACGCGTCGCGGGAATGCGCTTCGCGGGGCTCATGAGATCGGGCTCGATGCCGGATCCGATGCTAGGGGAGGGCATCGGGCACGAAAAAAACCCGCCGTCGGCGAAGGCCGAGGCGGGTTTCTTGGAATGGGCGCGGGCGGACTTGAACCGCCGACACCGGCATTTTCAATGCCGTGCTCTACCAACTGAGCTACACGCCCGTCGCTCCGGAGCAGGGGACCTGCCCGGCGGGAGAGGAAGCGTACCCGGAAATCCGGCAAAATCAACTCGCCGGGGTCCGAAGGGCGCACGGAATCGGGGTCCGTGCCGCGTTCTCTTCCCTCGGTCCGTGGCGCGGCCTGCTTGCGGGAGATCCGGCGCAAAAGATCGGGTTTCGGCGAGCCCGCGGGGTCGCCGCGCTGGCTGCGCGGCCGGTCATCAGTCCGAGAGCGGGCTGGTCTCGTCGATCCGGCGGTCGTTCTGATTGTTGATCTGGGCGTCGAGGAGGTCCGAATATCCGACCGAGATCGGTTCACCGAGGACCGGTCCGAACGCGGCGCGGAGCGATTCGATCGTCTCGTGTGCCTTTGCCACGTTGTTGTTCTTGCTGACCATTGATTCGAACTCGATGAAGCCGCCGGGTTGGCCGCCCCGGCCCAGCCCTTCGACGGTGTCGAGGTGGATGCGGGTGTGGTCGAGCAGGTAGACGGCGCGGGACTTGCGGACGGTGAGCCATTCGGCGAGGGGCTCGGAGCCGAACCGCTCGCGGAACTCGTCCTCGGTCATGATCCGGAACGCGGAGATCTTGGGACGTGTGCGGTTGTCGCGGTCGTAGTGGATGAACTCGACAGGCTCGGGTGTGCGCTCATCGGCGGGGATCCCCGGGTCGGCGTGCACCGTCTCGCGTTTCTTGAGCCGGCCGTTGAAGGTGCGGTAGTAGGTGTCGGTCTGCTCGAGCGTCGCAACGAGGGGCGCCTTGAGCGAACGGCAGACTGCACGCGCAATCGAGAGGTCGCGCAGCTCGGCTTTGAACTCGACGTTCTGCATCGGGTCTCCCGCGTCCGGCCTGCGTGCGTGCGCACAACACCGCCGTCCTGCGCGAGTGTATCCACGCGGTGTTTCCCGGGCATTTTCGGGCGAAGTCACAGTTGAGCGATCAGACCCAGTGAGCGATCAGACCCAGACGTTGACGATCAGGGCGGGCTCTCGGGTCTTGCCGCTCCAATCGCCCACCGAGGTGGTGACCTGCTTGACCTCATACTGGGGGTGGGCGTCGAGCCATTCGTTGATCTGCATGTCGAGGAACTCGAGGCTGTCGCCCGTGAGTTTGCAATGGAAGCTCTTGACGTGGATCGCGCCCGTGCCTGTGATGTTCGGGGTGCGGTTCCAGTTTTCCTCGTGGGCGACGCCTCCGAGCTTCTGCTCGAATGCGCGGATCTTCTTCTTGGGCCCCGCGGGGGCGACGTCGTGCGTGACCGATTGCGTCTCCGGCTGCGCGACCGACTGATCGGTGTCGCGCTCGGCGAGCGGGCCCAGCGGGGCGATGTGCTCGATGTGCGGTTTGGCGGTGGGCGCACCGTCGGCGGACACGGGTCTGATCATCGGCGGCGGGACGTCGCGTCCTGCGCGGGAATCGGAGTCCGGGCCGACCTCGATCTCGGGGGGGCTGAACCGCGCGATGTGCGCAAGCTCGGGGTCGTCATCCAGCGAGCAGGGCTTGGTGCTGTTCTTTGGATCGGGTTTCTGGTCAGGCCGCGGGGCGTTGGGCCCGCTGTTGCGTCCGTGGTCGTTCTGCTTGTTGAACATGCCGACCCCTTTCGGCCCCGGTCCGGCTGGGCCTGATTCGGCTCGGCTCGGGGTTCCGACCCCTGATGCTCGAGCAGAGCACACGCCAGAACAGCGTGCGGGCGGCTTGGTTCGCGGCGATGCCCCGCGGGAATCCGCGTCGGGCATCGGGATGGTCCGACCGCCGGAATGATCCTCGGACGGATCGGCCTGCCACCACCATGAAATTACCAGATCCAAACGTCTGAATCAACGGGAATCCGACGGGACCCTCAATCAGGCCGGTGCGCCCGGGGGGCTGGAAATCGTGAGTTCCCAGCATTCGTCCGATTCATCGATCGGGACGGTGAGCGTGATCTCTCTCGCGACGCTCTGGGCGGCACGGGGATCGTGCATGAGCGCTCGGATCCGGGATGGAGACTCCTCAACCAGCACGCAGGGCGTACGCCAGAGGCGCCGGACTCGGCCTCGATCCCCCGAAATTGGGCCCTCATAGTCGATGTAGCGGGCCCGATGATCGGGCAGGCGGGTGCCGGTCCAGGGGTGGGTCTCGCAATCGAAAGGGTCGATCGTGCAGCGGAAGGTGATCATCCGATGCTCGGGGTTTCCGCGATTGGGATCGGTCGGGCTCGGGTTGTGCGGTCGATCGATGAGCCAGTCGAAATGACTGGAGCCGTCCGGGAGCGTGTGTTCGAGCAACACGGAGAGGGAGGGGGTTGGCACCGTTGGTGGGGTAGTCATCGTGTTCGGCTTTCCGCGGATCGGGACAGGTGCCCTCGGATCGGGTAGCATCGCGGGATTGCACGGAGATCATTGGACATGCCCTGTATCCTTGACATGGTGGACCTGTTGAACACGACACGCGCGCGCACGACAACGGTGGTTCTTCTTGGATCGATTCTCGGTGTGGGGGCGGCGGCGTCGCTTGCCGGGTGCGTCTCCCGAGAGGTCTCGCGCGAGCAGACGCTGGTGTCGGCTCGCACGGACGGCGATACGTACCTCCGCAACGGCGAGTACAACCTCGCGGCCGGGGCGTATGAGTTGTATCTCGAGGAACGCCCTGCCCGGCGTGAGGTCATGTACGACCTCGGGCGTGCGTACGAGGGGATGGGCGAGCTCTCAGCGGCGCGCGAGGCGTACATGATCGCGTACGAACTCGACCCGTTCAAGGCGGAGTACATCGACGCGATGGCGCGGGCGACGGCGGCGAACGGGGAGATCGGCCAGGCGTTCGACCTCCTCGAAACCATCGCGTATGAAGACGACCGGAGCGACGCGTATGCCAGGCTCGGGCGGTTCCTGGTTGAGTTCGGTTTCCCGGACGAGGCCGTGCTCGCGTTCGAAACTGCGGCGGAGGTCGATCCTTCGGCGTCGTCGTACCTGGAGTACGCGGAGGTGCTCGCGGGGTACAAGGACCCGTCCGGGGCGCTGAAGGCGTTGTCGCACGCGTTGTGGTTCGACCGGGAATCGGCGAAGGCGAAGGCGATGGTCCGCCGGCTGGGCGGGGTGCCCGGCCCGACGTTCGCGACGCCTCCTCCGGCGCCCTGAGGCACCGAACTTCGTAGCCGCCCCGACGGCGTGTTCTAGAATTCCTGGGTCCGAGAACCCGGCTTGGTGTCCTGCAGGACCACGGGCGTGGGCGGTCGGTTTGCGATCAGCCTGAGTGATCGGAGTGTCAGAAAACTCGGCTTTTGCTCATGATTGACATCCTGATTGGCCGTTCTACCATTCATCCGGAAATACGGATGAAGCCGGTTTGTCTTTGTTCGGATGCAGGGTTCAGCAGGAGCACGCTTTGGCTCGGAGCATGGCTGGCAACTCGGTGACGGATCGGCTGAGCGCGCTCAGCGATTCTGTCCGGCTGCGCATGCTCCGACTGCTTGAGACGCAGGAACTCTCGGTGGGCGAGGTCGCGAGTGTGTTCCAGTTGCCCCAGAGCACGGTGAGCCGGCACCTGAGCACGCTGGGCAAGACCGGCTGGCTGGTCAAGCGGCAGTTCGGGACGGCGACCTACCACAGCCTCACGCTGGACGACCTCGATGAGGACGCGCGGGCGGTGTGGATCGTGGTGCGGTCGCAGATCGAGCAGTCGGCCGAGACTGACGAGGACGACCGCCGGCTCGCGGGTGTGCTCTCGGATCGGAAGACCGACAGCCTGTCTTTCTTTGGGCGCGTCGGCGGCGAGTGGGACGCGATCCGCAACGAGCTCTTCGGTGAGCGGATCACGGCGCTCGGATTGCTGAGCCTGGTGTCGGCCGACTGGACGGTCGCGGACATCGGGTGCGGCACGGGGAACGCCGCGGAATTGCTCGCGGGCTGCGTCGGGCGTGTGATCGCGATCGATCCGTCGGAGACGATGCTGCAGGCGGCTCGGAAGCGGATCGGCGCGCGGGCTGCGGGAACCGTCGAGTTCCGGCAGGGCTCGATCGAGGCGTTGCCGCTCGAAGACGCGTCGGTGGATGCGGCGTGCTGTTTTCTGGTGATGCACCACGTGGATCACCCGGCGAAGGCGTTGCGCGAGATCGCGAGGACGCTGACCGACGGGAACGGTGGGGGCGTGGCGCTGGTGATCGATATGAGCCGGCACGACCGGCACGAGTACCGGCGTGAGATGGGGCACAAGCACCTCGGGTTCACGCACGAGGAGATCCGCGTGATGTTCGCGGAGGCGGGGTTCGGCGACCCGTTGATCCGGGAGTTGCCGGGCGAGCCGGACGCGAAAGGTCCGGGGCTCTTCGCGGCGGCGGCGCGGGTGAAGCGGGCCGGAGACTGATGGAATGGAATATGGACCGTTGGGTCGCGACTGTCGCGGCTTGCGGAGAACAAAGCGACCGGAACGATTGAGAACAGACCCGCTCGAGAGCGGGCGGTGAAACGGAGAATTGGAATGACGACCATGGCAGCAAGCGCGAGCGACCTCAAGGTTGACACGATCGGCACGATGGACTTCAAGGTGCGGGACCTCACCCTCGCCGATCAGGGGCGCAAGGAGCTCCGGCTCGCCGAGCACGAGATGCCGGGGCTGATGGAGCTCCGCCGTCGGTACGGGGACAAGAAGCCGCTCAAGGGGGCGCGGATCGCGGGCTCGCTGCACATGACGGTGCAGACCGCGGTGCTGATCGAGACGCTCGTCGAGCTCGGCGCGGAGGTGCGTTGGGTTTCGTGCAACATCTTCAGCACGCAGGACTCGGCCGCCTCGGCGGTCGTGGTCGGTCCTGACGGGACCCCGGAATCGCCCAAGGGCGTGCCGGTGTTCGCGTGGAAGGGCGAGACGCTCGAGGAGTACTGGTGGTGCACGCGTCAGCTGTTCACCAACTGGAAGACGGGCGACGGTCCGAACCTGATCCTCGACGACGGGGGCGACGCGACGATGATGGTGCTCAAGGGTGCCGAGTTCGAGCGGAGCGGCGAGATCCCGCCGTTCGAGGACGGCGTGCACGCCGACGAGTGGGGCGCGTTCCTGAGCCAGCTGCGGGAATCCGAGAAGGAGTTCCCGGGTCAGTGGTCGGCGATCGAGAAGGCGATCAAGGGCGTCAGCGAAGAGACCACGACGGGCGTGCACCGTCTGTACCAGTTCGCCGAGAGCGGCACGCTGCCCTTCCCGGCAATCAACGTCAACGACAGCGTGACCAAGAGCAAGTTCGACAACGTGTACGGCTGCCGCCACTCGCTGGTGGACGGGCTGAACCGCGCGAGCGACGTGATGCTCAGCGGCAAGGTCGCGGTCGTGTGCGGCTACGGCGACGTGGGCAAGGGCTCGTGCCAGAGCCTCAAGGGCCAGGGCTGCCGGATCATGGTGACCGAGATCGATCCGATCTGCGCGCTGCAGGCGGCGATGGAGGGGTACCAGGTCGTGACGATGGATGACGTGGTCGAGACCGCGGATATCTTCATCACGACGACCGGCAACAAGGACATCATCACGCTTGATCACATGAAGCGGATGAAGGACAAGGCGATCGTCGGCAACATCGGGCACTTCGACAACGAGATCCAATTCGAGAAGCTGAGCAAGAACAGCGATGTGGAGCGGATCAACATCAAGCCGCAGTTCGACGAGTTCAAGTTCAAGAGCACCGGCAAGTCGATCCTGATGCTGGCGGAGGGCCGCCTGCTGAACCTGGGCTGCGCGACGGGCCACCCGTCGTTCGTGATGAGCGCGTCGTTCACCAACCAGGTGATCGCGCAGATCGAGCTGCACCAGAACACCGACACCTACAAGAACGAGGTGTACATGCTGCCCAAGCACCTCGATGAAGAGGTCGCGCGTCTGCACCTGCCGCACCTGAACGCGAAGCTGACGGAGCTGAGCCCCGAGCAGGCGGAGTACATCGGCGTGCCGGTGAACGGGCCGTTCAAGTCGGCGCATTACCGTTATTGAGGCACTAGGCACTAGGCACTAG
>DDFO01000008.1:21144-22534 GCA_002337215.1 Phycisphaerales bacterium UBA1926 | reverse complement strand
CGAGCCGGGGGTTTTTCGTGCGCCGAGTATTTCCTTGTGGCGCGCAAGATGTCGGCTCGCGATTCGACTCTCCGGTGATCACCGGATGGGGTAATCTCAAGGAGTTGGCGATGCATTGGACGAATTCGGCTGGCATTGTGGACGATCGGGCGGCGTTGCGTCGGTACGCGCGGACGGGCGACCCCGAGGCGTTCGCGGTCCTCGCGGCGCGGTACCGGACGATGGTCATGGCGACCTGTCTGCGGTCCCTCGGGAACGAGAGCGACGCGGAGGACGCGGCCCAGGAGACGTTCGTCCGGTTCGCCGAGCAGGCGGGGAAGATCCGATCGAACGCGGCGGCGTGGCTGCACGCCTGTGCGATGGGTGTTTCGGTCGATGCCGTCCGGCGGGCGGGCGCGCGGCGCAGGGCCGAGCGGGTGGCGGTTACCACGCGGGCCGCTGAGACGGGTGGAGCCGAGGGCGACGGCGACGCGATGGCGCGGTGGAGGCTTCTGGAACCGGAGATCGACCGGGCGCTCGCGGCGTTGGACGAGGTGGACCGGGACCTGATCGTCGGTCGGTATCTCGCGGGGCGGTCGCAGGTCGAGATCGCTCGCGAGCGAGGGGTTTCGGAGGGCACGGTTTCGAGGCGTGTGAAGCGGGCGCTGCAACGGCTCAGGGCCGAGTTGGGCGCCCACGGCGTGGAGACGGGGACGGTGACGGGGCTCTCGGCGGCGCTCGCGACGGGCGCGGGTGTCGCGGTGTCGGAGGGGCTTGCGGCATCGATCGGGAAGGTCGGGTTGTCGGGCCTGGCGGGCCGCGGCGGCGGGGTCGGGAAGGGCGTTCCGGTGCTCGTGGGTACGGCGGCCGCGGCGGGCGTTGTGGCGCTTGGGGTGGTGTCGGCGTCGGTGTTGAACTCGTCCAGCGGTTCGACGGCCGGTTCGGTGGCTGGTTCGGCGGGGGCGGCAATCGCCGGGGCGGTCGTCGGTGCGAACAGTGTCGAGCAGTCGAGGGCGGTGGCGCGCGGGCCGGCCCGGCCGACGAAGGCGATCGGGCCTTTCCAGGTCGTGACGGCAACGGATGAGCGTTTCGAGGAACGCGGGCTCTGGCTCACCGAGCAGGGCATGTCAATCCGGATGGGAACGCTCGAGGGCGAGGCGAGGCAGACCAACCTGACGGTGCGGTCGATCATGGCGGTGGAGGACGACCCGGCAACGGCTGACCTGGAGGAGCGGGCGCTGATCGAGGCGAGCGTGCGGCAGATCACACCGCTGGGCGATGAGTGGGCGCGTTTCGCTGGCGTGGGTCGGATCTCGATCATCTGCTCGTTCGATCGATTCGGGCGGATCGTGTTCGAGGACCGCGACGGGAACGTGCAGATCGGGCGGAACGAGCCAAGGTGGTACGGCGT
>DDFO01000008.1:19341-21017 GCA_002337215.1 Phycisphaerales bacterium UBA1926 | reverse complement strand
CCGCCGATGGGCTGGCCCGAGTTCGGACGGATCCCCGACGACGCGGGCGCTTTCGGGATCTTCGGCCCGTGGACAGAGGCGGAGCGGATCCCGGTGACCGTGACGGCTGATGAGATCAATTTCGGGACCAAGACGTGGTCGGCGGCGAAGTACCGCGTGATCGATTGGGAGCGGCGCGACGGATACTCGCGCGTGCTCGGTCTGAACGCGGGCGGGCGCGACCCGCGGATGATCGGGACGCGGTTCCGGCTGCTGATCCGCGTGGACTCCGATGAGGCGGGCGATCGGATCGGGTATACGATCGCGTACTACCCGCCCGAGTCGAGCCGGGCGCACACGGAGTGGCCGACGGGGTTCGAGGTGACGCCGTCGAACCCGGTCCGTGTGGGGTCGTTCAAGGGGGAGGGGTGATGCGGCGTACTCAACGCACCGTCGCGCGTTCGGCTGGTGCGCGTTCGCGGGCGTTCACGCTGATCGAGTTGCTCGTGGTGATCGGGATCGTTGTCGTGCTCATCGCGATCGCGATCCCCGTGCTCGGGGGTGTGATGTCGACGGCGCGGCGGACGAAGTGCGCGTCGAACGCTCGGCAGATTGTCACGGCCGTCAACGCATTCAGCGGCGACAACCGGGGCCTGCTCCCGGAGAACCGGACGATGATCTCCGAGACCGAGTACAAGACCTGGCGCCGGCTGTTCGCCGAATCGGGCGCCGTCCCTTTCGGTGAGGTCTGGGCGTGCCCGAGCCATCCCGGTGAGGGCCCGTGGGGCGAGGGCGGGTACGAAGAGGATGGGATCCGGTGTGTGGGCGATGTCGCGTCGAGCTACGCGCTCAACGGGCACGTGCTGTGGCGATCGGGAATCATCGACGAGCAGGCGGAGATCTCGGACACGGCGATCCGTCGGCCGAGCCGGACGATCCTGCTCGCCGAATCGAACCGGGGCTTTTCCGAGATCCGTGTCAGCCCGCCGTTCGTGGCGAACTACTTCGGGTATGACCCCGGGCCGTACGGGTATTGGCACGGCGGGAAGGGTGTCTATTCATTCCAGGACGGGCACGTGGAGGTGCTCGCGTTTCTCGAGACGGGGAGCCCCGACTGCCGCTGGCACAACGGGCGGGACTTGAGCGCTGACCCGTACGTGCCGCAGATCGCCGAGGAGTTCGTGCCGCACGATCACCCGGATTGGGAGTTGCTTGTTCCCGAGATCTACAGGTGATCCGAACGGTTCGACATCAGAACTTTTTCGCGACTAGAACTTCTTATGGCTCGCGCGTTCGGCCGGGGGCCTGAAACCCCCGAGGGCGCGGGCGACGGGGATGTCGGCGGGGCGGGTGATCTTGATGTTGGCGGGGTCGCCCGGGGTGGTGATGACGGGCTCGCCCAGGCGTTCGATCAGCCCCGCGTCGTCGGTGCTTGCGAGATCGTTCTGGGCGTATGCGCGGATGAGCAGGTCGCGTTCGAAGATCTGGGGCGTCTGGACGAGGACGAGGTTCGAGCGGTCGAGAGTCTGCTCGACCCGGCGGAGGTTGGAGTCGCCGGCGTCTGCGCCCAAGCCCAGGATCGCGGCCGCGGGATCGGTCGGCGTGTCGGGCACAGGCTCGGGATCGACGCGTTTGATCGTGTCGGGGCAGTCGATCGCGGGGATGACGGCGGGGTGGGTCTTCGCGAGATCGAAGAA
>DDFO01000008.1:18570-19180 GCA_002337215.1 Phycisphaerales bacterium UBA1926 | reverse complement strand
ATGGGGCGGGCGGCGTCGTGGACGGCGATGTGGGTCGCATCGTCCGGCAGGTGATCGAGGGCGTTGCGGACGGTTTCGTACCGGTCGGCCTTGCCGCCCCGGCAGAGGGTGGCGCCGAGGAGGGCGATCTTGTCGCCGTGCTTGAACTCGAACTGTCCGAACGCGTCGTCGTCGGCAGGGCCGGCGACGATGACGGCGGTGACGTCGTGGCGTGTGTTGAAGAGTTCGATGGTGCGTTGGAGGACCGGTCGGCCGCCCAGGTCCTCGTCGAGTTTGTTGCGGGGCGCGAGGATGGCGTCGGGGTTGGATTCGTTGAACCGGGCGGACGACCCGGCGGCGGGGATGATGACGGCGATGCGGGGCTCGGTGGACATATGCGACGATAGGGGGCGCGGACTGGAACTGGCGAAAACGGGGACGGTTTGGAGTTTGACGGCGGTGTGCGTAGAATGGTGTTCGTCGTCGCGAGCGGGTACGCCCGGACGGCGTGAAAAGTTCATATGGGGCCGATCGGTATCGACCGGGCAGGGAAGGCTTTCGATGGCGCGTCGTGGAGCGTGCTGGCCACGTTAAAAGTACGCAACTTTTTATATCTGCCGAACCGCAGTAC
>DDFO01000008.1:0-18441 GCA_002337215.1 Phycisphaerales bacterium UBA1926 | reverse complement strand
TTATATCTGCCGAACCGCAGTACGCTCTGGCGGCTTAATAGCCGTCTGTCTCTCGCCTGACGCCCGATGGGGCGGGAGACACTGACATCGGGCTGGTCGTCTTGTGGTGCATCCAGGCAAGACGGCGAGGAGGTTCACTGGTTGCTGGACAGATAGGAAGGGTGTTCGTTCCCGTCCTTGACGTTGAGATCAAACAACGGACTACACGCGTAGAAGTCGTCTGCTGACTGTTTCGGCACGGGGGTTCGATTCCCCCCGGCTCCATTCTCTTCCTCGATCGGAACGCTTCTTCGGCGGCTGATCGTGGTTGGCGCGCGCGATCGTTCAGGCCGTGTTGACCGGACCGGCTCGCCAACGGCTTTGGTTAGCGCGGTTCGGACGGCGAGCGCCGCGGATCCTCAGGACGTTGCGTCGCTCGCGGCTTTGTTGGCCTGCGTGGCACCGCCCGCACCGGTTGGTTTCGCGAGCGGTTTGCTTTCTTTAAACCGCGCGTTCAGGCTGTCCCAGTCGATCGTGAGTCGGCCGCCCATCTTGTCGTGCTGCTTCTGCCAATCGACGATCAGTTCGAGGCAGCCGTGATCGATGTACTTCAGGTGCTCGAAGTCCACGTGAAGATCGGTCCCGGGCTCGATCTTTTCGAGGGCAGACGCCAACCGGGGGAGCGCGATCACGGTCGCGGTCCCGTCGAGCGAGAGGTAGGTCGAACCGTCGCGGTCTTCACGGTGGATCTCGAGGTGGCTGAACGTGTAGAGCAGCTTGGCGAAGCTCAGCACGATACCGATGATGACCCCGCTGAGCAGATCGATCGTGACAACGCCGACGACGGTCGCGATGTAGATTCCGAGCTCGCCCCAGCCGGCGGCCCTGAGCTTCTTGATGCTCTTGACGTTGACGAGCTTGTAGCCCGTAAAGACGAGCACGCCCGCGAGCGTCGAGATCGGGATGTAGGTCAGCACGCCCGGGATGACAGCGACGAAGATAAGCAGCCAGACGCCGTGCATGACCGAGCTCCACCGGCTCGTTGCGCCCGCGTCAACGTTTGCGGAGCTTCGGACGATGACGCCCGTCATGGGCAGCCCGCCGACGAGGCCGCAGAGCATGTTGCCGACGCCCTGGGCGGCGAGTTCGCGGTCGTACTTGGTGCGCGGCCCGGTGTGCATCTGGTCGACGGCGGTGGCGCACAGCAGTGTCTCGGCGCTCGCGACGAGCGCGATCGTAACGACGCTGACGATGAACCCATCAAACAACACGGCGCCAAAGTTCGGGAAAACGACGGCGTCGATAATCGTGCCTTCGAAGGCGACCGAGGGGATGTCGCTGAAAACCCCCCAGACCGAGTTGCCGACCGCGGCCACGACCGAGGCGAGCACCACGCCGACGAGGGCGCCCGGGATGATCTTGAGTTTCTTTGGCGCGATCATCGGCCAGATCACGATCGCGACGATGGTCAGCAGACCGATCGCGCCGGCCTGGTGGTGCTTGTCAAAGTTCCAGACCTGCAGTCCGTCCCAGAGGGCCGCGGGGATGTAGATGATGTCGTTGACGACGCCGTCGGGCGGGTCGCGGTCGACCATGACGTGGAACATCTTGGCGAAGATGATGATGCCGATGCCCGCGAGCATGCCCTGGATGACGGCGGGCGAGACCGCGCGGAACCACTGGCCGAGCTTGAGGGCACCCGCGATGATCTGCAGAATGCCGGCGAAGAAGACGATGCAGCCGAGCACCATCAGGGCTGACATGAGCGGGTCGTCGTCGCCCGCGAACTTCTCCTGATACTGATCGAGGATGCCGACAACGATCACGACCAGGCCTGCCGCGGGGCCCGAGACCTGCAGAGGCGAGCCGGCGAAGGTGCCGACGATCACACCCCCGATGATGCCGGTGATAATCCCTGTGCTCGCGGGCAGCCCGCAGGCGAGGGCGATGCCGATGCAGAGCGGGAGCGCGACCAGGAATACCACGACCGAGGCGACGAAGTCTTTTGCGAGGGCGGGCCGGGCTGTGGTGGACGCTGCGGGACTGTCGGGCATCTCGGACTCCGGGTGGTGGTGGTGGTGCAGACGCGGAGGTTGCCGGTGATCAAACTGTGCTGGGGTCGTCGGCGAGCGGGATGAACCTGTCTTGTTTGGGGTTGTACTCGAGGATCTCCCCGGTTTCGAAGCGGTAGACCCAGCCGTGAAGTTCAATCTTTCCCGCCTCTTCCGCTTCGCGGACGAAATCGTGCGAACGCAGGTGCTCGAGCTGGAGCAGGACGTTGTTCTGAATCACGGTGTCCAAATCATCGCCGTCGTGCATCGCGCCCTTCGCGTGCTCGATCCAACTGCACACATGTCCCAACGACGCCGCGGAGTCGGGGTCGAGGAGCGCTCCCATCGCCCCGCAGTGCGAGTGCCCGCAGACCAGGACGTGGGGCACACCGAGCGCTTTGATCGCGAACTCGATCGTCGCGATCTCGCCCCCCGATCCGTTCCCCGCCGCGGGAACGATGTTGCCGGCGTTGCGGATCACAAAGATTTCGCCGGGGTCTGTCTGGTAGAGGAGCCCCGGGTCGATGCGTGAGTCCGAGCAGGTGATCAGCAGCACGCTCGGTCGCTGCCCTTCAGCGAGCTTGGAGAAATGAGACGCCCACTTGGGGAGCATTTCCTTGCTGAACTTCTGGAAGCCAACCCGTAACTTTTCCATTCAACACTCCTTTGTAACGTCGTTCGAAGGAGACCAGGCGAGCCACGGTACCGATGTCGGCACCGATGTCAAGCGGTTCCGATCGTCGATCGGTCCGGCCCACCCAGGCTGGTTTTCTTCTCGCATGATCTTGGGATACCTATTGGGATGACGCAGGCAAGACTGGCCGCCGAGCGAGGGTCCCGCGTGATCGATCGATGCACTCTCGCCGACCCTGTTGACGCTGGCCGACTGGCCGCGACGCCCAATACATGGGATCACACGCCCTTGGACCTGCTCGGTCTCGCAGAGCACACCGGAGTGGACCCGAGAGTCCACTCGGATGGTGCGGAACGACGTCTGGCGTTCCTCACGCGAGACCCCGCCAGCCGCGGGTGTATGCGCGGGGAGATGGCCGCCGCGAAACTTCGCGTAACCGGACCGGGGACTCCGCAATTCTGGTGTTCCTTTGTGCAATCGGGAGCGATTTGGGTTCGGCGACTGAGACTGCCTCACGATGGAGAACGACAAACGCGAGCAAGCAGATTCACCGCGTCGTCGAATTTTGCCTTCCAGAGCCGATCCGTGGGTCCGTGTAGGGAAGTGCGAGATCTCTGCGGTCGTCCGGCGCTGATTCGAGCAACAGAGCTACCGCCAAAACTGGTGGGTATCGATCTGGAACCGTCCTTCCGATGCGACACTTATCCCGCTGCGCGGCCACGCCGAGCCCCACGAACAGCCCGCGCGATCAGCTCCCGCTGCGGCCGACCCGGATCGAGCCGAGTGCAAAATCACCGCCGCCCCCGGCGAGCGGGGGCGGCGGCGTGATTCAGATCGTCGCCGGCGTTGGCCGGCATCGTGGCGTGCGGTCAGACACCGCACCCCGCGAGGAAGAGGTCGATGAACCGCGAGACATCCCGCAGGTCGTAGATCCCGTTGCCATCGAGATCGGCCACCGGCGTCTGGTTCACGAATCCGGAGATGAACGCGTTGATGTCCGCGAGATCGAGGATGCCGTCACCCGTGAAATCACCGGCACAGCGTTCCATCGCGCTGTCCCGCACCGCGAGGCTCGCGAGGTGCTGGGGGCGCGTCGGGCGGTAGGGGCCCACGGGCCGCGCGTTGAGCGAGACGTCGAGGATCCAGTTGCCCGGGCTGCCCACAAGGCTCGCCGGGACGGTTACCCGCGTCGCGGCGCCCGGTTGGACCGCCACGGTCGCGGTGTACGAGGTGCCCGGCTCTTCGCCGTCGAGCGACAGGAACGGGTTGCTCGACAGCACCACGACATCGACCTCGGTCGAGGTGTCGCTCGTGACATCGAACGAAAGATCCGCCACCGCGCCGATCGCGATGCCGACGATCGCGCCGGGGCTGACGCCCTCGACCGCCGGGACCGCGCTGAGCACAACGGCGGGCTCGGAATCATCGAGGACCTGCGGCGCAAGAACCTGGCCCAGCGTGCTGGTCGCGAAGCCGTTCGCCTCGTCGACGATCACGGCCCGCAGGCACCCCGTCATGTCGAGCGGCACCGCGTCGGTGTCGATCAGCAGCGGGATATCCACGCACTTGCCCGGATCGAGGAGCATCGTCGCTCCGGATGAGGGCTGGATGGTCGCCGGATCGAGCCAGACATCGCAGCCGACGTTGTTGCCGGTGTTGATGACCCACTGGAACGAGCGAGGCTCATCGCCGTTGTTGATGATGGTCAGCACGCCCTCGGCGATACCGCCGTTGGGGGCGGTCAGACCCGCGTTGAGGTGGACCCACGGGGCGCCGGCGAGCGTGCCGGCCCCTGTGCCGCCTGTGCCCGTGCCGCCTCCGGGATCGGTGATGCATTCGGGAAGGTCGATGCAGACTTCACGCCCGCAGCACTCGAAGAGCGCCTCATCGTGGAGGGTGACATCGAAGCAGAACTCCCCGGCGTTTGCACCGCTGATCACGACGGAGATGGGTCCCGTCGAGGTCTGGTCGGGGATGCCGCCCGGGAACGCGAAGTAGTTGGGCGTCATCGTGATGCCCGAGGGCGGGAACAGGTACGCGTGGAAGATCGGCGCCCCGGTCAGGTTGTCGATCTCGAAGGTCACGGTGTAATCACCCGTGAACGGGTCGCACTCGACCGAGACCGTGCTCTGGCGGACCTGCAGGCAGTCGCAGTCCGGGGTGACGCACACCTCGACGGTGCAGCAGATCTCGTACGTCGGATCAAGCAGGGTGACCTGGAAGCAGACCTCCTCGCCGTCCGTGTATCCCGAGAGCTGGGTCGAGAACGAACCCGACGAGCCGTTGGGGATGTTGACCGGGATGGTATTGGGCGTGAAGGTCACGCCGCTGCCGGTCGGGATGGGTGTGAACACCAGGCGCGTCGCATCAGCGCCCGAGTTGTTGGTGATGGTCCCGGTGATGTTGAGCGTGCCGGGGTTGCCCAGGTCGCACTCGACGGTGTCGAGCTCGATCGTGCACTCGGAGTCCTTGCAGATCATCAGATCACAGAGCAGCACCTCGCCGTCGGGCATGCAGTCCACGATCTCACGCGTCAGCGTCACCTGCACCTGCAGATACTGACCGGTCGCGGCGAAGTCCACGCCGTTGCTGATGTCGGTCCAGGGACCGCTCGGGATGGGCGAATCGCTCGCGCGGACACGGACAGAGACCCCCGCGTTGCCGATGATCTGCTCGGTCCACGAGATGTTGCCCCATTCGCAGCCCGGCATTCCGCCGTCGTGGACGAAGGTCCACGAGCCCTGCGGTGCGATCGAGAGATAGAGATCCCCCGTCATATCCGAGTAGTTGTAAGGCCCGGCCCCGCTGCCCAGGTCGACCGCGAGATCGACCTGTCCCGCAACACCCAGAGTGGGGTCGATGCGCATCGCGTTGCTGGAGAAGTTGTTGACCGCCCAGATCTTGCCGTTCGAGTCCGCGGCGACACCATGGGGGCCCGAACCGGTCACGCCGAAAGTGGGCTCGAACATCGTGACGCTGCCAACGGGCGCGCCGAAGGTGTCGATGTGCCCGACGGTGTTGGTTCCGGAGTGGGCGACCCAGACCTGCCCATTCTTGACGACCACGCCGCGGGGTGTCGCGGCCGAGCCGTGGGAGAAAGTGCCCTGCAGCAGGCCCGCGGGGGAGATCCTGCGTGCGTTGGGGTCGTTGGCAACGGATGTCCAGACCGCGAACTCGGTCATCGATGTCGTGCATTCCGCGTCGATGCCCATGCCGTAGTTGGGGATGGGAAGGCATTGCTGCGTGGTCGAGACCGGGTCATAGCGGAGGAGGCCCGTCGTGCCCCATTGGGCACTCCAGACAACGCCGTCGGGATCGACAACACCGCCGTAGCCGCCGCACATCGCCTGGAAGGCGGTGACCTGCGTCGCGAGCGAGCCGTCCACGAGTTCGAACTCGCGGTTGCCGGTACCGCTGACCCAGACATCGTTGTTCTTGTCGATCGAGACGTGCCGGACGCCCGTGCCCTCGGTGCGGTAGTACGCCGTGATGCACTCGTCCTCAGCGGTGGAGACACCGCCGAACGAGTCCACGGAGCCGCCGTTGTTCCACGGGAGTTGCGTCGCGACATAGTCCGCGTTGGGCAGACCGGTCGAGCGCTGATAGCCCACGCTGGTCTTGATGAGCCCGTCCCCGTCGCGGTCTTCGCAGCCGCAGTATTCGAAGGGGCCTTGCAGGTACTGCCCACCAACCGTGGGCACGCCGGCTGCGTCGGTGCGCGTGCCGCCGATCACGAGGCCGACCCGGGTCATCGAGCCTTTCTGCTCGCCCGCGACGACGCCCCATTCGTTCCGGTTGCCGACCCAGACATTGCCGTACCCGTCCACGGTCGTGCGCGACGGGTTCGCCGCCATGCCGGCGGGCGCGGTGAGGTATTCCCCGATCACGTCACCCTCGGAGATGCCGTACGCGGGGATGTCCTGCACGGCGATGCGCGAGAGCGTCCCGCGCTGGGAGTTGGCGACCGCGAGGAAGGGCCACGCCTTCGGGTCATCGGTGAGGCGCAGGCAGTCTTCGCCCGTCGCGTCCTGTGTCAGTTCGAGGTTGAACAAGTTTCCGTAACTCAGATGGTCGGCGGTCTCGTACGTCCACCAGGGTCCGCCGTCGGGCTGCGATCCGTCGCCCCCGCCCGGGTCGTCGCCCTCGATGTGGTAGGACGCGTTCTCAAAGACGATGCGGTAGGAGCCGGGCGGATCGAGCGCGGGCCCAGCCCAGCCGGCGACCGGTCCGACGCCCCCGTTGGGTCCCGTCTGCCCCGTGGTGATGGTCGGGAAGATCGGATTGCCCCCGACATCAACGGGCTGCACGCCCCGCCGGGTAATCGCGATGAAGTGGTTGCCCGTCGCGGTCACGAGCCCGGGGGTGATGCCCACGGCATAGGGCGACGTGTCGTCGCACGCGTGCGCGACGCCGTTCCCGGCGGCGTCGAACAGCCAGAGCTGTCCCGACTCCCCGTCCGCGCCGTTGAAATAACTCGCGGTGAACGAGGCCGGGTCCGGGACGGAGATGCAGTAAAGGTCCGCCGTCTCCTCGCCCTGCTCGAGGTCACCCAGGATGAACGCGAGCGAACCTGTTCCCATGGTGATCTGGCCGGGAGGCAACGGGCCGGCGTCGCCGCCCCCGTCGATGGTCTCGTCCCAGGACTGTGCCCCCGCGCTTGCGACACTTAGTCCGATCGCTGCCATAAGCGATGTGCGCACAACATCGAACCGGCTGAGCCGGCGTTTCTTCTGCATCATGTCGATTCCCCTTCACACGCAAACTGGCTGCGTCAACCGACGCCGCCTCGGCCGCGAGAATGCGGCACTTCCCATCGAAGATAACGAATTGTTCAGAAAGCGCACACGCGAAATTCACATTTGTGGTGAACCACTCGATTCTCGGGTGTTGGTGGGCATGAAAAACGCCGCTCGGAGTGCTCCGAGCGGCGTTGATGAACTCGATTCTCGAATCAGGACACGATCACGGGCAGCCGCCGGTGAACGCGACGACGAACGCCTGCACGTCCGCCAAGTCGAGAACGCCCTCGGGGGCGGCGATGTCAGCCGCGGGTTCGCCGGCGACAAACGCGGAGACAAAGCTCTGGATATCCGCCAGATCGAGCACGCCGAACGGCTCGGCAAGGTCGGCCGCGTTGCACCCGCCGGCTTCCGAGGCGACCAGCGACACGACGCGGTTGCTGAACTCACCGAGGGCGCTCGTGAACGACCCGCCGAAGTGGAGTGCCTCACCCTCGCCCGCGTCGTAGACGATCGCGCCGAAGACGTTCGCGTTCGCACCCGAGAGCACCTGCTCCCACGACGATCCGTTCCACTTGGCGATGTGGTCGATCCCGCCGTTGGAGGCCTCGAAGTTCCCGGCCGCGTAGAGCGCGGGCCCCGACCCGTCGTCGAAGACGGTGAGCTCCTGCACGGTGCTGTTGAACCCCGCCCCGATGGCGGACCACGACGAGCCGTCCCACTTCGCGACGCGCAGCGCGGGAACGCCGCCCGCGGTCTGGAAGCTTCCGGCGGCGTACAGGGCCGGCCCGTTCCCGTCGTCAAAGACGGTCATCGTGATGACCTGGGCGAAACCCGAGGGCTGGGTCAGGCCCGACCCGAGGGCTTCCCAGGTGGTGCCGTCCCACGCCGCGATGTTATTGGCGGGCACGCCGTCGATCGAGAGGAACCGCCCCCCGGCGTAGAGTTTCTCGCCGTCGCCGACATCGGCGACCTGGAGGTCGAGGACGATCAGCGGGACCGCGCCCCCGATGGGGTCGCCGACCGGGGCGTAGGTGTTCCCGTCGTAGGCCGCGAGGTGGTCGGGCCCGCCCGCGCCGCCGATATCGACGTAGTTGCCCGCGACGAAGAGCTTCTCGCCCGACCCGTCGTCCCAGACCTGCAGGTCCCAGACGGAGTTGAGGAAGATCTCGGACTGCGCGTTCATCGAGTTCCACTGGGTGCCGTCCCAGCGGGCGAGCTTCGCCGAACCTTCGACGCCGTTCGCACTATCGAAGTAGCCGCCCGCGATGAGGTCGCCCTGGAAGTTGGTCAGCACGTTGCTGAACCCGCCGATCAGGCCGCCGCCAACGCCTTCCCACGATGCCCCGTTCCAGCGGGCGATCTGGGAGCTGCCCGCGATGCCCGCGGTGCCGGTCATATAGAGCTTCTCGCCCGAGCCGTCGTCATGGACGGCGAACGCGGCGGCATACCCGCTCGCGAAGCCGGGGGTGCCCAGCGTGTTGGAAGCGGTGGGTCCACCCGCGGAGGCCGCGAGGGTCGCGGCCGCGATCGCGGAAACCGCTGTGCGCGCATACAAACGGCCGGATCTGTTTGTGGAATTCATCTCAGTCTCCAGTGTGTGGGGTTGTCGGACGTTCTGAAACTACAAAATCCGGGGGGCACTGTCAACAGCGCCGGTTTCTGATTCCTGTCGCCCGGGCCGGGCAGGCCGAGGCCGCGCGGGCATATCAATACCGCATGACGCCCAGTCTCTCGGTCCATCTCGCGACGCTCGACGCAACGGACCGGCTTGCGCGCACGCTCGCGGCGCTCATCGCCCCGGGTGATGTCGTGCTTCTGTCGGGTGAACTCGGCGCGGGCAAGACCACGCTCGTCCGGGCCATCGCCGGGGCGATCGGGATCGACACGCGTCAGGTGTCGAGCCCCACGTTCACGGTGATGAACGAGTACACGGGGGGACGGATCGACCCGCTCGTGCACATCGACGCCTACCGGCTCGACGGGGCCGACGAGAACGAATTGCTCGAGTTGGGCTGGGAGGCCGACGGACCGGGCGCCGCGTTCGTCGAATGGGGCGAGAAAGTCGAGGCCTTGCTCGGCGCGATGCGCAGCGACGAGCCCGCACGGATCGTGCTCGAGCATGCCGATGACGGGGGCCGAACCGCGACGCTCCGGTTCCCGGATGCGTGGGCGGGCCGCCCGGGGTTCGAGGCACTCGCGGCGCTCGCCGAGACCGGCGACCCCCCCGGGTTCCCCTTCGCGAGCGAGCGGGAGCAGTGGGCGGATCTGTACCGCTGGTTCGGCGAGTCCTACCGCGTCTCACGCCCGATCGAGCAGGCAGACCTGGACGACTGATTCTCCGGACATCCGGGCAAGATCGAACACCTTGAGGCGTTCGCTCCGTGGCGTTGGTATCAACGCGCTCGGACATGCGTGGATTGGGCGCGGTCAGCCGCACCGCTCGGCGACACCCGATCAGGTGTGTTTGCGATGCCCAGATGTGGCGAACGGGCATCGCACGCTGTGAAAAAACGGAGGCCGGATTACGAAGAAATACGCGGATCGCCGGCGGGTCTTTGCAGCGGGCGCATCCGTATCACCAGACGCCGACCCCAGGCGTGTTCAGAGGATCGCATTTCTGGCGATCCAATCTGAGTTTTCGATTTGATGACGATTCGCCGCAGGTTCCTCCGCCCGATCGCGGGGGGGCTGAGCCGGGGAGCAGAACGTGCCAGTGCCCACCAACGCCATCTTCACCGACCGACGCGTGCGGCTGCCGCTCGCCGTCGGTGCGCTGATGACGCTGGGGGCGATCGCCCGTCTCACGATGATCAACGCGTCGTTCTTGGTGGTGGGGATCGCCGGGCCAGCCTTGAATGACCCCGGGCCATCGATCGCGGAGCGCTCGAGCAACAGCCCGTCGCGTGCGCACGCCGCGGCACCGATCGGTCAGCCGGGCTCTCTCGCGGAGGTCGGCCTCGAAAACATCTCGCAGTCCCGCGCACCCCGCGAGGTCGCGATGTTTGACCCAACCGCGCCGGTGATCCAGCCGTCTCGATCCGACCCGTCTCGTTTCATGCCCGCTCGGTTCGATGTCCGGCGGTCGGGCGGGTCCGTGCTCATCAGCGAGTGGATCGTGGATGCCCCGCTCGACAACGCCCCGCTCGAAGGCGGCCCGTCCGACACGACCTTTGGCATCGACACGCACGAGCCGGGCAAGACCGAGCGTGGAGCCTGGCCGACTCGGTGCGTTCTGCGCACGACACCAATCATTACCGGATGACCTCACCGGGCCCGACCGAGGACCGGGGAGACGAACGGAGCGAGGACCGGGACGAGGGACGGAGCCAGAGACGCGTCCGGCTCAGTCCGATGCCTGTTTCTCGCGGAGTGCCTTGAGCGCCTCGCGCGTCGCGTCCAGTTGGCGTTGCAAGTACCGGACGCGGAGTTGGGCCTGGGCGCGCACGACGAGTTCCATCCGATCGACCGGCTTGGTGAGAAAATCGTCCGCCCCCGCCTCGACGGCCCGCTCGACATCCGCCACCTGGTTCAGTGCGGTGATCATGATCACCGGTGTCCGCGACCCCGACTCCTCGGCGCGGATCCGTTCGCAGACCTGGAAGCCGCTCATGCGCGGCATCATGATGTCGAGCAGCACAAGATCGGGCGACTCGGCCTCGAAGATCTTCAGGGCCTCCGCGCCGTCACGGGCGGTCAACGTCCGGCTCCCCAGCTCATCGAGGTACGCCAGCAGCAACTCAACGTTGGGCTCGTTGTCGTCGACGACCAGGATCGTCATCGCGGAAGGGTCGAAGCCGGTGGGCGAGGCGGCGGGCGAGGCGGCGGCGGTATCGTTGGGTGCGGTCACGGGGTTTCTCCGCGGCGGTGGGCCCGCCTTTGAATCGGGACGGGTACGGGACTGGACCGGTCAAGACACGAGATCGATCGGGTCGTGGGGCATAGTGTACGTCGCCGCGGGTCGATTCCCTCCGGCACAGACCCGCGGACGGCGAGGGGCGGTCTTGGAAGAAGAACAGGACATCTCGAAAACGATCTGGGTCGATGTCTTCGCCGACACCGATCTCGAGGCGCTGCTCGCCGAACTCGAGCCCGAGGACGCGGCCTCGTTCCGAGCCGTGGACGAGACGCTCTCGGCCCGTCCCGGTTGGTCGTCGACGCTCTCCTGGCAGGGCCTCCCTTGGCGCTGGGCCGTGGTCCACACCGCCAAGGGCACCGAGGGCCCGGGTCTGGTGTACCACGTCCCCGATCCGCGGGGCTCTCGGGTCTGCATCCCCGTCCCGGTCGCTGGGAATCGGACGCCGCCGTTCGGCGAACTGACCAAACCGGTGCGGAAAGTCCTCGAGCACGCCGCGATCGTCGCGGGGTATATCTGGCCCGAATGGCCCAGCACCGAGTTCGACGCCGTGGCCCTTGCCGGTCTGCTGGACGCGCGCGATCCCGCCGCCGGCTCCTGATTGCTCTTTCCGCGTCTCATATGCTGGTCGTGTTATGTCCCCTGCGCGGCCTCCGCCGCGCTGGCGTCATGATCGGACCTTGGCGACAAGAGATCATGGAGCCGGGGGGCGGGCGTGTCCGATGGACTGCTACCGGCACAAGAGCCGGGCGGTGCGCCGAGCGTGCGCACCGGTGGAGTGGAGTTGGGTCCGACGGAGGTGAGCATGCGGCGTGGTTCGATTGTTGTTCTTGGTGCGGTGCTCTGGTCGGTGACATCGATCGCCTTCGGGACCGCCGACGTGAAGCCGCTCGCCGAGCAGACCGGCTCGCTCGCCTCGGCGATCGAGAACGCCATCGTCGGCCGTCGCTCCCTCCAGAGCGCCACCATCGGCGTCCATGTCCGCGACGCGGCCTCCGGTGATCACCTCTACGGCCGCGGCGCCGACGCGGCCCTGATCCCCGCCTCCAACATGAAGCTGCTGACCACCGGCGCCGCCCTGCGCGTGCTGGGTCCCGATCACGTTTTCGAAACCCGCATCGGGTGGGCGGACGACCGCATCGTCATCATCGGCGACGGCGATCCCGGCCTGGGCGACCCCGCCCTGCTCGAAGAGAGCGAGCCGCCCGTCTCCGTCGATGAGATGCTCGATGCTCTGGCAGACGCGATCGTCAAGGCGCCCGCGGCCCGCGCCAGAGCCTCCGGCGTGTACATCGACGACCGCGTCTTCGATCGCGAGCACGTCCACGCATCGTGGCCCGTGGACCAGCTCAACCGCTGGTACTGCGCCGAGGTCAGCGGGCTCAATTTCCATACCAACTGCCTGAGTTTCTTCTTCGATGCCGACAGCGACCGGGGCACCCGCGAGGGCGGCGCCCCCCGCGTCCGACTCCAGCCCGAGGTCGCGGGTGTGGGCGACTGGGTCAGCGTCCGCAACAAGGGCGAGGTTGTCGGCAAGGGGCGGAACACAACCTGGGTCGCCAGGGCCGCGGGCGCACGACCCGCCAACGAGTACACCGTGTTCGGGAATCTTCGGCTCGACGGTTCCGCGATGGTCGACGTCGCGGTGCACGATCCGTCGCTGTTCTTCGGGAGGCTCCTCGCCGAGCGGCTCGCGGCGAGGCAGATCGAGATCGATCGGGGTTCGGGCGTCGGCGCAAAGGTCGGCCGCGTCGAGGCGGCCGGGGGCGACGCCGCGCTCGCCGGGTTTGATCCTGCCGTGATCGTGCGCACGGGCATGCGCGACGTACTCCGCCGCGCGAACACCAACAGCCAGAACCTGTACACCGAGGCCCTGCTCAAGGGCGTGGGGCACGCGGTCACCCAGGAGCCCGGGTCGTGGCAGAGCGGGGCGTCGGTCGTGCGCATGCTGCTGAGCGAGGACCTGGGCCCCTCGCACGCGACGAAGACCATGATCGCCGACGGATCCGGCATGAGCCGGGAGAACCGCGTGGCACCCGAGACCATGACCGCGTGGCTGGGCAGCCTGCTCACCCGACCCGCGCTCGGTGCGGCGCTGCTCGAGTCGATGCCCGAGCCCGGCTCCGGGACGCTCCGCCGGCGCTTCAAGGACGCGGATCTGACCAACGCCGTGCGTGCCAAGACCGGATCGATCAACGGTGTCCGCTGCCTGGCGGGCTACGTGATCACACCCGACGGGTCCGAGGCGGTCTCGTTCAGCGTGATGGTCAACGACATCGCCCACGGCTCGCAGATCCGCGACGCGCTGGGTCTCCACGAGGACGTCGTCGGCGCGATCGACGACTGGCTCACCCGGGTCGCGGCGTCGAATCAGGCGATCGACGAGCCGGCGGCGGTGGGTGGCTAAACGCAAACAATCCGGGGATCTCGCTGTGCCGCACCCGGCGGGCAAGCACCCGGATGGACGCGTTCAGCCGTCGGCATCGAACCCGAGATCGATGCTCCGCGCCTGATGTGTCAGCCCGCCCACGCTGATGCGATCGACCCCCGTCACGGCGACCGAGCCGATTGTCTGCAGCGAGACGCCGCCCGAGGCCTCCAACGCGACCGAGGGCCGGCGGGCGTCCCGCAGCGCGACGGCCTCAGAAAGTTCCTCCGGGGACATATTGTCGAGCAGCACCGCGTCGATCATGCCCGTCTCGAGATCGAGCAGGGCCCCGAGCTGGGCGAGGCTATCGGCCTCGAACTCGATAAACGCCGGGACGATGCCCGCCGTTGCAGCCGCGGCGCGCGCGTTCTCGACCAGCGCGCGGGCGTGCTCGGCGAGCCGGTCGGTGGCGACGCCCGCGATGTGGTTGTCCTTGAACATCACCGCGTCGTGCAGGCCCATCCTGTGACAGAACCCGCCGCCGCAGCGGACGGCGTACTTCTCGAGCACGCGCAGGCCGGGCGTGGTCTTGCGCGTGTCGTAGAGCCGGGGCGTGCGCGCATCGTCGCCCGCCATCGCTGCGAGCATCTCATCGCGGAAGACACCGGTGCGCGTCGCGATCCCGCTGAGCCGGCTCGTGAGGTTCAGGATCGTGCGCTCAACGCGGACGATGCTCGCGAGCGGGCCTGTGAAGATCGCGAGGGTGGTTCCGGACTCGAACCAGTCGCCGTCCGACGCCTCGGGTTCGAACGCGACATCGACGCCGAAGACATCGAGCAGCCCGGGGATCGCCGCGAGCCCGGCGCACGCCCCGGCTTCCCGCGCGACGAGCCCGACGGTCGCGCGTGACTCGTCGCCGACCGCGGCGCCCGTCAGATCGATCCCCGCGGGTCCGAGGTCCTCGTCGCGGGCGAGTTCGAGCAGACGGCGGATCAGCCCGGTCGCGTCGAGCCAACGGTACAGGTCGGGCAACGCCCGGTCGTTCCAGGGCTCGAGCGGGGCGCTGCCCGGCCGGGATGTCGGGGGTTGATCCAATGGCGGTCGGTCGGGCATGCGAGCATGCTAGAGACGCGTCAGGCCTGGCACGGGATCGGGGCCCGGGCCGTCTCGATGTCAGCAACGTTCGGGGCGCGGCCGAGAGATGCCGGTCCGGGCGGACCGGGCCTCCTATAGTGACTACTTACTTTGGAGGCACTGCCGATGGGTCTGCTCGATGGAAAGAAGGGTCTTGTGGTCGGGGTCGCGAACGAGCGCTCCTACGCGTACTACATCGCCAAGGCGCTCACCGAGGCGGGCGCGACCTGCGCCTACACCCACCTGCCCGGCGAGAAGAACGAGCGGCGCACAAAGCGGGCCGTGACGCCTGTCTCGGGCGACGACGCCTGGATGCGCCCGCTCGACGCCTCCAGCGACGACGAGATCGACACCGTCTTCGATGAGTACGCCAAGTCGTTCGACCGGATGGACTTCCTCGTCCATTCGATCGCGTTCGCCGACCGGGAATGGCTCGCGGCGGGCAAGTTCACCGACACGCCCCGCGACGCGTACCTCGGCGCCGTCGATATCAGCGCCTACACCCTCGCGGCGATGTCGAAGCGGGCCCGCCCGCTGATGGACAAGAGCGGCGGGGGATCGATCCTGTGCATGTCGTACTACGGGGGCGACAAGGTCGTGCCCGGCTACAACGTGATGGGTGTCGCCAAGGCCGCCCTGGAGTGCACCGCCCGCTATCTGGCGAGCGAACTCGGCGAGCAGAACATCCGCGTGAACTCGATCTCGGGCGGGTATCTGCGCACGCTCGCGTCCAGCGCCGTGGGCGGGACCGACACCATGGGCGAGACCGCGGCCCAGAAGGCCCCGCTTCGCCGGGCGACCGAGGGCGAGGACGTGGGCGGGACGGCCGTCTACCTCGTCAGCGATCTCTCGAAGGGTGTCACGGGCGAGACGATCTTTGTGGACTGCGGGATCAACATCCTCGGGGCCTGAAGCCGGTCTGCATGACTCCTTGCCGGGTATCGGGTGTGGGGTGCCATGGAGACACCGCGGAGCGGGTTCTCCATGAGATGCGGCGCACAATCTACGAGCCAGGCATGGAGAAGGCTGCGCCGTCTCCATGGCACCCGGCGGGCAACGCCGCGTTGGCATCGCGTCCGATCATGTCATTTGATGGGCTCCGTAGAAACGCGGTACACAACATGGTGTAGCCGTTAGGGGCTGATAATCCCATTTGTGGGATTCGCTGAAGCGATCGCGGCGAGTTCGTCGATATTCCATTCATGTCATGGGCCGTCAACAACGTCGCGGGTTCGCTCGCGGGCACGCAGAACGCGGCGAGGGTCGTGAAGCGTGATCTTGACAAGAAGAAGCCCGCGAGTTCGCGTCGGGCCGACCGCGACGAGTTCAACCATGTCGCCGAGACGACCGAGGTCGAGCACGCCGAGGCGGTGCGGTCGCTGAAAGACAACACCCAGGAAGAGACCCGGGAGGACCGGCGCGAGCACGGCGGCGAGGCCGAGATGCACATCGCCGACCACGAGGCGGAGATGGCCGAGGACCGCGCGGCCCGCGAGAAACGGCCCGCGGTCTACACGCCGGACGCGTCGCTGCGGGCGGCGAGCCGGTCGTCGCGCGGGCTCGATCTGCGCGGCTGACGCGAACCACCAAAGACACAACTGCAGAAAAAAGCGGCACCGTTTGATGCCGCTTTCATGGAATATCCCTCTACTCGTTTGATCACTTCGCCTGGAAGAACTTCTTGAACGCCTGCAGCGTCGCGCTCCGGCCCACGGCCGCGATGGACTCGGTGAGCGGGATCTCCTTGGGGCAGACCTTGACGCAGTTCTGGGCGTTCCCGCAGTCGTTGATGCCGCCCGGGCCCATGATGGCTTCGAGGCGGTCGTCCTTGAGCTGTTTGCCGGTCTCGTGCTCGTTGAAGAGGCGGGCCTGGCTGATGGGTGCCGCGCCGAGGAAGGCGGTGTCCCAGTTGCTCTCGTCTTCTTCGAGGTTGTACTGGGGGCAGGCTTCGAGGCAGCAGCCGCACGTCATGCACTGGCTGAGCTTGTAGCGGGTGAGCTGCTTTTCGGGGGATTCGCGGGGACCGTCGCCCAGGCTGTAGGTGCCGTCGATGGGGACCCACGCCTTGACGCGCTTGAGGGCGTGGTACATGCGGGCGCGGTCGACCCAGAGGTCGCGGACGACGGGGAACTTGCTCATGGGTTCGAGCGTGATGATGTCACCGTCATTGGGGGCGTAGTTGTCGATGAGGCACGAGCACGACTGGCGGGCCTGGCCGTTGATGAGCATGGTGCACGAGCCGCAGACTTCCTCGAGGCATCCCGACTCCCAGACGACGGGGGTCGTCTTGGTGCCCTCGGTGGTGGTGGGGTGGGCCGCGATCCACTGGAGGCAGGAGATCACGTTGCTGTTGGGCGTGATCGGCACGTCGAACGATTCCCAGCGGCTGGGCTTGCCCGGCCCGTCGCACCGCTTGATGCGGAAGCGGACGGTTCGGCCGACCTGGGCCTTGGGCTTCTGGATCTGCTGCGGCGCGCCGTTAGATACGGGTGCGGTGGGGGCTGCGGTCATGGTGACTCCTGGCGTGTTCCGGTCGAACGGATGGTCCGGGACGCGTTGGTGTTCTTCTCGGATCAGCTCGCGGCGGCGGCTTGCTTCGAATCGGCCTTCTTCTCGTCTTTCTTCGCATCGGTCGCGCCGTAGTTGCGGGCTCGGGACTGGACGAGATCGGCTCGGACCTCGCCGAACTCGACCTCGGAGCCCGTCCCGTTGAACTTCGCGATCGACGCCTTCCAGAAGTTGGCGTCGTCACGCTCGGTGTAGTCCGTGCGGTAGTGCGAGCCCCGGCTCTCTTTGCGGAGCTTGCCGCCCAGCGCGATCGCCTCGGCCAGCACGAGCATGTCGCCCACGGCGCGGACGTAGCTGAGCGTCTGGTTGGTCCAGGTCGCCGTGTCGGCGAGGCGGACCTTGCTGTAGCGGTCGCGGAGTTCGGCGAGCTTGTCGAGGCACTGATCGAGGCGGGCCTCCGTCTTGACGACGGTGGACGCGGCGGTCATCTCCTCGCCCATCTCCTTGCCGATGATGTACCCGTTGTACTTCTCGTCGCCGTCGTTGCCGGCGCTGGAGATCAGGGCCTTCGCCTTGTCTTCCTCGCTCTTCACGACGGTGTCGTAGACGGACTGGGCGACCGAATCCGCCCCGGTCGCGTTCTCATCGCGGACGTAGTTCGCGACGCCGAGCCCGCAGAACAGGCCGTCAAAGATGCAGCTGAGCAGCGCGTTGGCACCAAGGCGGGTCGCGCCGTGGTAGGCGAAGTTGACCTCGCCGAACGCGTAGAGGCCCTTGATGTTGGTCATCATGTTGATCGGGTCGCCGTACGCCATGCCCCGGCCGACCTCGGTGTCGATCGGGGGGACCATGCCGGGCTTGTGCTCGTGGTGAGGGGCCGCGGGCTGATAGGAGCCCGCCTTGTAGGTCGTCCACATGCCGCCCATGGTGTAGTGCACGGCCGGGAAGATCTTCATGGGCGTGTGCCGCGGGTCATCCCCGGCGAACTTCTCGTAGATCTCCATGATGCCGCCCAGCTTGCGGGTGAGGTAGTCGGGGTCTTTGTGGGTCAGGTCGAGATAGACCATGTTGCCGCCGCCCACGCCCATGTGCTGGTTGACGCAGATGTCGAAGATCTCGCGGGTCGCGATGTCACGCGGCACGAGGTTGCCGTAGGCGGGGGACTTCTCTTC
>DDFO01000001.1:13746-14110 GCA_002337215.1 Phycisphaerales bacterium UBA1926 | reverse complement strand
TGCTCCGGGCGTCCCGGGTTGTTCCGCCCGGGTTTGAGAAGCGATTCAAGAAAGCCCTCGGAACCGCGGACTCGGCCGGCGTGTCGAAAGCACGCGACGTGTGCACCAAGTCCGCAAGCCCCGCGGGCCGCGTTCTCGCGGCGGGGCTCGACGCGCTGCCGCACGGGGCGGAGACTGTCGAGAAGCACCTCGCCGCCGCGGGGGAGCGCGAGGTCTACGCGATGCGATCGCGTCTCCGCATGCTCACGGTGATCGCCGCGGTGACGCCGCTGATGGGTCTGACGGGGACGATCTTCGGGATGATCCGAGCCTTCCAGACCGTGGCGTCGGCGGGCGAATCGCTCGGCAAAGCGGAGCTGCTCGC
>DDFO01000001.1:5120-13712 GCA_002337215.1 Phycisphaerales bacterium UBA1926 | reverse complement strand
GCTCGCGGGGGGCATCTACGAAGCGATGATCACCACCGCGGCCGGCCTCCTCGTCGCGATGCCGACGGTGATCTTCTACCACTGGCTCGCGGCACGCATCGAGCGGCTGACACGAGAACTGGATCGGCTCGCGGTGCTTCTTGTCGAACGCTGCCTGCTCCAGAACCGACCTCCCGTCACCTCGGCGACACCGAGCGGGCAAGCGATCGAGAACAAACTCTCGGACGAATCCGCGGCGGTGAACGGAGAGATCAGGCAAGAAGCCAAGCCGCATGAATCCGTTGGTGTGTCGTCGGATTTGTGATTCGAGTGTGAATCGACCGGCGTGTCGAGTTCCAGGGGAGAATGCGTGTGATCATCGCCGCGAAACAAACCGAGACCGGGCCCTCGATCGAGATGACGCCGATCATCGACATGGTGTTCCTGCTGCTGATCTTCTTCCTGGTGGCGACGACCTACCAGCAATCGGAACGCGAGATCCAGATCGCGCTGCCCGAGGCCGAGTCGGGCGGCCCGATCACCACGATGCTGCGAGAGATCGTCATCAATGTGCGGGGCGATGGATCGCTGATCGTCGGCGGGACGACCATGACGCTCGATGGGCTTCGCACGGTCATCGCCGAAGCCGTGGATGTGAATCCCGAGCAGAAAGTGTCCGTCCGCGGGGACCGTGACGTCGCGTACGGCGATGTTGCCCGCGTCTTGGATGTGTGCAAGGCGTCCGGGATCGACGCGCCGTTCCTCGACACCGTGCCCATGAACTGACCCAGCGGCACCGACGGGAGACGATCATGCCGAAACGCTCCGGATTCGTGCCCGCCCTGCTCGCGATCGGTGTGGTGGCCTGCGTCGCCGGTGCCGGGTATTGGTGGCTCGGCCCGAACCGCGCCGAGTTCTACACCGACGACGGACCGATCCGCGCCGAGCTCGGACAGGCCGCGCTGCGGGACATCCTGTGGCGCCCCCCGACGGGGCTCGGCGAGTCGATCAACTCACCGGGCGATGAAGGCGATCCGGAGATCACCGCGATGGGCGATGCGGCGTATTTCACACGGTTCTCCGCTGACGGCGATGCCGACCTGTATATCGCGCGGCGTGATGGCTCCGGATGGGGCGAGCCTGAACCGCTGCCGATCAACACCCCCGACAACGAGTTCGGCGCGGCGTTGTCCCCCGACGGCGCGTGGCTCTACTTCGCGAGCGATCGCCCGGGGTCGATCGGCGGTGTTGATCTGTGGCGATCGCCTCTGAACGAAGGGACGCCTGGCACACCCGAACCGCTCGGGCCTTCGGTCAACAGCCCGAACGATGACATCTCGCCGACGCTCTCGACAACCGAAGCCGCGGACCCCGGTTCCGGCGCGGTGATCCCTCGGACGGTTCTGTACTTCAGTTCTGACCGCCCCACCGCCGAGGCGGGGCAGGGAAACGCCGCGAGCGGCTTCGATCTCTACCGGAGCACTGACGGGAGACCCGCGGTCCGCGACGGCACGCTCTCGAGCCCCGCCGACGATCTCTCTCCCGCGTTCTCTCCGGCCGGGGATTTTCTCTACTTCTCCTCGGCCCGCGACGGGGGTGCCGGGGGGTTCGACCTCTACCGAGCCCGGCTGTCGTCCGGCGTGCCCTTAACACCCGTCCCGCTCGACCGATCAATCAACACCGCCGCCGATGAACTCGAGCCATCGCTCGCGATGGAGGGGTTCGCGCTGCAGTTCGCATCCGACCGCGGGGGCGACCACACCGACCTCTACCGGGCGGTCTCACGCGAGGTCTACCTCGCGACAGACAGCCGCCGGGCGATGGTCGCGGATCTTCTGAAATTGCTCCCATGGATCCTCGCGGCACTCGCGCTCGTCCTCCTGCTCGCGTTGCTGACACGCAGCGTGCGCGACATCTCGTGGCAGGGCCGGCTCGCAACGCTCGGCCTCATGGCGCGATGCGTGCTTCTCTCGCTGCTGATCCACGGCGGCATCATGGCGGTCCTCGCGATGATGCACGTCCCCCCGACGACGGGAACACTCGCGGCCGACGACGGGACCGTCCGCGTCACGCTGGCTTCGAGCGGAATGCGGCGGTCCATCGAGGCGCAGCTCCGCCCGAGCCACGCCGCGGTGAACCTCTCTCACGAAGAGCCCAGTGTTCCGTCGCTGTCCGCATCGCCTTCGGAACGCGAACCGTTCCCTGATGCCGTGCTGGCTCCCACCGTGCGTGCATCAGCGCCCGACCGCTTGGAACGGTTCGCGCCAGAGCGTCGTTCAGAATCGCGGAGCGAACCGCTCGCCGATCGATCAAACGAAGCATTCGACGCGCCGCCGATCCCAGAGCAATCGAGCGACGCTGCAGAATTGCAATCGCTCTCCGTGCCAGCGCCCCGCTCACCGTCGTCTCACGTTGAGCCCCTCCAGTCGGCACGCGCGAGCCAGATCGACATCGCCTCCCCCGCTTCCGCCGTAGCCGTGCCAACGCGTTCCTCGGACCGATTCGAACCGGACGGTTCGCTCCAGAGCGCCGAGCCCACGGACCTCGTCGAACCGCCGTTGATGACGGCCAGGAACGGAAACCGACGCATCGCGGATTCGCCGCGGGCGACCCCTGATCTTCCGGACGAACCGATCGCTTCGGAACCCGCTCTCACCTTTACTTTACCGGGCGTGTCGCACGCCGCGCCCGTTCGCGAGCAATCGGAACAGGAATCGATAGCGCATGCAGCACGACAATCCCGAGACTTGTCTTCGACGGATGTCTCAATGAAGCTCGACCGAACGCCGAGCGTACGGACCGAGTTCGATCCAACGGTATCAGCACCAGACACCGCTCCGAGCGATCCGCGCGATCGCATCGAGATTGCACGTCCGAGCAGTGGTGATCGAACGACCGAACCACGGCGGACCACCGACTTTGCGCTCGATCTTCCGGACCTTGTTGACGCCGTCGGCCCCGTTTCTCCGCCCACTCCGCGTGCAGAAGGAGAGCCCGGCGAACCGGCTTCCGACACCGCCACGACCGGGACCCAGCCGAGTCGCTCACCGATCGCCGAGTTGGCCGTCCCATCTGTTTCAGCCCGACGGTCCGCGCTCAGCGAGATAGAGCCCGGCGAGATCGCCGAACGGTCTGTTGACGCTCTTGAGCCCGCTGCTCGCAAGGCCGAGGCGAGCGCCGCGCGAGACCGCGACGCCGCAGGCGTTCTGTACGGACTCGATCTGCCGGTGTTTGCCGACCCGCCCTCACCGGACCTCGCCGTGCCCAGTGCCACCAGGATGCTGACCGGCGAAGTCGTTGATCGAGAATCCGGCGAGACGATCGCGGGCGCGTCGGTGAGGCTGGACCACGAGAAGTCCGCTGATGTCAGGGTCTTTACAGACGATCTCGGCCGATTCGTTCTGCCCTTCGGAGAGATCCCCGAGAACGCCGCGCTGACCGCGTCACACTCGGGGTATACGCCGCACGCGGTCAATATTGTCGAGTCCGACATTGCGCGACGCGAGCCCGTCCGGATCAAACTCTCGCCGATCAACGCGGACATCATCGCGTTCGAGGAGGAGCCCGAAGTCCACCATCTCGGGAACGATGAGTTCTCGGGGAGGATCAACAGTCAGTTCCAACGGAGGACCGAGGGGACACGCCTCGCGATGCGGTTCACCATCCCTCCCGAGCGTCACACCGCCGGGTTCAACGCAGCAGAATTCCGACTGGTGACGAAAGGTTCACAGCTCGAGAACCGCGTCTTCCTGAACGGCGATCGCATCGGTGTTCTCGCCGAGTCGCCGGGCGACGGGAGTTTCGGTGAGCAAGCGATCCTCGCGCCGATCGATCGTCTGCAGCCGGGCGAGAATGTTCTTGAGATCCGCGCGGTCAAGCGTCGCGACACGGACATCGACGATTTCGAGTTCGTCAACGTCCGCCTGGTGTTCGATCCGGAGAACGCGGCGGGAGACCGCACGCCGTCCATCCGCGGCGTCGCCCTCGACGCGTCTTCCGACGAACCGATCAACGGTGCACGAGTCACGCTTGACCTGCACGGCCGGATGCCGATTGTCGCACTCACCGATGAGAACGGACGATTCAGGCTCAAGGCGGACGCGATGCCAGAGCACGCCGCGATCATCGCAACACATCCGTCGTACGAGCCGTTCGCGGTGGGTGTCGATCGTCGCGACGTGCTCGATGCCGAGGCCTTGGTGCTCCGCCTTCGCGAGGACACCAGACTGGAGATCGCAGCCGAAGCGACGCCGACTGTGCGTCATCTCGGAGATGACGCTTTCGGCGGCGCAATCAACAGCCGCTTTCAGCGAGCGAGCGAGGGTCTCGAGATCACGCTGGACTTCACCATCGATCCGAGCCTGCTCCGCGTCGCGCACCAGGCCGAATTGGTCATGCTCGCCAAGGGGCTCGAGACCAACCCGCCGATTGGTCTGAACGGGCGAGAGGTCGGACGACTCGCCCACTCGCCAGGTGACGGCCGCTTCGCCGAGCAGCGCGTTGTCGTCCCGGTTGAACTCTTGCGCGGCGGTTTGAATTCCGTCACACTCCGCTCCGTTCGAGAACGGAGCGACCATGATGACTTTGAAGTCGTCAATGTCGGTCTGCGGATTGTCCCGAAGCTGAGATCGGTCTACTAGCGAGCGCAGACGCCAGATGCGCAGAACGCGAGCGCATCGCCGGATGGTGTGATCCAAACGATCGGCAGCAGTGGAAATGATACGCATCGCGGGGCGGTCAGCAACCAGGCCGAAACGAACCGCGGCTGATCAGGCCTTGACCGGCAGGTCCACACGACCACGTGCCACCGAAAGTCGATCGGCTTGACGAACTCGACAACTTCGAGCAGATCACATACCCCGCCGTGTATGAGGTCAGCAATCGTGCTGATCGCGACAACACCTGACGAGACGCACGTACGTGACCGAGGCCGAGGATCCCGAACGGTTCGGCGATGCCAACCGACCAGAGGGGCGTGGGTTCGGTATAGATCCAGCCGATCTGCCGCCCGACCGTCGTCCGGCCCAAGGCGGACACTCGGGCGGGATGGGCGAGGAGACGGACTGGGCAGCAGCGTGGCATGGCGGCAATCGAGCCGGGTTCGCCATCGCGTCATACCACCGCCCATTCTTAGAAGAATTTCAATCTTGGTTGAGCATACTCACAAAATAGCTTGACTCTCAACTGCAGAATGCGTAGTCTCTCCTTGGGTTGGGGAAAGGGGGATCATTAACATTCTGCCATGATGCATGGGAGTCTGGACACGGTATTCCGCCGTGGTTCTCTGATCGCCTTGAGAGCCACCGAACTCCTTACGCAACAATGATTCGCGCATTCTCGAAGAACGTTTGAGGATGTTGTCGTTCTATCTGTACATGATCGTTTAACGAGTGATTGACACCATTGATGGTCAGGGCACGGCCGGCTGAACTCATCGTAAATCGTGGGTTGATTTCGGACACGTGCTTTGCCTTCTGGCTTTGGACGCCGAGAGCGGACGTTCACAACGTCGCGTATCGCGAGCGGTGGCCCAGACCAGAACTGCGTAGTCCATTTGTTGTATCCTGAGTGTTTACAACATTTTAAGTGCAATACCGCACAATGAAGAGGGGAATCAAAATGAAGGTGATGGAGAACCGAATTCAGATTTCACGTCTCGCGATCCTGCTCGCAGCCGCCGGCACCGCCGCCGCGGTCGCTCCGGCGAATGCCCAACTCGTCGATGCGTCGCCGACCAAGGCGAACGGCGACTACATCGCAGGCAGCGGCATCCCGGGCGACAACTTCCTGAGCGACGGTTCGCTCGGGGCGGCCGTGTTCCTGAAGGCTCGCGGCTACAAGACCCCGCCTGATGTCGGCCAGATCCCGGGCCAGGCCTATCTGATCACCGGCAACACGTTCATCAACGTCACCGATGAGGTGGGGAATCTCCCGGGCTGGTCATTCGATTTCCAGTTCTCGCCGCGTGCCGATGACGTCGCCGCCGGCCGGAACTACACCCTCTCTCTCGATGTCGATCTCGACGGCTCGAGCCTTACCAGCTTCTTCTCGGCGGCTCTCCCGCTCTTCGATGCCGACGCGAGCCCGCTGAATAGCTGGGATGACACCGACGGGTACTTCACCAACCCGGGCCCCGGCTCGTGGTCCGACGACGCGATCGACTACGTCTTCTCCCAATCCTGGCGTCCCGGTTTCGGTTTCTTGAACGGTGCCGAACTCGCCCCGGGCGACTACACCATCAACTGGTCGGCGACTGCCGATACCGGCAACCCGATCGGTTCGCTGTCCGCCGTCGCAAGACTCATCCCGCCTGACACCACGGCGCTGACGCTCGACGCGGTTGACGCGTGCCTCGACGCGAGCGAAGGCCAGCTCGTCGTCGCGCTGAACCTCTCCAACCCGCAGGCGCTGAGCGCCGGTGCCCAGGCATTCCTCGCCTTCGACACCGCGATGCTCGACTTTGTCTCCGCGGACGTCGCCGACTCCAGGTTCCTCGAGATCCTCGAAGATGTCGACGAGCCCGGCGGCACGATCGATTACGGCGTGTACGCCGACTTCCTGATGGGCGAGACCGGCACCACCACCAGCACCACGCTCGCGACCATCACGTTCGACATTGTCGGTGACTACTGCGAGGAGGCCGCTCTCGTCTCGTTCCGGGCCAATGTGCCCCCGACACGTGTCACCGAGTTCGGCGGCACCGAGATCCTGCCGTACACGGCCGATCTGGGCGTGACCACCAAGGACAGCGTGGCGCCGACGCTCTCGATCCCCGACGACATCGTTGTCAACGCCGACGCGGGCCTCTGCACCGCCTCGCTGATCAGCAGCTGGCCCTTCGATGTCTCCCCGCCCACGTCCGCGACGCAGATGCCCGACACCTTCTACACCGACCGCTACGCGCCCGCCGCGTTCGAGTCAGCGTTCTTCGATGGTGACAACCGCCTGCGGCACGGCATCGACGCCGCCGACGGCCCGGGCAGCCGGCCCGCTTCCTTCTCGAGCGCCTTCTACAACACCCAGGGCAACAAGTACGACATCAACATCCCCGTTGGGCAGACGTACTCGATCGACCTCTACATCCCCAGCGATTGGGCAAACGATGTCCGCCGTGCGGATCTCTGGTCGACCACACGCGATGCCAACGGCGATATCTCCGGCTTCCCCATCTTCGGGTTCGTGAACAACGACCCGGCCGATGCGCTCAACACGTCGCCCGCGAGCACGACACCTCGCTTCCGGCTGTACACGCAGGACACCGACTTCGATCCGTCCAACGGCTACACGGCCGACTGGATTGATTTCGGATTGCCGGGCGGCTTCGTCTACGACGCGTGGTACACGCTCGAGACCGAGCTGACACCGCACGCGTACATCCACCGCCTGATCGACGAGACGGACACCGTGCTGCTCGAGGTGGTCGACCCGATCACCTTCGGCTCCGTCCGCACCAGCGATCTGATCATTCAGGCCTACAACTTCGGCGAGACGTACGACGTCTATTGGGACAACCTCGTCCTGCCGCCCGAGGGCGCCGTCGCCAGCGACGACTGCTCGACCGCGGCCGTCGCCTTCGAGCGCAGCGACGACCCGCTGCTCGGCCTCAACGATCCGTTCCCCGCCGGCACAACCACCGTCACATGGACCGCGACAGACGACTGCGGCAACACCACGGTCGATACCCAGCTCGTCACCGTGAACTCGGCCAACGACCTCAAGGTCGATGTCGAGCTCGTGGGCGTCTCGGTCGATGTCGATCGCTGCATCACCTTCGAGCTGACGCCCACGGGTGGCGGCGCACCGGTCGTGGTCAGCGAGACCCTGTCGTTCATCGCGGGATCCGCGTCCACGACCATCGATGTCCCCTGCGGCGATTATGAGTGCATCACCGCCCGCGACGAACTCCACACGCTCCGCCAGACCGGCGATTCGTTCGCCGTTGTTGGCCCGGCATTCGTCGCCGACTTCACCGTCTCCAGTGGCGACGCGCTCCGCGGCGGCAACTTCAACGATGACGAGTTCATCGACATCCTCGACTTCGGCACCTTCATCGGGCAGTTCGGCACCGATCCGGGTGTCCCGGGTGGCGACACCGTCTGCGGCACCGTCGGCCCCGACGCCGACGCCAGCGGCAACGGCATGGTCGATATCGCCGACTTCACCTATGTCCAGACCCAGTTCCTCGATTCCAGCGAGCCGGCATGCCCGTCCATGCTGCTCCACGCAGGCCAGGGCCGGGGCCAGACCGCCTTCGACGCGATCCTCGCCGATGCGCCGGTCGATTCGATCACGGTCGATCAGCTCCTCGACCAGGGCATGGCTGAGCTCACCACCGCGGACCTCAACGCGGACGGCGTGCTCGATCAGTACGACATCGCCGCGTTCCTCAACGGAGCGCTGCCCGCCCACTACGCCGACATCACCGGCGACGGGTTCGTCGATCTGAGTGACCTCCAGTTCATGGCAACCGCGTTCAACACAGGCGACCTCGCGGCCGACGCCAACCGCGACGGGGTTCTCGACCTCGCCGACATCGGCTTCGTCATCGATCGCTTCGGCATGCGTTTCGTGAACTGATCCGATCTCCAGCGGCCGGGGGGCCAAACCGCCCCC
>DDFO01000001.1:932-4993 GCA_002337215.1 Phycisphaerales bacterium UBA1926 | reverse complement strand
GCCGATTCTGTCGCCGTCCGCGCACATCTCCGGGCTTCCATCAGCGGGCCCGCCGGCGATGGCCCGCGTCCGCGGGATAGGGATAGAAGTGGGACCGGCCCCATGAGGCCGAGTCAGGGAAAGGAGCTCTCCGTGACATCGAAACGAACCGCACTCAGCCCCGCGTTGGGGTGCACGCTCGCGGCCGCCGCGTTCGCCGGTCCCGCCGCCGCCCAGCAGATCGACTCAGCCATCGGTGCACCGATTGATCTCCCGCGCACCGCGGTCCAGATCGGGCAGTTTGATGCCAGTCGCCCGCTTCGAATCCTCGAAGAACCCGAGTTCGCCACCCGCGCGCTGGGCGACACGTTCGACAGCGAGGTGCTCGTCGCCGACAGCCCGCTCATCAACGAGTTCGCGTGGGTCTCGGCCGCCCCGGGCGGCCAGAGCCTGCTCAGCAACGGATTCTTCCAACCCGCCGGCGTCAGCCAGCTCAACGGTTTTCCCGTCGAGGCGGGCGTGGCCGAGTTCGATAACGGCGACGGCACCCGCACCATCGTCGTCACCACCCGCATCGACCCCTTCTCCGACGGCTTCCTCCCCCTCGGCTTTACCTTCTCGCCTTCCGGCAACCCCATCGACACCATCGGCTGGCTCTTCGGCGCCGGCGCCGACCGCGACGCCAACCCCGATGCCTACGACCCCCAACTCGCCGTCGATTTCCCACCCTCCGGCGAATTCACCGTCGTTGATGCCAACATCTTCCTTGTCGATAACGGCATCCTGGTCGGCTCGGGCGCGTTCGGCGGGCTCCCCTACACCAATCAGACGGACATGGGCTTCTTCCTCACCGTCGCCGGCGCCGCCGGCAGCAACATCGACCTCATCTCCGTCGAGTATCTCGTCCAGTCCGCTACAGCCCCCACCGAGCTCGAGCTCAACCCCGCCGACGACTGCCTCGACGCGAGCGAGAACCAACTCGTTGTCGAGATCGACGCCCAGGGCCTGCAGGCCCTCGCCGTGGGCGGCCAGTTCTTTCTCGACTACGACGAATCGCTCCTCGATTTCGTCTCCGCCGACCCGGGCGACGGCCCCTTCACCGTCGAGATCTACGAGAGCGTGAACGAGACCACCGGGACGATCGACTACGCCGTGGGCGTCCCCAACGGGGACACCGGCACCGCCGTGCCCACCACGATGGCGCGCATCACCTTCGATGTGCTGGGCGACTTCTGCGAGACCGCGGATCTCGTGACCTTCCGCCCCGGCGTCAACCCACCCTCACGCATCACAGATGCCACCGGCACCGATCTCGGCGCAGGCCTCATCGACCTGGACCCCGTCACCAAGGACTCGCTCTCGCCGATCGTGTCCTCGCCGAGCGCGATCGCGCTCAACGCCGACGCCGGCATGTGCGACGCGGTCGTCGTCGTCCCACCCATCTCGGCCTCCGACAACTGCAGCACCGTCGCAATCACCAACGACTTCACCGGCACCGACGACGCGTCCGGCATCTACCCGGCCGGCACCACCACCGTCACCTGGACCGTCACCGACGCGTGCGGCAACGAGACCCAGGTCACCCAGGACATCACCGTCAACCCCGTCAACACCGTCGAGGTCGCGGTCGAACTCCGAAATGTCAACGAGGGCCCCGGCATCATCCTCGACGGCGATCTCAGCGAATGGCCGGCTGGTTTCAGCAACGGCGTCGCCGCCAACGGCCCCGACCAGGTCGAGGTCTTCTCCGCCTGGGCACCGGACGGGCTCTACCTCGCCTTCGCCGGCAACGACACCACCGACGGCCGGGCGCTCGATGAAGACGACGCGCTGACCGTCCACCTCGGCCTCGACGGCAACGCCGCCCAGACCGCCTGGAACCAGGACTTCGAATCCAATACCTCCGGGTGGTTCGACATCTCCAACGGATGGTTCGGCTCAGCAACCCAGGTCCCCAGCGGCACCAACGGCATCACCTCCAACGAGGGCGCGTCCCACGCGATCTTCGATGGCGACGCGAGTTCCGCGCCCTTCAGCCGATTCGATATGTACCGCGACACGTGGACCGGCAACTACGCCGCCCGCACCGCGATCTATCTCGACCCCTCCTGGGCGCTCGGCGAAGGGTTCGATTATGCCGTCGCCTCCAACGGCAGCGACAACAATCACCAGCGCGACTTCATCTTCCATGTGACCAAAGACACCTCCACAGGGGATCTCATCGTCGCGGGCAGCAACAACACCAACTTCGCCCCGCGCGAAGACCTCGACACGCTCGCCAACAACTACGTCGTCCCCGCCGCGGGGTGGTACACCTTCGAGCACGCCTTCCGCAACGACGCGGGCGTTCTCGCGGTCGACCTGAAGCTGTATGACGCCTCGGGCTCACTCCTGTTCACCGAGACCCGCACAACCCCGGCCGACACCATCCCCGCCGAGGTGGGCGGCAACCGCTACGCCTGGTTCACCGTCATCGATGTCACGGGCGGCATCCCCGTCGATGACCACACACTCACCATCAACGGCGGCGCCGACTGGCGCTACTCATGGAACATCGTCTCCGACTCGGGCATGAACACAGGGCCCGTGGGCGATCCCTCCGGAAGCGGCACTCCGGGCGATTACTGGGGCACATGGGCCGTCGGTGATGACGCAACCGAATCCGACGAAGCGACCGGCGCACCCGCCGCGATCGTCAACAACGCCCCGGCCTCAACGGGCATCCAGCAGAAGACCGCCGTCTCGGGGGCGGGCCGGGTGACCGAGCTGTTCATCCCCAACGCCCAACTCTTCGACGCGATGAACGGCTGGACCACGTCCAACCGCGACGCCCTCCGTTTCGCCGGCACATTCACCCCGGACGCCGCACCCAACGCGTTCGCCTACCCCGACGGCAGCAGCATCGGCGACCAGTCGACCTATCTCCCCGTCGCGGGCGATCTCGCAGGTTCCTCGCTGGCGCTCGATCGCTGCATCGCCTTCGAGCTCACGCCGTCCAACGGCGATCCCGCCGTCATCATCGAGCAGGACGTCGCTTTCATCAACGGCCTCGGCTCGGTCGCGATCGAGGTCCCCTGCGGCGACTACGACTGCATCTCAGCCCGTGACACCCGCCACACGCTCCGCATGCAGGACTCCGACGACTTCATGATCGCCGGCACCGTCTACACCGCCGACTTCACCGCGAACGGCGCGAGCGACGACGACTCGCTCCCAGGCGGCAATTTCAACGATGACGAATTCATCGATATCCTCGACTTCGGTGTCTTTATCAGCCAGTTCGGGATTGATCCCAACGCACCCGGTGGTGACACCCTCTGCGGCTCGCCCACCCCCGACGCCGACGCCAGCGGCAACGGCATGGTCGGCACGGAGGACTTCACCTTTATCCAGACCCAGTTCCTCCTCGCCGCCGAGGCGACGTGTGCCAGCAACCTGCTGACCGCGGGCAGCGGTTCGGGGCAGATCGAGTTCGACGCGATCCGTGCGGCCGGGCCGTACACATCCATCGCGACCGATCGCCTCGCCGATCTCGGGATGGGTGAACTCGCCGGCGCCGACCTCAACCACGACGGCGTCCTCGACACGGCCGACATCGCCGCCTTCCTGGGCGGCGCCCGGCCCGATCGTCTCGCCGACCTCAACGCCGACGGTGTGATCGACCGGATCGATATCACCACCGTCGTCAACGCCTTCCACGCGGGCGACCCTGCCGCAGATGTCAACCGCGATGGCAGAGCCGATCTCGCCGACCTCGCGTTCGTTCTCGAACGCATCGGCCTGGTGATCGACCGGTAACCATGCACCCCCGCGGGGCCTCCCGTCCCGCGGACCGATCACCACAGGGGGGACGCGGCGAAACCCGCTTCCCTCTTTTCCGTTTCGCCGATCTCCCGATACGATCGGGAGGACAACGAACCACGATCATCAGATCGCACGATTCAACACTCGTGGGACACCCGCGTAGGGAGAAGCAGAGAATGTTCATCACCACCACCGCAAGGCTCTCCATCGCTGCACTGCTCGCATTCGGCGTGGTCGCGTCCGCCGATGTTAATCTCGAGTTCCGGGTCGACGACAAC
>DDFO01000001.1:0-876 GCA_002337215.1 Phycisphaerales bacterium UBA1926 | reverse complement strand
CCTCGTCGACCCCGGCGACACCGTCCCGGTCCGCATCTACGTCGTGGGCGACCCCGGACCACCCGCCGAGACGGTCGGCGCAATCGAGGCGATCTTCACCTGGGACACCGTCCACCTCACCCTCGATGGTGTCGATCCCGCGAACCCCGCGAATCTCATCTTCGCCGGGTTCCCAGCCGTCGGAACCGGGGGACTCAACGAGGCGAATCCGCCAGCCGACGGCGACGGTGTCTTCGTCGGGCTCGGCCCCCTCGGCACGCCAACACCAGCGGCCGAAGCAGGGACACTCTTCGCCACCCTCAACTTCACCGCGGTCTTCTCCACCCCCAACACCGACATCAGCTTCCTTGCCTCAGCCGGAACGCCCACCCGCGAGACGGTTGTCTTCGACGGAACCACCCCCAACACGATTGTCACCGGAACCCTGTCCGGAACCTCATTGATCATCCGTTGCGGACCGTTCGATGCCGCGTTGCCCTACGGCCAACTCGACCTCGCCGATGTCAGCGTGTTCGCGGCCGGATTCCTCGCAAACGACCCCGTCGCCGACCTGAACGAAGATTCCATCTTCGATCTCGCGGATATCGACGCGTTCATTACCGGCTTCCTCGCCGGCTGCCCGCTCCCGCCGACCCCATGATCTAAAGCCGAATCCCCACGGCGTGCCCCCGCGGCTGTCCAGATCGACAAGGTCCAGCGTCAATCCGAGCGACACCCAGCGGGTTCCAGACCGGACTCGCACTCAGGGTGATCAGACAACATCTCCGCGCGTTGCGATTAGAGCGATAGCCCTTGTGCTCCGGGCGACTCTGGCTCGGAACAAAGGAAATCACACGCTCGTATCAGCCTGAAAGCGGAGAGAGGGGGATTCGAACC
>DDFO01000047.1:91339-92058 GCA_002337215.1 Phycisphaerales bacterium UBA1926 | reverse complement strand
CCTTGGACCCGAGAAGGGCGAAGGCGGTTCGACTATCCGTCGCCTTCCGTTCGTGGTTCGCCCTGCGGGTCGAACCACGGCACCAATGCACGACAGAACCCAACACCAACAAATACCCCGTGCCACCGGAACCCCTCCGAGGCTCGCTCAACCTGTCAGCCTTCCAGTTCCCCCGCCTCGGGCACCCGCCCCAGCCTCGCCAACACGTTGTTCCGGTACCGGGCGTTGCCCCCGATCTCCTCGCCCATCCACTCGAAGGGCTCGAACGCCAACGCCTCGGCCTCGGTCTCGAACTCCACCTCAGCGACCACCAGCCCGCTCAGCGCGCCGTAGTAGACATCGACCTCGACCCTGACGCCCTGCTCGATCTTCAGGTACCGGCTCTTCTCGAGCCGCTTGCCTTCCGTCAGTTCCCACAGCCCGTCCGCCGTCGCGTCGTCGATGTCGATCTCCGTCTCGTGGCGCACCATCCCCCCGCCCCGCTTGATGCCAAGCGTGTTCCGCCCCTCTTCGCGGCGCAGTCGGATCTCCGTCCCGTCCGTCGGGTCGAGGGCGATGTAGCCCTGCTGCATCACCCGGCCCGCCCCGTCGAACGACATCGGCCCATCCACCAGAAATTTCCGCTCGATCTCGGTGCCCATGAGTATGTTGTACACGCTCCCGCCGCACCCCTGCCGCTCACCTGGTGCCCAAAGACGGACCGGGACGCGGGCAACGAA
>DDFO01000047.1:53671-91245 GCA_002337215.1 Phycisphaerales bacterium UBA1926 | reverse complement strand
GTCCTCGTCGCGGCGGGGCTGCTGGGTGCCCTGCTCGGGCTCAAGTTCAGTTCCTGGCCGCTCGCGATCGTCGGGGCCCTGGTCGGCATCCCCGCCGGGTGGGTCTTCGCCCGGCTCGCCTCGCCCGTCGAATTCTTCCTGCAAACCATGGACTGACCGAGCCGCCCGCCACTGGCCCCACGACGCCGCCCGACCTATCGTTGCGGCCCCGCGAGACACATTCCGGGGCGACAAGCAGCACGATACCGTACAGAAACCACACCGACGCTCAGAAACGCGGTGTGCACCAGTCCACGAAGGCCGATCGGCCCGTCAAACGCCATCGAGCGGACGGGCAGCCCGAAGAAAGGACCGCCACTTATGGCCGCAGGAACCAAAGGCACCATCTCTCAGGTCATCGGATCGACCTTCGATGCGCAGTTTCCCGAGGACGCGCTCCCCGAGATCTACAACGCCGTTGATATCGCATGGACCCAGGACGGCGAGGAGAAGACCCTCGTCGGCGAGGTCCAGCAGCACCTGGGCGGAGGCCGAGTCCGCGCCGTCGCGCTCGGCTCGACCGACGGCCTGAAGCGTGGCATGCCGATTATCGATACCGGCGCCCCCGTGGCCGTCCCCGTCGGCGAGAAGGTCCTGGGCCGGGTCTTCAACCTGCTGGGCGAGCCGATCGACAACAAGCCCGCCCCCGAGGGCGTGAGCCGCAGCCCGATCCACCGCGAGGCACCCGCGTTCAGCGAGCTCAACCCGCGGACCGAGGTCCTCCCCACCGGCATCAAGGTCGTTGACCTTCTCTGCCCCTTCGTCCGGGGCGGCAAGATCGGCCTCTTCGGCGGTGCGGGCGTCGGCAAGACCGTCATCATCCAGGAGATGATCGCCCGCGTCGCCCGCGAGTTCGGCGGCTACTCCGTCTTCTGCGGCGTCGGCGAACGCACCCGCGAGGGCAATGACCTCTGGCGCGAAATGGCCGAGGCCGAGTACACCGACGCCGACGGCAAGACCGCCCACGTCCTCGACAAGGTCGCGATGGTCTTCGGCCAGATGAACGAACCCCCCGGAGCCCGCCTCCGCGTCGCCCTGTCCGGCCTCACCATGGCCGAGAACTTCCGCGATGAGTCGGGTAAGGAAACCATGATGTTCGTCGACAACATCTTCCGCTTCACCCAGGCGGGTTCGGAAGTGTCGGCGCTGCTGGGCCGGATGCCGTCGGCCGTGGGCTACCAGCCCACGCTCTCCACCGAGATGGGCGAACTCCAGGAACGCATCACCTCGACCGCCAAGGGCGCGATCACCTCGGTGCAGGCCATCTACGTGCCCGCCGACGACCTGACCGACCCCGCGCCCGCGACGGCGTTCGCCCACCTCGACGCCTTCGTCGTTCTGGAGCGTTCGATCGCCGAGAAGGGCATCTTCCCCGCCGTCGACCCCCTCGCCTCGACCTCGACAATCCTCGACCCGACCATCCTGGGCGAGCGGCACTACGCCGTCTCCCAGCAGGTCCAGCGCATCCTCCAGCGCTACAAGGACCTCCAGGACATCATCGCCATCCTCGGCGTCGACGAGCTCTCCGAAGACGACAAGCTCATCGTGGCCCGCGCCCGGAAGATCGAACGCTTCCTCAGCCAGCCGTTCTACGTCGCCGAGGTCTTCACCGGCTTCCCGGGCATCTACACCAGCCTCGAGGACACCATCGACTCGTTCGAGCGCCTCTGCGCCGGCGAGGGCGACGACCTCCCCGAATCCGCCTTCATGTATGTCGGCACCCTCGACGACGCCCGCGCCAAGGCCGAGAAGGCCGCCGCGAACGCCTGATCGAACCGACAGTCCGATCCACACGAGCCGCGTCGCGAGACGCGGCTTTTTTTGTGTCTGAGGTATGCCGACTTCGGGGGATCAACGCCACACGATCGACCGCGCGCGAGCCTCCGTTGACCCGAATTCCGCCGGTTCCATTGCCGCACGCCCGGCCGGTGTCATGCTTCCTATTGCCAGGGAGGAACGAACACAGAGACCACCCCGTGAGGCCAGGCCGAATCCGGTCCGGGGACATGGAATATCGCCCGACGTCGGGGGAAGAAGGAGAATCCGATGCGCACCACCATCATCACCGCCGCCCTAGTGCTCTCCGCGGGTATCGCGAGCGCGGCGCACACCTCCGCCTTCTATATCGAGAACGGCCGAGCTTCGCTGCTCGGATTCGCCCCGCCCAGCGCCGTGACATTCCGCCTCGACATGGCACCCGACACCGACAACCCCGCGACCGGCGTCTACTCGATCGACATGCCCGCCGCGGGCACCATGTGCGAAGTCTGGATCACCGGTGAGTTCGGGTTCGATATGAACGGCGACGGCGAGACCGACATGGGCTTCGAATTCGATCCCATCATGGTCGACAACACGTTCGAATCCAACGGATTCCGAACCGCGTGGTCCGTCCCCTATGCGATCAACGTCGGCGACTTCGAGATCGACCTCACGCCGTTCGGCCTTGGCACCAGCGTGATGTTCAACAATGTCACCCTCGCCCTCTTGGGTGGCGACACCGACAACCCCGCACCCGAGGGCGAACTCGGACCCGACGCGTTCATGGAGTTCGGCTTCAGCGCCGATATCGGAATCGAAGGACCAGCCACGATGCCGGCCGCAGACATCTTCGAGCAAGCCGGGCTCTTCAACATGCGTTACAACGCGGGGCTCGGGTTCATGCTCATCCCCACACCCGCCGCCGCCACACTGCTGGCGCTCGCAGCGTTTGTTCCCAGGCGTCGGCGCTAGCCCCCTCGACGCGATCAACATTCCTCTGAGCCCCGACGAGCCCGACTGCCACGAGGCGTGGGGTCGCCGCGTGCACGACCCCCCTTCTCACATTTTCGAACGGTCCGTGGTCAGAACGCCGCCTTCACCGAGGCCGCGCTCGGTCTGAAAGAACGACACACGCAACCCGCCTTCAGGGGCACCCACTCACGAACACACCGACGAACAGCGCGATATCCCCGAGGTCGTACACCCCGTCCCCGTTCAGATCGCTGATGTCCGACGCGCCGACGAACCCCGTCACGAACGCATTGATGTCCGCGAGATCCAGCACGCCGGCCGGCAGCGCAAGATCCGCCCCGCAAGCGCCCGCGATCGCGGTCTCGGATGCCATGAACCCGATCCCGTACGCGAGCCGGGCATCCACGCTCGGATCGTTCAACCCCACCGCGCCACGGTGCACGGGCCCCGTCGTCGCGCTCGTCACCGAGTCCACGGTCGCCGTCAGTTCATGCTCGACGCCATCGACGACAACCCGCACCCCGACCGACGACCCCACCATCGCGGGCTCGAACGGCGCGTGCAGACGGACCCGGAACTCCGTCGTCGGCTCGTCCCCAACGATCGGCTCACCCGCCCCGTCCAGCAGCTCCAGCGAGATCGCGTCGCGGGACAGATACGCCAGCGAGACGTTCAGCCCCGCGTTGTGCGCCACCCAGCCCTCCGCGTGCCGGTACTCGCTGCGGAACTCGTAGGGGTAGTGCTCCGTCGCGGCGCACGAGTTGATCGTCCCCCGGCACAGCTCGAGCCACCCCGCACGCCCCGTGTAGATCCGGGGCCACCACGCGTCGATCCCAGGGAAGTCCGCCCCCGGGATGCCGCTCGTCGCCGCACCGACGGGGTTCCGCCCGAACAGGTTGTCGAAGTGGCTCGCCCGCAGTTCGCCCAGCCGCCCGCCCCGAGGCCCAGAGGCGTGATCGCCGACCCCGTCGATCCCGAGCGCCTCGATCGACGCGAGGATCCCCGGGAACGCCGCGATATTGCCCGGCTCGTTCCACGGCTGCGGGATCGTCCACGACTCCGTGTCGTACCTCCGGAAGTCGTAGAGGTTGTCGCTCAGCGCCACCGCGTTGTCGACCCACGCGTCCAGCCACGCCCCGAGACCCGCGGGCGCGACATCCGGATGCTCGGCCTGCAACATCGCGAGCCCCGTGTAGCACTTGAACTCGCTGACCCGCTGCTCCTTCGCGATCACTTTGTCGGTCGGGTCGTAGGTCGAGATCACCCAGGCCGCCTGCGCGACCGCGGCGTCCAGAAACGCGTCCGCGTTTGCGAGCCCGTCGCGCACCGCGACCTCGTGCATCATCAGGTTCGGCATGACCGAGTGCCCCGGCGCGTCCTTGCCCTTGAAGCTCCCCACGAGCGTGACGACGTCGTACAGACCGACCTGCGACCACCAACCGATCGTCGCGTCGCGCACCGAGAGATAGAACGACTCGTCCACATCGTCCGCGAAGCTCGGATAGAGGTACAGGAAGAACGCCAGCTGCTCGATCGCCTGTGAGAAGATCCCGCGGACCGGGTTCGCCGTCGTGTCCATGTCCTCATCGGGGTCGAGGTAGATCATCCCCGTGCCCCAGTGCAACAACTTCACCGCGTCGCTCGCGCTGTTGTCGAGTGTCGCCACGATCCCCGTGTGATAGTCCTCAGCGGTCGCCGGGAAGTTGAAATCGAAAAACGAGTTCTCGAACACGTACCCCGGGTCCAGCAGCGCCGAGCCCTCCGCCGGCAGATCGATCTCGGGAATCGTGTTTTCGTAATACCCGGGGTGCGCCGCGTACTGCATCGCCAGCGAGATCATCTCGCCCGTGAAGTACCCGCCGTCGCGCCAGCCCCCACCCCCGCTCCCCGAGGGGTGCGTCGAGACCATCGTCCGCGAATCGATCATGAAGTGCAGCGCGTCCTCCGTCGTCCGACGCAGCGTCAGCATCCGCCCGATCTCGAACGGGTGCGAGAGACCATCATCGAAGGGCTCCCCGTCCGACCGGTTGCCACTCACCCGCACGCGGTACTCCAGATCGTCCACCGCGGGCTCGAAAGCCGAGAAATCCCCCAAGCCCCCGGTCACCGTTCCAGAGAACACCACCCCACCCGACCCCTGCTCGATCACCTCGAACAGCGACCCGTCCTCGGTGATCGGCGCCGTGAACCGCTTCGCCCCCGCTGTGTCGTATCCGATCTGGTTCACCAGCACCGGGTGCGCCGTCGGATCGGTAAGGTCGCTGGGCATGAAGATCCCCGCCCCCAGCTCGGGGGTCCCGCCGCCGTCCAGCGGAGCCCACAGCAGCACCTCGCGCACCCGCACGAACCCGCTGTCGGTCATCCACATCCGGAAGCTCGACGCCGTCACGGGCCCGTCGAACGGGACCGCCAGCTCCGCCTCTTCATTGCCACTCACCTCAGAGCCGGGGACCGTCCGCCAGGTCTCGCCGTCGAGCCACTGCAACTCGAAGTCCGAGATCGGGAACTGCTCACCGCTTGCCCGCGGAACCTCGATGCCCATCCAGATGTGGTAGCTCCCCAGCGTCACCGCCTCGGGAAGATCCAGCCGCAACCAGTGCGGCCCGCCGACATTTGCGCTCACCCAACGCCCGTCGTCCTGCACACGCTCATCGATCGCCTCCCAGGCCGGCGAGTCGTTCGTCCACTGCGAGCTCGCCGAGGCATCTGCTCCCACCGCGAGATTGGGCGGCTCGTCCCCAGCGCCCGACGAGGCGACGCACAGTCCCAACGACAGCCACGCCGCGGCCCGCACACCCGCAACACACCCACCCGCCAGACCATCCAGACACTGCATCACGCACGCTCCCCTGTTCCTCGCAGCACGGTCCGAAGACCATATCGATCCGAACCCGCAATATACCCGCGGACGCTTCTCCTTCGGAACGCAAACCGCGAAGGATGCATCCCGAAGATATCCCCACCGATCCCCTCACACCCGGCGCACGACAACGCCCCCGCGCGATCATCGATCGCCCGGCCAACCCCGCCCGACCGGCACGCCGCGCCCCGGGGCACTCCGATTTGACCACAATCAGGGCGTTACGCCGCCCCCGGCCGCGCCCGCGGCACCGGCGATCACGCCGAGCATCATCAGCCCGAAGTACGCCAACGCGATCACACCGCCCGTGACCGCGGCCACCGTGATCCAGGTCTTCGCCTTCCGAGACGCGTCCCACGCCTCCGCGAAGTTCCCCGCCGAGTTCGCCGACATCGCCTTCGCCGAGTACACGATCGCGGGAATCCCGAACGGCATGCAACACAGCACCGTCACCACGATCGACCACGCCAACCGGTCCGGCGCTCGATCCGCGCCACCACCGCCGTACCCGCCCGCCGCGCCGTGCTCGTCAGACATCCCGTTGCCGCCTTTCCGTCGTGCCGCGCCCGCGACAGAGTTGAGTTCGGTTCGAATATCCGGATACCGCTCACACGCCCCGCCGATCCGGATTTATAAGAATACCAGACGGACCACACCCGCGTTAGGGTGCCCCGGCCGCGCCCGCCGCCCCGGCCGCGCCCACCACCATCATCAGCACAATGAACAGCCCGTAACTCCCCCACACCGCGCACCCCACGCAGAACGCGACCCAGCACCAGGTCGACGCCTTCTTGGTCATCTCGTGCGCCTGCATGTAGTCACGCTGCCCGTTCGCCGACATCGCCTTCGCCGCGTACACGATCGCCGGGATCCCGAACGGCCAGCAGCACAGCATCGTCACCACGATCGAAAACGCCAGCCGATCCGGCGCGGGGCCCAGCCCCTCCGGGTCGTAATGCACATTCCCCGAACCGCCCTGATCGACCGTCCGCACGAGCACCGCGCCGCACGAGTCACACCGATAGCTGTTGTCCGAGTTCTCCGCCCCGCACGCCGAACAATACATCTCGCCTCCCTCCGCGATCCCGCCGGTCCTGAGCCCTCAACCCGTCACCACCGCGTACACGATCAGCAGCATCAGCAGCGTCCCGATCGTTCCGAGCACAATCCCGGTCCACGCCCGGCTCTTGCCCTTGACGCGACCATCGTTCGCGATCCGCCTGAGGCCCCACACCCCCAGAATCACCGCGAACGGGCCCAGGAAAACGAACACCACCGAGAACAGCCCGAGGTACCCCGCGATCGTCGAGCACGGCTCGACATTCATCGGGATCACATACCCCAGCCCGCCGTCATCCGAAGGCGCCGTCGATCCGCCCGCGAGCCGAGCGCCGCAGGAACTACACTCGCGTCCGCTCATCTCCGATCCGCAATTCGGACAGAACATGATGCCCCCAGCAGATCCCCACACCAACGAGCAGCCCGGAACCCCAACCGGGCGAGAAACCGGGACGGGGCGAGGAGCCGCCCTGGTGCCGCGGCCGCCGACCAGCCTACCAGAACGCCTCGTCGCCGTCGCCACTCTCATCGGCATCGCGGCATGGCTGCTCATCGCCGGGCTCAACGAGCCGATCGACTTCCCCGCCTGGTACCGGTGCCCTCTCCACGCGATGACCGGCGTCCTCTGCCCCGGCTGCGGCTCCACCCGCGCCACCCACGCCCTCCTCAACGCCGATCCGGCTCTCAGCCTCCGCAACAACCCGCTCTTCATACTCCTCGCCGTCCCGGCCCTCGCCCTTCTCGTCCGCGGTGCCGTTCTCCGCGCCGCGGGGCGGGAGAGCACCGTCCGCTTCCTCCCCGGCTGGACCGGCTACGCCGTCCTCGCGCTGGTGCTCGGGTTCTGGATCGCCCGCAACATCCCCCTCGCCGTCCTCGAGCCGCTCCGCCCCGTCGGCGCGCACCACCACGCCGATCCGAACCACTCTCGCGATGACGGAACATCCCTACCCGCGGCATCTACGATCGCACCATGAGCACGAAGCAGACGATCAACACCAAAGCCGCCCCCCACCGCGACCTCGCCTTCTCGAGCATCGCCGACATCCTCGACGAGCTCGAGCGCATCAGCGCCGCCGTCGACGCCGGGACCGCGACGACCACTGGAAACTGGTCGATCGGGGAGATCTGCGAGCACTGCGCCAAGTTGATTACCGGCTCGTGCGACGGCTTCAAGACCCGCGCCCCTTTCTTCATCCGCTGGGCCGCCCGGGCCCTCTTCTTCAAGCAAGCCATCAGCGACAAGCCCATGCCCACCGGCATCAAACTCCCCGACTCCGCCGCCGAGATCTTCCCCGAGCCCGGCATCGCCGACGCACAGGGCATCTCCGAACTCCGCAAGGAACTCAAACGCGTCATCGCCGGCAAGGACATGTCCCACCCGAGCCCCCTCTTCGGGAACGTCACACACGACCAGTGGATCACCATCCACTGCAAGCACTGCGCCATGCACATGGGGTTCATCACCTATCCCGGTGCATAAATCTCCCGATAGACTCGGCCCACGCATGGCCGAACCCCTGATCTACAGACCAGTGACCGAGGCCGAGGATCTCGAGCCCATCGCGAGGCTCGCGGGCCTCGCGTTCGGCACCACCAACGCCGAGTCGGTCGAGTGGTTCGAGAAGCGAGTCACCCGCCCCAACATCCGCGTCGTGCACGCGCAGGACAACCCGACACCCCTCGGCGTCACCTGCCGCATCCCCATGGGTCTCTACCTCGCCGGCAACGAAGTTCCCCAGCTCGGTGTCCTAGGTGTGGGCGTCGCGCCCGAAGCAAGGGGCATGGGCGTCGCCAAACAGATGATGGCCGACTGCGTCCGCGAGATGCACAGCGACGGCTCCCCGCTCTCGGCCCTCTATTCCGCGATGCACCCGCTCTACCGCGCCGTCGGCTATGAGAACGCGGGCCTGCTCTGCGACGCCGTCATCCCAGCGGGCATGATCCCCGCAGACAATCCCCCCGCTCCCGCAGGCTGGCGCGAGGCCACCGAATCAGACACCGAGGGCATCCACGCCTGCTACGCCGAGTACGCCCGACACACCCACGGCATGCTCGCCCGCGTCGAGTACCTCTGGCACCGCATCCGGGAACCAAAGGCAGGCCCCGCCCGCTGCTTCGTCGCCACCGATGACCAGGGCCGAGTCGAGGCGTACTGCTATTACACCCAGGCCCGGTTCGACGCCGAGGAGAACACCCTCGGCACCGCCGCGGGCTCGGCCATGAACATCACCGATCTCGCCTGGTCCACCCCCCGAGGCTTCTCCCGATCACGCGCCTTCCTCCGCGGCTTCGCCTCCATCGTGGGCGAGATCCGCCTCAGCCTTCCGCCGGACTCACCCCTCATCCACACGCTCCCCGACCGCCGATTCGCGTTGAACGTCCGCGAGCCCTGGATGCTCCGCATCCTCGATGTCAAATCCGCGCTCGAAGCACGGGGCTATCCCCGAGGCCTGAGCGCGACCCTCCAACTCATCATCACCGACGACCTGATCGAATCCAACAACGGGCTCTGGACACTCACCCTCGACAGCGGCACTCCGACCGCGTCGCACCAGCCCGACCAGGCCGCCGCGGACAACCCCCTCCGCATCGACATCCGCGCCCTCGCCCCGCTCTATACGGGCTTCACCAGCGCCCGCACCCTCCGCGCCGCAGGCCGGCTCGACGCCTCGGACAACACCGCGGACACAGCCGACGCGATCTTCGCAACGCCGTCCACGCCCGCCATGACCAACATGTTCTGATCAACCCGCTCTATCCTTTCCCCATGAAAGCCATCCTCTTTGCGATCGCCGCCGGCCTCTTCTGGGGAGTCGGCGAGGTCTTCACCAAGTCCGTCCTCCACACCAAGCAGATCGGCCCCGTCACCGCCATCGCCGTGCGCTCGACGGTCGCCCTCCCTGTCCTCTGGCTCGTCTACCTGCTGGTCGTGAAGTCCGCCAAGATGGAACCCCAGACCTGGACCAAGGCCGACCCGGGCACCCTCTGGAAACTCATCCTGGGCTCGGGCCTCCTCGCCGGCGCGGGCGGCATGGTCTGCTTCTACGCGGCCCTCAACTTCGGCGAGATCAGCCGCATCAAACCCATCGCCTTCGCCCTCGCCCCGGCGACCGCCGTCCTCATCGGCTGGCTCGCCCTCGGCGAACCCATGACCGCCCGCAAAGCCGCGGCCGTCGCCCTCATCCTCACCGGCGTCGTGATGCTCAGCCTGAAGTAACCGGACTCACATGCCCGGCGACCGCTGCCTCAGCGACCCGTGTGCCACGGCCATCTTGGCCGTGCCGTCGGACAGCGAAACACACGGCCGACTCGGTGTTGCGCAGAGACCTTGATCGGGTGCCATGGAGACACCGCGATGCGGTTTCTCCATGCGTGTACGAACCCGATCATGGAGAAGGCTGCGCTGTCTCCATGGCACCCCGTGGCCGTGCATTCAACCGTCGCCCTCATCCTCACCGGCGTCGTGATGCTCAGCCTGAAGTAATCTCGCGAGACCGCCGGTGCCGTGGTTCGACCCGAAGGGCGAACCACGAACGGACCGCTCGTTGCTGCATCGAAACCAAGCCCGGGTGCCATGGAGACACCGCGACGCGGTTTCTCCATGCGTGTACGAACCCGATCATGGAGAAGGCTGCGCCGTCTCCATGGCACCCCTTGGGACAACAAAAATCACGATTGCTACAGAGCACCGAACCCGCAGTGGCACATCAGAAATCCAACGCGTCAAACATCCCGCCACCCCGTCACGGCCTCGCGATCCCCATCCGGATACCGCAGCCCACGCACCGTCCGCGCCCACTGCTTCGGCAGCTTCTCCAGATCCACCGACTGCCCGCACTCGGGGCACACCGAGATCGCCCCAGCCCCACGCTCATACCAAAGCCATCGCCGCAGCCGCCGCATCACGGCTGATCATCATCCTCGTCCTTATCACCGCCCCCGCCCAGCAGGTTCCCGATCGTGTCCTTCACCTTTTTCTCAGCCTCGTCCTTCACCTCGTCGAGCGTCTCCTCGGCCTTCTGCTGCAGGTCCTCGCCCAGCTTGCCGACATCGCCGATCGCGGTGATCCCGAGTTCGTCGAGCCCCGTCAGTTCCGAGAGCTGTCCCTTCAGCCCGTTCATCAGATCCGCCGGGAGGATCCCCCCGCCGTTCTCGACCGCCGTCGAGAGCACGGTCTTGACGATCAGGCTGATGAGTTCCCCCGTCGTCAAAGGCTCGGCCGACCCGACGTCCTTCAACTCGATCTTCGAGACATCGACCGTCACGTCGCCCGTCAATTCCTTCATCCCCGGGAACCCCGTCACCTTCACCGTCGCGCCGTCGAGCACCAGCGAGTTGATGACAAACTTGGGGCCTTCCTTGCCGGGCTCGGCGGGCGGCGTCTCGCCCGACTCGTCCTTCTTCACGTTCGCCAGGATCGCCTGGTAGTTCGGCGTCCCCCCCGTCCCGTCCAGGTACGCATCGATCATCCCGATCTTCAGCTCGGGAACCACGATCACGTCATCCCGCGCCGTCGAGAGATCGACCTCGACCGATGAGGCCGGCAATCTCATGAAGTGCGACGACGAATACCCCTCGGGGTTGTCGATCGTCAGCCCGTCCATCGCGAACGTGCCCTTGAACAGCCCGACATCGACGCCCTCGGCGTCCACCTGCACCCCGAGCGTGCGCTCCCCGCCCCGCTCGATGCCCTCTTCGGCGATCCGATCGATCATCCGGATCCCGAGCACAACCAGCAGAACAACGACCAGCACGATCACGCCGACGCCCGCGACAAGAATCTTCAGAAGCGTTTTCATCGTCAAGTCTCCATAGTCATCACAAGCCACGCCGAGCCGCGGACCGATCGCCCGAAGCCGCCCGGCCTTCACCTTCTTGGCACAACCACACTCTAGGTTTCACAGCAGAAAAACGATCCGGGCATCACACGCCATACACAGGCTTCAATTTCCCCTCAAGATGCCGCAGCAGAGGCTCGGGGCTCAGCGCCTTGCCCGTCGCCTTCTCGCACATCTCCGCCGCCGTGTACCGCCGGCCCAAGTCGTGGATGTGCTTCCGCGACCAATCGAGCACCGCCGACATATCCCCCGTCGCGATCCGGTCGTCCAGGTCGGGCGTCTCGGCCCGGATCGCCTCGAAGAACTGCGCCGCGTACAGGTTCCCCAGTGTGTACGTCGGGAAGTACCCCATCAGCCCGAACGACCAGTGGACGTCCTGCAGGCACCCGCGCGCGTCGTCGGGAACCTCCACCCCCAGCATGTCCTTGAACCGCTCGTTCCATTCGCCGGGCAGGTCCTTGATCGCCAGGTCCCCCGCGATCATCGCCCGCTCGAGACCGAACCGCAGCATCACGTGCAGGTTGTACGTCGCCTCGTCGGACTCCACGCGGATGAACGAACGCTCGACGACATTCGCCGACCGGTACACCTCGTCAACGCTGTACTTCGCGAACTCAGGCCCGAAATGCTCGTCGGCGATCGGCTTCGCCCACTGCCAGAACGCCCGCCCGCGCCCCACGAAGTTCTCCCACCCCCGGCTCTGGCTCTCATGGATCCCAAGGCTCCTGGAATCCGCCAGCGGCGTGCCGTACACATCGCTGGGCTCGCCATCCGCCCCGACCTTCGGCAGCCCCTGCTCGTACACGCCGTGCCCCGCCTCGTGCATCGTGCCGTACAGCGCCCCCATGAAGTAGTCATCGTCGTACCGCGTGGTCAGCCGGGTGTCGCCGGGCGCGATCCCCTCGCAGAACGGGTGCGTCGTCGTGTCCAGCCGGCCCGCCTTGAGATCAAACCCCATCTGCTCGATCACCCGAAGCCCGAACGCGTGCTGCTGCGCCTGGGGGACGCGCACCTTCCGGGGACCAGGATCCGGCGCCGTCCCGTTCTCCAACAACTCCGCCACCAGCGCGCTCAGCTTCTCACGCAGAGGCGTGAACACCGCCTCGATGTCCTTCGCCCGCGCGTCCGCCTCGTAATCATCCATCAACGCGTCGTACAGCTCGCCGCCATCGGGGATCCCGTAGCACTCCGCCTTCGTGCGCGAAAGATCGACCATCTTCGTCAGCCACGGCTCGAACGCCTTGAAGTCGTTCGCCTTCCGCGCCGCCTTCCACGCGTCCTGCGCCCGCGACCCCGTGTTCGCGAGTTCCCTGACCAGTTCACCGGGCAGCTTCGTCGCCTTGTCGTAGTCACGCCGCATCTCGCGCACGTTCGCGGCCCTGTCCCCGTCCGCCTGCACGTCCTTGTCTTCCTCGCACGCCGCGATCAACTCACCCAGCCGTGCGCTCGTCTCCCGCTCGTGGATCAGCCCCGCCATGACCGAGGACTGCTCGGCGCGCGCCGCCGTCCCGCCCTTCGGCATATAGGTCTCCTGGTCCCAGCCCAGCAGATGAGCGACCGACGAGAGCGTTGCCGCCTCCCGCTTGAGCCCGCAGAGTTCCGAGTACACACCGTTCGTCGCCATATCGCACTTCCTCCCGATCTGTAGGAGCACAACCTTAGCGTGCCGCCTCGCCCAGCGCGATCAGCGCATACGCCGTGATCAGGTCGCGGTCGGATTCCAGCCACCGGTCGTGGACGACCCGCATCCCGCCGTCGGCCTCCTGCAGGCCCGCGATCGCGCGCACAACAGCGTCCCGCCAGTCCCGCCCGGCGACGGTGTCTTCGCCCCACGCGTCGAGCGCCCGCGACATCGCCGACAACCCGTAGTACCGTCCCTGCTGGCCCAGCCCCATGTTCTCGTCGACTGTGAAGTTGTCCTCGATCCAGCCCAGCGCGCTGACGACCCGCTGGTCATCGGGGGGCAGGTCGGCATAAAGCAGGCTCTTGAACCCGGCGTAGGTCATCGAGCCGTACGCGCGCAGCCGAGGGCGCACGGTGCCGTCCGCCAACGCCTCGGCGATCTCCCCCGCCTGGCTCTGCCCGGGCACCGAATCCAGGCTCTCCGCGTCGGGTACTGTCGCGTAGATGAACCCGCCCTGCCGGCTGCCCTCCGCGTAGTCCATCTCGTTGACCCTGTCGTCCATCTGCACCCGCTTAAGGAACACGAGCGCGCGCGCATACGCGGGGTCGTCGGTGCTCACGCCCGCGTCGTGCATCGCCTGCACGAACATCTGCGTGTTCGACAGGTCGGGCCGGCCGTGCGTGCCGTAGCCCAGCCCGCCGAAGTACGGGTGATCCTCACCGATCGGCTCGGTCCATGAGGGCGCCTCGGGGCTCGGGTCGCGCCGCGGATCGAACGCCCCCCACTGCATCCGGCGCAGTGCGCCGGCGGCGCCGCCGACCGCCGCCGCGGCCTCGGGTGTACGCACACGCGACAGGAACGAGATGCAGATCGCGGTGTTGTACGTCGGGAGCACCCCGTCGTGGATCGTCCCGTCGGGCTTCACGAACGAGCGCACGTAGTCAATCGCGGCACGAACCGCCGGATCGGTTTCGTCCACCCGCGGATCGAGCAGCATGCCCGTCCCGACGAGGGCCGTGACCGCGGGAAAGTCGGGACCCTCTGGATTGATCGACCACCCCCCGCTCGGGGCCTGGGTCGAGCGGAGATACGCGATCGCGCGCGCCTGCGTTTCCCGAGCAATCCTGCGGGTCTCGGCCCGTGTTGCGGACTCCTGGGCGTCCGCGGCCGGCGACAAACCCTCTTTCGGGGATGCTTCTGGGCGATCAGGCGGAGTCGCCGCGGCCGCGGGGACAGCGAGCAGCATGAGCGAGATTGCCAGAATCGAGCGCATGCGGGCGTTCCTTTCGGTTTGGAGCGATTCCTGAGGTCCGATTACATTCCGGGTATCAGCCTATCGGTCTCGGTTCGCTTGAGTTCGCGCGGGCGATACCCGATGATCCTCTTGTATGGCGGACCCCGCGATCGATCCGTACAACCCCGGCACGCCGGGGGATCCAGACGCCGGCGGCGAGCCGAGCGGGGACGCTCCGCGCCCGCCCGGCCCAGAGGCACAGGCAGAAGCACAGGCGGAGGCAGAGGCGGAGACTGAGACGGACGCGGAGGAGCACGGCGATTCGCCGGGATTGGAAGAGCAGGTCGATGGGCTGCTCGCCGAGGTTTCCAACACCGTCGAAGATATCCAACGGAAACTCAGCGACGACGCGCCGGCGGACTACACCGACACCGATGCGCTCGAGGATGAACTCGCGGCGTTCGCGGGCGATGTTCCGGATGCGGAGCCTGATTTAGAGCCGAGCGGCGCACCCGCCGCGACGCCGAACAACGAATCAGAAGAAGACGAAGAAGAAAGCACGGCATCCGGCGTGCGCACCGCCGTCGATGATGATGCATCGAGCACGGACGTGCCGGCGTCAGACCGGGCCGAGACTGCCGGTGTGGAAGACGCCGAGCCAGAGCCAGAACCGATCGCGGCAGATCTCGAGACCGGCGACGACGCGGGCGAACAGGCCGCGCCGGACATGCTCGACGATGTCCAGGCCGCGCTCGAAGACGCGGTCGGCTCGGCCGACCAGCCTTCCGCGCCCGAGTCTCGGGATGACGCACCCCGCTCCGCGCACGGGCGTGCGCCCGTCGATCAGGTCCTGCTCAAAGACGACGCTCAGAACACGGATGCCGCCAGGACGGCCGGCGCCAGCAACCCCATCGAGGGCTACAACGACGCCGCTTCGCTCGACGACGAGCTCGCCTTGCTCGCGGGTGACACGCCGGGCAACAACGACGCGCCCGCAGGTGAAGACGAAAACCACCGGCCCGGTGCCGACGCGGATGCGGAAGATCCAGCGTCCGAACCGTCGATTCCCGGCTCGGCTGACGGGGATGTCCCGCCGGATTACACCGACGCGGATTCGCTCGACGACGAGCTCGCGGCCCTCGCTGCCGATGCGCTCGGCGATGCCACGAACGAAGAGCCGGACGATTCGGATGGATCCGATCCTGAGGCCGATCTGGCGCCCGAGCAGCCTGCGGAGGCTGATGCCGAGCCCGTCGCATCACCCGATGAGGCCCAGCAGCCCGCCGTTGACGCCGAGCCGGTCGCAGCAGACGCCCCTGTCCCCGTCGGGGTGGCGGCGCACACCATGCCCGCCGAACGGAGCGGGATGCCTGCCGATGAATCATCGCAGTCTCGTGATGGGCTTCGCCGGGGCTGGCTGCCTCCCAAGCCGGACTGGCCCGAGATCTACTCCCGCTGGCGTCCGCTGGTCATCGCATGGCGTCACATCGCGTGGATCGTGCCGCCGCTGGTTGTGCATCTCTGGACCACCGCGTGGGCGTGGCTCGCGCCGCGTGCGAAGGAATCGGCGGTCAAGGCCGAGCCGCACATCCGGATGGCGGTCGCCCGGATCGCGACACCGCTCTCGCGGCGTGACGAGCGCACGCGGTCGATCATGGGATGGTTCGCGATTTACACGCTGTTCGTCTCGGCCTGCCTGTGGGTCTACATCCTGGTGGGTCGAGCGCCAGTCGCGCCGGAGCCGACCACACCCGCGACGGGTCTCGCCCGCGAGACGACGACGGCGAACGCCGAAGACTGATTCTGTCCGTTTACACCCCTTTTACCCCGCGTCGCGCCCGCGGTACGCGCGTTCCCGGCGGGACCGGGCCGGGTCACCCGAGGCGATGGTCCACGCATCGAGCGGCGTCTGCGCCGGGTCGGGCAGCACGGAGCGCGCGCCGGCGACCACACCGTCGGGAACGGTGATCCCGCCCGGCACGAACGACTCGGCCGCGATCCACGCGTCGTTGCCGATCGTGACCCGGGCCGGCACCGGTTCGGCGAGCACGCCGCTCATCCCGCCGCTCATCCCGTCGCCCGTCCCGCTGCCCGTCCCGTTGGACCGGGAGGCCGCGATGATGACGTACTGGCTGATCACGGAACGCTCGCCGATCGTGACCGGCGCGGCCGCGTAGATCGTGACCGCGTCGCCCAAAGCGCTCTTCCGCGCCATCGACAGGTTCCAGGGGCGGTCGATCCGGCAGTTGGGGCGGATCCGCACCGTCGGATCGATCGTCGCGCCGAAGCGGCGCAGCAGGGCGTTGCGCCAGCGGTAGGCGTTGTGGAACGAGCAGCCGAACAGCGTCTTCTGGACGAACGCCCAGAGCGCCGCGCGTCGGCGTTCGGCACCCGATGCGAATGGGACGGTGTGGGGATGCGCGGGGATCGCCGCCGGGGCCTTGCTCGGCGGCACGCTCATCGGCTCGCTCCCGGGGCGTCCGGGGTCGCGCCGTCCGCTGGCGCCGGGTCGATCGGCTTGGCGGGGTTGCCCGCGTAGACCCGTCCCGGCTCGCCGTCGCGGTAGAGCCCCGCCCTGGGCTTGAGGACGACGCCGTCGCCCACGGTGACCTTCGGCGCGACGAACGATGCCGTCATGAGCGCACACCGGGCACCGATCACGATCGGCTCACGAAGAAGCGTGAACCGGGGATCCGTGTAATCGTGCGTCCCGGCGCAGAGGTGGACGTACGGCCCGACGAGCGTGCCGTCGCCGATCGTGACGGGGCCCAGGCAATAGAGGATCGCGTGCTCGCAGACGCGGACGTTCGCGCCGATCGTGAGGTTCCAGGGGATCTCCACCCGGACCGAGGGATCGATCCGCGTTCCCGCGCCAACCCGACCGCCGAACAGGCGGATGAGCGTCCGACGGAAACCGTGCAGACCGCGGGGGGAGAGCCGCCACAGAGAAGCCGATACAACACCCCAGAGCACGCGTCCGATCTTCGCCTTCGCCGAGTAGGGCGAGACGCGGGGCGGCTCAGCGGGCGTGCCCCCGACGTTCGGGGGGGTCTCAGGCGTCTGCGATTCCGTCGCTCGGCTCAACGGTCACCCCCGGCGGTCGGCCAACAACCCGGATCGGGCATTCTCGACGGATACCATACGCCCCCGCGGAATCCGCCGCGCTCGCCAGACCTCTCACGATCAGACTCCTGGAGCAGCCACCCGATGGAACGCAACCCAGAATGGCAGATGCCCGAGGCCCGGAGCCCGCGAATCGGGGTGCTCACCGGCTACTGGTCGACCAACATCGGCAACGCCTTCTTCCAGCTCGGCGCCCAGTACGCCCTCGAGCAGGCGCTCCCCGGAGCGCACGTCTTCCTGATCGGCGACCAGCCGGGCTACTGGAACACCGCCCAGGGCAACCCCGCCAACGCGCTCGATTACGTCAAGCACCTCGACCTCGACGCGGTGGTTGTGCTGGGGCCCTACGTCCGCCCCGAGATGACGAAGATCACCGCCGAGATGCTCCGCGCCCAGCACAAGAAGGGCGCGAAGCTCATCGTGATGGCGGCGGGGATGATGCAGTACGACAAGGACACGATCGCGAACGCGCGCTCGCTGATGGCGGACTGCCCCCCGTTCATTTTCACCACCCGCGACAGCGAGACGTACGACGCGCTGGGCGACCTCGCCGAGCACGCGTACGACGGGATCGACGTCGCGACCTTCGTCAGCGACCTGTTCCCGCCCATCCCCACGGATCTGGGCGACTACATGGTGCTCAACTTCGATCAGATCCCCGAGCCCAAGATCGGGCCGACCGGCAAGTTCGGGACGGGACCGCGCACCGGGTCGTTCGATTTCGACGGGACCGAGTGGTCGTTCCGTCAGCCCAAGTTCAGGACGGAGATGTCCTACAAGAGCCGGGCGTATCTGTTCGCCGAGGCGGCGCTGGGGCTGGGCCGCAAGGGCCCGAGCACGATCGACGGGATGAGCGTCATCCGCACCGATCACCGCTACAACCCGTTCATGCTCAAGAAGTCCTACAAGCTCCCGATGACCTACGCCGGGGACATCCCGCACTCGTACCTCAACCTGTACGCCCACTCGAAGCTGACGATCTCGAACCGCGTCCACGCCTGCGTCGCCACTGTTTCGTACGGCAACCCCGCGATGCTGTTCACCCGCAGCCCCCGCGCCTACCTGCTCAAGCGGCTCGGCCTCGACACCATTAAGCAGGAACCCAACCGCGTGGACATGGTCTGGCTCCGCCAGCAGAAGAACGAACTGATCGGCTGGCTCGCCGATAGGCTCGGCGCGCAGTGGCCCGACGCCGCCCGCCCCAGCGCCCACGCCGCCGCCGCGACCTGAACCCGAGCGAACGAAGCCCATGACCGACCCCGAGTCACAACTCCCCCCGCTGCCATCGAAGGCCCCCGACGGATCGCCGCTGCGCGTCGTGATCCTCAACCAGTACTACATGCCCGATGTCGCGTCGACGGGGCACCTCCTCCACGAACTCGCGACCCAGCTCGCCGAGATGGGCTTCCACGTCGAGGTGCTCACCAGCCGTCCCTCGTACGGCCCGCCCGAGACCTGGGTGGACTGCCCGATGAAGGAGACCGTGGACGGCGTTCACATCAAACGCCTCTGGACCACCCGCTTCAGCAAGGACAACCTGCTGGGCCGGGCGATCAACTACGTCACCTTCATGGGCCAGCTGTTCCTTCGCGTGCTGTTCACCAGCCGCAAGGACACGGTCTACCTCTACACCACCAACCCGCCCTTCCTCGGGTTCGTCGGCGCGATCGTGAGTCTCTTCCGCCGGCACAGCTACGTCATGCTCCTCCACGACGCGTACCCGCAGATGGCGGTCTGGGTCGGGACGATCCGCAAGAACGGCATCGCCGAGCGGGTCTGGCACTTCATCAACAAGATGTCGTACGGCCGGGCCGAGCAGTCCATCGTCCTGTGCCAGAAGGCCAAGAACCTCGTCTGCGACACCTACACCATCGCGCGCGAGAAGGTCCACGTCGTGCCCAACTGGGCCGACAGCAAGGCGCTCAACATCAAGCCCAAGCCGCAGAGCGAGTTTGCGACGGCGCACAATCTCCAGACCAATTTCGTCGCGATGTACTCGGGCAACCTGGGCCTCTACTACGAGTTCGCGACGCTGCTCGACGCCGCCGAGATGCTGCTCGATGAACCCTTCCGCCTCGTCTTCATCGGGTCGGGCGGCAAGCGGAACTGGCTCGCCGACGAGATCATCAAGCGCGAGCTCACCAACACGCTGCTGCTTCCTTATCAACCCTACGAAAAACTCGGCGACTCGCTCGCCGCCTGCGACGCGAGCTTTGTCACGATCGCCAGGGGCATCGAGGGCATCAGTTTCCCGAGCAAGCTCTACACCTCGCTCGCGGTGGGCCGGCCGATCCTCGCGCTCAGCGAAGCCGACAGCGAACTCAAGGACCTCATCGAGGAGCACCGCGTGGGCGGCTGGTCGGGCCTGGGCGACGCCGAGGCGCTCGCCTCGAACATCCGCGACCTCATGAAGGACTCGGCCGAGGCAGAGCAGACCGGCAACCGAGCCCGCCGGCTCTTCGAGCGTGCCTTCACGCTGCGTGCGTGCGCGCGCCAGTACGCCGAGGTCCTGCTCGCGAGCCACCCGCTCGCCGACGCGGAACGCGAGGCGACCGAGTCGATCAACGTCGAGGCGGAAGCGCCCAGCCGGGCATGAGCTGGCGGTGAGACCTCCGATCCGTCGCCCTGATCGATCCGGGGGACGCCACAGAGCAATGGGTCAATCTCTTGCCTTATCTGTATTGCTACAGATGATCATCTTTTCACATTGAATTGCGTACCAAAATTACGCGAATCGACAATAAAATCGCGAAAATCACTGGTTTTTCGTCATTGACGTCCGGAACAGTAGTTGTCTGAATCGCCGGAACTGTTACAATCCACTCGGCCACTCGGCGGTGGGCCACAGGTCGCCAGGATCTGTTTCCGGCACCCGCACAACGACCGCCGAAGCCCGAGAGGGCTCAAGGAGAACGAGAAATGACGAAGACAATGACCGCACTCGCTATTGCTGCCACCGCGTCGACCGGCCTCGCCGGCATCGAACTCGCCAACAACGGCGGCTTCGAGACCGGGGACACGTCGGGCTGGGAGTCGTTCCCCACCGCCAACTCGACGTTCAACGTCACCGGCGACGCCAACAGCGGCAACTTCGCCGCTGAGGTCTTCAACAACGACGCCGCCTCTGGTGCTGTTGTCAAGCAGGCCAACCTGGGTGCCGGCCAGATCAACATTGGCGACACCGTCACCGTGTCCTTCGCCCTCAAGGGCGAGGGTGCCGCGGGCGGCGTCGCGTTCGCCGAGTTCTTCACCGAACTCGACGGCGGCGGCGCGTCCACCAACCAGTTCCTGGGCGATGCGCCCTTCTCGCTGACCAGCGACTGGACCACCTACAGCTACGACATCGTCGTCGGCGGCGATGCCAGCGGCGGCGTGACCCTGCAGTTCGCGGCCGTTACCGGCGGCGCGCCCGGCAGCACCATCGTCCTCTTCATCGACGATGTGTCGATCACCATCGTCCCGGCCCCCGCCGGCGCGGCCCTGCTCGGCATGGGCGGCCTCGTCGCGATGCGCCGCCGTCGCTGATCAACTCCGATCTCACAAACCGAGCCCCGGCGATCATCGCCGGGGCTTTTTCATTGGTTCGATCCGACCCCTTCTCACCCGCCCTGCCGGAGCCAGCCCGAGACATCGAGCCCCCATTCGCTGCCAAGCCGATCGACATCGGACCGGTACCGCTCGGCGAGTTCGCCCAGCAGTTCCTTCGAGGGCTTCGCGTCCCGCGCCGTCCACACCTTCGCGAGCGTGTACCGATCGACCCGGTCGATCAGCCCCAGCACCTTCCGCGCGCCGGGGTAGCCGCGGAAGTTCGACCGCATCCGATCGTGGGTTCTCGTCATCGCCAACCGCCGGGCGCGTTCCATGTACCGCAGCCGGGTCAGGTTCTTGACCGACGCCATCGGCTTGCGATCCGTCCGCGGCAGCACCACCCGTCCCGGATCGATCCCCAGGAACTCGCACACCCCGCCCATCGCCTGCTCCGGGTCCTTGGTCAGCCGGTCGAAGGTGACGACGAGCATGTTCTCGCGCCCCACCACCGTCGCCCACCGATCGAGATCATCCGCGTAGAACCCCCAGTCGATCGCCGTCCGCTGGCCCGCGTACCGATCGTCGTACTCCCCGTCGAGATAGTCGCGGAACGCCTCCGACGAGGGACGGATCGGCAGCATCCCGGCCCGCATCATGTGGTAATACGCCGACACCGCGCGGTCCACCGGGTCCCGCAGCACCGCGATCGCCTTCACCCCGGGCAGGTCATTCGCGATGCGGTCCGGCGCGACCCGCGAGGGCAGGTAACTCGGCCTCTTGAACCCGACGATCTCGCGCCCGCGTCCGCGCTCGAAGAGCTTCAGAAAAGACGCCTCGGGGATCGTCTCGTAGTCCGGGTCCTCGAAATACGGGTGCTCGGTCGGGTACATCCACACCTGCGGGTGCAGCCCGATCGCCTCGGCGAGGAACGTCGAGCCCGCCTTCTGCGCACCGATCACGACCAGGTTCGGAATCACCGGAGAACTCACGCCCCGCCTCGCTTTCCTGCGACACCAGAAACGCCGCTGATCATCGAGTCCCCATCATCTCGACGACCTCGGCCGCCAGCCGTGCCCCGAACCCGGTGGGTCCCGCGATGAACGGGCCCTTGTCACGGTCCACCGCGTGCACGCCCGCGATGTCGATGTGCGCCCACGGGATGCTCTTGTCGACGAAGTGGCTCAGGAACGCGGCGCCCTGGATCGGGTGCGCTTCCCGCACCGGCGCGCTGTTCACGATGTCGGCGATCGGGCTCTTCATCATCGCGTTGTACTCGGCGTGGTGCGGGAGCCTCCACACGCGCTCACCGGTCGCCGCGCCGCTGCACTCGACGGTCCCCCGCAGATCGTCATCGTCGCACCACAGACCCGCGTAGACCGACCCGAGGGCGACGACCACGCCCCCCGTCAGCGTCGCGAAGTCGAGGATCGCGCCCGGTTTCTCCTTGTCGCACGCCCAGCAGAGCGCGTCCGCCAGCACCAGCCGGCCCTCCGCGTCCGTGTTGGTCACTTCGACGGTCACCCCGTTGCGGAACGTGATCACGTCGTCGGGGCGGTACGCCTCGTCGCTGATCGAGTTCTCGGCGCACGCGAGCAGCGCCACGACCGGCACCTTCGGCTTGATGACCTTGCCGATGATCTCCATCGCGCCGAAGACGCCGCACCCGCCGTCCTTGTCGCGCTTCATCCCCTTCATCCCGCCGCCGACCTTGATCGACAGCCCGCCCGAGTCGTACGTCATCGTCTTGCCGACCAGCACGATGGGCTTCACGCCGCGCGCCACGCGGGCCGGGCAGTACTCGAGCCGGATCAGGCACGGCTTGTTCTCGCTCGCCTTGCCCACGTTGATCAGGCCCTCCATCTTCTCGTCGGCGAGCCGCTTGCCGCTGATCACCGTGCACTTCAGCCCCGCCTTGCGGGCCATCGCCTTCGCTTCCTTCGCGATCCAATCGGGCGTCGCGATGTTGGGCGGCGTCTGGCTCAGCCTGCGAGCGGTGTTGCTCCCCTCGGCGAGCCCCAGCCCGCGCTTCATGCCCTTCGTGAACGCGTCGTCGTCCGAACGCAGGCTCAGCTTGCCGCGCTTCGTGAGCGTGGTCGCGGTCCCGCGCAGATCGTCGTAGGTCCAGCTCAGCAGGCCGAACGCCTCGCCAGCCGCCCGACCGCCGACCTCGGGATCGACCTTGCCCGACTTGCCGCGCCCCGTACTCAGCGGGCCCGACAGTTCGATCTGTGCGCTCCCCGCCTTGATCTTCGCAAGCCGACGGCCCACCGCGCTCATCGCCGTCCGGAGACGATCGGGGCCGTTCTGCTGATTGAACCCGTCCTTGTCGCCCAGCCCCACGACGATCACGCGTTCGTGGTCACCGCCCGCGCACACGGCTTCGGCCATCGCGCCGAGTTCGCCCGTCGCCTCAGCGCGCTTCGACGCGGCCTTCAGCGATCCATCCGGATCCAGCCGGGCCGTCGCCCGATCGAGCGATTCACCCTGGAACTGACCAACAACAAGCACCTCGGCGTTGCCACGCGCACTGACACGGACGGACTCGAACATGGGATCTCCTTACAAACAGTGGGGAGACCACAATACACGCCGGTTCGCCGCCGGGCGCGTGCCCCCCACGGCCCGCGCCGCGACACGACGATCGTTTCGCTTACGCCGCTTCGCCGAGGCCCGCGTCCTTCAGGATGTCCACCGTCACCCGCGCCACATCGCGGATCGACAGGATCCCCTCGGGCCGGCCGCCATTGCCAACCACCGGCAGACACCCGATCCGATCGCGGATCATGATCTCACCAGCCTCCGCGAGCGGAGTGTCGGGGGTCACGGAACGCAGGTGCCGGCTCATGACCTGGTGCACCTTCCGTTTGAGCCTGGCGATGTCGCGCGCCTGCTCGCCCAGCTTCCCGACAAACGGGCTCAGGTTCTGCAGCAGGTCCCGGTCGGAGAGCACGCCCACGACCCGCCCGTCTTCCGTGACGATCAAATGGTGAAACGCGGCGGCCTCGAACACCTGCTGCACCTCACCCAGTGTCGCGTCCATCGAGATCGTGATCACGTGCCGGGTCATCGCGTCGCGCACAAGCATGGGCCACCTCCGTCGGATCTGTTGCCGTCGATCCAAGACGGCCTCGCCATCGGAAATATCGGCAAAAAACCAGACCAAAATCAGACCAAGGCCGGCCGCGAGCCAGTTCCAAGACGATCCCGGCTCCTCAGACCGGCCTGATAAACTCTGCCCATGCCCACGAATCGACCGAATCGACCGAATCGGCCGCAAGGACCCGGCGACACCCCCGCCCACCCCGACACCGTCTGGGCGCCCTGGCGGCTCGCCTACCTCGAATCGCTCGACGAAGATCCCGCCGAACAGGACGCCAGGACCGCCGCGAGTCATCCCCCGGCCACGCCGGAGCGCAACGCCAGCGGCGGTTGCTTCCTCGACGACTACTGGAACACCCCCGACGCCGACGGGGCAAACCACGTTCTTGTGCGCACGGATCACGGCATGATCCTGCTCAACGGATACCCCTACGCGAACGGGCACCTGCTCGTCGCGCTGGGCGAAGGCCGACCCCGGTTGCTCGATTATTCAGACGCGCAGCGGGCCCATCTCTGGACGCTCGTCGATCGCGCGACGGATCTCGTCGAGCGCACGCTCGAGCCCCAGGGCGTCAACATCGGGATCAATCAGGGAAGGGCCGCGGGCGCGGGAGTCCCGGGGCACCTGCACGTCCACCTGGTCCCGCGATGGGGCGGGGACGTGAACTTCATCACAACGGTGGGCCAGGTCCGCGTCATCCCGTCATCGCTCGAGGCGATGGCGCAGCGCTACCGGCGCACGATCGGCGGATCTCAGTAGTCAGAATGCCTGCGTCTTGGGTGCCGTGGTGACACCACGACGCGTTACACCATGTCGAGCGGCGCCGAGATCGAGGAGAAGGCTGCGCTGTCTCCACGGCACCACAGGGCGCACCGAAGCGCTCAAAGGACACTTAATTTCAGGCCGCCATCGAGACGCCGGTGTCGAGCCCGACGTGGTAGCCGATGCTCGTTCCCTCGGCGTCGAAGGTCTCGACGCACCGGGCAACGACACCCGAGCGGGCCGGGATCTCGGCGAGCCCGATGAAGACGCGCACGAACGCGCCCGTTTCAACAGGCGAACCGGACAGCACGCCCAACCCGCACGCGCTCGAATCGGCGAGCTGCACCGACGCGATCGAGTGCGATCCGTCCGGGCGCACGACGTCGGCCATCGCGTTCCCGGACGCCGCGTTCCGCGGCACCCGGCGACGCTCAAGACGGATCGCGGCACTGTCCCCCACCAGCCCCAGCACGGGGCCCATGTCCTTTGGCATCTGCATGTCGGTCCTTCCTTGGACGACCGGACGTCCCTCCCAGAACGGCCGGCGACGCGGACCTCCCAGTCCGCGCCATCGTGACGCACTCGTCATCGACACAGAATCAATGGTCGCTCACGCGCGCACGAACGAAACCGGGATTCGCCGCACCGCGCGTGCGGCCCACTACCCCGATCGGGTTGGTGATAACCCCGCACAGCGACCCGAAATCGCGATCCGCCGATCAGGCGTCGCGGAGCCGGCCCGCGAGACGGAACGCGAGCTCGAGGCTCTGCTGGTAGTTCAGCCGGGGGTCGCAGGGCGAGGCGTAGTTCTCGTGGAGATTGTCCTCGCCGACGCCCGAGGCGCCGCCCACACACTCGGTGACGTCCTCGCCCGTGAGCTCGAAATGGACGCCCCCGAGGTAGGTGCCGACGGCGTCGTGGATCTCGAGGGATTGCTCGAGCTCGGCGAGGATGTCGTCGAAGTCACGGGTCTTGATGCCGCGCTCGGTCTTGATCCCGTTGCCGTGCATCGGGTCGCTCGCCCAGAGAACGGGCTCGCCTGAGGCGGATACCTGCTCGAGGATGGGGCGAAGCCTGGTCCCGACGTTGGACGCGCCCATGCGCACGATGAGCATGATCTTGCCCGGTTCTCGGGCGGGGTTGAGCGTGCGCACGAGCTCGACCACCTGGGCAGGGTCTGCGGCCGGCCCGATCTTGACACCGACGGGGTTGGCGATGCCTCGGAAGAACTCGACGTGTGCGCCGTCTAGCTGGCGCGTCCGCTCCCCGATCCAGGGCAGGTGCGTCGTCAGGCAGTACCAGCCGTCCCTTCTCGGGACCTGCCTCGTCTGGGCGGACTCGTACAGAAGGTTGAGCCCCTCGTGGCTGGTGAAGAACTCGGCCCGGGTCAGATCCTCGACCTTCTGCTCGCCCAGGGCCTCCATGAACCGGAGCCCGTCGGCGACGGTGTCGCGGAGCTGCTCGTACTGGGCCCGGCGCTCGGCGGTCAGCCCGGCGTGGGCCATGAACCGGAGGTCCCAGTGGTCGGGGTGGTGGATGTCGGCGAACCCGCCGTCGAGCAATGAGCGCACGAAGTTGAGCGTCATCGCGGCGTGCTGGTAGCCGCGGACCATCAGGTGCGGGTCGGGACGGCGGGCCTCGGGCTCGAACTCGGCGTTGTTGACCAGATCGCCGAAGTAGCTGGGCAGCTCGATCTCGGCGCCGTCGAGGACGCCCTTCTCCATGGGGCTCGAGCGGGGCTTGGCGTACTGCCCGGCGAACCGGCCCACGCGGGTGACGGGGCGTTTGAGCCCGTGGATGAGCACGAGGCTCATCTGGAGGAGGATCTTGAGCTTCGCGGTGATGACCTCGGGGCGGCAGTCGGCGAGGGTCTCGGCGCAGTCGCCTCCCTGCAGGATGAACCGCTTGCCGGCCTGGGCCTGGGCGATCTCGTCCTTGAGCCGTTCGATCTCGTAGCTGGTGACGAGCGGGGGGAGGCTGGCGAGCTTGGCGCGGGCGCGCTCGACCGCGTCGCGGTCGGCGTAGCGGACCTGCTGGGCCTCGAGCTTGCTCTTCCAGCTCTCGGGGGACCAGTCGGCGGCGGCTGGCTTCGGTGTCGCGTTGGGTGCGGTCATGTTCGGCTGTCTGCCTCAAAGGGGGACCGGGCGGAGACGGGATCGGAGCGGCGGCGGAATGACCCGCGGGACACTCATTGTGGGCATCGGATCTTTCGGGCGCTGCCGCCGTCGCGTTCCCGTCGCGGCTTGAATTTTGGGGGTGTGAATCTGAACAGACGGCCCGATGCGAGGATTCGTCACTTCTTTTGGGTTGAGAGTGATGAATTGCGCTGGACCGGTCGATACCCGAACCCACAGGTTTTTGGACCAAAGCACACTCTCCAGGAGAAACGTTATGCCCAGCAAGACCACGACCCGCCGCCACACCGGCGGCCGCACCACCCCCAAGAAGACCACCAAACGCTCGACCAGCAAGGCCTCGTCGAAACGGACGACTGCCAAGAAGTCGACCGTGAAGAAGTCGCCGGCGAAGAAGACCACTGCCAAGAAGACGGTCGCCAAGAAGACCGCGGTCAAGAAGGCCGGCACCCGCAAGAGCCCGGTCCGCAAGACCACCGCCAAGAAGACCACCGCTCGCAAGACCACGGCCAAGAAGACCACCGCCCGGAAGGTCAGCGGTAAGAAGACCGTCGCCCGCAAGAGCCCGACCCGCAAGACCACGGCCCGCAAGACCGGCGTGAAGAAGACCACCGCGAAGAAGACGGTCGCCAAGAAGGCCGTTGCGAAGAAGACCGCGGCCAAGAAGACCGGCACCCGCAAGAGCCCCGTCCGCAAGACCGCCGCCAACAAGACCACCGCTCGCAAGAGCCCGGTCCGCAAGACCGCCGCCCGCAAGGTCAGCGGCAAGAAGACCGTCGCCCGCAAGACCACCGGCCGCAAGACTGTGGCCCGTAAAGCCGGCGTGAAGAAGACCACCGCCCGGAAGACGGTCGCCAAGAAGACCAACGTGAAAAAGACCGGCGTGAAGAAGACCGCGGTCAAGAAGACCGGCACCCGCAAGAGCCCGGTCCGCAAGACCACCGCCAAGAAGACCACCGCTCGCAAGAGCCCGGTCCGCACGACGACCGCCCGCAAGACCACGGCCCGCAAGCCGTCCGTCAAGAAGAACGTCGTCAAGAAGAACGTGGTCAAGAAGAACGTGGTCAAGAAGAACACGGCCAAGAAGACCATCAAGCGGAACACCGCTCGCAAGAACGTCGTGGGTCGCATCGGCTCGTCGAGCCGCTCGACCTCGCGCAGCCGCGCGGCCTGAATCGATGTTCGCACCACGTCGGCATTGCCGACGACGGATCACACCGACCCCGGCAGCCGCTGGGGTTTTTTCATGCACTCACACCGTCTGGCTGGCTCGCCCGACCGATGAACCTGCCGGCAATGACACCGGCACATCGCGTCAGTTCTGTGTGGGCAGCGCGGCCTTGTGCGTCTCGTCGGTGGGCTCGGGCATGCTCGATCCCTGTGCAACACCCGCGGTCTGGGGGGTGACACCCAGTTTGCCGAGGTGGTCGTGCCAGGCCTGGGTGTGGACATCCCAGAAGTGCTCGAACGAGTGGTCGAGGCTGTACTTCTGCATCGATTCGTGGGCGGCGACGCCCATGTCGGCCCGGCGGGCGTGGTCGGTGATGAGGGTCGCGATGGTCTCGATCCAGGCCTCGGTGTCGCTGGCGCTGAGCACGAAGCCGGTGCGGCCGTGCTCGACGACTTCCTTGGGCCCGCCCTGATCGGTGACGACGACAGGGAGCCCCGAGCCCTGGCTTTCCATGACGACCTGGCCCAGGGTGTCGGTGGTGCTCGGGAAGGCGAAGATGTTGCAGGAGGCGTAGATGGTGCTGAGTTCGTCGCCGTGGCGGAAACCCAGGAAGTGCGCGTCCTTGCCCTTGAGTTCCTTTTCCATCGTCTCGCGGTAGGGACCGTCGCCGACGATGATGAGGTCGGTCTCGACACCCTCGTCTTTGAGCCGCTTGCGGACACCCTTCCAGACGGTGGTGAGCAGGGGCATGTTCTTCTCGACGCTGACGCGGCCGACGAAGAGGACCTTGATCGAATCGCGTCGGACGCCGAGCGTGTCCCAGAGCGAGAGATCGTTGAATCGGGTGTGGAAGATCCTGGCGTCGAACCCGGGCATGAGGCTGACGATGTTCTCGCGGTTGAGGCCCAGGTCCGCGAGCGCGTTGACGTAATCGTCGGAGCGGGTGAAGATCGCGCTGAACGGCTTGTAGAAGGCGCACATGAACTTGGTGCAGAGGCTGGTCATGCCGTGGTCGTCGAAGAGGCGGTCGACGTAGGCCGGGAAGTCGGTGTGGTAGACCCCGAGGACGGGGATCTTGAGCATTTTGGCGGCCAGGAACCCCACGCAGCCGACGGGGCCGGGCGTCGAGATATGGATGACGTCGGGCTGGTGCTGGTCGAGGTGGCGGAGGATCTTCATGACCGGGGGGAGGCAGACGTCCAGGTTGTCGTACTTGGGGATCTTCATCGAGAAGACTGGGTCGAAGTTGTAGACGTTGGGGAATGTCTCTCCCGGCTTGTTGGTGCAGGTGATGACCTCGAGATCGCGGCCGGAGTCGCGTGCTCGCTCGGCGACGTTCTGGATGAACCGGCAGACGCCGTTCACGTCGTAGAAGGTGTCGGTGAACAGGCTGATGCGCATGGGTCGCTCCAGGACGCTGACGCCCGACCCGGGCGCGCTGGTTTCGTGCTCGAACTTCTCGAGGAAGTTCCGCTCCTTGTTCTGGTAGAAGAGGCTGAAGAGGTAGGGGAGCTGGGCGATGTGGAGGATGGCGTAGCTGACGAGGTGCTCGCTGATGCCGGCGGGGTCGCGCTTCTTGATCGACTTGATCGCGGTCGAGCTCATCGCCTTGCTGAGCGTGGCGGAGAGATCCTGGATGAAATCCGCCATCTCGTTGTGCTCGCTGAGCGGGGCCCCGTCGATCCAGGTCTCGGGGTTGAGTTTGTTCTTGAGCTGCGGGTATTCGTCGATGACCTCCGCCATCGACTTCTTGAGATGCTTGATGATGGGCAGGGGCTTGGGCGCTTTCTTGCCGAACCAGACCTTGCGCGCGACCTTGTAGGCACCCATGCGCTTCTTGGACGGTGAGTATGCCTTGACGCCCGCGAACTTGAGCAGGCGGGAGCCGATGTACTTCGCGGTCGGCGATTGCCGATCGTGGACGCGGTTGGCGTAGTAGTGTGCGCCCACCGTCGCGAGCTGGTGGGCGAGCAGGGCGGCGTGGCCGCCGACGCCTGACTGCATGGATTCACCCGCCATCGCTCGGCGGAAGAACTCGGCGGGGTCTTTGATCTTCACCCCGTCCGGGGCGGCGATCTGCGTCCAGGCTCTGCCGACGTTGAGCAGGCCGTGATCGTCGCTGCCTCCCGTGCGGACTTTCTCCCAGGGGCGATCCCAGATGGGCCTGAGCCCGTGGCGCTCGCTCAGGGCCTCGATCCGGGCGGGGGTCAGGTCGTTGATGAAACGGACGATCGAATCGGACGTCTGGTGGGCGTGGGCACCGTTGAGGCACTCGATGCCCTTGAAGAGCAGGGCGACACGCTCGATGTGCCACCGCTTGAGCCGGCCGTTCTGGACGTAGAGGGGGTGCGCACACGCGTGGGCGAGGTTGTTCTGTTTGAGCCATGCGGCGAAGTCGTAGACGTCATCGCGGAGATGCAGTTTGTCGATCTGCTCGTCGAGTTCGGGGGTGAGCCCCCAGACCAGGACGTGCAGCAGGCAGCGGTCCTCTGGGAACCGGACGCTGACTTCCTGGCCCACGATGAAGCGGTCGTAGCCTCGGCCGACGAGCTCCATCGCGCCCTTGATGGTGTCGTGGTCGGTGATGGTGACGAGGTCCATGCCGCGTGCCATCGCCTGGTCATAGACCTTCTCTGGAGGGCTGTAGCACTCGGGGATGCCGATCAGTCCGAGGGCTTTGAGGGCGGGCCCGTCGGACGCGTGGGAATGGCAGTGGGTGTCCATGCGGGTGACGCGCGTCGGGTCGATGCTGACCTCCTGCTGGACGCCGCGGAGCAGGCGGTCGGCCTCGGCGCGGGTCGGTGCCCTCCCCGCCTCGGGCTGTCCGTTGCTGGCGCGACTGTTGCCTGGCGTGTCGTTTCCGGTGTGCCTGTCCGATGTCATGTCTTCCTGGCTCATCCCATCCACTCCCGCCCGATCGCTTGTGGTCACGCCCGCGTTCGACCGCTGTCGATCGCTGGTTCCGGGGCGACTTGCCGGGGTTGGTCCCGGGGTTCGATCCGAGGACCCGCCGGCGTTGCCCCCACCGAGTTTACGCGACGCGGGGGGCCACCCCGGGGTATTCGGGGTTTCCGTCCGGGATTGCGTGCGGGTTTTACGGGGTCTGAACATGCTCGGCGGACCGGGACGGGCCCGCGGGAGGCTGAGCGGGGGCGCGCAAGAAAGCCCCACGCCGATGCTTTGATCGACGCGGGGCTCTCGCAGGGGATGCTGTTCAAGCCGCCGGCTCCCACACCGGCGAGCGATCCCCCTTCGCACTCTCTCCCCCAACGGGGCTGTTCACACTCTCGGATATGGGGAGGGGCGTGCCAGCGGTTGTGATCGAAATTCAGCCGTCGCCGACCAACTCGGACCGCGCAAACCTCCTGAACGCCCGTGCCGAGCAACGCGGCCCGCCCGCGTCGGCCTGAATCGAGATCTGGCCCGGTCGGGATCGGCGGCGGGCCGGCGGCGCGTTGGGCCCGATAGGATCCCGCGATGGACATGCCGAAGGTGAAAACGGGGATCGACTGCCGCGTGGTCAGCATCGGGGCGCTCTCGGCGCACCCGCTGTGGGGCGAGCGCGGGAGCGTCCGGACTGGGCACGCCACGACCACGCTCGTGCGCACGACCGCGACCAACGACCCGAAGACCGCGGTGAATCTGCTGATCGATCCGGGGCTCCCCGAGCCGGCGATGGTCGCGAGGCTGCACGAGCGGACGGGGCTGAAGCCGAGCGACATCACGCATGTGTTCCTGACGAGTTTCCATCCGGAGAACCGCCGCGCGATCACGGCCTTCCCGGACGCGGCGTGGCTCGTCTCCCCCCGCGAGCGGGAGTCGGCGGGCGTGCCGCTCGCGTCGTCGCTCGCGCGGCTGGCCGAATCGCGCCAGGCGGCGCAGGACACGGGCGAACCCCTGGACGAGGATCAGGAGACGATGATCGGGGTGCTGCAGCGGGACGTCGCGATTTTGCAGCGGTGCCAGGAGGCCTCGGACACGATCGCGCAGGGCGTGGACCTGTTCCCGCTGCCCGGCGTCTCGATGGGGTGCACCGGGCTGCTGCTGGAGGGCCGGGAGACGACGCTCATCTGCGGCGACGCGGTCGCGACGCTCGATCATCTCGAGCAGGGGAAAGTGCTGCCCGATTGCGCGGACCGAGAGGCGGCGAGGGAGAGTTTCGAGGAAGCGGTCGAGATCGCGGATGTGCTGGTGCTGGGGCGGGACAACGTGGTGGTGAACCGGACGAAGAAGATATTCTGATGGTGCCTGCCGCGACCAAGCGGGTCCGTCCGTCGCTCGGCTCGCGGCTGTGCCTCGGGTGCGGTTACGACCTCGCGAACCTCATTGATACTGATATCAAGGCCTGCCCCGAGTGCGGCGATGCAATCGATTGGGACGAGATCGCACGGCGATCTCGGCGGCGCATGATCTGGCGTCCGGCGGTCTATCAACTCGCGACGATGGGTATCGCGTATCTGTTCTTTGTGAGTATGTGCGTCGCATACGTGAACCTCCCCTACTCCGTCGGGAACCGGATCGCCGATGCACAAGATTCGATTGCGCTCGTGCTCCCGTTCTTGTACAGCCCCGTGCTCGCGGTCGGTGTATTGGCGGCGTTTCTCGGTGTAAGCGCGCGAAGCAGTCGCCCGGTGAGCCGAAGCCGCCCATGGGTCTCGTGGACCATCACGGGCCTTGTCACGCTGTTCTGGCTTTGGGTCGGGGTTCCGATCCTGCTCACGTTCTTCTAGATCAGCGTCGATTGATCTGAATCGACCGGCGCATCACTCACCAAGCTTAAGCACCGCCGCTTCCAGCGATTCGGCGATCTGCTTCCAGCCCTCGCGGCAGTCCGACTCGTCGTCGCACCGCATCGGCTCGCCGAACCGGACGCCTACGGGTCTGGGGCGCGGCACGCGCGAGCCGGGCGGCAGTGCGGCGTGGGCCCCGCGCACGAAACAGGGGACAACGGGGATGCCGGTCCCCGCGACGATGGCGCCGACGCCGTGGCGGAAACGGCAGGGCTCGCCCGTCCGCGTGCGTGTGCCCTCGGGGAAGACGATCAGGCAGCAGCCGTCCTCGGTGAGGCGCTCGCGGAGCTGGGCGAGTTGCTGCCGGCCCGTGCCGCCCCGCTTGATCGCGAGCGCGTCGATGAAGACCGACGCGAGCCCGGCCCGCGGGAGCGAAGTGAAGAACGTGTCGGCCGCGGACACAGGCCTCGCGACGCGGCGGAGCCTGCGCGGGAGCGCGGCGAGGATCATGATCGCGTCGAGATGGCTCGTGTGGTTCGCGACGATCACGAGCGGGCCCGCGACCGGCAATTTCGATCGGCCTTCGACGCGCATGCGGTGGTAGAGGGCGAGGTACGTGCGCGCGGCGGCGAGGAAGCACGCGTGGCCGATCGCGCCGATGAGCCCCCGTTCGCGGCGCGGGCTCGTGAGCCGATCGAGGCCGTGCAGGTCGAGGTCGCGGGCTGGGGTGTAGGTCCACTTGCGCATGGTTCGGTGGTCGAGCGATCAGCCCGTGAAGATCTCGGTGGCGCTGCCGATGCCGACCCCCGCATAGTTGGCGATGAAATAGAACGCCGCGGGGGATGAGAGCAGCAGGCTATCGACGCGATCGAGCAGCCCGCCGTGCCCCGGGAGGCTCGCGCCGAAGTCTTTGATGCCCAGATCGCGTTTGATCGAGCTGAGCACTAGGTCGCCCAGTTGACCGCACGCGGCGATGAGCACGCCGAGGATCGCGAGACGGAGCGGCGTGTCGAGGGGCGTGCCGTCATAGATCGAGCCGAAGACGAAGGCCGCGAACGAGGCGGTGATGACGAGCGAGCCGACGGCGCCCGAGATCGTCTTGCCGGGGCTGGTATTGGGTGCGAGCTTTGGTCCCTTGATGCACTTGCCGACGATGAAGGCGCTGACGTCGCCCACGGCCGTGGAGACGAAGATCGAGAGCAGGACGGGGATCGCTCGCTCGTCGATGGTGAACATGGTGAGGTAGGCCGGGCCGACGGCGAGCATGAGCACGGCGACGACGCCCAACGAGACGGACTGGAGATAGCCCTCGGGGTCGTCTCGCAGCAGCCGGGCGATCGCGATGAGTACGGTGGCGATCGGGGCGACGGCGGTGAACTGGGCGAAGCGGTTGTCGAGCGCGCCGAACGCTAGCGCCAGCACCGCGAGGACGAACACGCCGCTGATGATCGGATCGCGGAAGAGGCCCGTGCCCCGGGCGAACTCGCGGTAGGCGAGCAGGGAGATCGCGGCGATGAGCAGGGCCGTGGTGCCCGCACCGCCCAGGACACCCGCGACGACGATCGGCGCGATGATCGCCCAGGTGGTCCATCGCTGGCGGAGCTCGCGGCGCATCGGATCGGGCACGCGTGACGAGGGGAGGGCGAAGGTAATCACACCGGCGACGACGAGCACCGCGGCGATGCCGATGAGCAGCGCCTGGGAGACGGGATCGAGCCCCGCCGCGAAGACGCCGAAGAACCGGTCGCGGAGTTCGTCGGTCACGGGGCGTCCTCCGCCGGTGATTGTGTCGCGAGCGCACGGAGGTCATGCGCGATCCGCTGGAGTCTGCGAACCAGCGTGACGAACCCGAGGGCGATGATGAGCACGCACGCGATCGCGGGGAGGCCGAGTGATGCACCCTGGTTCTCAGGTCGCCACGCGACGGGTGTCACGGCGAGCCAGACGAAGGCGACGATGAGCGTGGTCATGCGTTGCTGCTTCGCCATCGGGCCGATGAAGTGGTGCGCGGCGCCAAGGCCGTGCCCGAGCTCGCGGACATACGCGATCAGCACGGCGACGATCGCGGCGAGGAACCCGAGCTTGGGCGAGCCACCCACGGCGTACCCCGCGCCGACAAGCACAAGCACATCGGAGACGCGGTCCGGGAATTCGTTGAAAACACCGCCTAGCGGGGTGCGCTTGCCGCCCTCGACGGCGATGAGCCCGTCGACGAGGTTGGCGAGTAGGCGGAGGCCGATGAGGCAGGCCGAGGCGAGGAACGCGACGCGTTCACCGATTGAGCCCGCGTCGAGCGAGGCTGTGAACACGAGAAACGCACCGGCGCCCGCCGCTAAGACGACGCTGGCGACGGAGACGGCGTTGGGTGTCACCCCGGCCCGGGCGAGCGTCCCGGCCGCGCGGTGCATGACCGCAAGGCCCCGGGCCTTGACCGGCCGGCGTGCGTTGTCTTCATGGGCCTGCATGTGGCGTCAGACTACGCGAACAGGCGATCGTGGGCCGCTCACCCCTTCGCCGACGCCCCCACCGTCATCTTCACCGGCACGTGGCTCGGCTTGACCCGGCTCTCGAACTCGTCGCGGTACTTGTTCATGATCGTCCGCGTCGCCCAGTTGTTGCCGTCGGCGAGGCCGCAGATGGTCGTGCCGGGCATCGAGCCCATGCTGGTCGCGACTTCGAGCGCAAGGTCGAGGTCCTTGGTGCGACCGTCGCCCTCTTCGATCTTGCAGAGGAGCTGATAGAGCCAGCCCGAGCCCTCGCGGCAGGGGGTGCACTGGCCGCACGATTCGTGCTTGTAGAAGCGGGCGATGTTGCGGCAGACGGCGACCATGTCGGTGTCTTCGTCGAAGACCGTGGGGCACGCGGTGCCCAGGCCCAGCACGTTGTACTTGCGGCCGATATCGAAGTCCATCTCGGCCTCGTACTGATCGGGGCCCAGGATGCCCATGCTCACGCCGCCCGCGATGGCGCCCTTGAACTTCTTGCCGTGGCGCATGCCGCCGCAGAATTCCTCGACGAGGGTCTTGAGCGGGATGCCGAGTTCGACCTCGTAAACGCCTGGGCGTTCGACGTGGCCCGAGACGCCCATGAGCTTGGTGCCGAAGCTGGGCGGCCCGCCCACCGAGGACTCGACGCCCTGGTTGGTGAACCACTCCGCGCCGTTGTTGATGATGTCGGGGACGTGCGCGAGGGTCTCGACGTTGTTGATGATGGTGGGCTTCCCGAACAGGCCCTTGATGGCGGGGAAGGGGGGCTTGATGCGGGGCCAGCCGCGCTTGCCCTCGATCGCCTCGAGCAGGCCGGTCTCTTCGCCGCAGATGTAGGCCCCGGCGCCGCGGTGGACGTAGCAATCGACCTTGAAGCGTGGGCCCCCGGTGTTCTCAGAGCCCGCGATGAGGCCCTTGTCGCCGAAAATGCCGTGCTCGTACGCCTCGGCGATCGCCTTCTCGAGGACATGGGCCTGGTGGTGGTACTCGCCCCGGATGAAGATGTAGGCCTTGTTGAGCTTGCAGGCGTAGCAGGCGATGGCGATGCCCTCGAGCATGCCGTGGGGGTCGCACTCCATGAGGAGGCGGTCCTTGAAGGTGCCGGGCTCGGACTCGTCGGCGTTGATCGCGAGGTAGCGGCCCTCGATGTCGATGAACTCGCCGACGGCGTCTTCCTTCAACTCGCTGCCGTCGGTGAGTTTGACGGGGGGGAGGAAGCCCCACTTGACGCCCGCGGGGAAGCCCGCGCCGCCTCGGCCTCGGAGGACGGAGTCCTTCACGGTGGTGATGACGTCCCCGGTGGACATGGTGATGGCCTTGCGGAGGGCCTTGTAGCCGCCGTTTTTGACGTATTCGTCGTACGAGACGACCTTGCGGTCCTTGGGATCGCCGAACGGGAAGGTCGGGATGTTCTTGAGCAGATAGTGCTTGTCGAGGCCGTTGGAGTAGGTCGCTTTGGGCATGGGTGCGTGCCTCTGGGGTCGTGGCGGAGCCCACCTGAAGGGGCGGGATCGGCCTTTGTGGTCGGTTCCGGTGTGTTGTGCTGCCCGGCAAGCCGGGACCGCGTCATGGGATTCGATCCGATGGCTGACGTCGATTCTAGCGGCGAGGTTGGTCCGTGCCGGCTCCGCGGCCGGCGGAGTGCGATGCCGATCGATCCGCCTGATCGCCCCCCCTGTATGAGGACCCGCGTACGTCGTCGTTCGGGTGGTGATGGGTCAGTTCAGCCAGAACCGGCGGTCTGATAAGTCTTTATCCCAAAAAGCCTTGGCAATCGGGTGGCACGCTCATTTTCTCGTGGCATGTTTGCGGTGAATCAAGGTCCCGAACGCGCCGATGCGTGCGGGATCGCAATCTGTGTCCGATCTGCCCGGCGGCTGTTGCCGGTGCATCAATCGGAAAATTTGGATGAGAGACACTCCGTCGCGGGTCACGCACACCGGCGGGGATCAGAAAAGCAACCCAAAGAGGAGTACGAGAATGAATATGAAGATTTTTGCCGCCGCCGGGCTGGCCATGGCCGCGTCTATCGCGTCCGCGGATGTCGCGATCACCACCTTCGCCTACAGCGATCTGGACACCTCGTACTTCACGCAGGACGGTGAAACGGGCCTGTTCACGGCTCGCGCCGGCTCCGACTCGTCGGGCGACG